>DATHPN010000121.1:0-4911 GCA_035483715.1 Candidatus Acidiferrum sp.
GTGCGACCAGATGGTGGACGGGGGAGGATTCGAACCTCCGTAGCCCGCAAGGAGCGGCAGATTTACAGTCTGCTGGTTTTAGCCACTCACCCACCCGTCCGCACGGGGGGAATTAAGCAAAGAAGGCCTCAGTGCATCCGCGAAGTTTGTAAAGACACAAAGACACTTTCACACTTGCTTCGCGATGCAGGAACCTGCCTGCCGCAATCAATTGGGATTCTTCCCCTGACTCGAAAAATTTTTGGCAGAGCTGGCGGAGGGATTTGAACCCCCGACCCTCTGATTACAAATCAGATGCTCTACCAACTGAGCTACGCCAGCACGGCGCAAACCGAGGAAATATAACAAAACGGAACTAGAATTGCAAGGGCCCCCTGTGGAAGACCTGTGCAAACTTCAGCCGATTGCCAGTGGGCCCGATTTTGAGCCCACACCCGCCTGCGTTCCTCAAGACCGTGCTGGAAACACTAGTCTACACCTTTTGACCGTTCACGACTACAAGTCTTTGGTCAGAGGTTTGGCTACCGCTCGAGGACGCTGCCTGATATCGCCCGAGAAAATTCGCAATCGGACATCGCCCTGTGATGTGAAGGCAGCGCACCTCAATACGGCTTGGCTTTGAAGACGAAATTCATCATCTTCGAATCGCTGCCGGTGATGCTTACTTGCTGGGTCTGTTCGCCGTAGGATTCGTGCCAGGCGGTAATCGCGTAGTTTCCAGGGGGCAGATTCTGCAGCTTGAATTCGCCGTCGCCGGTGGTGATCGCGTAGTGCGAATTTTTCATGACCGCGAGCGTGCCTTTCATCCACGGGTGAATGTTGCATTTCACGGGAATGAATTCCGGGCGCGCGTACTTGTCCTCGATCGGCGGCGCTCCGGGCGGCTGCGATTTATTCCACTCGCGATTGCTGGAGGGCAGCGGATGAATGTTGTGCGAGGTCTGATCGTCGTTGACGACCTCGAAATCCTGATTGACCTGGAAAGCCAGAATATGCGGCGCGTAACGGCAGCCTTTTTGCGTCAGGATGGCAGGCTGCGAGGGCGGCGGCTCGTCGGGCGCTCCGGCCGACACGTACACGACCACATTTTCGAGCGCATTGTCGGGGCCGGTGACGACGTTTTCCGCCGCCACGGGCTTGGCGTATTGCTTCGCGCAGCTGGGCTCCATGGACATGTCAATGGTGCGCGGTTTGGCGGGCGTTCCGTCGAAGGTCACCCGTCCACTGATGCCCCCGTTCTGCGGCCTCGCGGACGACATTGTCAACGTAGCGAAAAGAGCCGCTACAACTACCAGTACTTTTCTTACTCGCATAAATTCATTCCTCCTCTTCTTCTTTTCGGTAATTTCCCTCTTGCATATTTGCTAGTTGATTCCGGAACCGGTGGGCGTTCCTCCGACTCTCGTTGCCTTCACGATTTCAGCGCCCTCTTTTGTGCTTTCCCACAGGCGGAGCTCGGGGCTCTTGTGCGTGACCTGCAAGGTCCGCAGGTAGTGCACCAGGTCCCAGGCCTCATTCGGTTTGAGGACGTCCGCGAAAGAGGGCATCGGCGTGCCGTCCAGTCCGGTCATGAAAATTTTGAATAAATCATCGTTGGTGGTCCCGCATTTGAAGCGCGAGCCTGATTGGAAGTCGTAGGGATGGATGGGCTGGTTGCTGTTGTCGGTCAAGGATGCGGCTGCCGGTCCATCGCCGCGCCCCTCCGCGCCGTGACACTTCCAGCACTCGAGTTTGGTGAACAGCTCCTTGCCGTGTTGAATGCTTTCCAGATTGATCGCGGGCTCCGGGGGCACCTGGATCGGATCGCCGGGCTTCTCGCTTTTCCATCTGGGCGAAAACGTTTTGATGAATGCGACGAGGTCGCCGCGTTGCTGGTTGGTCAGGGCGCTCCACGAGGGCATATTGGAATTGACGAGGCCGCGCTCGATGGCCCTGGAGAGATCTTCGTCGGTCGGCAGAGTGCCAGTGGGAGTCGAGCGGCACTTGAACGTCGCGGCCACGAAATTCCGCGGCAGGATGTTCAAGTACTGCGCGTTCTCGCCGTTGCCGTCTCCCCGAAAGCCGTGGCAGCCCCAGCAATACCGGAAATAAAGCTGCTTTCCGGCATCGGCGTGACCCGTCCATCGAGCGATATGGGATTCCTGCGCCGCGGAAGAATTCGCGGCGGCGAAAATGAAAACCGCAATCCGTGCGAAGCGAATTATTTCTTGCGCGCGCATCATTCATCCTTAGTAGGCGAAATCGAAGCCGATCAATAAGCTGCTGGTGGTGAGGTCACGCCCGGTGACCGGAGCGGCGCCCCGCTGCCGCAAAATGGAGTATTCGTTGTGAAATGCGAAACCCGCTCGGCTGGAAATAAACGGATAAAAGCGAAATCCGACGGTGACCACGTCGATGTTGCCGAAGTTTGCCGGGTTCGTGGCGAATACCTGTTGCGACATGCGGATCGCTTCGTAGCGCCCGATCGCGACGAATCGCGGATTGAGGTTGTAGTGTGGCTCGATCAGCGCGCCGTTCCAGCTGGGCGCCTGCGCACCCGCCGGAAGCGGCTGGTTGGCAGCAGTGTTGGAGCCCAAAAAGGCGCTGTCCCATCCGTGAAAGTACATGGTGGTGACATCGAATTTCTTGACGTACCACATGCCGATGAGCCCGGCACGATAAAAACCTTTGTTGCCGATGCCAGTGCCCGCGATTCCGGCCCCTCCCGAAGTGAACTGAAAATACGTGGGCTCCTGGCCGATGTAGGCGAATCCGCCGACACGCTGCAGGCCGAGGCTTCCGACTTCAAAACCCCGGCTGGCCGCGAAATAGCCGTTGTAGGATTTTCCAGTTGGAAAATTCTCGGCTCCATTGGTGGACGTAAAATTCGGTTGGCCGTCATTGGAGTTCACCAGGGCCGCCGACACGCGCGTGCGGTCGTCTTTGGAATGGCCCATCCATTCCACGCCCACCTGATTGTCGCCGATTCCGTTTCGATATAGATTTTCGGAAACGAGCGCGTTGCCGGCCGCTCCGGGCGTGACCAGCGGCTGAAAATGATAATTCTGATAAATGCCGCCCACGTTGCTCAACGTGAGGATGCGTTTTTCGGACTGCAAATTATCGAGTTCAAACTTCCCGAACTTGATGTTGAACCACGAACTGCCCAGCAGGTTATCCAAGCGTGCCCAAACCGATTCGAAGTGGAAAGCGCCGGTGCTGTCGGACGAAGGCAAAACGTAGAATGAAATGTTCTTCGCCAGCGTGCCCGCGGTGTGAATATCCAGGCCGCTCCAGTCAAATCCATCCGTGGTGATCTCGTTCTCGACAGTGGATCCCGGAGCAGCGCCGTCCACCGCGACGCGATTGGTGCTTTCCCGGTGCCAGTTTGGCGTAATGCGAAATGTGATCGGCCAATACGACGGATGCTGATAGATGGGAGCATCGCGCTCGTTCCCCAATTGATAGCCGTTGTCTTTAAAGGCCTGCCCAAACGGACTGAGTTTTGGCCAGGCCTCATGGCAGGACGAGCAGGGCATATCGTATTTGCGCGCGAATGCCGGAATGGCGTGAACCCCGGCTGGCGGGACCGGCAAAGCAGAGGCGGGGTGGCTCGCCACCAAAAAAACAGCGATGCCCAAAGCCGCGCAAAGGCGGTAAGAAAACTTTTTTGAAATTTTCTGCGTTGCCGGCCACTCGGCGGCCGGCTCACGAACTTGCATTTCGAAGCTCCTTTTTTTTAGGCTAGGCAAACTCAGTGTCCATGGAATTTTCATCCGCAGCTGGACGTGGCGGATTTCTAAAACGAGGCGAGCCCGCCCCGGAGGTATCACATGGTAATCAGGGCTCAATCCGGTGTTGTCATCGGTTTGTCAATCTAATGTCAATATTTGTGGGAAGATTTGAGGGAAAATTGCGAATTCTGAAATTCATCCGGAATCATACAATTAGAAGATTCTTATCCTGAGGTCGGCCTGGTTCTCGTGCTGGAAGTGGAACAACGATTGTTGCGGCAAAAGCTCTGCACTCAAAAACCTGGCTGGCGCATTGCATCCTGGCACTGTGGGTGTATGTTATTCGGTCGGCTGGTATTTCAAAATGGAAATTCCAGATAGCAGGTCGCAGACCTCTCGGTTTGTGGAATCGGTAATGTCGATTGGAAAAATGGGAGATCCTGGGGATGGATCCAGTGCTTGCCAGCAAGAATGAAGGTTCGGCCGAAGGGGAAGCAGCAAGCAGAGCCCAGGCCGAGCGCCGCCGCCTGGTTGCATCCTTATCGATCATGGTTGCCGTCGCGCTGATTGTTCGCCTGATTGTCATGCGATTTGCATATCTCAATTTGCTGGACCCGGCGCGCGATCATTACATTCCCGGCTGGGAAAATGGCCATTACACTTTCGGGCGCGAATATGAGCGAATCGCGAAATCCATTATTACCGGCCAGGGATTCAGTTCCCCGTATCCCTATCCTACCGGTCCGACAGCGCTGGTCGGGCCCGTGTATGCGTATCTGCTCGCCGGTGTGTTCAAACTGTTCGGAGCTCTTACCACGGCCTCGACCCTCGCGGCACTTACCCTGAATAATTTGATGTCATCCCTGAACTGCCTGCCGGTTTTCTTCATTGCTCGGCGGTCGTTCGGACCCAAAATCGCCATCTGGTCAGGATGGGTGTGGGCCTTGTATCCACACTCCATCGCCGGCTCCAATGCCTGGGTTTGGGATACGGTCCTGGGGACACTGCTGTTCACGCTTCTGGTTCTGTATACGCTGAAGCTCGAACGCTCAACGAACTACCCGGCTTGGCTTGGGTATGGATTGCTTTGGGCGATTGCCGCTCTGAACAATGCCAACGTCCTCTCGGTGTTGCCATTTTTCGGAGCCTGGATATTGCTGCGGCAATGGCGATCGCGAACGCTGCGATGGGGGCCAAT
>DATHPN010000122.1:0-50401 GCA_035483715.1 Candidatus Acidiferrum sp.
CAATTGGAATCAGGCCAAGCCCTCGTCGCGTTGACGACGCACTTTTTTTGAGAATTTCGAAGGATCGACTTTTTGGTTTGCTCCTGGGCCCATGCCCGGGACCAGCCGTCCCGTGCGTTTCGCTTTTCACGCGCAGATCCCGGCTGAAGTCTTCCGAAGCATGCGGGCCGGAGAGCGGACCCGGTATGGGACGCAACAGAAGGAGGAACAGCGATGCGTAAAGGAAACGGTAGCCTGCGTTTGACGGCGACGATCTACGGCGCTGTCGGCATCGGCCTGGTGTCCAGCCTGCTGATCGCACTGGCCATCGGCGCGGCCGGGCCCGCGGATCGCGTCAATGCCGCGTACGCGGCCATGGGCGGCGACAAATTGAAGGTGATCAGTCTGAGAGCCAGCCTGGAGCAATTCGATCCGGGAGAATCCTACTCCCTCTCCGATCCTGCCAAGCCGGATACCGGCGTGTCGGACCTGGCGCAGAGCAGGGACCTCGTGCACGGATTGACGCGCAACGAATGGGTTCGCCCGCTGCCGGACGGCGTCACCAAGCGGATCTATACGGAAATCATCACGCCGGTTGCCGGCTACGTGGTCGGCAGCGACGCGGCAGCCGGACGCCTGCCGAAACGGACGAATAAAGCCACCCCGCCCGAGCACACCATGTCGGGGCGCCGCCTGACCGCGACATTGCGGGAACTGGAGCGGCCGATGGTGGTGATCGAGATGAAACAGCATCCCGACCGTGTGTCAGCCATGGCCGATCAGACGGTGGCGGGCAAGACGTATCCTGCTCTTCAGTATCGCGACGATTACGGTAACTTCATCGTTATGTTCGATTCCGCAACGAATCTTCCGGCGCGGGTGCGCACGCTCGATTGGGACGGGATCGAGGGCGACTCTGTCTACGACGCGGAGTATTCGGATTGGCGTGACGTTTACGGCGCGAAGGTCGCGTACCATGCCCTTTACACGCTCAACGGGATGAAGATCGCAGAACTGAAACTTTCCAGCGCGATGATCAACCCGGCGCCGGACCCCGCGAGTTTCAATATTCCCGAAACCATGCTGGCCAGCGCGGCCAGGCCTGCGCCCGCCAACGTGACGCCGTTTCAATGGATCATCCGGCGGCAGTTTTTGGGTTTTTATTACGATTCCGACGCGATGTACACGGATGATACCGACACGCTGAGGCTTGAGGACATCGGCCCGAATATCAGCCAGACCCAGGGCGGCACGCACAACACGCTCTTCATCGCGACGAACAGCTATCTGATCGCGGTGGAAGCGCCCAACGACGACGGCCAGGCGATTCAATCCATCGAAATGGCCAAGAAGAAATATCCGGGGAAACCGATCCGCTACCTGATTCTCACTCATCACCATGTCGATCACGTAAGCGGCATGCGCACGTACGCCGCCGAGGGCGCCACGATCGTGGTGAGCAAAGGCGATGGCGATTATTTCCGCAAAGTGCTGGCGCGGCCGGAAACGCAGAACCGCTTTGCGCCCAAGACGGCCTTCACCGCAAAAGTAATCGAAGTTGACGGCAAGTGGAGTGTGAACGACGGCGGCCGTGAAGTGGACGCGTATGCCATCGAAAATCCGCACGCGACGGGCTACGACATGGTGTACGTCCCCGATGCCAGCCTCGGAATTATCAGCGACCTGTACGTTCCGGGCGCGCCCGTGCCCTCCAATGCCATGGTAGCGGCGCTGGTGAAAGGTGTCGACAAATGGGGCATCAAACCGGAGCGCTTCGCCGGCGGTCACGGCTCGACGGGCCCTTATGCCGATGTGGTTCAAGCGGCGCAGAAGTTTCAGGGCGGAGCGCACTGAGGGCGAATCCTCGCACGCAATAAAATAGTCTGGGCGTTCCACGCATTTCATGTCCGGCCATTTCACTTGAACGGTGGTGTGCGGGAAGCGCAAGACCGTGCGGCAATCTCCTGACCGTATTTCTTTCAGACCCCGGAATCCCGGCATATGGTAATCTCTCGCTAGTTACGCGAACCGCTCAAGCAGGAATCTCAGGGGTCAGCAATGAAAACATTGTTCAGGGCATTCGCTCTCGCCATCCTGTTTGCGTCCATTACGCATGCCGCTCCCGGCGGAGTGATTTCCGGGACGGTCAAGGGACCGGACGGATCAGCCTACAAAGGCGCATTTGTGCGCGCGCAGAGCGTGAAAACTAAAATTACCGTGAATGTCCTGTCGGATCGGAACGGGGGCTACCGGATTCAAAACCTCGAACCCGGCGAGTATCAAGTAACGGCGGCCGCAGTGGGCTACAAGAGCGATCCTCGCAGCGGGGTGAAAATCGACGCGGAGCAATCGGTATCTTTGGATTTCTCCCTGCAAAAGGGAACTGTACGCTGGGCCGACCTTTCGATTCACGAAGGCCAGGTTCTCCTGCCTGAAGGCTCCGGCAAACAGTTGCTGTTTTTCCGATGCATGAGTTGCCATGGACTTCAGACCAAGATTGCAGCGGTTCGCCGCGATGAAGAAGGCTGGCAAAATTGCGTGGCCATGATGCGCGACCGCGCGAGCGGTGTGGGCGATCTGCGGATTACGGAGGAGGACGGCGCTGCCGTTGCGTCCTATCTGGGCAGAACGTTTGCTCCTGATTCGGAGCTTGCGCGTTCCCCGGCCGATCTCCCTGAATATCCGAAAGCGAAACACGCGGAATTCAGCGATGAAGCGATGAAAATTGTTTACGTCCTGTACGATTTGCCGAAAGCGGGGCGCATTCCCTGGGTCGCCTATCCGCAAAAAGATGGCAGCGTGTGGATGCCGCATTCCTGGACGGCCGACCAAATCGCAAAACTCGATCAGCGCACCGGCGAAGTGCAGGAGTTCGATGCACCCCAGGGCACGAGAAAAGCGTTGCATCTTCATTCCGTGACCGAAGCCCCCGATGGCATGGTTTGGTTTTCCGAGGATGCGGCCTGCAAGCTCGGGAAATTCGATCCCGAGACGCGGAAGTTCACCGAGTATCAGCCCAATTTCTGCAAACCGAAAGATGATGATGCTAAGACCGGGCGCGGGATGAACTCGATCGGCCTCGGCAGCATGAACTCGATTCGTCTCGATCGTTTTGGAAACATCTGGGCGGGCGGATCCATGCTGTTGCGCTTTGATCCTAAGAAAGAAGAATTTATGGAGTTCCCCGAAGCGCGCACACCATACGGCATTGAGCTCGATCAACAGGGCAACATCTGGTTCGCGGAATTTCCCAGGGAAGGCATGATCGGGAAAATGGATACCAGGACGCTGAAGATCACCAAGTGGACGCCGCCCACCACGGAAAAGCTCGCGGCGCTCAACAAGAATCAGCCCGATGAAAATTACGGGAATAGCAGCACTCATCCTAAAACGTCCGGTCCGCGGCGAATCACGGTCGACTCGCAGGGAATCGTCTGGTTTGGCGAATGGTGGGGCAATCAGATTGGCCGCTTTGATCCCAAGACAGAAACGTTTAAAGAATTCGCGTTGCCCGATCCCGATCCCACGCCCTATGCGATCGCCGTCGATCGCAATGATTTTGTGTGGTACAGCTCCTACGACGACGACATCCTCGGCCGCCTGGACCCGAAGACGGGTGCGGTCGTCGAGTTTCCCATGCCTTTTTCAGGCAATGGTATGCGCGAACTGATGCCGGATGCGCAAGGGCGGATTTGGTTTGGCACTCCCTTCAACAACAAAGTCGGCTACTTCATTCCCCCCGAGCAGCCGAAAACGGCGCAGCGATAACTGAGGTTTGGAAGCGCGCGAATCATGGCGGGACTGAAGAGCATCAACCCAAGAGGGTAACTCAGGCAACAGTCAAGAAACTAAGAACGCTGGAACCTCGAATTGCCGGAGGGAATTACCAGGGGAATCACCAGGCGACGCGCCGCAGCCCCGGGATCACGTCGAAATGCTGGTCGCGGCTTAACAGCGGCAGGGAATGCTGGCGGCAGAGCGCGGCGATCCACAGATCGTTTGCGGGGATGGGCTTGCCTTTCTTCCTCAGTTCCAGGCCGATAGCGCTGTAGGAATGAGTCGTTTCCTCGTCAATGTTCAACACAATCACCGCGGCGATCCATTGCTGGAGCCAACTTTCGTAGCTCGCCCGATGGCGGGATTGAGCGATTCCGAACCGGTACGCGCCCAGGACGACCACTGGAACTGCGACGCGTTCGGCCTTGCCGATCTGCTCGACGGCTGAAGGTTCGCCGTCGCCAACGGCGGACAATGCATTGGTGTCCAAAATCAACGCCACATCTCCGGATCGATTTTCTCGGTTTCCTCTTCAATCAGGCGGTTGATGCGAAGCGTTTCCTTATGCAAATACTTCAGCTTGCCCACTAGTTTCAGCCAGGGTTTCTCGCTGGCGCGGGCCTCGTTTGCCAGCTTGTCCTTCACCGCTTCAGTCACAAATTCTCGGAAGGGAATTCCTCGCGCCGCGGCGACCGACTTGGCGCGCCGAAAGACGGGATCGGGGATTTCCAGGGTGGTTTTCATGAGACTAATGGTCCCATATTTATGGGAATTGCTCAATCACCCGATGTGGAGCCGGAGACTGCGGCTATGAAGTTTCGATTCTCTTGCGGCACCAGCGGGCGTTTCACTTTTTCTCCTCATTTTTGGCAGCTCGGCATAGTCAACACGGATAAGGGAGGCTAGTATTGTTGGCGCAACGAAGTGGAGAAAGGAAGGGAATGGCAAACGTCACGAAAAAGAAAAGATCCGGACCGCTCGAAGGTCTGAAAGTGATCGACCTTTCGCATATCATGGCCGGGCCGGCGTGCTCGATGCTCCTGGCCGACATGGGAGCGGACGTGATCAAGGTGGAAAAAATGCCGGGAGGCGACGACGCGCGCCGCATGGTGCCGCCGACTGTGGGCGATGAATCCGCGGCGTTTCTGATCATGAACCGCAACAAGCGGGGCATCGCGTTGGATTTGAAGACGGAAGCGGGGCGCGGCGTACTATCTCGCTTGCTGCGGGACGCTGACGTATTGATCGAGAATTACCGGCGCGGCACGATGGAAAAAATGGGCTTCGGCTACGATACACTGCACACTTTGAATCCGAAATTGATTTACTGCTCGATCTCCGGCTTCGGACGGACGGGGCCCTACGCTGATCGCGGCGGATTCGACCTGGTGGCCCAGGGCATGACCGGATTGATGAGCATTACCGGCGAACGCAAGGGCGCGCCGCCCATGAAGGCGGGTGCGCCCTTGACCGACATCACCGCGGGGATCCTGGCTTGCGTGGGCGTGCTTGCGGCTTTACATGCGCGCGAATCCACAGGGCAAGGGCAGATGGTGGACACCTCGCTTTTTGAAGCAGGGATCACTCACACGTATTGGCATTCGGCGATAGGTTTCGCGACCGGGCAAGCGCCCGGCCCGATGGGCACGGCGCATCCCTTGAATGCGCCCTATCAAGCGTTTCCCGCATCGGACGGGTGGATCACCGTCGGGGCAGCGAATCAGGAAAATTGGCTGCGGCTGCTTGATGCGCTCGAAGCTCCCGAGTTGCGCGATGATCCGCGCTTTGTGAACAACGCGGGGCGCATGCGCAATCTTTCCGCTTTGACCGATGCGTTGACTCCGCTGTTCCAGCGCCGCAGCGTGGCCGAATGGCTGCGCCGCCTGGAGAAATCCGGCGTTCCTGCCGGGCCTGTGCTGGACATTACGCAGATGCACGCAGATCCGCAGGCGCTGTCGCGGGAAATGATCGTAGAGACAAAGCATCCAACGGCTGGAACAACGAAGGCGATCGGGCTGCCCATTAAATTTTCGGATACACCGGGCAGCGTTCGCCGTGCGGCGCCATTATTCGGCCAACACACGCAGGAAGTGCTGCGCGAACACGGCTTCTCCGATGCCGAGATTGACCGAATGGCGGAGCAAGGCGCGATCCAATGGCCGGCCTCAACGAAGAAAGGCGCAACACGATGAGCCAGGAAATCCTCTACGAAATCAATGACGGCGTGGGCCGCATCACGTTCAATCGCCCGGAGGCCCGAAACGCGTTTACATTCCCGATGTATGAACGGCTGGCGAAAATTTGTGTGGAAGCGTCGGCGGATTCCTCCGTCAAGGCGCTGGTGCTGACCGGCGCGAATGAAAATGCATTCGCTGCGGGAACGGATATTTCCGAGTTCAGAAAATTTTCCAGCGCCAAGGACACTCTCGATTACGAGGTGCGAATCAACAACTTGCTGGACGGTTTAGAGCGAGTCCCGAAACCTACCATCGCCGCCATCGCCGGCGTGTGCACGGGCGGCGGCGCCACGATCGCGGCGTGCTGCGACATTCGCATCGGGGCGGCCAATACCCGCTTCGGCGTTCCGATCTCCCGCACGCTCGGCAATTGCCTGTCCATGGCGAATTACGTCAGGCTGGTGGCGCTGCTGGGTCAGGCGCGCGTGAAGGAAATCATCTTTACCGGCCGCCTAATGGAGGCCGGCGAGGCGCGCGCGATCGGACTCTTGAGCGAAGTGCTGCCCGATTACGCGGCCCTGCAAACCCGCGCGGACGAACTGGCGCGAACGGTGGCTTCTCGTGCGCCGCTCACGCTGCGCATGACCAAGGAAGCCTTGCGCCGCATCAAGGAAAAAATGACCCCCGACGAAGATGAGGAAATGATTGTGGCCTGCTACATGAGCCGCGATTTTCAAGAGGGCATGGATGCATTTCTGAACAAGCGCCCGCCCAAATGGACGGGAACGTAGAGGGCCAGGGCGGTGCTGCGGAGCGCGTTGACCGGCGCGTCCGACTGCACTAGTATCCCGGGTCAGCGAGGTGATCCAAAATGGAAACCGCCGATCGATCGTACGCCTGGGTGATCCTGGGAATTTTTCTGTCCATACTTATCGCTGGCCCGCGCGCCGGCGCTCAATCCAACACGCGACAGATCGTGCTGAAAGGCGCGCGCTTGATTGATGGAACGGGCCGGCCGGCAATCGAAAACTCCGTGCTGATCATCGAAGGCGATCATATTGTCGCCGCGGGAAAATCGGGGACGGTCTCCATTCCTAAAGACGCCGACGTGCAGGACGTGAGCGGAAAAACGGTAATGCCTGCGCTCATCAACTTGCATGGCCACCTCGGTTTGTCGACGAACGGCGCCGATTCCGTGGCCGGACACTACACGCAGGAAAACGTTGTCAGGCAGCTCAACAAATATCTTTCTTACGGAGTGGGGACCGTTGCTTCCTTCGGACAGGATGAAGATGAGATTTTCAAAATACGGGACGCTCAGCACGCCGGAAGCGTGGGTGGCGCGCGTTTCTTTACCGCGGGGCGCGGATTTCTGGAATATACCGGGAAAGCGAACCCCACGGATCACCGCTACCGCCCGCAAACTCCCGATGAGGCCCGCGCCGATGTCCGCGAGCTTGCAGCGCATCATCCCGACTACGTGAAAATGTGGGTGGACGACGGGCTGGGCCACGGCGTGAAAATAAAGCCGGAGATCTATCAAGCCATCATCGACGAAGCGCACAAGCAACACATCCGCGTATTTGCCCACGAATTTTACCTCGGCGACGCCAAGGCGTTGCTGGCGGCAGGCATTGACGGCTTCGCTCACAGCATTCGCGATCAGCCCGTGGACAACGAGTTGATGCAAACCATGAAAGCGCGCGGCGTTTTCCTGATCCCCACGCTGGTGCGCGACGAAGTCCTGTTCGCCTACGCCGACAATTTGAAATGGCTGGACGATCCGTTTTTCGTAGCCGGGTACGAGCCGGCGGCATTGGCCCTGGTCCGCAGTCCGGAAAACGTGGAAAAAGGCCGCAAGGATCCGGATATCGCCAAGTACCGTGCGGGACTCGAAATGGGCAAGAAAAATTTGAAAACGCTCTCCGATGCCGGCGTGAAGATCGCGTTTGGCACGGATTCGGGAATCCCCACTCGTTTCCCCGGCTACTTGGAGCATCGGGAATTGCAATTGATGGTCGAGGCGGGTCTCACGCCGATGAAAGCCATCGTCGCCGCGACGGGAACGAACGCGGAAATTCTGGGAGGGGCAAAACAGTTCGGAACATTGCAACCCGGCAGGCGCGCCGATTTTTTGGTGCTGGATGCAAACCCGCTGGACGATATTCATAACACCGAGCGACTGTCTGCCGTCTGGCAGTCCGGCAAGAAGGTGCCTTCCATTTCCGCGAAAACAATGTCCGGAAACTAAGATGAAACGGACGAACTGGGAAGTCGGCGGCCCAGTGGCGCAGACTTCAGACTGTGGAATTTGAGTTGGCGCGACCTAAAACCCACAGACTGAAGTCTGTGCCACCGCAAAATCAGTCGAAGTACCGCCGGGGGAAGTCTACTTCATGGAAAAGGGCACGCAGCGTGGTTTCCGGAACATTGGAACTACTCCCGCAATGGTCATGGAGGTTTTTGTAAAGGAAGGTGCGGCGACGACCAAGCAAGACCCCGGCCTGGGCAGATTCAGGCGATCGCGCAGAAATGACCGCTATTGACGCATTTTCTGAGCAAATCGGAAGCTCAAAATTGTGCTGATCGCAATGGCACCCGCAAGAAACAGTGCGAGTGTTAAATAATTGTCGTGTGAAACTAGGCCGACCCTGTACAACAAGCAACCGACCAAAAGATTTACATAGGCCCACGCTACATTCACGGTGGGAGAGGATAATCCTTTTCCAGGAGGATGAGCAAACGGCGTTGGAAAGCGATCGCCGGAAATTCCGTGCACGAAATGAGGCACAAAATTGGCCAGGAATGCGCCGGCGAAGAAACTCGCGACGTAGTTGTACCAACTCATGCCGTCAATCCTCCCGCAGAAGAAAATAATTCGTCTGGAATTCCTGAGATGGGCCGATAGCGCGTGTATCGTAGGTTTGTTTTCCTCACGAGTCAACGAATTAGCGCTGATGGCCGACGGTTCCTGCTGCGCGCCGAAGCCGGCGACGCCGAAGCCATAGTGAATGTGGTCACCAATTGGGAGAAGTCTGCGCTCGGGAGCAAGTGAGGCCGCTGTGGATACCTGTGTTGCGGGCGCAACTTAAAATTGAGCCGCACTTCTCATCGGGCCAGCAACACCGAGTTATAGATCCCGCCGGAAATTTTGGCCGAGAAATTCAGTGTCTGTGGCAGCCACCACGTCTTGCGCAAAAGCGGGTGGCTGGAGCGCTTCATGCGATCCCCGAGGAAGGCCATGAGCCACACTTCGCCCGCCGATTCCGCGGCCAGCGTGCCAGAATTGTGCACGAAGGGGCGCATCAGGGGATTTTTCTCGTAGCCCCCATCCTCGATCACCTTTCGCGAAGCAATGTCGTCCATGACGGCTGCCCCGGCATTAATCTCGGCAAGGAACCGCACCTTTTTGTCATAGAAGGGGCGGGTGAAGAAATTGCCCCGCGGGGCGGGCTTGTCCGGGAGTGCTTTGCTGCCTGGCAATATGTTTTCAGGGGGTATATTGCTGTTCGGGGATGCGTTATCAATTGGCGCATCGCTGCTCGCGAGCACGGTCTTGGGAGGCGTGTTTTGGGTAGAAATCTCCTGAGCTGCCGCCGGGACAGACAACAGCAGTAACGCTAAGGCTATAAGGGCTGGAGAGGCCATATCCACACCTGCATTCGTCAAAAATTTACAAACCCAACTCTATCATGGACTTCGGCTATAAATTCGCAGTTGATTAGTGGTTGGTATGAGCGGGCGGGAGAGCTTCCAAACCCTGTGGACATCGGTTGGACACTTCCAGATCTGCAATTCTGCCCACCGCGTCCGATCCGCAGGTGCTACACCGACCGTGAGAGTCCAGCGCAATTTGATCGAGACAACTCGCACACCACCATTGCTTCCTTATTGGTTCCCCCGACTGCCGGCGGGAGTTGAAGAATCGCAACATGTTTTCGGAAGAGTGCAATGGCTGGGCCAAGAGCGCGATCGCAGCCGCTTTTCCAGAGGACTTGTGCTCTGTTCGTCACAGGCAGACTTGTCGAAAATGCTGGACTTAATCTCGGACTCGATTTTGAATCGAGGAGACAGGGTTCATGACACGCCATCGCTGAACAGGGAATTGTAAATAGTTCCTTATCATAGCCGTTTCTTACATTCTTCTTACTTTTATCCCACGCTGCTTCCCGCGACTTCCTTAATCCAGCGTCCCCAGAAGCTACTCTAAGATTGGCTAAATCACCCTTCGATCACGGGATTACGACAAAATTATTGAATCCGCGGTTGGCGTCCTGCAGCGACTCCAGGCCTTCGTTCACATTTTTCAAGGGGATGCGGCGGTGCTCCAGCACCGATAGGTCCAGGGTTCCCACTCGGGCCATCTCCGCCAATTCTTGTCCCTCGCCTGTCGTAAACCAGCAGGAGCCAATGAGTTGGATATTCATGCCCATGATTCGATGGACGTTCAACGGAAGGGGTTCGCCGACGCCGCCGATATTGACGCCGCGGCCGCCGCGCCGTAAGGCATTCAAGGCGTCCTGCATGGCGCCGGAGGGAGCGCCCGGCGGCAACGTGTCGATCACTGCATCCACGCCCTCTTGTTCGGTTAATTCGATAGCCCACTCGTGAACGGGGCGCTGGCCAACGGCCAGCACCTCTATCCTCGATGGCGCCAGAGCCTTTACCCTGTCCAGCAGGGCCTGATTGCGGCCCGTGCCGAGGATCGCCGTCACCCCCGTCGCCAGGCCTACAAGAGCGGCGCACAGCCCCAGCGTGCCGCCGATCCCGTTGACGAGCAAAGAGCGGCCGGGACCGGCGCCCGCTTTGCGGATTGCCGAATAGGCTGTGCCAAGGTATCCGAAACGAGCGGCCTGCTCGAAGCTGACATTTTTAGGCAACTTGACCAAGGCGCTCTGCGGCGCGGTGATGTATTCCGACATGCCGCCATAGGGATAGGCGTCAAAAATAGCTTGCGACAAAGGCCCACGACCAAAATAGCCCTGAAACGTAAAGCCGCGGCAGTTCACGATCTCGCCACTGCGGCATGCGCGGCACGATCCGCAACCACGCGCCGGGTTGACGTAGACACGGTCTCCCGCACAGATGGAATGGACCTGGCTGCCTACCTGCGACACGACGCCCGCTACGTCCAGTCCAAAAATGGCGGGGAGTTTCGGCAGCGGCAGGTAGGGAAACCACTCCGGCCATTTTGTAAGCACGTTCTTCAAATTTGGCACCACGCCGCAGGCCTTTACGGCCACCAGCACATCCGTCGGGCGGGGTTCCGGTATGGGGATCTGCTCCAGCAACAGAGGCCCGCCGATTTCGTGCAAGCGTGCTGCGAGCATGGTCTTCATCCACGACCCCCTTGAATTTGCATACCCTAGATGCGCGGGTTGAAGCGGGCGATTTCCGAGCCAGCCTATCACAACCCGGCGCCGGGCAGAGAGCCAGGCCTCTGACCGCTACCTGTAGAAATCACCGTGAAATTTGAATCGCGGAGAGATGGCTGAGGCGCAAAGCGCCCTTAAGGTGTCTGAAATGAGGTTGGAAGCCCGGCGAGCACGCGGCCAAACTGATTTTCTACTCGACCCCGGGCAGGGCGCAAGCGGACAAATGGCAGGCAAACACAACTCAACATGTAGCGCGACCTCGCCAAGCTGTCACGCTAGTTGGATTTCCAGGCGACCGACGGCTTAATATGCCGCTGTGCTGACAGAAATCTCTTCGTTTTCCTTGGTTGCTTGCACCGACGATTGACCGCGCTCGATCTCGATGTGTCCCTTGAAATAAGCGCCGTCCTCGATGCTGATTCGCGTCGTGGTGATGTCGCCAATCACCTGGCCATCCTTTTTGATCTCGACGCGGTCGCGCGCGCGGAGATTGCCGGAGGCATTGCCGTAGACGACCACTTCGCGCGCGTTGATTTCAGAATTCAACTGCGCCGTGCGGCCCACGGTCAGCCGGTGGCCGCGAAGCGAAATGTTACCTTCGACCTTGCCGTCAATCTGCAGGTCCTCGTCGCTGGTGATTTCGCCCTTGACCACAATGGTCGATCCCAGGCACGCCAGTGTGCGTGCGGAAGGAGCGTTGGGGCGATTGCCGGCCGGTACATTCATCGGCGTGCCGGGAATTTTCGATTCCTTCGACTGGGATGTGCCGGGTATTTCGGATTGCGTTTCCTTAGTCCACATGGTTCCTCCAACTTTCGACTCACTATTCGATTCAGTCCCAAAGGACCTCTAAGGAATACTGTAAGTGGATGGGCCAAGCGAGGCTACCGCAAAATGGCAGAACGATGCCTACATCGAAACCTGCCCGCCGGGACAGGTTGATTGCACGGGATTTAGTGGATACGAATCAAGCAGAGGCAGCCTGGGCACCCACCGAAATTTTCTTGCCTAACCCCACTTTCAACAGGTTGATTTCGAGAAGGCCATCGCCTACGGTTGCGTTGACCTGCCTCGGGTCAATTTCCGACGGCAATTCAACGGCACGAAAGATTTGCCTGGAGCTCCGTTCAACATTCACGGTCTCTTCGTTGTTTTGTTCCAATGTCTCTTCGCGCTTGCCGGTGATGCACACCGAGCGGGGCGCGACTCGCACTTCAATTTCCTTTTCGCTGAATCCCGGAACATCGGCGCGGATCGTGAATCCGGTCGGCGTCTCGGTGATTTCCACCGGGACATCCCGGGATATTTCCGATAAAGCCTGGAGCCAATCCTCACGATCGTGGCCATGCACAGATCCGCGAAGCTCGAACAACTCGTAGGCGCGGCGCGCGATCAAATCGTTGAACTCTTGCGAGAGTTCAAAGAATGCATCGCCCGTATTGAGCGTGCGTGTTTCCGGCGCGAGAAAACGTTTCGATTCCGTTCCGACTTTCATGCCTGTTTTCTCCTTCTTGAGAAGTTCTCTCCTTGAGTGAATTCGACTTGAAGAGGGAGCGCATCTAGCCTGGACTACGTTACCTCTGCCGGGAACGCTAGCGCAGTTCAGCGGTGAATATCAAGTAACGAAAGAAGTAAGTATGAGATGAATAGTATCGCCGGCCCGTGGGAAAACTTTTTCCGCGGGTATAAATGCTTCGGCCTTACTTCGCGCGGGCGCCCAACGCATCTGCAAACGGCGCTTACTCGTAATACGCAGGCGCGTGTTTCAATTTGTCGCTTTGCGTTTTCTCGTGATTGATCCACAACTGCGCGTGATAGAAGGAAATCAGATCGGCCATGCGCTGCATGGACAACTGCGTCTGAAGTTTCTGCTCGGCGGGCATGGTGCTGAAATACGGAATGCGGCGGTTGTCCCAATTCTCCTGCAAGTGCACGGCGTCGCCGCTCAATAAAATCCAGCCGGTCTTGGCCAGATGGACGAGGCAGGACTGGTGCCCGGGCGTGTGGCCCGGAGTGTAGACGATCAGGACCGAACCGTCGCCGAATACATCCAGATCTTCCTGCACCAGATTCACGGGGTGTTCCCTCTGGAACGTGGGCCGGGTGTCCGAGGGAGGTTTGGCAATCCCTGTTTTTCCCGGAGCGAAGTAATAATCGTACTCGGCTTTCTGAATGAGGAAGGGCACGGCCGGAAAAAGTTCGGCGTTGCCGATGTGGTCGGGATGCGTGTGGGAAATGCCCACGAACTTTATGTCCGACGGCTTTACGCCGATTCCCGCAAGTTGCGACTCGAGCGACTTCGCGCGTGACCAATGAATGTCCGTCGCCGGATTGTTCGCCGGATACCAGCCGTCGGGCATGGAAGCAACCGCGTCGGAGATGCCAGTGT
Source organism: Candidatus Acidiferrum sp. (assembly GCA_035483715.1). Classification (GTDB taxonomy): domain Bacteria; phylum Acidobacteriota; class Terriglobia; order Acidiferrales; family UBA7541; genus Palsa-360. Next base: position 13,698 of record DATHPN010000122.1, read on the forward strand.
CCCAGAGAAAATAGGCGTCCGCGTGATGGACAAGATAGCAGCTGACCGAGATGTCGATCGGCTTTCCGACATTCACGCCAACCGTCCACCGGGATTCGTCCGGGGCGTGTCCCTGGCCGCAATCGAGTACGTAGAGACGGTCAACGCCTTTCCCGCCCGATTGCGCCCAGCAGGCACTCGACAAAAAGATTCCGGCGACGGCCAGGACAATTAAATTGGTTCGGTTCATTGGAGGACCTCTGCCTAGCTTTCAGGAATTTTGGCGATGTGCCCGGGCAACTTATTTATCCGGTCCTCCGGGACATCCCGAATTGGCGCCGCCGCAATCGCCGCCGACATGTTCCGGCAAACCTTTCCCGGCGACCTCGGTCCTCATCCCGGCGGGATCCTGAATGGACCAGCCGTATTTACTATCGGCCTGCGGTTTGTAGCCGCGTCGCTCCAGTTCGGTTTTGACCACGGCCTGATTAAAATTCTCGACCGCCATGGCAAAATGCGCGACGTACGGTTTATTTTCGGGATGCTGGCTCTTGCGAAGATAGAAAGTGTTCTCGCCGAATTTCAAAAAGCAAATGGGACCTCCCGACGCGTCCACGCCGAACACATCGCCCGGCTTGTAATAAATGACTTTCATCCCCAGCAGGTCGGTATAGAAATCGCGGCTTTTGTCCACATCGGCAACATTCAAAACCAGGTGGCTGACGGCGTACGCTTTGAATCCCTTGCCGTCGGGGCCGGGGATCGAGCTTAGATTTTTTGTTCCGTCCGACTCTTTCGCGGTCGGCGCCGCCGCTCCGGGATACACGCCGTGCGTCGCGCAGATTTGCAGCGTGACGCCGCTCGGATCCTTGATCGTCCAGGCATATTCGCCATCCGGCTTGGGATCGAGGCCGCGGCGCGCCAGTTCCGCTCTCACCGGTTCCAGTTGAAAATTTTCGATGGAAAATGCGAAATGGTCGACGTTGCCATTGCCCATCTGCGCTGACCAGTTGCCGGCCGGGCGGTCGAGCGGCCTGGTGAGTGGCCGGATATAGATGGCGTTCGGCGGATCGCCGCATTCGACGGAACATTGTTTTCCGTCGTCATAAACCACCTTCATTCCATACAAATTCACGTAAAAGTCGCGGACCTTCGCATAATCGGTCACCTGATAGTTGATGTGATTGTAGGCCACCGCTTTGAGAGCCATGCCGACAGGCATGGCTGCCTGTGCGCCGCCACCGGCAAATGCCGTAACTTCAGGCGACACGCTCGCAGCGAATGCCGCAGTCGCAGTCAGACCCAGCGCCTGCATGAGCTGGCGTCGATCGATCCTTCCGCTCTCGAACGCCTTGCGGAGTTTTGCAATATTCTGCTGCATGGCTTTCCCTCCTGAAAATATCCGCGCGATCTCGACAGCCGCAGTGACGGGATTGTATGCCCGTTCCGATTTGCATGGCATATGTTTTTAGTGGCGCGGGCTTCAGCCTGCGGGTTTTGGTACTTGCAAGGCCTAAACCCCACAAGCTGAAGCTTGCGCCACTAAAACTTACTTCAACCCGGGAATATTTTTTGCCGACGGGGGATGCGGGCGCGACTGCAGGAATGCGTAGATATCTGCCAGTTCCTGGTCCGACACGACTTTGGCGGTGTACGGCGGCATCTCCCCCGTGGGCTTGCGGATGTAGCCAGTGAGCACATCGAACGGGACCGGGTCCGGCGCGATCCGCGGACCAGTCATGGTCGAACCTTGTCCTTCGCGGCCGTGGCACTGGTAGCAGCCAATTTTGTTGAAGATTCGCTTCCCGTTCTCCGCATTCCCGGCCGGTGCCTCGGAAGGCTTGGAATTTTGGGCCGCACTCGTGACCCACACGCGCGCCGCGCAAAAACTTAGAACCATCGCAAGCGCCGCAACTGGCGCGGTGCTGAATCCACGAAAGCTTTTCATCCTTGCTCCTTAACACGCACTTACGAGCCGGGGCGCAGCCTAGCGAGGCTGAGTGACCACATCGAGCAGCGCCGGCTCGCCGCGCTTGACCACGGCGATGGCCCGACGAAGCGCCGGCGCCAGTTCGTTGGGATCCGTGATGGGGCCCTCGGCGTACACACCCATGCTTTGCGCCAGCTTGGCGAAATCCATGTTGGGATCCTCGAACGTGGTGCCGATATGCGCGCGGTCCACGCCGCGGTTGTGGCGGTCAGCCATGCGCTGCACGTGCATGAGCTCTTCATGGTAGGCGCGATTGTTATGCATGACGCTCAAGAGCGGAATTCGATGATGCGCTGCCGTCCACAGAACCAGCGGGGCAAACATCAAATCACCATCATCCTGAATGCTGACCGAGAAGCGGCCGTGCTTCTTGTTCGCAAGGGCAGCGCCCACCGAGGCGGGAGCGTTGTAACCGATTCCCCCTCCGCCCTGCGTGCCGATGTATTGGTACTGTTTGTCGAAAGGCCACAGCCGCAGCGGCCACCAGCTGAAGTGCCGGAGAATCGAAACGAGCGACCAATCTTCGTCCTTGATCTGGGCCCACAGCTCGGTGCATAACCGGCCGGTGCTGATGGGGCTGGCGTCCCACGCATAAGTCGCGTCGGTTCGCGCCTGCTCCAGCGCATGATCGTGGGCCGCTGCCAGCTTGGCCCCGCGATCCTGCAGGGCTCGCTTGCGATCTGCCGTAATCAGGCGCTTGGTTTCCTCAAGCAGCGACGGCAGGGTGGCCTCGGCATCCGCCGCCATGGCCAGATCAACGCCCGTGTAGCGGTAGAAATCCTGATAGTTGGCTTTCGTGTAGAGGTCGCCGGTGGTGATGCTGATCAATTTCGCGTCGGCCTTCATGATGGGACGAGAGGTGCGGCGTACCTGGTCGTGCATGGTGTTCAGCGCATTCCAGAAGTCCGTCGCTTCCAGACCCATGATGACGTCGGCACTCGAAACCACCGCGCTGCGTCGTGAGGATTGGTTGAGTGGATGCCGCGTGGGAAAATTCATTCGCCCGGCCTGATCGATCACCGGTGCCTGCAGAGTTTCGGCCAGTTCCACGAGCAGGTCGATGCCTTTCTGCGTTCGCGCGTAACGGTCCACCACGATCAACGGATTCTGGGCCTGCACCAGCAGCCGGGCCGCCTCGGCGACGGAGCCGGAATCGCCTTGCGGTGGCGCCGCCAGCGTCAGCTTCGGAATGTGCAAGGCAGCGTTCGGGGAAATCGGATTTTCCTGGAGCTCGCTATCGGCCACGAGCAGGACCGGCGCCATGGGCGGCGTCATGGCGATCTTGTACGCGCGCACCGCGGACTCCGCGAAATGTTGCAGCGAGATGGGTACATCGTCCCACTTCACATAGTCGCGCACCATGGCCGCGGCGTCCTGGACGCTATGAGGCCATTCCCCATAGGCCGAGTCGCGCATGGTGGCGTCCAGATTGTTGCCAATCACGATATAAACCGGCACGCGATCGCAGTAGGCGTTATAAATCGCCATGGCGGCGTGCTGCAAACCGACCGTGCCGTGGGCGAAAATGCACAGCGGCTTGCCCTCAATCTTGGCGTAACCATGGCCCATGGCAACCGACGACTCTTCGTGGCAACAGGTGATGAATTCCGGATCCTTGTTGCCTCCGTAGTTAATGACAGATTCATGTAATGCGCGGAAGCTGGAACCGGCAACGGAGCAGACGTATTCAATGCCCAGCGACTTCAGGACGTCCACCATGAAGTCGGACCCGGAGCGGTCCAGGTTCAGCACTTCCACGTCCGCTGGGGGATCCGATTCCACTACCGGCGGCAGCAATGGGATGGCGCGCGACGCCCGCTCTTCGAGCGGCTGTGCAGGCAGAGACTCCGCCGGCGCAGCAGCCAGCGAGGCCGCTCCGGCCACTACGCTCTTCAAAAAGTCTCGACGGCCGGCGGGTTGTTTCCTGGATTTTGCCATGGGTTATTGTCTCCGCTTGCTGCACTAGGTGTAGATTTCGCATTTTGTGGCGCATGCTTCAGCTTGCGGGTTTTGGTCTTTTCCATGACTAAACCCCGCAAGCTGAAGCATGCGCCACTGAACCCTCGAAATTATCCGTTGTCTCACCGGCAACATACGACTTACCGCTTCTGAATGCAATCCTTGCTCGCGGTTACCGAGGCTGAGGTTTCCTGGCGACAAGGACGCAAATCAAGGCGACCACAGCCAGCGCCGCGGCCGTATAGAAAGCCGCTCCGTAGTTTCTGTACCGGTCGAACAGCACTCCGCCGATCGTCGGCCCGAGAATCCCCGAAAATCCCCAGGCCGTAAATAGCGCGCCGTAGTTCGTTCCGGCATGCCGCGTGCCCCAAAAATCGGCCACCGTCGAGGGAATCACGGACGCTTGCGCTCCGTAGCAGAAATAGACCACAAAAATCAGCACGTACAGCGCGGCCAGATGAGCGCCAACCCAATACAACGAGGGCATGGCCACACTGGACACCGCCAGCACAACCCGCAGCGCGTTGAGCCTGCCCATGGTGTCCGAAAGCCAGCCCGACAGGACGCGGCCAGATACATTGCCGAAAGCCCCGACCACCAGCCCCAAAGTTGCCAGTTCGGCGCTGGCAATCCCCTGGCTTTGCGCAAAGGGAATCAGTTGGCTGATGACCATCAGTCCGGCGGTGGATCCCAGGCCAAAGCCGAACCACAACAGGTAAAAGGCCCGCGTGCGCAGCAGCTCACCTGTAGTGAAATGGTGGCGCGTGGATTCCGAATTGAAAACGGGGGATTGATCCGTTTTCTGCGGGTGGACTGCCGGATTCCTCAGCAGAAAGGTCGCGGTCATCGTCATCGCAAAAAAAATTCCGCCGAGGATCATGCAGGAAGTGCGCCATCCAAACCGGGGAAACAACACCAGATTTGCGAACGATCCAAAAACCGCCGATCCGCCGCCGAATCCCGCGAGCGCCAGACCGATCGCCAAACCGGTCCTGTCCGGGAACCACTTGGCTACGACCGGAACCACCGTCCCGAAACCGAATCCAAGTCCAGTGCCGCCGAGCACTCCGTAGAAAAAATAGAGCGAGTAAAGGCTGGAGGTGTAGGCAAAAAGCAGGAAACTCAAACTCACCAGAATACTTCCTGTCAGGGAGATCCAAAAAGGCCCGAACCTGTCTTGAAGCTTTCCGGCAAGCAGGAGCGAGGCGGCGAACATGATGACTGCTAAAGTAAAAACGGAAGATGTCTGCGCCCGCTTCCACCCGAATTCATTTTCGAGCGGCGTGACGAATACACTCCAGGCATAGAGAGTGCCGAGGGCCAGGGTCATCAGCAGCCCGCCCAGCATTCGCCACCAGCGGCTGATGGAAACCTGTTCTTCGCTCATGCCCACGGAGAGTGGAATGGGCCGCGCGGTAATGCCGCCGGGCGTGGGAGTCGCTGTCATCAACTGTCTTCCGATCATGCTTTCTTCGGTTCGATTTTCAGACCCTTAACTGTTTCGGGAACTTGACCTCTTTTATAGATCATGATGGTGCGTTTGAATTCGATCACCACGGTGCCGTCTTGCGTAAAGCCAGTGGTCTTGAAGCGCACGATGCCCACGTTGGGCCGGGATTTCGATTCTCGTTTCTCCAGGACTTCACTCTGCGAATAAATCGTGTCGCCCTCGAAGACCGGATTGGGAAGGCGCACTTCATCCCAACCCAGATTGGCCATGGCATTTTGAGAAATGTCGGCGACCGACTGGCCCGTGACCAGCGCGAGCGTGAACGTGGAATCAACCAGGGGCTTGCCGAATTCCGTTTTCGCCGCATAGGCGCGATCGAAGTGGATGGGATTGGTATTCTGGGTAAGCAAAGTAAACCAGACATTGTCGGTGGCCAGGACGGTGCGGCCCAGAGGATGCCGATAAATATCTCCGACCTCGAAGTCTTCATAAACTCGTCCGGTCCAACCTTCTTTGATGGGCATCAACGTTGTCCTTATAACCCGGGAACGCCAATCTCCCGATTGGCGAGGCACTTAAAAAACGCCAATCGGGAGATCGGCGTTCCCGGGGGATCAAATCATTTTTTCGCGCCGCCAGCCTGCAATAGTTTCGGCGTCAAAACCAAATTCAGCCAAAAGGGAATCCGTATGCTGCCCCAACGCCGGAACTTCTTTCATGACGGGCTGGACATTTTCCATGGTGACAGGCGGAAGCAGCGCCGGCAGCGGGCCCGCCGGCGAATCCACCGTGCCCCAGCGTCCTCGGGCTTTCAATTGCGGATGCTCGACAAACTCCTGCACGGTGTTCATCCTGGCATTGGCAATCTGCGCGGCTTCCAGGCGCGCGATAATTTCCGCGGCGGTCAGCTTGCGAAAAACATTTTGCATCACTTGATCGAGCTGCGGCCGATTCTGGACTCGCCTGGCGTTGCTGTCAAAACGGGGATCCGCGCAGAGCTGGGGATTCTGCAAAACCACTTCGCAGAACTTTTTCCATTCGCGTTCATTCTGCAGGCCGAGGTAAACCACTTTATGGTCCCCGCTCAGGACCGGTTCGTAAGGCGCAATCGTGGCGTGGTGCGCGCCGGAGCGCGGCGGCGCCGAACCTCCCATCGCGTAATAAGTAGCGTAGCTCATCCATTCCCCGAGAGAATCAAGAAGGGAAGTTTCCAGTGCTACGCCCTGGCCCGTTTGCGCCCTCACCAGCAACGCAGTCAATATGCCGGTATAGGCATACATGCCACAGGCGATATCGGCGGCGGAAATGCCGACTTTGCACGGCGTTTCCTCCGTTCCAGTGATGGAGATCAAGCCGGTCTCGGCCTGGATCAGCATGTCGTAAGCCTTCTTGTCCCGGTACGGCCCTGAAGATCCGTAGCCGGAAAGATTGCAGAGAATCAGACGCGGATATTTTTTGCGCAGTTCCTGAGTGGCCAGGCCCAGCCGCTCGGCGGCTCCCGGCGCCAGATTCTGCACAAAAACATCCGCCTTCTCCAGCAAGCGATGCAGAACGACGCTGGCAGCCGCGTGCTTCAAATCCAGCGTCAAAGATTCCTTGGAGCGATTGAGCCACACGAAGTGACTGGACAATCCGCGCACGGTCGCGTCGTAGCTGCGGGCGAAGTCTCCCACTTCAGGGCGTTCGATTTTAATTACCCGCGCGCCCAAATCCGCCAGCTGCCGCGTGGCGAACGGCGCAGCGACGGCCTGCTCCAGCGATACAACCGTGATTCCCGCGAGCGGCAGCATCAATAGGACCTGGGCAGGCCCAGAACGTGTTCGGCCAGATAGCTCAAAATCAGATTTGTGGAAATGGGCGCCACTTGATACAGGCGGGTTTCGCGGAACTTGCGCTCGATGTCGTACTCCTCGGCAAAGCCGAAACCGCCGTACGTTTGCACCGCGACGTTGGCCAGTTCCCAGGAAACGTCGGCCGCCAGCAGCTTGGCCATATTCGCTTCGGGGCCGCACGCCTGCCCGCCATCGAACAGTCTGGCCGCGCGCGCGACCATCAGCCGCGCCGCTTCCAAATTGGCGTATCCGCGGGCAATCGGAAATTGAATGCCCTGATTTTTTCCGATGGGTCTGGCGAAAACGACGCGCTCGTTGGCATAGCGGCAAGTGCGTTCCAGGAACCAGCGCGCGTCGCCGATGCATTCCGAGGCGATCAGGATTCGCTCCGCGTTCAAACTGTCCAGCAGGTAGCGGAATCCCTGGCCTTCCTCGCCCACCAGATTTTCCACGGGAACTTCCAGATTATCGAAAAACAATTCCGTCGTGGCATGGTTCATCATGGTGCGAATGGGGCGAATCCTCAGGCCGTGCCCAACGGCCTTTCGAAGATCGACTAAAATAGTGGAGAGGCCTTCCGTGCGTTTCTTCACCTGGTCCACAGGTGTCGTGCGCGCCAGCAGCAACATCAGGTCGGAATGTTCGGCGCGCGAAATCCAAATCTTCTGCCCGTTGACCACATAGTGGCCGCCGTTTTTAACCGCCATCGTTTTGAGCTGCGTGGTATCGGTGCCCGTGTTCGGTTCGCTCACTCCAAAGGCTTGCAGCCGAAGGGAGCCATCGGCGATTTTCGGCAAATACTGCCGCTTGTGCGCTTCCGATCCATGCCGCAAAAGCGTGCCCATGATGTACATCTGCGCGTGGCAGGCCGCCGCGTTTCCGCCCGAGCGGTGGATTTCTTCCAGGATGACGGAAGCCTCCGTAACGCCCAGCCCCGCGCCGCCGTACTCTTCCGGGATCAGCGTAGCCATATACCCGGCATGCGTCAGCGCCTGCACGAAAGCCTCGGGGTAAGCGCGCTTTTCGTCGAGTTCCCGCCAGTATTTGTCGGGATACTCGCGGCACAATTCCCGCACCGCGGATTTCAATTCACCGTGCGATTCCTCAGCGAAGCTGCTCGATTTATTCAACGGAAGACCTCGCCCTATGGCGACGGCTAGCGTAAACTCTGTCCCAAAGGATACGCAATCGCATAAATTCACAATCGGCAAGAGGGCAGGATAGCAGAAATACATTTGTAGGGTATCTTATCCATCGCCGGGAAGATGCGGGACGGAGAAATCATGGATCCCATAACTCGGACTCTGGTGTTTTTTTCTCATGCGCTCAATTCCAACGATCTGAGCGATGAAGTCGTCGACCGCACCCGGTATCTGCTCCTCGACTATCTCGGCGTGGCCATCGCCGGCTCGCTCACGGACTCCTCGCAGCCGGTTTACCGGATGCTGGCTCGCTCGGCGTCCTCAGGCCCGTGTACCGTAATTGGTACAGCATCGCGAACAACTCCTGAATATGCGGCGCTGGCGAACGGCGCGGCCGCTCACAGCCTGGAGCTGGACGACACCCATCAAGGCGGTTCCATCCATCCGGGCGTGGTGATGTTTTCGACGGCCATCGCGCTGAGCGAAATTTATCCGGAAATGGACAACGGGCAATTTGTCTCCGCCGTGGTCGCGGGATATGAAGTCGCCGCGCGTCTCTCCATTTCGCTGCAGCCCAAATCTCAATACGAATTGGGTTTTCATCCGACCGCGACCTGCGGCGTCTTTGGAGCTACCGTAACCGCGGCGAAACTTCTGGGCCTGAACGAAGAGCAAATGCTTTCAGCCGTGGGCATCGCCGGCAGCATGTCCGCTGGTTCACTGGAGTTCCTGGCGGAGGGCACATGGACCAAGCGGCTGCACCCGGGACTCGCGGCGCAAAACGGAATCCTGGCTGCCAAGCTCGCCGCGGAAGGTTTTCGCGGGCCCACCACGATTCTCGAAGGCCGCGACGGCTTTCTTTGGGCATACTCGCGAAAGGCCAAGCCCAATCTCATCACGCAAGACTTGGGGCAGGATTTTGAGATCATGCGCACCAGCATCAAGCCCCACGCCTGTTGCCGCTACATGCAGGCTTCCATCGACGCGCTGATCGGGCTCGCCAACGAGCACGACATTTATCCGGAGCAAGTGGAGCGCATCGAAGTCGCTGTTCTGGAAGCTGGATGGTCGCTCGTTTGCGAGCCTCGCGCGCGAAAGTACTCCCCCGAAAATAGCGTGGACGCCCAATTCTCCATGCCCTATGGGGCCGCGGTGGCTCTCACCGACCGGGCGGCCAGCCTCGATCAATTCAGCGGCGAAAGTTTCCACTCACCGCTGATCAAAAAGTTGATGGGAAAAGTGGTCCTGCAAAAAGATATGCGTATCGAAAAAAATTTTCCTGTGGAGTGGCCGGCCCTGGTCTCCGTTTTTATGACCAACGGCAAGCGCTTTGAAAAGTTTGTCCGCTTTCCGAAAGGCGATCCCGAAAACCCGCTGACCTGGCAGGAATTGTCAGCCAAGTTCCACTCGCTCGGGGAGCGTGTTCTTCCCACGACCCGCTGCGAACAAATCGTCGATGCGGTAAAAAACATGAATTCGTCCACTAACCTTCGAGACATCTGGAACTTGACGGCTCGCCCGGCTTCGCTTTCTCTGCCGGCAAGTTGATTCGTGTGAATTTGCGCTAAAGAAGACCTCTGCTGCTTGCGGCGGATTGAAAATTGGGTTGCTAATCTGTGTAGCGCCCGCCTTCAGGCGGGCATCTGCTCGGCCCAATGTTTGCCAACCGGAAGGTTGGCGCCACACCGCCCCGGCGAAATGGAATTTCGACTACGCTGCCCATGGGAAGGAGACATACGCATGCCAGGCCGGCTGCAAAATAAAGTGGCCCTGATTACCGGCGGCAACAGCGGAATCGGAGAAGCCACCGCTCGCCGCTTTGCGCAGGAAGGAGCGAAGGTATCTATTCTGGCCCGGCGCGAAACAGAAGGCCGCGCGGTCCAGGAGGCGATCCGCGCGGAGGGCGGCGAGGCCACTTTTCTCCCCTGCGATGTCACCGACCGGTCGGCCGTGGAAGCGGCTGTCGCCCAAACCGTGCGCATCTACGGCGGCTTGCACGTGCTCATCAACAATGCCGGAGGCGGCGCGCGCGAAATGTTTCCCGCGGAATCCGACGAAACCTGGGATCGCATCCTGCGAGTGAATCTGACTGCCTGCTTTCTCACCTGCAGGGCGGCATGGCCGCACCTCATAAACGCCGGGGGCGGCGCAATTGTGAACGTGTCATCCTTGTCGGCCGTATCCGGCGTAAGCGACGCCGTTTTAGAACGCTATCCCTCACTTCCTTCGGCATCGTACATTGCCGCAAAAGCCGGCCTCGAAGGTTTCACTCGCTACATCGCGAGCCTCGGTGGACGCCACAACATCCGCGCCAATTGCATCCGCCCCGGCCAAATTCTGACCAAGCGTCTCACCACCGCCGCGGGCGAGCACGTGTTCGCGCGCCACTTCGAGATGTGGCAACTGCTCAAAGGCCCGGGATATGCGGAAGACGTGGCCAACGCCATGTTGTTTCTCGCTTCCGACGATTCGCGTTTTATTACCGCCGAGATCATCAATATTGACGGCGGCGCGGCGGCGAAGTTGTAGGTCCGCGGCAACGCCAATTCTTGTGCGCCGCATTTCGCGCAATGCTACGCGCGACTAGTGTTGACCCGATTTGTAGGGCACGGGTTTAGGGGTAGCAGAAAAAGCCCCTCCAGAATTTTGTCATTCTGAGCGAAGCGAAAAATCTCTCTTCGATTTGGCCCCATGAAAAGAAAGAGAGATTCTTCGCTTCGCTCAGAATGACAAAATGAACTACTTTTTCCGCAGCCTTCTTAGCCGCAGGCGTGCGGAGTTGAGTGGCCCTGCCACGCGCAAAAAGTATTGATGGGGGCCGGATTTAAGGAGGTAGAATATCCCCGAATCTGCGCGGCCCAAACGAAAGTCCCAGTTTATGGAGAGCAAAATGAAAAATGTTCGGATCGGAGCGCTGGCCTTATTGGCAATTTTGATTGTGCTTCCAAGTTCAACGCGTGCGCAATCGGCGCAGGCCCTGCCCATTCCCAGCGTCGATTCGGCCATCGATTTTCCCGACGCGCACGAGATGCCCGATCCAAGTCTGATGTACAAAATCGTTTTCGATATCGGCAAAGCCTCGCCGAAAGTTGATGAAGTGAATCCCGGCCTCACCTTCATCTCGCGATTTTTTAACACGCTGGCCAAGGGCGGCGTCCCGGCCGATCATAGAAAATTCGTCGTGGTTTTTCATCAGGAGGGAACCGAACTGGCCCTGAACAACGCGGCATTCAAAGCCCTCAAAGACGGCCATGACAATCCCAATATCGCCATGATCCACAGCATGAAACAGGCGGGCGTCGACTTCCGCGTCTGCGGCCAAGGCGTGCTGGGAAGAAAAATCGACATGGCCACTATCAATCCCGACATCCAGATCGATCAGTGGGCCATGACCACGATTATGAATCTGTCTCTTCGCGGCTACGTTCACGTGCCAGGGAATTAGCCCGCATGACAGAATGAGGATGCTGTTGTGGCGCCGGCGTCCCGCCGGCGTTTTCCCCCGTTTTCCACACCCTGCAAAACTGCCGGCCTTTGTTGCATCAGGACAAGCGAGACGCCGGCACTGCAAAAACCCAAATCAAATTGCAGACCTAACCAGGCGAGGCGCCCCCGGCGGCGCGCAGGTGTGCGAGAAAGGCTTGGTGAACGCGCGTGAGCGAGCGTCCGCGGAGGACCACAACGCCGATTGTGCGCGCAGCTTCTTCGTCGGCGACGCGGACATAGCGGCAGTGAGCGTGTTTTTCGATGGCCATTTCCGGAACGATGGAGACGCCCATGCCAGCGCCGACCATGCTGAGAATGCTGCTGAATTGCCCGCTCTCGAAAATAACCTGCGGATTGACACGGGCGCGGTCGCAGGCGGCAATGGCGGTGTCACGGAAACAGTGGCCGTCGCGAAGAAGCAGGAATGGTTCCTTGCGCAGATCCTTCAGGGAAACAGAGCGCCGTTTGGCGAGCCGGTGTTTGTGCGGAAGCGCGGCGAAAAGACGTTCGGTGAGGAGCGGAAAGGCTTCGAATTCATGCCCGCGAATGGGCAGGGCCAGAAGGGCCACGTCGACTCTGCTGGCGCGCAGGCGCTCGAGGAGCACGGGAGTGATTTCCTCCACGACAGTGACCTGAGCTTCAGGAAACTGGCGCGTGAAAAAAGTGAGATGCGGCGGAAGGAAATAGGGCGCCACAGTGGGAATTACGCCCACAGAGAGCGGACCGCTGATGGAAACCTTGCGCTCGCTGACGTCGCCCTTGGCGGCCTCCAGTTCGCGGAGAACGGCGCGGGCGCGGGGTAGAAAGGTCGCGCCGAGATCGGTGAGGCGCACGGTGCGGCCGAGGCGGTCGAACAGGCGGGCGCCCAATTCGTCTTCGAGTTTGAGGATCTGTTGGGAAAGCGAAGGCTGGGCGACGTGGGATTGCTCGGCCGCGCGGCTGAACGAGCCGGTCTCGGCGACGGCGCAGAAATATCGGAGTTGGTGCAGTTCCATAATGTAGGCCTTCCCCCTTCAGCTTTTTGGTATTCCCAAGATTTTGTAGCGCCCGCCTTCAGGCGGGCACTTTGAGTCCAATCCTGCTGCACGCTCCCGTCCCCCGCAGCGGAAGCGCGCCACAGGGCATGGACATGGGTCGCCACACGATCTCTTAAGCCATAGGCACAGCCTATCCATCATAGGCGAAGTATATATTGGAAGTATAGCGGCTGCGCGTTTACGCTTCCGTGAGCCTCGCAGCCCGGCGAGCCGAAGATCGGCGCCGCACGGGCTGCGAGTGCACTGAGGAGGAAGATATGGCGGAAGAAAAGAAAATTATGACGACGGACGCGGGCCGGCCCGTGGGCGACAACCAGAATTCGCTCACAGTGGGGCCGCGCGGCCCCGTGGTGTTTGAAGATTATTTGCTGTTTGAAAAGATGGCCCATTTTAATCGCGAGCGCATTCCCGAGCGCGTGGTCCACGCCAAAGGATCGGGCGCGCACGGGCATTTTGTGTGCACGAGCAAGGAGATCACCAAGTACACCACGGCGAAACTGTTCAACGCGGTAGGGAAAAAGACGCCGACGTTCATCCGCTTCTCAACGGTCGGAGGGGAGAAAGGCTCGGCGGACACGGAGCGCGACCCGCGCGGCTTCGCGCTGAAATTTTACACGGAAGAAGGGAACTGGGATATGACCGGCAACAACACGCCGGTATTTTTCATCCGCGACCCCTTGAAATTCGGAGATTTCATTCACACCCAGAAGCGCGATCCCGAAACGAATCTTAAGTCGCCTACCATGATGTGGGACTTCTGGTCGCTCTCGCCGGAGTCGTTGCACCAGGTGACGATCCTTTTTTCCGACCGCGGCACGCCGGACGGCTACCGCCATATGGACGGCTTCAGCAGCCACACCTTCAGCCTGATCAACGAAAAGAACGAACTCTTCTATGTGAAATGGCATTTCAAGACCAAGCAGGGAATCAAGAATTTCCATGCCGAGTCCGCCAACGAGATGCGCGGGGTCGACCCGGACTACGCGCAGCGTGATTTATTCCACGCCATCAAAGGAGGAAACTATCCGAAGTGGCGCGTGTCAGTACAAATCATGCCGGAGAAAGAAGCCGAGACCTATCGCCTCAATCCGTTTGATTTGACCAAGGTTTGGCCGCACAAGGACTATCCGCTGCACGAAGTCGGCGAATTGGAACTCAACCGCAATCCGGAAAACTATTTCGCGGAGGTTGAGCAGGCCGCCTTCGAGCCGCGCAACATCGTCCCCGGCATGGGATTCTCGCCCGACAAAATGCTGCAAGCGCGCTTGATTTCCTATCCGGACGCGCACCGCTACCGGCTGGGCGTGAACTACGACTCCCTGCCCGTGAACAAGCCGCAGTGCCCCTACCACACTTACAACAAAGACGGCGCCATGCGTTTCGATGGAAACGACGGCCCGGCCGTGAACTACGAACCAAACAGCTTCGGCGGCCCGACCCAGGATCTCCGGTACGTCGAACGTCCGAAAATGGTCAGCGGCACAGTGGCGCGCCACGATCACCGCAGCGACGGCGACTATTATTCGCAGCCCGGAAATCTGTTCCGGCTGATGCCGGCCGACGCCCAGCAGCGATTGATCGGCAATATCGCCGGCAGCCTCGGCCAAACTCCGAAGCGCATCCAGGAATTGCAATGCAAACATTTCTACAAAGCTGATCCGGCGTACGGCGGGGGCGTATCGAAAGCCCTTGGCCTGGACATCAAGGCGATCATCGCCTCCGAGGGAAAATCCGTAGCGGCGGACTGAAAGACCGATACGTAATCGGCAAGGGCGGGATTCGCAGTACGCCATTGCTTTAAAGCATGGCCTCTCCGTCCCGAAGACCGCGGGACGGAGAGGCCTCTACAAAAACTGACCGCATGGACGCCTTTGTTTTTGTAGAGCCCGCCCGTTTTTCGGGTGGGCAGGTTTTTTTGTCCTATAAACAATTTCAACGAATGCAATGCCGATTGGCGTTCCCTGGGCAATCCAATCCTAAGTCCATATTATTTATATCGTTGACACAGGCTCGCCTTCGGGAGTAGGAGTATAGGAACGAAAATCCTTTTTCGAGGGAGTTCCGATGGCAGACCATGAACTGACGGACCCCGGCTGTTCCCATTCCAACAATTCAAACTTGATTTCGAGGCGGGACGTCATCAAAAGCGTAATTGCGACGGGCGTCGTGTCCTCGACCAGCTACTTGTTTCGCGTCTCCAAGGTGTGGGCGCAGGCTTCGGCGCCGGGCGCGGTGGACCGCCTGATCACTTTGAATGTCAACGGGCAGCAGCGGCGCGTGGACGTGATGAAGCAAGAAACGCTGGTGATGACGCTGCGCTATAAGCTCGGCCTCACCGGCACGAAAATCGGCTGTGACCAGGCCGAATGCGGCGCTTGCACCGTGTTGATTGACGACGTGCCCTACTACTCGTGCTCGGTGTTCACGCATACCGTGCGGGACAGAAAAATCCAGACGATTGAAGGGCTGGCCAAACCCGATGGCACGCTGCACCCCGTGCAGCAGGGCGTCATCGACGAGCAGGGCTTCCAGTGCGCGTTCTGCATGTCCGGTTTCCTGATGGCGACGGTTGGATTCCTGAAGATCAATCCCAACCCGACGCGCGCGGAACTCGCGAAAGGTATTTCCGGCAATCTGTGCCGGTGCCAGGACTACGACAAGATTCTCACCGCCATGATGCGCGGGGCAGAGAATCTGAGGAAGGCGTAAACATGCCAAACGTAACGCCCCCAAGCAGCAAGTACAAACTGATCGGCAAGAACTACACGACCGGCGACCTCTACGCCAAAGTCACAGGCAAAGCCAAATACGCCGAGGATTATCGCGCCGACGGCATGCTCTTCTGCAAGCTGGCGCTGAGCCCCATGCCGCATGCGCGAGTCCGCGGCATTGACGCGCGCGCGGCGCTGGCCATGCCTGGCGTGAAAGCCATTCTCACTGCGGACGAATTGCCCGCTCCGGCCAACAGCATCAACGACAACGGCACCGTGATCCTCGCAAATCCCAGAGGATATCAGGCGCTGACCAATGAGCCGCTGTTCCAAGGCCAGCCGATTCTGGCCGTGGCCGCGATCGACGAGCTCACTGCCGCCGAAGCCATTGAAAAGATCAAAATTGATCTTGAGCCCTTGCCGTTCGTCGTCGATCCGCTGGCAACGTTGCGGCCCGGCGGCCCCAACGCCAGAACGGACGGAAATGCCTGGGTGCGTCTGCCACCCCCTCCCCCGAAGCCCGGGGAAAGGCCCGCTTTGACGCCGCCCGAACTCCAGACCGTGAAGTGGACCAGTCAAGATTTCGAGGAGGCCAAGCAAGGCCGCCTTCCGACGGGCAAGCCGACCGAAGAGTGGCATGTCGGCGATGTCGATGCGGGTTTGAAAAACGCGGCCCTTGTGCTGGACGAAACCTTCGTTACGCCCAACACCAGCCACCAGTGCCTGGAGACTCGCTCCACGATGGCCTATTGGCAAAACGGCAAGGTCTATGTGCACACCGGCACGCAGAGCACGGCGCAGACCGTCCCGGCGATCGCGCGCTGGCTGGGGGTCGACGTCAGCAATGTTGTATTTATCAGTGAGTATACAGGCGGAGGATTTGGCAGTAAGATAACGGGCGATATCACGCTGGTGATTCCCGCGCTGCTGGCGAAAAAAACGGGCGCGCCGGTCATGATGCGCATCACCCGCGAGGAAGAGAACTTCATCGGCCGCGGCCGTCCCAGCCTGCACGGGCGGATGAAGGTCGGATTTTCCAAGGAAGGCCGGATCACGGCCCTCGATATGTACGTCATTTGCGACAACGGCCCGTACGATATGGTGGGCGACGCGTTTTCATCGGGGCGTATCGTCTCGGTTCTTTACCAGCCGCAAGCCATGCGCTGGCGTTCGGTGACGGTTCTGACCAATACGCCTCCTCGCAGCGCGCAAAGTTCGCCCGGCGGCATGCAGGGAATCGCGATCATGGAACCGGTGCTTGCGAAAGCCGCGCGAAAACTTGGCGTGGATCAGGTAGCCATCCGGCGCATCAACGCCCCCGAAGGGAAAGCTCCGTTTGGACCGCTTACAGCGGGGAAGCAACAATATGCCACCAGCGCGTTCATCAAGGAAGCGCTGGACCGCGGCGCCGAGCAATTCAAGTGGAACGAGCGGAAGGTGAATACCGGCAAGCGGAACGGTTCAAAGGTGCGTGGTGTGGGTGTTTCCATGAGCACCTATTCCGGCGGCACTACGGGCTTTGACGGCCTGTTCATCATCAAGCCCGATGGCAAAGTCTATATCCAGTCCGGCGTCGGCAATCTGGGGACAGAGTCCTGGACCGACGTGCATCGCGTGGTGGCCGAACTTCTCGGCGTGCCCTGGGAGAAGTGCGAACTGACCTGGGGCAACACGTCCAAGAATCTCCCCTGGACATGCCCCTCTGGCGGCAGCCAGACGACCCATGCCATGACGCGCGCGGCGCACGCCGTGGCGTCAGATGGCATCCTGAAGCTGCAGCAGATTGCCGCCAAGGACCTCGGCGGCAAGCCCGAGGATTACGTGGTCGCCAACGAACGCGTCTCGCGGAAAGGCGGCGGCGCCGGCATGTCGCTGGCCCAGGCTGCACAGCGCGCGATCAAGTTGGGCGGAGTCTACGATGGCCACGAACTGCCAAAGGACATAAACAATTTCACGGTGGTGTCCGCCACGGCGCTGTCGGGTCAGGGCCTGATGGCCGTTGCCAAGGACAAGTATCCGCACGACGGCAATACGTTTTCCTTCGTTGCCACGTTTGCCGAGATTGAAGCCGACGTCGAAACCGGCCAGTATCATATTCTGGATTTTCTGGCCTATGCGGACGTGGGCACGGTCCTTCATCCGCGGGCGCTCGGCGGCCAGATTCTCGGCCGTTCGATCCTCGGCATCGGCCACACTCTCGGCCAGAAATGGGTCTACGACCAGCAGTATGGCCTGCCGGTGTCAAAGCGTTTCCATCACACCAAGCCACCGACGATTCTGGATATTCCGGACAAGATGGCATGGGCTGCCGTTGAGATTCCAGACCCGGAAACGCCCATAGGTTCGCGCGGAATCGGCGAGCCGCCGGTCGGCGGCGGGTGCGCTGCAATTTTGAACGCACTCTCGGACGCTTTGGGCGACGAAGTCTTCCGGCGAGCCCCGGTAACTTCCGACGTCATCCTGGCTTCCCTGGAAGCGGGCAGGCCGGCTCAGGATCCCCTGAGATCCAACATCTAGGCTCCCGTGTCACGGAAATGATCGGTAGGCCATGACCGGAAAGGCTTGACTGCAAGCAATGAGGAGAACGGAAAATGGCTGTCATTCATGACGTAATACCAGCGTTCGAACTCTTTCAGCCCACGTCCGTCGATGACGCTCTCGCTCTGCAGGCTCGGCACGGAGCGAAGGCCTGGGTGCTGGCCGGCGGCCTCGACAGCTTTGACTGGTTCAAGGACCGGATCAAGCGGCCCGAGGTGGTCATCGATCTGAGCCAGGTAAAAGAGCTGCGCGGCGTGCGTCAAGCGGGCGACGGGCTGGAGATTGGCGCCATGACCACGCTCACCGAAGTGGTGCGCCACCCTATGATCCGGGAGAAGTACGGCATCCTGCCGAACGCAGCCGAGGCGGCTGCCTCCCCGCAGATCCGCAATCAGGGGACAATCGGCGGCAACGTGTCCCAGGATGCCCGTTGCTGGTATTACAGAGGCGGCTGGCCGTGTTATCGCGCCGGGGGCAACATTTGCTACGCGGATACGCCTGCGGGCCTGAATCGCGAGCACGCCATCCTCGACGCTAACCGCTGCGTGGCTGTCAATCCGTCGGACACGGCTCCTGCGCTGATCGCTCTCGATGCGAAGTTTGTCGTTCGAACGCCGAAAGGCGAGCGCGTCGTCGACGCTGAAAATTATTTCATCGGTCCCGGAACCGACATCACCAGGATGACGATCCTTCAGCCCGGGGATTTGCTTACCTCCATTCGAATCCCGTCCACCTGGGCCGGCGCGCAATTCTTTTTCGAAAAAGTTCGTGACCGCGCGGTGTGGGATTTTGCTCTGGTCAACGTGGCCGCGGCGATGGTGATGTCAGGCGGCACGATCCAGCGCATCCGGCTGGCGGCGAACGGAGTGGCCGCTCATCCTGTCCGCTTGACCGCCGTCGAAGCCGCGGTGGTTGGGAAACAGTGCAACGAGGAAACGGCGGAGATGGCCGGGAAGCTTGCAATTCAGGGAGCTCAACCGCTGCAATATAACGGCTACAAGGTGCCGCTGCTCAGAAACCTGGTAAAACGCGCTATTCGTGGCGAGGCCGCGTAGGAGGGAATTTGAACCTCATTCAGTGGGCGCAAAGTCCGTGGGGACAGCAAGTCCCCATCCACATTTCCTGGACCCTCTTGTGGGTTTCCGCAATCGGGGGGTTGCTGTTTCTGATCGTCCACGCGCTCTACGTGAGCATTTGGGCGAAGCCGGCGCATTCGGCGGGCTCCTCTGGCGTTTCCGGCGCGGCCGCGGCGCGAATTCCCGAGCGCGTTCCCCGGCACAATCTCAGCGCGCGGCTGTTTCACGCGATCATGGCGCTGGCCATGCTTGCCTTGCTGTTCACTGCGTTTCTGCCCAAAGTGGGCGTCCAGTTTCCGTGGGTTACGTACCACTGGATCGCGGGGATCGTTCTTTCGATTTCCGTCCTCTATCACATCTTTGATGCTTTCCTGGGTCAGGACTTCTGGTCCATCTGGCCCGACAGGGAAGACATTGAGGACGCGGGACGGAGAATGAAGCGCGCTCTGGGTCAAGCCGCTCCGGAACCGCGGAAGTTCGCCAAGTATCCGCTGGAGAATAAGCTGTATCACCTGGTGGTGATGCTGGCCGGGCTTTCCGTGATCTTGACAGGCCTGTTTATGATGAAGCGCGTGCGTACGCCCATCTTCTCGCGCAATCCGTATCTTTTCAGCGATATGACCTGGGGCTGGATGTACGTGCTGCACGGGCTTGCGGGCATCGGATTTGTCGCGCTGGTGACGGTGCACATCTACTTTGCCATCCGCCCGGAAAAATTCTTCCTTACCAAGTCCATGATGTTCGGCTGGATGAGCCGCGAACAGTACCTCGAACACCACGACCCTCAACGCTGGCCCGTTGGCGAAGAAATTCCACCCACCGCGCGGCCGGAATCAAAGAAGGCTCCCGCATAAATGGAGCGAGACGACGTAAGTTCCCGGTGCAATGCCATCGAAGAGTGTTACGAATTCCTGCTGGCTTATGCCGGGCAGGGACTTTCCGGCAAGGAAAATAGCCAATCCAGTTCGCAAGCGCGCGACTTCCTGAATCGCGCGGTTGAGGCGCTAACCGGTTTGGGCGAGGCCTACACGAAAACAGTAAGAAGCGAAAATCTTCAGCCGGCGGAACGCTACCTCGCATTTCTGGCTGTGCTGGAAAAGGACGCTCTCGATTCGCTGGCCACGATTCAACTGGTGCTCGCTCAAGCCACCATCAGTTCTCAGCTGATCGATAATTTGAACGCTTCCATCCATTTGCGCGCGCTGCTTACGGATCTTTTTCTTATCGACGAAATCCTGAAGCCGCAACCGCTCGCGGCCAAACCCGTGATCACCAGTTAGTAGCATTTGCTTTTAGTGGCACAGGCTTTACAGGCTGCGGAAAAAACTCCCCCAGAAAATTGTCATTCCGAGCGAAGCGAGGAATCTCTCTTTTTTTTCATGGGGGGAAAATCGAAGAGAGATTCCTCGCTTCGCTCGGAATGACAGAATAAACTACTTTTTCCGCGGCCTGTTTAGCCTGCGGGGTTTTGTCCTTGCAGGGACCAACACCCACAGGCTGAAGACTGCTCTACTGTGCTGCAGCTGAATTCCCCGGGAATATTTGCGGATGGTGACGCGCGCTAGCTTTGCTTGTCGCGCGCCGGCGGGGTTCCCTTAATGGTGGTCTCCTGTCTGTGGAACAGTTGCCAGCGGCCGTCCCGATTCACCCACACGCGAATGACATGATAGGGCGGCTCGCCGGCCGGCTGGTGATCGGCAATGAGGATGGCTGCGTCGCCGAAGACGAATGACTCGCCCCACAGCATCTTGGGCAAGACCACGCGATTGGTGACGATCCCGATTTGTCCCACGCGTCCCGCTTTGGTGTCGGGCGTACCGGCATATTGCCGGCCAATTCCGACGAATTCGTCAGCCACGTGGTAGGCCCAGGTTTTGGCATCGTGAGAGGTGACCGCCGTCTCCACGTCCTGGTAGGCCTTGACGACTTCTTTTTGAGCTGCGGTTTTCGGCATGTAAGGAAGCGTGCGGCATGGATTTTCGCAGTCCACGGCAGCCGATGCGCCTTTTCCGGCGGCGGGCGCCGGCGGGCTCGAAGGGAGCTTCGCAAGGATGACGGTGTCCTGATGAGTGAGGAGCAGCCAACCGGCCGGGCGCTTCACCCAGATGCGCGCGAAAAAAGTGCCAGGCTGTCCCGTTCGTTTGCCGATGCCCGTGACGACGGCGAGCTGCCCGTAATCGCGGCCCTTCACATCGGTGTACTCAGTGTCGCCCACGGCCGTGCCCGCCGCAGCTTCTTTCAGAAATTGCGCGCTCATCAGGGTCTGACCGGCCCCGTTGGTCCAGGTGAACTGCTGGTCCAGAAGCGGGCCCACCGCTTTGGCGTCTTTCTTTTTGAGGGCCAGTTGCAACGCCGTGTCGGCCTGCAGAGCTGCGGCGCTGGCATCGTCAGCCGCGAAAGTGATTGCTTTGCTTGCGGTCCAGGCGGCGGAAAAAACTGTCCCGACGACTAAAAAGCATGCGACGAGTCGTTTCATGTTCACCTCTCCGTTGGGCACACTTATACACTCAACCTTATTTCAATTGAACTGAATAATTCTTCCTGG
Source organism: Candidatus Acidiferrum sp. (assembly GCA_035483715.1). Classification (GTDB taxonomy): domain Bacteria; phylum Acidobacteriota; class Terriglobia; order Acidiferrales; family UBA7541; genus Palsa-360. The sequence goes on from DATHPN010000122.1 coordinate 35,443, forward strand.
GTTGATCTCTGAAAGGTTTTGCCGCCCGAAATTCCGGAGCGCCTCAGTTTTTTGCAGGACAGGCACTCTTGGCTGTCCGGCTCAGCCTGGGAGGAGCGAAAGCGGACAGCCAAGAGTGGCTGTCCTACTAAAATCACAAACTAGCCCGCCACCTGAATCTCATACCGATTGACATGAGTGAGGTGCCGCCATAGCATTCAGCGTACAACTTATCTGCTATACCTGCTGCGATTCAGCTGAAGGAGAACAAATTATGGGGCCACGCTTGATGCACGTTAGATGGACAATTTTTCTTTTCTTTGCACTGGGACTTCTGGGAGTGGCGGGCGCCGCGATTGCGAATGAACCGCAGGAGACGGCGCCGATGGGGCACAATCAAGCGCAACCTCCGCCGCTCCTTCAGGAAAATAAGACCATCAAAGTGTCCGAGCATGTCTATGTGATCCCGGACGGTCGAGTGAATCTTGTGCCCAACATCGGCATTATCGTTGGGACTCGGGCGACGCTGATCGTGGACGCGGGAATGGGACCGAGAAACGGCCAAACCGTAATGCGCGAACTGGCCAAGGTAAGCAAAAATACCGATCTCTATTTCACGACAACCCATTTCCATCCGGAGCACATGACCGGTGTGCAAGCTTTTCCTGCCAACACCATCGTGATTCGTCCCGAAGCGCAACAGGAAGAGGTTGATCGAAAGCAGCCTGAGTTCATTCACAATTTCAGCCAGAGGACCGCGGATTTGAAAGCGCTGCTGCAGGACGTCAAGCCGCGCCCTCCCGACATTCTTTTCGATCACGAAGCAAAACTCGATTTGGGCGGCGTCACGGTGAGGATGGTCTGGCTTGGGCCGGCGCATACCAAGGGAGACAACAACATTTTCGTCGTGGAAGACGGAGTTCTCTTCACCGGGGATGTGGTGATCAACCGATTTTTCCCGATTTTTCCCGATGCGGACGCCAGCGGGAAAAACTGGCTGTCCATTCTGGACCAGCTCGATGAATTTCATCCGCGCACGATTGTTCCCGGTCACGGCGAAGTAGGCGACGCCTCGCTCATCAGCAAGGAGCGCACCTACCTCAAGGCCGTGCAAACGCGCGTCGCGGAACTCAAGGCGCAGGGGAAGTCTTCCGAGGAAACCGCGCAAACGTTGTCCGCGGAATTCCGGGCGAAATATCCGGACTGGGAGAATCCCGGGTGGATCGCCGACGCGGCCAAGCGGTTTTACATCGAAGCGAAATGAATTTGGTTTCAGTGGCTCGGGATTCAGCCTGCGGGGGTTAGTCATCGCAAGTACTAAAACCCACAGGCTGAAGCCTGCGCTACTTAGGAATCGGCAGCAGCGGCTTGTCCGTCGGGCGCACATGCTGGTCAAACGCGTTCAATAAAATGGTCGTGGAAGCGTAATCACCAATCAGCGAGACGATGTTCACGAGTCCCTGTTTACCAAATAAATTTAGCGCGTGGGCTGCGACGTCCGAGCTTACGTGATGTTTGCCCAGCACCTCACGGCCGAGAGTAATGATGACGGCATCTTTCTCCGCCAGCCCTTCTGTTGATTTGCGGTACTTCACGGCGTCGATCGTTTCTTGCGACAAGCCCGCCTTCAGGGCCTGCGGTTCATGAGCGGTCCACACATATTCACAGTCCGACTCGCGCGCCGTAACCAGTATCGCCAGCTCCACGAGGCGCGGATCGAGGCCGGATTTGTGACGCAGGAAATCGTTCACGCCTTCCATGTGTTCGGCCACAGGCAGGCTGTAGAGCCGTATGCCTCCCGGCCCGAAAGAATCCACCGGGCCTCTCGCGTCGAAGAGTTTCTTTCCGGCATCGTCCAGATCTTCGCGTTTAATCGCGGGGAGGCGGTTGCCGGTATTGGCGTAAACATCCTTTGGAAATGCAGCCGTGGCTGCCTGCGCTGACGTTCCGGGGGCGCCGGCAGCCGCAGGTTCCGAACGCCCTGTGAGCGCGCGGCCTGAGGCCAAGCTTGTTCCGATCGCCAATAGCAGCAATGCCAGAAATTGAAGTGATTTCATTTGCTCCTCCGATCCACTCTCTCTCGATTCAAATCCCATGCGGAAAACGGAAATCATCGGGTCAGTAAAAAACACAGGCTTTTTGTGGCGCCGGCGTCTCGCCGGCGGTTTTTCTGATCTTCACGCAAAACAAAAACGCCGGCGGGGCGCCGGCGCCACAACTTCTTAGTTCGCGGGCGGCCAGGAATGGCAAGTTGAACAGACCAACGGCGCGCCGTGCTCTTTGTGGCAACTGAGACAGACACCCATCGTTGTGACGCTGGTGGCTTCGGACATTCTGTCCATCTCCGCGACCTGCCCGTGGCACATCTGGCATTTCATTCCGGCATCCAGGTGTTTGCGATGCGTCCAGGTGACGCCGGGAAGGACCTTGTAGACGCGCACCCACGGGATGGGCTGCTTGGATTTTGAAAAGGCCGCCAGCTTCTGGATCGCAGGCTTGTTTGTAGCGATGGAAATATGGCACGACATGCAGGTGCTGGTGGCCGGAAAGGTCATCAGATTTCCGGGGGCGGGATTGGTGTGGCAAGTCGAACAAGGCAAACCCAGGGCCAGGTGGGTCTTATGGCTATAGGGGATCGGCTGGTCCGGCGGCGCGTGTTCCAGGGGGTTATCGGGAACTTCCTGTTTCACCTCTGGCGCTGCAGCGGGCTTCTGGGCGCTGACATTCAGAACTACGCAAAACGGCACCGTGAATAACGCAGCCTTAAGCGCCACGACGATGATTCTGGCGATCCCCGTCAAAAGCCTACCTCCCGGGCAGCCCGGTGAGTTCCATGTAAAAGTGGGGCTAGCACCGCTATCTGTTACGACTTCTTGCTTTCCTTTTTGCCCACGACTTCCTCGAGGCTGGTGCCCAGATCCTTGAGCATGGCCATGGCCGCGTTGCGTCCCGGCTGGCCGGAGACGGAACCGCCGGGCGCCGTAGTGCCGCCGGTTTGATAAAGTCCCGGGATCGGCATTCGATAATTGGCCCAGCCGGGCATGGGGCGCATGGCTCCCGATTGTGAAGGGCCCGATGCACCGGCATGGCAACTGCCGTGCCAGTTGTGCGGGTTCATGCGTTCGAGATCGAGCGGGCTGTGGACGACTCGCTCGAGGATTTTGTCGTTGGTCAGATTCGGGGAGTACTTCTGGATGTATTTCAGCGTGGCATCGGCCACCTGTTCCTTGATGTTGTCCCAATGGTGCGGGCCTTCTTTCAAATCGTAGGGGTGGTATCCGACGACTTTAATGGTGTGCATGCCCGGGGCCGGGACGCGAGTGGTATCGACGACGGAGGTCTGAATGATGTGCACGGGCGGCTCGTCGGTGTTGGCGATTCCCGCGCAGTAGTCATAGGCGAAGCGCAGCGCACGCTCCGGGCTGGCCAATAATTCCGAATGCACGGGGGAGAGCATGCCCTCCGCGGTGGGGTACTTGATGGGCTCGCTGGTCGCGTAATTGGTGCTCATCATCTGAAACTCCGGCTGCCAGGTTGCCACGCCGTCGATGAAGTCCGCTCCCCACAATTCCTTCGGCGCCATGTCCACCAGATGCTTGATGTGAATGGTGGAGAGCACGGCTTTGTCGGCGTGATACGCGCTTCCGTCCAGGCACTCGACGCCCGTGCACTTTCCGTTTTCAATGATCAGCCGCGCGACGGGTTTATTCGTGAGAATCACGCCGTCATGCGCTTCGATATAACGCGCCAGGGCTTCCGACAATTTTCCCGACCCGCCTTTGGGAAGCGGGCGGCCGCGGTGCTGCTGTCCGAACGCGCCATAAGCCACGCGCCCGGTCATCGGAAACTGCGGGGGTTGCTGCGACCACGGGCACGCCAGCATGAAGGAGCGGCAATGATCGTCCTCGAAATTCATGCGGACGACTTCCCAATAAGACATCGCCAGGCGCCGCTGCCAGAAAGCCTTTTTGGGGTCAATCGAGTCGGACTCTTTAAACATCCTCCAGTAGGACTCGCCGTCTTTCTTGTTGATCTTGGCAAAGGAGTCACGGGTGCGCTCCGGGTCAAGCCACTGAGTGACGTACGCGCCGTCGAGAAACGGCATGTGGAAGACGGGATCGGGGATAATGTATTCGAGGCCGTAACTCTCGAGGTCAATTTCTTTGTCGCGCAGCAGCGGATTTTCATGGATCCCGCCGTGCGCGGAAGAGCAGGTGTCATGGATGAATCCGCGCAAAGTAAACTGCGCCGATTTCACGCCGCCGCCCACGGTGGGCCGGCCTTCGAGCACCACGCAGCGGAAACCCGCTTTCGCCAGATATGCCGCGGTGACCAGGCTATTGTGTCCCGCGCCCGCCACGACAATATCGAAGCGATCCGGCGCACTGGTCTGCCGCGCCATCGCGCTGAGCGGTGTCAGCGCCAGAGGAGCGAGCGCCGCGCCTTTCACGAATCCACGCCGTGTGATTCCACTCATCCTGGCCTCCTGCCGCAAATTGATTTCAGGCGGGATCAATCGTTCCGGTGCAGAGCTTGTTGCTGTTTAAACGTTTTGTCAATCAGATTTGGTCCGCGTCGCAGCTTCTCAATCCATACGAGAAGGATGAAAATATCCCGAGGAAAGATGTTGTGGCGTATGATTGCGCCGCAAACAGCAATGCGGCTCGCTCGTTTTTTTGTGCGGAGGACACTATGCGTTTTTCAAATCTCATCGCGGCTTCGGTAATTTCGCTGGTCTTACTGACGCTGGCCGGCGCGGCTTCCGCGCAGGGCCAGGCGAACGGTACCGAAGCCGATTCAGCCGCCATCAAAAAAGTGTGCGGCGATTTTTCCGAACATTTCAGCCGTCACGATGCGCACGGCGTGGCCATGACGTTTGCAGAGGACGCGGATTTCACGAATATGGGCGGAAGGCACAGCCACGGGCGCGCGGAAATTGAAAAGTGGTTTGCATCGCTGTTCGCGGGCAATCTGAAAGACTCGCAGCGCACGGACACTGTGAGAAGCATCCGCTTTTTCACTGCGGAATTGGCGGAAGCCGACGCCGACACGGTCATCACCGGAACCAAATCGGCGGACGGAGCGGTGATTGCGCCGCGTAAAGGATTGATGATCGTAACCCTAATCAAACAAAACGGCCGCTGGTTTATCGGTACGTTCCATGAAGCGGAATATCCCGCGCCACGCGGTGGTGCTGGGAACGCGCCGGCCAGCAATTCCACGAATTGACCCCAGCGCGCGCTTGATTTGCGAACTTCCATTCTCATAAAAGCCTGCGAGGAATTTCCTTGGTACCCTGCCAAATATGGGCTGAGGGATTATCGGTGAACAGTGGCGCATGCTTCAGCTTGCGGGTTTTGGGCGCCGGAAGGACAAAACCCACAGGCTGAAGCCTGCGCTACCTTGTGCGTGGGAATTTTGGAGTTGGACATGTGCGGACTGCGAGCGCAGCCCGCACATGTGTCCCGGGAGTTGCGGAAAGACAAACGGCTCTGTTGGGCGGCTTACCTGCTGTAAATCAGCAATGTAAATGTGCCCGGAACTTGCGTTGGCCGGGGATTCGGATTATCGGCGGTGGCTGCGGGCGGCGGACCAAAATCGGACGTAACCGTGAAGACGCGATGGTTGGAGGTATCGAGCGCCATGGTTCGGGCACCGCGCTGCGTGGAAATTGTGTCCACCACGGTGTACTTGTCCGGCGAATCTTCGTGCGCCACGGTGATCGTGCCGTCGCCGCAGGAGGCGAATGCGAACCCGGTTGCAGGATCGAAGGAGGCGGCGTCCACGCCCTGGCCGATGGGCACGCTGGCAACGATTTTGCCGGCGTAATCCGTCACCAGCATGACTTTGCTGTGGCAGCCGATAAACAGCCGTTTGTGGGCCGTGTCGATGGCCATGCCTGTCGGTTCTTCGCAATTCGCCAGAGGCCAGGTGTTGAGCACCTTGTATTCTTTCGTATCGAACTCCACGAGCTGCGCTTTGTCCTCGATATTGACCCAGGCGTGGCCGGCGCCATCGGCTTGCGCGGCTTCGGGCTTGCCGCCCAGTGGGACTGTGCCGCCCACTTCTCCCGTCTTGGCGTTCACGGCGGTGGCATCGTGGCTGCGGGCGTTGAACACGAAGACGCTCTTGGATGCCGGGTCGTACATGAAGCCATCAGGGCCGTCGGCTGCGGGCAATTTAACTTCGCTGATGGGCGCGAGCGATTTCAAGTCGAAGATGGTCACCGAGTTTGAGCGCCCGTTGCTGGAAAATCCGCGGCCAAGCTCTGGAACGATTTGCGCGCCGTGGGTTCCTTGCAGGTTGGGAATATCGCCGACGACCGCGCCGTCGGCGTCCACAACGGCGATGTGCGTTCCCCGCGAGATGAAGAGACGATGAGAGGCGGGATCGGCGGAAAGATAATCCCATCCGCCATCGCCACCCAGGGTAAGCTTTTTCAACAAGTGGTAGCCAGAGCCCTGCGGCGCGGGAGCCGCCGCAAGAGTCGCCAGCGCTGCAGAGGATATCAGGAACAGAACTGCCCAGCTTGTTTTTCGCATAAATTTCTCCACCACATTCAGATTTAGGATTTCTGTTTGGCCCGCGGTGTGTTTCTTCGCTCACCATCAGACGTTCGCAGCCGGCGCCCAGTTATAAATTTTTTAGCGATGCCGCGAATGCTTTGGCTTCCGCCGATGAGATTTAGTTCCCGCCTGCCATGGTATTTTTTCCTGATGCGGGTTCCAGGCGAGCCTTGATCCAGGGGGTAATGACTTCCTCGGAGATCCGGGAATTGGGCCACTCCTGAGAGCGGCCCGTGTGTCCGCCGTCGGGATTCACCCAGGACCACTTGGCCGAGCCGCCTGACTGCATCAGCATGTACAGATCGGAGATCGGCACCTGGCTGTCTTTTTCTCCGTTCACGACGAGCATCGGCGCGGAGGGCTGCCCGAGAAATCCCTGAGTCTTCAGCGACAAACGCGTTTCGTACGTAAGCATTTCATCCACAGACTCGACGCCATAAATGGCGGCGCGCGCCGCGAATAGATCGAACAGGTACTCGGGCGTGCCCAGGGATTTCTTTTGCCATTCCGGAGTGTAATAGTCGTGCACCGGTCCGCCCTGTACGACTGCGCCGCGGAGGCGGGCCTTCTCCATGTAGGCCAGGCTCGCCGCCCAGTGGCCGCCGTAGCTTACGCCCCAGGCCACGATGCGTTTGCTGTCCACATCAGGCCGCATAGCCAGATAATCGAGCGCGCGCGAAAACATGCGCTCTGCGCCCACGTCGGCCTTGATGGGCGATTCCCCGGTGCCGGGCATGTCGATCGCGAACACGCCGATTCCGCTGCGGAAGAGTGAATCACGCCCTTGAACTTCGTCCTCTTTACGCGAATCGGTTCCGTTGATCATGAAGATGAGCGGCGCGGAGCGAGCATCTTTCGGCATCCGGATATATCCGGGAATGTCTTTGCCCTCGAAAGGAATGTGCACGATTTCGACGGGCGGATCGAGGAAGCGCCCGTAGTTGCGAAACGCGGCCAGGGCATTCAAATAGGCTTTTTGCTTGCCCGAAGAATTCGGCACGGGCCAGCGGGCCGCCGTGTAATAGCGGAAGGCCATGAAATAATCGTCGCGCGCCGCAGTCACGTTCTTGTCCGCTTCTTCACTCTTGGCGCGTTTGTCATAGCGATCGCCGATGGCGCTCCAGGCCGCCGCCCATTCGTCGCGGTCCAGGCTATGGATATTCGAGAGCGCTTCGCGCGCCTCCTCGGACTTGAGACCGCCCACCGGACCCAGGTTTTTGTCCACGCGCCGTTGGGTCTCTTGCTTCAGTTCTTCCCAAGTGCGCGTTGGCGCCATTTGTGCCGCCGCCGAAACCCCTGCGAGAAGGATAATCAATACCGGGATGACGATTTGGCGCGAATTGAACCAGCGTTTTAATGGGTACATGGGAGGCCTCCCTGTTCGCGGCGCATGATGACACGAATTCACTTTGTTAGGCAATGGAAGAAACCGGAATGGATCGCGCATCGTTCGCCCGAAAAGAAAAAGGGCCGGGTTAGTAAACCCGGCCCTTTTGCTTCAAGACGCAAGAGACTACCAGATGAGTTTCAAGCCCAACTGGATGGAACGGTTCGCGCCGGTCCCGAGGACCGGATTGGGAGAGGCCTGGTCAGGCGTGTTGCATCCGCACCCGAATGTCGCCGGCGCCGAAGGGTCGTTGAAGCCGGCACCCGCGGGCCCCGTGGGATTGTAGAAATTGGGATGGTTGAGGACATTGAAGAACTCGGCACGGAACTGGGCGGTGAGGCGTTCCTTAATTTTCTCGTCCTTGACCACCGACAAATCCCAGTCTTTAAACCCTGCACCCCGGAACAACCCGCGACCGGTATTCCCGATCGTGCCCAATGCCGGAGGAATGAGCACCGTGTTGCCTTGCATGTAGCACCCGCCGATGGAATTAAGAGAAGCGAGTGTCGCAGCGCTTATGTTCGTGGCCGCGGTAATACAAGCTTGCGGGATGGTTGGACTTACCGCACCACTTCCACAAAGTCCGGTACCGTAGCATGGAAGAGCCTGGGGGCCGGAGGTAAAGCCGCTCGGGGGACCGGAGATATTCCAGAATTGGCCATAGGTGTCGAGCTCGCTCACCTGTCCAGTTCCGCTGAAGTCATTCGACAAGTCTTCCGGTGTCCACGGCGACCCGCCTTGCAAGGTCACGATGGAATTGACTTGCCAGCCTTCGAGGAGCTGTCCTGGCGACTTCTTGCCGGGGAGGACATAAGTCGTCGTGAAGGTTACGCGATGTCGAATATCGAAGTCGCTATTCCCGTACATTCCCGCCGGGTGCGTGCTGTCCACAGGCAGGAAATTGGAACCGAAATTGGCGGAGGCGTTGTCGAGGGCGTGGCCGTACGTGTAACCGGCCAAAAACGACAGGCCATGTGTAGGCCGCATGGTGAAGGTCACCTGCAGGGCATTGTAGTTAGATTTGTCAATGTTGGACAGCTGGTCGATCTGCGCCAAGTAGGGGAACTTGCTTGCGTATGGCCGGGCCGCCTGCTCACATGCCGAAACAGAGGACAATGTGCAAGAGGGATTGAACCCGGCGCCAAGCGGCGGCTCGTTGATGTCAGAAAATCCCAGGAATTTGGTGCCATGGTTGCCCACATAGGAGACGTCCAAGGAAATATTATTCGTGATTGCTCGCTGAATGCCCAGCGACCAGGTGCTGAGATATGGCGTGCGCATATTCGGATTCAACGCTTCCGTGTTGCATGGCGCTGGATCGGTCACCCCCGTGGTCGAACCTGCGGGAGTAAAAGTCAGGCCGTCTCCACATTGGTCCGCGAAAACGCTGGCGGGGAAGATGCTGCCGCACGCGGTGGTCCCGCCGCTCACGCAGGTGGGGGATTGCGCTTGCCATCCTGCCGAGAGTCCGGCGCTGCCGGTTACGTTTTCCGTGAGTACATTGATGTTGCCCAGTCCCGGTCTTACGACCTGAGTGCTGCCGTTCACGCAAGGATTCGCGGAGCAGAAGACCTGGGTTGCCCCGGTGGGAACCTGATTGAGCCCCAGTTGGTTGCCAACGGCGGTGAACACGCTGTAGGGCAGTTGCTCGTACATAATGCTGCCGCCGCCGCGCACGACCGTCTTCCCGTTGCCTTGCACGTCCCATGCGAAACCTACGCGCGGCGAGAAATTGTTGTGATCGCCATGATAGGCGGAAGTCTCCCCGAAGCCGACCTGCACCAATCCCGTCGGCGAATTCGGATCAAAGTTGCCTAGCTGGTTGTCGCGATCTTTCAACACCGTCTGGATTTCGTAGCGCAATCCGAGATTCAGGGTAAGTCTCGGCTTGATGTGCCAGTCATCCTGCATGAATGCCGCGTATCCCTGGTTGCTCAGATGACGCTCCGGGTTGCCGGTGAGAATCTGGGACAGGGTTCCGGTGCTTCGTATGTTGCCTTCGAGAAAATTGGTAAGGTTCGAGAATCGGATGCTGCCCTTTCCGTTCGCGGTTACGAATACATCGGCGGTATTGTTAATGATTTCTCCGCCGAACATGAAGGCATGCTTTCCACGCAAGACCGAGACGTGATCTAAAATCTCCAAGGCGCCAGTCGGCCCCGGGTGCTTGGGCCAATTGCCTCCCAGACGGAAATTTCCCGACGAAAATGGATTGATGCGGATGAAGGGGAAGCCGAAAAATCGCGGATCGACCACACCGGTGTCGATTCCGTAAGAAAGCGGATTCACATTGGCGTCGACGGAATCATAAGTCTGGTGGAAGTAGGCGTAGCCACCCCGAAGCTCATTTACGACGGTTGAATTCGGGGTCCAGGTCCACGCTCCCGAGCCTACTTGAACGCGTCCAAACAAATTCGACATCCACGGGGAATCGCTCGACCCCGGCAGGCCAACCTGGTAAGCGCCGTCATTCCAAATCCCGCCGCCCCGGCCGTTGAAGTACATCCCGGACAACGAGTGGCGATCGTTGATGTGATAGTCGATCTTGGCTACGCCGTTCTCTTGTGTGTTGTTGCTGACCATGCCGAGAGGTAGAGAGGCAGTGCTCGTGTTGGTTGGGAACAAAGATTCGCTCGTGCCTGGTGTGAAATTCGTGGGCCTGACGGAACAGTCGGGGTTGAGTCCCGCGAGTTGCGCGCTGAGCGGGGTGACATTGCTAAACCCAATCGCGTTGCAGGCATCCACGATGCTCTTCGCGGGGTTCGGCCCGCCAGGAGTCGTGACGGTGAGGGGAGGGGTCAACAAGAGCGTGCTGCCCACGCTGTAGCGCTGGCCTTCATAGTTGACGAAGTAGAACAGTCTATCTTTTTTTATGGCCCCGCCGAGGCTGGCGCCGTACTGCTCCAGGGCCACCGGCGCCTTGTTGCAAATGGCCGGGGTGGCGACGCACTGGGTGGAAGCCGCGTTGTTGAAGAAGTTGCGAGCATCGAGCACGGTGTCGCGGCCAAAGGCGAATGCGGTGCCGTGAATCGCATTGCTGCCTGACTTAATTCCGGCGTTGACGATGGCGCCGGGCTTCCAACCGAATTCCGCCTTTGGATTTTGCTCGGTATTGAATTCCTGAATCGCGTCGATGGGCAGGGAAGTGGAAGCATCGCCTGCGGGGATCACCGCGTTCAGGACGCTCGATCCCGTATAGGGATCATCTTCTCTCACGCCGTCCAGCAAATATCCGATGTCCTCCGGGCGAGTCCCATTGGCGGAACGGGCGGCGCTGCCGCCACCAGGGTAAACCGTCATTCCCGGGCGCAGCGTCAGCAGGTTGATGTAGTTGCGGCCATTCAAAGGCAAATCGTTGATGGTCTGGTTGCTGAGTGTCCCGCCCAGTGTGGCATTGGTGGTTTCCACCATCGGAGGCGCCTCGCTGATGGTGATCGTCTGGCTGATCTCACCGGGTTGCAGAGTCAAGTCCACGCGAATTTCCTTGCCCACCTCCAGCAGGATCTTCTGTTGCTCGACTGTTTTGAACCCTTTGGCTTCGGCGCGAACTTCATATTCGCCCGGGAGCAGGTTGGGCGCGTTGTATTCACCGGAGTCTCCGGTCATCAACGTCCGCGGGAGGCCTCTCTGCACGTCCAGAACTGTCACGGTAGCGCCGGAAATAGCGCCGCCAGATTGATCGGTAATTGTTCCCGTGATGCGGCCTTCATTTCCCTGCGCAAACAAGGAAGGAGTAATGAGGAACAAACCCATCGAAAAAAACATGATGTAAATTGCTGGCCCTGCGAAAAAACGGGAAAAAGCAGAATGATTCTGCAACGGGGAATTCATGCCCGGCTCACCTCGCAAATCGATTTTAGATTCTGTCGCTTTCCGAATGCTGACTTCTGGCCCTTGAATCCGACAAAACCCTGATCGGTTATTCGCGAGGCCCAACTTCTAAGCGAGGAAGGAAATAACACCTAGTCCCACGAAATGTCAATGCTTTTCATCCATATTTTGCATTGAAAGACAGGAAATACGTGACTTACCTGCAAATCAAAGAGTTTCAAACTCGATGTTTAAGCCAAGCCGGAACGTCGGACTAGGAGTGCTAGACCCTGGCGGGCACGTGAAACTTGACGCGTGAGACTGGTTAGCGTGTATATTAGGCAGTAGCCGGAGAAATGGAATTTATATTCCAAGTCTAATTTGCAACGGCCACCGGTGAGAAGATTGAATCTCGAAGGTTCGCTTGAGTTCGCGGGTCTGTGGTGGGCTGAAAAGGGAATCAGGGCTTCCGGCAATTCAGGAAGTCTGATTGGCCCGGAGCGGAATTGGGCGAACCATATTTGAAGGTGGCCGGAACGAACCTGCCAAGACTTTTTCTTCGGTACGTCAGCGGAGCTGCGGGACCACACCGATGTTTTTAGACTTTTTTGGTCTAAAGGAACAGCCGTTTGGAATGACTCCGGATCCGGCGTACCTTTACTCCGGCCGGACTCACGGCGAAGCGCTGGCCTCACTCTCGCTCGGAATCGCGGACAACCGGGGATTTTTTGCGTTGATTGCCGAGCCGGGGATGGGCAAAACCACTCTCCTGTACCAACTGCTCGAAGATTTGCGGGACAGCACGCGAACCGTTCTGCTGTCCCAGACGCAGTGCAACCCGCGTGAATTTATCGAGTACGTCCTGCAAGGCCTGGGAGTCGATGTAAATGGAATGGGCCTGGTCGCGATGCACGGGGTATTGAACGAGATCTTGTTTGAAGAATTACTGGCGGGAAAACGCTTTGTCCTGGTGGTCGACGAAGCGCAAAATCTGGATGATTCGGTGCTCGAAACCGTGCGCATGCTTTCCAATTTCGAGACGCACAACACCAAGTTGTTGCAAATCATCCTGGCCGGCCAGCCTCGATTGGCGTCGAAACTCGCCCAGCCCGAGCTTTCGCAGTTGCGCCAGCGCATCGCGGTTCTCAATCATCTGCAACCTTTCACCGTCGAGGAAACCGGACTTTACATCGAACACCGGCTGAAGGTAGCGGGTTATTATGGCGAACCCATTTTTGACGGCGCGTCGGTCAGGCTGATTGCACGGCACAGCAAAGGCATTCCCAGAAATATCAATAACCTCTGTTATCACTCGCTGCTGTTGTCCTCAAACCGGGGGCAACGAAAAGTGACACTCGAGGTCGTACAAGAGGCTGTGAAGCGTCTGGATATGGAATCCCTTGCTCCCGAGCATGCGGCTTCCGCGGATCCCGTGGCTGCACCGGTGGTGGCCGCCGTGCCTGCTCCCGTTGTCCCTGTTGGGACGGCTGGAGTCTCTGGACCGCGGCCCGCGCCGATAACTCCCGCAATCAACAAAGATCGTCCGTCGAAGGGATATCTTTCTTATGATGCGGACAGAAAAATCAGCCCGCCGAAATGGCCCACGCGATCGGCAGTATTAGCCGTGATTCTTTTGTCCGGGACCTGGTTACTCGCCATCCTGGGCCGGTCGGAGTCAATGCAAGCGATTGCGTCCGGCCTTTTTCATCATTCTTCCAGCGCCCTTGGGACACGCGTATTTGCCGAGCCATCCGAAGGCGCGATCGCAAGTTATGACGCCGAGCCCCTGGATACGGATGGCGGACAGGTGCTGACCGTCATGGCCGGTCCCCAGCAGACTCTGAAGGAACTCACTCTAAGATACCTGGGACATTTCGACAGCGATCTGTCCAAAAAAATCTGCAGCCTCAATCCCGATCTGAAAGACCCCGATCATCTGGAAGCGGGGCAACTGATCCGCATCCCCTTGCCCCCAGGCGCAATGAAAAAAGTGAACGATACAGCGGAAGATGCCGAGCCTTCCCAACCAGAATCTTCAGGAAACTTTATCGGCAGGTTCAGCGCGTTCCTGCGAGGCCGAAAATAAGGAAACGGTGAACTGGCGCATGGCGGTAACCTGGCAACATGCCCCGCCTCTGCAGAGGCGAAGCGTGGTTGATACGTTCCCCCCATCCAGCCTGGGCCGCTGGCAGATTCCGACTGAGTTTGGAAAATTACCGGCTGGCTTCGTCCAGGTATGGACGGAGGACCGGTGGATTATCCCCGGAGTTGACGAGCCAGACGCGCCGCCCGCTAAAGTACTGCACCAGCTCGCGATTTTTTTCAGTTCCCATGTCCCACGCCCGGACGATCTTGGAGTGATCGATATCGGCGCCATTGTGAACCCATCCCATCCACATTTCACTACCCGGAGGATAATGAACGAGAACCAGATGTTTATCCGGTGAATTAACTAACTGGCTAACAAACGAGTGACTGGGGATATTTACTCGAACTGTATCATAGATCGAGGGCAGAAGGCTCTGCTTCATCGGGATATGCAAGGGAACAGCTGCCATCCGAAGAGCAAGCATAAGAAGACATACGACCGGAATGGCGCGCGTGAGGAATAACCCGAAAGGTAGACCATGATGCTGTTGCCGTCGAAGATAGCGCATCGCCAACAGGATGAGCGCAATGATGATGCATGCGATTGGCGCCGCATAGTGAGGGTAAGAGAACAGTTCCGCGGCAAGACCGGCGGTAATCACGGCTGCACTAAGTAAAAGGAAACGCGTATTTGAACCAAGTTGCTTCCAGCCAAATCCGTAAGGAGTAGCCGCTATCGCGGCGAACAAAGGAAGCGAGAGAATGGGCCCAAGATAAAACGCCCAGTCCTGGCCCAGCCTGACGCCCCAATCCATCAGCAAGCCTTGGAGGCTGCGCGTGGAGGCATACGTTGCATATTCCCAAACGTAATAGCAATCCTGAAGGGCGTTGTGGCGAAGGGCTGCCGCCTGTTTGGGCCTCAACGACTGCCAAACAAATTTAGGCATCATCCCATAGGTTTCCCAATTCACCTCATAGGGTGTCCGCAGAGGATTTCCGGTGGTGCGCCAGAAGTAATAACCGGTGGCTAAGCCGGCGATCACAACGACGGTGAGCAGTGGTACGACTACGCGCGCTAGCGCTCCGCGCAAGGTCATACTTCGTTGTTCAAACAGCCAGTATAAAAGCG
>DATHPN010000123.1:0-9117 GCA_035483715.1 Candidatus Acidiferrum sp.
AGCCCAAGCACGGTCAGGGAGAGCAGCACCATCGCACGAAGAACCAGCCCGCGGTCCTGCTTTGAAAGGTTGCGGTAGCGGCGCCATCTTTCGAGGATTCGAATGCGAGGTACGCTCATCTCACCTGCCAAAATTCGTAAGCCCGACGGAAAGGTTTTCGCGCTTGACGAAGGAGTTTGCTGCCGAGGTATCCTGCCCATACTACGGGCGGTTTGAACGCCTTTCCAATCTCGCCGAAACCCGCTCCCCATTTTCCTCGCTTAAAGGCAAAAGAAGCAAGCTGCACGTGCAACATGGCGTTGTTTACTCGCCCCTCGGCCGCCATGCGAAGAAACTGCGCAGCGCGCTCCGGCTCGCCTACGGCGCGATAAAGCTGGCCCAATCGGAGGAAAACGAAAAAATGGCGCAAATCATTCCATCGCGGGCGTTCGGCGGAAATGATGGGACTCGTGCGTAGCGACACACCTCCGGACAGCGAAAGCTTCAGCGATTTTTCATAGGCGGCAATCGCATCACGCAGCCGGCCCGTCTTATGAAAAACGCGACCCAGAGCACGGTGCGCGTCCAGCAAGTTCGGATCGGCCTTTATAGCGAGACGCAACTCCGATTCTGCCGCACTCCAATTCGAATCCTTGCAGGCGAGCCAACCGAGTACCAGATGTGCATGGGCGTCCTTGGGATCCAGCGCCAATGTCCGCCGGCACTCCCGGACGCAGTCTACCCACCGCTTATCCCAGTAATGCCAAAGCGCCGTGCTGTTATGGGCAGTGCGGTAGCCTGAATTAAGATTAAGCGCGCGGTGGTACAATTCCTGCGCTTCCTGATCGCGCCCGCAGTCCAAATATAGAAACGCAAGATGCCAAAGAGGTGCGGCCAGATTGGGCAGGAGAGCGGACGCCTCGCGATAGGAACGCTCCGCCTCAGTGGATTCAGAGCGAGATGCGGCTTCAGAGGCTGCCCGCATGAGATCCATTCCATGCAAGATCTGCGCCGAGCCCTGCGTCTCCAGACGCGCTTCCAGCTCATCCCCCAGGTATTTCCAGCGCAAGGGCGTGAATCCGCCTTCCACTGAATACGCGATGGTGACGAGATCAGATTGCACGCCTCTGGAATGCAGGCGCGCCACAAGATCTTCGGGCCATCGCCAAGGTAAGGCAGGATGAGGATCGCTGGGCCCGTACGTTACACGTGGAAGGATCAGGTAGTCGACATCCAGGTCAAGCAGTACATTCTCTTCAAATTTTGGCAAGCCTTCCACCGAACAAATGCGCAGTGGTTTTCCCAACAGCGTAGTAGAAAAGTGGTCACGGGTAATTTCGGCGGGTGCTGGCGGGCCAGGGAATTGCGGCTGGATGCGTCGCAGGTGACGAAAAATATGGCGGCGGTTTCCCGCCGACTCCCACGAACGATCCGGCACAATCCAATATACTTCGCGGAGAATTCCTTCCCGCAGGGCGGGGCTTATGAAATTAGCGATCGTAACGTTTTGGCCGGGGGCAACCCACCACATGTCGTGATGGGCATCCACATGAATCAGGATGCGGCCAGTGCAACCGGAATTACGCCAAATCGGCAGCGCTTCGTCGTGGTTCTCAATGCGGAAAATTCGGCTCAAAGGTCGATTCAGCGATTTGCCTTCCGCGGTTCCCAAAAACAATTCGTTCATTTTAATTCGGGCACCTGTCTTCCAAACAAAGTCGGCGAATCACGCGGCTGAACCATCCTTTACCTCGATCAAGCCTTCGGCGAGAAGTTTTTCGAGCAGGCCAACCAGGTCTCGGGCGCAACGTTCCGGCTCGACATCATATTCGCTGGTGATCGCGTTTTGAATCTCTGCGACCGCGCGCGGCTCCTGCATCAGGTTCCAGATGCGCGCCCCGACCGGATCGAGACCGTAGTACACGCCGTTCTTGATGTTCAGGATGGCGGCTTCGCCGGCAAGGTCGCAGGATACCTGGTCCTTGGCCGCTACCACGACGGAACGATCGGAAATGGTTGGACTCATACTGATTCTCCATTACATCTTGTATCCAACGGCTGACTGGGCACGGGGTACGCGCGCCCGACTGCGTTCGAACCCCATAAGCAGGTCGCCGGGCCTGATCAGGTGGCGGCCAGTGCCCGGAATTGTAGCCGTTCGGGCGTCTCACGGCAACATGCCTCAGATGCTAATTGATGCGAGGCTACCTGCGGCCCTTGTTTCACATTGTTCGAAAGGATATAACGGCAGTTCGTGAAAAGCCTCGCGCTTAGCCTCGAAAATGTCGAAAAGTACTTTCCTCCCGCGGCGTCCGGATGGCGGGCGCTGCTGCATCCCGTCTCCCGGCTGACGGTCCCCGCTTTGCGCGGCATTTCGTTCGAGGTAAAGCCGGGCGAGGTCCTGGCCGTGGTCGGGGCCAATGGAGCGGGAAAATCCACGCTCTTGCGCATCCTCACGACACTGCTGATTCCCACGCGCGGCCGAGCCCAGGTCTGCGGCTTCGATGTCGCTCGGGAGCCCGGCAAGGTCCGCCTGCAGATCGGTTATCACACCGGAGGGGACGCGTGCTTCTATTCGAGGCTCAGCGCGAGAGAAAACCTGGTGCTGTTTGCGGGGCTCAATAATATTTCCGAAACCGAGGCCTCGAAGCGGATTGTGGAAATCACTGGCCCGTTCGGGCTCGGCGAATTGCTCGATCGCCAGGTGCGCACGCTATCGACCGGGAACATCCACCGGCTGGGATTGGCGCGCGCCATGCTTCACCGGCCTTCGGTGTTGCTTCTCGACGAACCAACTCGCAGCCTGGATCCGCTGGCGGCCGCGGAATTCCGGAGATTCCTGCTGCGGGACATTGTGGGCGTGCACGGGACGACCATGATTTTCGCATCGCACACTCTGGCCGAAGTCGAACAACTCGCCAGCAAGATTGCGGTGCTCGATGGAGGGCGCTTGCTCGCTTGCGACACTTTGGCGGGCCTCAAGGCCGCGGCCGGCGCCAGTACTTTGGAGGAATCGCTGGAAGTGTTGACTCGCCGGGCGTCGCGGGAAACGCAATGAGCCGCTCGTCGCAATTTGCCCTGGCGCTCCGAAAACTGGCGCTTTTGTTTCGCCGGGATTTTGCGGTAGCGCGCAGCTACCGTGCCGCATTTGTGATCGAACTTTTTCAGGCTCTGTTCGGGTGCGCCGGTTTTTATTTTCTCTCCCGATTTGTGGAAAGCCCGAAGCTCCAGAAGTCGCTCCCGCCCGGCGCAAACTATTTTTCCTTCGCGCTGGTGGGGATTGCTTTTTTCGATTACCTGAGCATCGCGCTCAGCACATTTGACGCCAGCCTGCAGGAAGCGCGGCAAAACGGCACGCTTGAAAATTTACTGGTGACACAAACTTCCCTGCCCGTAATCCTGGCAGGATCGAGCCTGTATCCGTTCGCTTTGATGTCGCTGCGCACCACGATTTACATCGGCTGGGGCGCCGTCCTCTTCGGCTTTCCCTTGCGGGGAGCCAACTGGCTGGGCGCACTGCTGGTGCTGGGGGCCTCGGTTCTGGCGTTTTCCGGGCTGGGCATCCTGAGCGCGAGCTATCTGCTGATCTTCAAGCGAGGCAATCCTGTGAATTGGGCCATCCTCGGTCTCTCTTCCGTGTTGGGAGGAATGTTGTATCCGATTTCCGTGCTGCCGGTGTGGTTGCAGCACGTGGCGCGGCTCATTCCGGTCACGTATTCGCTGGAAGGAATGCGGGCCGCGATCCTCGGCCATGCCTCCACGCGTGAATTGTTGCCGTCCATCGCGGGATTAGTTTTGTTCGCGGCCATTCTTCTGCCGATCTCCTTCGCGATTTTTTCCTGGGCCCTGCGGCGAACTAAGATCACCGGCACGCTCACCCATTTCTGACCGCGGCCGCTCGGGTTGCAAGGATTAACGGCCGAGTGGACAACTGTCAACGCTAACTGCAATCCGTATCTTTTCATCTCAGAAGCGATAATTTCGAGTCGATGATTATTCGGACCGCAAGCGTTAGCGCTCTGATTTTTTCGCGCGCGCCATTTTAATAATTCGATCAATTTGACAAGATGAAAGAGTGTCCGTGCGGTTTCGTATTGATTCCCGACCAATCTTCCCCAGGACATCGAGCACGGGCGCAGCGGGTTTCTTAACTTCGAGCAAGCACGGCTCGGCGACTCTTCGCATCGGAATCAACTCTTCGTTGACGAGATGAATTTAACTGATTTCGTCCCAAATTTCGCCGTGGGACAACACGGATTTTCGTTCAACTAATGTTGGAAGAAAATGAAAATGCGCGATGGGTCCGGTTCAGCCGGTCCCATCGCGCGATTCATGAAAAGAGGATAATTACTTCTTCTTGGCCTTGGGAGGCGCCTCACCGATCTTCGTGGTAATGCCGACTCCCATGGCCTGCAAGGACTCCAGACCTTGCTTGGCCTGCGCGCCGATCGGTCCGTTCGGATCCAGGTCAATCGCGTGCTGATACGCTTCCACCGTGCCGGGCTGCATCACAGGTGTGATTTTGTCGCCCACGGTCTTGAATTCCATGGTGTTGACCATGGCGATGCCCAGTAACAGCCAAGCCGTCGCGTTTTTCGGATCGAGCGTCGTGGCTTTCTGCAGCGGTTCGATGGATTCCTTCATGCGGTTGGAGTTGTAGAGCACGGTTCCGAAATTGCGCCATGCCAGCGCCGCATCGGTCGGGTTCAAGTCCACATATTTTTGATACGCGACTCGGGCATCGTCGACTTTCCCGAGTTTGGCCAGGTCGTTACCCAAGTTGTTGTAATTGGCGGCGACGTCCGGTTTCAATGCGATGGCTTTTTGATAGGTATCCGCAGCCTCCTGCCACTTGCCCATGCTCTCATACGCTTCACCCAACCGGGACAAAACGATGGGGCGGTTTGGATCTTCCGGCTTCTCCAATTCCAGGGCGGCGGAGAGTTCCGTTACAGCCGTGCCTCCAGCCGTAGAAATCTGGGCCTTAACGGGATCCTGCTGGTCTTTCGGGGTCTGCGCCAGCTTCGTCTGGGCGGCTTTCATTTGTTCGATCGCGGCAATGCCAGCATCGTAGTGGGTCTTCAGCGCCTGAAACTGCTGTTCCGCCTCCTGCCGCTTCCTTTCAGCCTCGACGGCAGCAAGTTTGCCTTGTTCCTGCAGTTCCTTCAAATTGATGTCGAATGTAGGAACTGTGCCGGCCGCAAGCTTTATGCCTGTCTGATAAAGGAGCATGTCCTTCTGGTCTTTGTCTTTGGCCTTCACATCGATATTGTAGGTTCCAGCGGCCAGGCCGGGCGCCGAGTAGTGACCCTTGGCATCAGACGTGGCGGTAGTTTCTTTGTTGGTTTCAATGTTTTTGATCGAAATTGTAACGTCGGGGTAGGGTTTACCGGTCAAATCGAACACCGTCCCCTGCAGAGTGCCCCCTTGCGCGTAGGCGGCCGGGGCCGGCCACGCCACCAGCAGACCGGCGAGCAGCGCGAACGAGGCTGCCACCTTGATTGCATTCATTCGGTTCATGATCTTCACTGCCTCCTAGCAACGCAGATCCGCGCGGGGAGTTACCCGCACGGTTCGTTATTATCTCTCAACTCGGACCCGATAGGCGATAGGATCGCCGATCCCTGCTTCGGCAAACGCACTGAGCCGCAGCCGGCAACTATCGCACGCGCCGCAGGCCGCATCTTCAAACTGGTAGCAGGACCAGGTTCGATCCAGCGGCGCGCCCAATTCCATGCCCTTCTTTACGATTTCCCATTTTCTCATACCTATGACAGGTGTCACAATTTCGATATGAGTGTCGGGGCGCGTTCCTTCACGCACCAGTTGCTGAAAAACGCGATAATACTCCGGCCGGCAGTCCGGATAACCGGAACTGTCTTCCGCGACCGCGCCGATAAAGACAGCTGTAGCCCCGATGACCTCCGCCCAGCTTACCGCAACCGCAAGGAAATGCGCGTTACGGAATGGGACGTATGTGGGGGGAATTTCGTTCCGTCCAATTGGCGCCCCTGTTTGTCCTTCGGGCACGGCGATGCGGGAGTCGGTCAGGGCCGAGCCGCCGATTTGCGCGAAGTGGTCCAACTGGACGACCAGGCGCTCGCGAACGCCATAAAAATCCGCGATTTCATGGAACGCCTGCCGCTCTCGCCGCTCGGTACGTTGGCCATAACTTGCGTGCACCAGGGCCAGGTTATGGGTCTCTCGCGCTAGCGAGGCTGTGACGCAGGAGTCCATTCCTCCGCTTAACAGGACCACCGCCTTGGGTCTCCGACTCATGGCTGGAACAGACACTTCCTCTCTTTTGTTGGATGCAATCCTGGACCTCGCAGTCTATACGCCGCGAGTGGCCGGATGCCAGATGAATTTATGAATTTGCAGTCCTAACCGTACCGGCAATCCGTCCGCCAAAATCCACCCGGCCAGATCCTGTGCGTTCATGCCCGGCCAGGCGCCCCCGGGGTCGGCGTGCACCGGGGAAAATATCACTTGATGGACGCGCCGCGCCAGATCGTGTTGCACCGTAAACTCCCGCGAGAATTCATAATCGCGGCGGCTGGAGATCACGAATTTGATTTCGTCCTTGGCGTCAAGAGCTTCCAGATTTTCCATGCGGAACGTGCCGGGTTCCCCTGAATCCGGGCATTTGACGTCCACAATTTTGATGACTTCGCGCGGAAGCGCAGCCACGGGCCGCTCCCCGCTGGTTTCCACCATGACGCGATAGCCGCTGTCCAAAAGCTTCTGAGACAGTGGGACTACTTCGGGCTGAAGCAGCGGCTCGCCTCCGGTTAATTCGACGAGCGAAAGTTTCCGCGAATTCGCTGAAACACCCCGTTGTTTCTGCGCCGAAACGGTGGACAACTCATCGACGCGCGCCAGGACTTCTTCGACGCTCATTTTCGAGCCGCCGTGGAACGCGTAGGCGGTGTCGCACCACGTGCAGCGCAGGTTACACCCGGTGAGGCGGACGAAAATGCAGGGCAGGCCTGCTCGGGTGCCTTCGCCCTGGATGGACCGGAAAATTTCCGTGATGGTCATGTTGGCGCTAACGGCTCCCGCGCGAGGCTTTCCGGCGCTGACGTCTCTGCACCAGAATCACCGCCGCAACAATCAAAACCGCCGCTCCTAAAAAACGAAATGGCTCCAGCGCATATCCAAGCCAATGAAACATGAATAGATAGCCCAGACCCACGGCAATGGCCGGCAGAATGATGATCAGGAACGAGCGGTTCATGGCAAAAATATCCAGTGCGGGCGCGGGCCCGCCGAATTTATGGCCAGTAAGTCGCGGAGGTCGTGTCCGTTTCCCAGACCGTTACGCGCGCAATGCGCGCTCCCTCGGGCATGGCGTTCATCTGGCGCGAGGTCTGGTCATAGAAAAACTTCGCGAGATTTTCAGCCGAGGGATTGATGGCGTCAAAGGGCGCCTGATCGTTCAGGAATTTGTGGTCCACTCCCTCGACGATGTCGCGGATCACGCGCTTCAAATGCGTGAAATCGTAGAGCAGGCCGATGGAATCGAGGCCGGGCCCTTCGAGAATGATGCGTACCTTGTAATTGTGCCCGTGCGGATTTTCGCATTTCCCCTTGTAGCCTCGCAGAGCGTGCCCCGCGGAAAAAGACTCGTCAACGCTGACTTGAAACATCGATTTTCCCTTAAGAATGTGGCGCAGGCTTCAGCCTGTGGATTTTTCCGCGAGAAGGCCCAAACCCCACAGGCTGAAGCCTGCGCCACTAAAGTCCGCACCACGCAGTCTTTCGCAATCCCGCTCGTGGTGAATGGTCTTTGATTCACCGTGTGGTGAGAATTGCGGCGCAGTGCTATTTCTGCATGAACCGTTCGACTGCGGCGATGTCCCTGGTGGTCGCGTAGGCCGGAAGCGATTCCATGAAGATTTTACCATACTGCATGCGCTGGATGCGGTTGTCGAGAATGGCCAGAACGCCGCGATCGGTGCGCGAGCGGATCAGCCGCCCGAAGCCCTGCTTGAGCGCCAGCACCGCTTCGGGCACCTGGTATTCCGCGAAGGCGTTGCGGCCGTCCTCCTGCAGCGCCTTGACGCGCGCCGCGACGATGGGGTCTGAAGGCACAGCGAACGGCAGGCGGTCCACGATCACGCACGAGAGCTGCTCGCCGCGAACGTCCACGCCCTGCCAGAAACTGGAAGTGGCGAAGAGCACCGCGCCTTCCGTCGTGCGGAATTTTTCGAGCAGTGCCGTGCGCGGCGCAGAGCCCTGGAGCAACAGCGGAAAGCGCACGCGCGTGCGCACGCGCTCGTATAAATCGTTCAGCTGGCTGTAGCTGGTGAACAGGCAGAACGCGCGCCCCTGCGTGATCTCGAGCAGCCGGACGATTTCCTGCGCCGCGCGTTCCGGAAACGCCGCGTCGCGCACATCGGGCAGCGTCGCGGGAATGTAGAACAGCGCCTGTTCGGCAAAGTCGAATTCCGAGGGCAGGACGCGCTCGGCGGCAAGGTTGATGCCCAGGCGCTGCTTCAGGAAATTGAAGCGCCCCTCGACCGCCAGCGTCGCCGAGGTGAGAATAATCGTTTCGAACGGCTCGAACAGGCGCTCGCGCAAGAGGGCGCTCACGTCGATCGGCGTGGCCGCGACGAATACGCCCTTGTTCCGCCGTTCGAACCAGTAGACGTAGTTCCCTTCGCTTGATTCGAACAGGAATTTTAATTCGCCGCGAAGTTCCATGGCGCGGCGGGCGATGTTCAGCAGTTCCTCGGGCTTTGAAGGGAGCGAGGCGATTTCCGCTTCCAGGCTTTTCAGCGCGTTGACCAGGGCGTCGTAGGCTTCCATGTTTTGTTCGAGGAATCCGGCGCGCTGCGTTTTGTCGAACGGAAAACGGCCCTCGCGCGCCGGGAAGGCCTCGAAAAAGCTGCGGGCGCGTTCGCGCATCCGCGTGATTTGCTTTTGCAGCGTGGCGCCGCCGGCCTTTGTGACCCGCGCAGCCAACTCGGCGTCGCGCGCCAGTTCATCGAAGCGATAATTGGAAATCTGCCGGCCGAAGAAATCGCTGGCAACGTCCTCGATCTCGTGCGCTTCGTCGAACACCACGGCGCCGTATTCGGGAAGCACGCTGCCGAAATCGTCCTGCTTCAGCGCCAGGTCGGCGAAAAAAAGATG
>DATHPN010000124.1:0-24139 GCA_035483715.1 Candidatus Acidiferrum sp.
GTCCGGCGTGATCCTCAGGATTTTTCCCTGCAGAGCGCTCAGGAGCTGGGGCGTCGTTTGCGTGGGCCCCGGAGTTTCGCCCGAGCCGCCGTCGCCCATGGAAACGTAAAGATTGCCGTAATCCGCGCTGCCGGGCTTGGCCAGCGGATCGAAAAGAATATCGCCCATGGGATGGATCATGCTGTTGAAACCTACGCGCAGAATCTCGCGCGCCGTCCCCTCGAACGTGGAATTTTTAATGTTGTTGTCCGTCCATTCGATGAGGACCGATTCGTTCTGGTCGTCGCCTGCCGGGGGATTCACTACCGAAGTCATCGCATAACCATCCAGTTTCAAGCCCGGCATGTGCGCGTTGGTCGGCTGGGCCGAGCCGGGCTTGGCGGGATCCTCCACGTGAACGGTATAGAATTTTCCGTTTTTCGCGTAATTCGGATCAAAGACGATGGCGGACACTCCGGAACCGAAACGCTCCGTGGCGTACTTGGGAAAGATTTCTGGAAAAGTGATGTAAGGAGCGAATTTCTTCGTGACTTTGTCCAGGGTATAAAGATTGCCGTTCATGTCGGCGACAAAAAACCGTGTGGAAGCCAGCGGCGCGTTGGCCGGCTCCGAGCGCAGCGTGTTCACGCGCGCGAGCATTCCCTTGTAATCAATAGGCGGCGGGTAGGGATGATCTCCCATCTGGCTCGACAGCGGAGGGTTCGCGTAATCCTCGATTAAAATCGCCGTGCCGTCCTTGGTGACCTGTGAACTGGAAGGATACTGCAATGGGTACTGTGCCCACACGATGGGCAGGCTTAGCAGCAGAACCGCGAGGAACACTGCGCCACGGACGAATTTGACCGGCTGCTTGAGGATTCTGGGTGTGTTCATCATTTCGTGAGCCTCCTTATTTCCTCCGCAAAATTCGCGGACGCATCCACTCCCTCTGGACTCAAGGGATGGAGAATTTTCCGTTTCTATTTCGCTATAGCGTACCACGGTGTTTGGGAGGAGGAACAAGGCGACTTGTCGAAATCGCTTGTGGCAAGCCGGTTCAGGAGAACTGTCCCGCGATTCGCGGCCAGTTACTGGCTTGCTTGCGCCTTTTCTGCTAGAATTCACGTTGATGGGCTGCATCCCGAATTCAGGGAGCGGCACCGGAGGCGGTCATGAGCGTTGCTCCTTCTGCAGGCAACGGTAAGATTACCGTGCCAAGCATTCTCGAACGCAAGTCTGCGGTTTCCTCACAAAATTCTTCCCCGGCAAAAATTACGTGTCTCACGGCGTACGACTATCCCACGGCGCGGCTTCTCGACGAAGCGGGCGTGGATATTTTGCTTGTCGGCGATTCCCTGGGCATGGTGGTGCTTGGTTACGAAAGCACTTTGCCCGTCACGCTTGAAGAAATGCTGCAATGCACACGCGCGGCGCGGCGCGGCACGCGGCGCGCCCTGCTGGTGGCGGATATGCCGTACGGCAGCTATCACGACGACCCGGCGGAGGCTGTGCGCCATGCCATTCGCTTTGTGAAGGAAGCGGGCGCGGAGGCCGTCAAGGTGGAGGGCGGCGAGCGGCGCATGGAGCTGATCGCGCGATTCGTGGACGCGGAGATTCCCGTGATGGGGCATATCGGCCTGACGCCGCAATCGGTGAACGCCTTCGGAGGATTCCGCGTGCAGGGCAAGACCGAAGAAGCGGGCGAGCAGTTGATGCGTGACGCTCGCGCCGTGGAAGCCGCGGGGGCGTTTTCCATCGTGCTCGAATCGATTCCACGGGAGCTGGCGGCGCGCATCACGGCCAAGTTGAAAATTCCCACCATCGGGATCGGCGCGGGACCGGATTGCGACGGCCAGGTCCTGGTGATCCACGATCTGGTCGGGTTGAGCTTCGGCCACCAACCGAAATTCGCGCGGCGCTATGCCGATGTGGGAGAGATTATTTCCCGCGCGGCCGCGGATTATTGCCGCGATGTGCGGCAGGGAACTTTTCCTTCCGACGAAGAGTCGTACCACGCGCGCGCGGAGCAGTCCGCCGCGCTGATTGCACAGCGCAAATAAGCACGCAATTCAAAATCATGTACTAGAATTCGGTGCGGAGGATACTTATGGTTACGTCTGACCTGCTACGTTTCCTGTTCCAATACAACGCCTGGGCCCATTGCCGCTTGCTCGATGCCTGCGCCGCGCTCTCCAACGAACAATTCACGCGCAATCTCGGCTCCAGTTTCAGTTCCGTGCGCGACACGGTCGTGCATCTGTACGGCGCCGAATGGGTGTGGAACGAGCGTTTCCAGGGGCGTTCTCCTTCCTCGCTTGTATCTGGAGGCGGGTATCCCGATCTCGCCTCCGTTCGGGCCAAGCTGGAAGAAATGGATCAGTACTATATCGACTACGTCTCAAAGCTTGGGCAGCAGGATTTGGATCGAGTCATCCGCTACAAGAGTTTTGCAGGCGATGAATTCTCCAATCCGCTGTGGCAGAGTCTGCATCAGGTCAGCAATCACGCCACCTATCATCGTGGGCAAGTGGTCACGTTGTTGCGCCAGCTGGGGGTGAAGCCGGTCTCGACGGATCTGATCATGTACTACCGCGAGCAAGCGGCGGCAGCGCGCGCGTGATTGAAGTGGCGCACGCTTTAGCTTGCGGGGTGTAGTCCTTGCAAGGACCAAACCCCCACAAGCTAAAGCATGTGCCACTAAACCCCCTTGGAAACCATCCACACCATCGAATGGATGAAGCAAGTGGCGCGGCAGACGCGCGCCGAAGGGCGCATGACCGGCTTCGTGCCCACCATGGGCGCGCTGCACGCCGGCCACATGTCGCTCGTCCGCGCGGCTCTCGCCGAATGCCAGCCGGTGATCGCTTCCATCTTCGTGAATCCCGCGCAGTTTGGCCCCGGCGAAGATTTCCAGAAATATCCGCGCACGCTCGAGGCGGACAGCAAAAAACTCGAGGACGCGGGCGTAGATTATTTGTTTGCACCCGAGGCTTCGGAAATTTATCCACCAGGATTTCGCACCTGGGTAAATGTCGAGGGACTCTCCGAGCGCCTGGAAGGGAAAGTGCGGCCCGGGCATTTCCGCGGCGTCGCCACGGTGGTGCTCAAGCTGCTCGAAATCGTTCAACCGCGGAAGGCTTTTTTCGGCCGCAAGGACGCGCAGCAGGCGCGAATCATCCGGCAGATGGCGCGGGATTTGCACCTGGACTCGGAAATTGTGGTCGGCCCGATCGTGCGCGAGCCGGACGGATTGGCGATGTCGTCGCGCAACGCCTACCTGAAACCCGGGGAACGGCGCGCCGCCACAATTCTGTTCCGCGCGCTGGACGGGGCGCGCGCCTCCATTTCACGCGGAGAGCGCGACGCGCTGCGGCTCAGGGCCGCGATGCGCGAAATGCTCAGAACGGAACCGCTCGCCGAGCCCGAATATGTGGAACTGGTTGACGCGGAAACGCTCGAATCCGTGACGCGCGTGCGCGGCGCTTGTCTTGCGTTGCTGGCCGTGCGCATCGGCGCCACTCGTCTGATTGACAATCTTCTGATCGAAGAACGCGAAGGCGCATTTCACACGACGTTGTGACGGGTTTCGTAGCGCAGGCTTCAGCCTGTGGGGGTTCGTCCTTGCAAAGATCAACCCCCACAGGCTGAAGCCTGCGCTACTTTTATTGCAGCGATTTCAGGGCTTCCACTACCTCGGCGGCGTGGCCTTTGGATTTGGCAGTGGACCAGATTTTCTCCACCTTGCCGTCGGGGCCGATCAGGACCGTGCTGCGCACGATCCCCAGGTAGGATTTCCCCAGAAAACTCTTCATGCGGCGCGCGTCATACGCTTCGATCACCGTAAAGTCCGGATCGCTGAGCAGCGGGAAATTCAGCTTCTGCTTGAGCTTGAATTTCGCCTGCGACGCGACCGAATCCGCGCTGCAGCCGAGGATGATGGTGTTGAGCCTGTCGAATTCGCGCTTCAATTCGCGAAATTCGATGGCTTCCGTCGTGCAGCCGGGCGTGCTGGCCTTGGGGTAAAAATAGAGCGCAACGTGCTTGCCGCGCAAGTCCTTCAGCGAAATCTCGCGCCCGTCGTCCGCGGGAAGCCGGAACTCCGGAGCCGGATCGCCTTCCTTCATCATGGAAATACTCCTTCCAGCATCTGCTCTCGAGTAGCGCAGGCATTCTTGCCTGTGCGAATTTGTAAACCGCATGCACAGGCGACCCAACCAATGACGATCGCAAAAACCGCACAGGCAAGATCGCCTGGGCTAATCAATGCATCACGCAAGCAGACGCTTGAGCGTGTGATTCACCGTTTGCGGGTTGGCCTGCCCACGCGAGGAGCGCATCACCTGGCCGACGAAAAATTTGAACACGCCCTCGTTGCCCGCGCGATACTTGGCCACGTTGTCCGGGTTTTTCTCAATCACTTCGCGGCACCAGCGCTCGATCTCGCCCGTGTCGCTCACTTGCGCGAATCCTTCCGCGGCGATGATTTCCGCAGCGGATTTGCCCGTCTCAAACATGCGCGCGAAAACTTTCTTGCCCGTGGCCGCGTTGATTTCGCCGCTCTCGACCCTGGCAATCAAGGCCGCGAGTTCCGTGGCCGGCACGGGGCTTTCCGAAATTTCTTTCCCCGTGTCTTTCAAGAGGCGCAGCAGCTCGACCTGAATCCAGCTGGACGCCGACTTGCCCGGCGCGCCCGCGCGTGCCGCAGCTTCAAAATAATCCGCAAGTTCCCGCGTGGACGCCAGCACCCCGGCGTCATAGGGAGTGATTCCATACTCCCGCAAAAACCGTTTGCGTTTCGCGTCCGGCAGTTCGGGCATCGCACGCGCGATTTCGTCGCGCCATGCGGCACTGACGCGCACGGGCAAGAGGTCCGGCTCCGGAAAATAACGGTAGTCGTGCGCGAATTCCTTCGATCGCATGGGCTCGGTACGTCCACCCGCCACATTCCAGAGGCGCGTCTCCTGCACGATCTTTCCGCCGGATTCGAGCACGCCGATTTGCCGCTCGATTTCATATTCGAGCGCGCGCTGCAGGTAGCGGAAGGAATTCAGATTTTTCACTTCGGCCTTGGTGCCCAATCTTTCCGCGCCGCGCCGCCGCACGCTGATGTTGGCGTCGCAGCGCAGCGAACCTTCTTCCATGTTGACGTCGCTCACTTCGGTGTACAGCATCACTTCCTTGAGCGCGGTCAGATACGCATGAGCCTCGGTCGGCGAGCGCAGGTCCGGCTCGGAAACAATTTCCGCCAGGGGCGTGCCGCCGCGGTTGTAGTCCACGTAGCTTTTTTCCGCTGAATCCGAAAATCCTTCGTGCAGATTTTTCGCCGCGTCATCCTCGAGGTGCAGGCGCGTGATGCCGATGCGCTTGACCTGGCCGTCGTGCTCGATCTCCAGGTAACCGTTCGTGGCCAGCGGCAGTTCGTACATGGAAATCTGGTAGCCTTTGGGCAAGTCCGGATAAAAATAATTTTTTCGCGCGAAGCGCGAGAATTCCTGCACTTGCAGATGCAGCGCCAGCGCCGCACGGATGCCCAGTTCCACCGCCCGCTTGTTCAGCATAGGCAGCGCCCCCGGCAAACCCAGGCAGACCGGGCAAGTGTTCGAATTCGGCGGATCGCCGAAGCGCGTGGAACAAGCGCAGAAGGCTTTGGTCAAGGTCTTCAACTGGACGTGGACTTCGAGACCGATGACCGGCTCGTACCCCGCCAGCACCTCGGGCGAGATGCTTGTGGCGCCATCCTGTGTCAGTTTCGCCATATGAGTCGGCTAGTATACCATCCGTTGCAATCAGCGGTTCTGCAGCCCAAGCCCGGCCACCTTGCCCTTGCCTCCCTGCTCAAAGGAGCATATAAGAGCACCTATTGACCCTCAGGGCACCCCGGGGGCTTCCCTGAGAGACATTTTCCCGCGAGCCGTGTTGAATAAGATGAATGACACCGGACCTGGGTTCAGCTCAGCCCCACTGGCAGTTTTGTGGGCCAACGGAATCAGGGCTGCGCTCGAATTCTCAGAGGTACGAAGGATCCCGGTCAACGAAATTTGATTCCATGGTGATTCACAGGTCAGGAATGCCCAAGGAGGGGCTATTTATGCGAAAGGTTCTGACACCCAAAATTCTCCTTTTCCTTTTCGTGCTGTGCCTGGTTCCTGCTGCATCGTTCGCCCAAGTAGCCATCTCGGTGGCCATTGGGCCGCCGGCGTTGCCGGTCTACGCGCAGCCGCCTTGCCCGGTGGAAGGGTATATGTGGACTCCCGGCTATTGGGGCTGGCGGGGTGAGGGATACTACTGGGTTCCGGGCGTGTGGGTCGCGCCGCCGCGCGTAGGCGTGTTTTGGACGCCGGGCTACTGGGGCTTCGCGGGCGGCTTGTATGGCTGGCATGCCGGTTACTGGGGACCGCAC
This sequence comes from Candidatus Acidiferrum sp., assembly GCA_035483715.1. Lineage (GTDB taxonomy): Bacteria > Acidobacteriota > Terriglobia > Acidiferrales > UBA7541 > Palsa-360. The sequence goes on from DATHPN010000124.1 coordinate 6,380, forward strand.
GTCGGATTCTATGGCGGGATTAATTACGGATATGGATATGGCGGCGTCGGATTCTGGGGAGGGCGCTGGGCCGGCGGGCGCTTCGCCTATAACACGGCGGTCATGAACGTGAACACGACCATAGTGCACAACACCTATATCGACCGCACCGTCGTTAACAACACGACTATCAAGAACAATCACTACAGCTTCAACGGCGAGGGCGGAGCAAGGGCCACCCCCACAGCAGCGGAACAATCGTACGAACACGAAAATCATTTCCAGCCGACGGCCAACCAGCTTTCCCATGAACAGGCGGCCCGCTCGGATAACAATCAATTGGCATCTGTCAATCACGGCCGGCCCGGCAATGTGGCCATGGACTCCGTCAATGGGCGACGCTTCAACCAGCAGGGCCGCATCGCCAATGGCATCTCCTCGGGCCAACTGACGGCCGGCGAAACCAAGAACCTGGAGAACCGCGAAGCCGGCCTCAACAAGGAAATTCACAACGACCGCGCCGCAAATGGCGGCAGGCTGACGCCCCAGGAACGCGGGCAAGTCAACCAGCAGCAGAATAACCTCAGCAAGTCGATCTACAACGACAAGCACAACGCCAATACGACAACCTACGGCAACAATGAGGTTGGCGCGCGGCGCAATTTGCAGCAGCAGCGGATTGCCAACGGCGTGGCCAGCGGGCAGATGTCTCCCTCGGAAGCCGCCAAGGCCGAAAATCACGAGCAGAACATCAACAAGCACATCGCCGCGGATCGCGCGGCAAACGGCGGAAAACTCACGCCGCAGGAAAAAAAGAACATCAATCAGCGTCAGAATAACGCCAGCCGCCAGATCTACAACGAGAAGCACAACGAAAAGACCGCGCCGAGATAAACTCTCGCCCGGTCCGTGATTCCTCAATCGCGCGGCGGCCCATATACCGATGAGCCGCCGCGCACTTTTTTCCTCCAAGCGCTTCACGCACTTCCAATTGTGTGTTTAAATTCCCACACTTTCCGGGCACGCAACTCATCCTGCCGCTGGAGGAAGGGGAGTTGGCGCTGTAACGATCCTGTAACAATCGCTGGAGTAAGATGGGGTTTGCCCTGCACATCCATTTTCGCGATTCGCTGGAGAAATTCTACGGGCATTTTCGCGGTTTTAGCGAATCAGGGTAGGGGGTGAAGAAATGCCAATCTCTACAGAAGAGCTCAACGGCGGAATCACCAGGGTCATTCTGGAAGGGCGCCTGGACATCGAGGGCGCGGCAGCCGTGGATATGCGCATGAACGTGATTGCGGGCACAAAGACGGCTGTGCTCGTCGACCTGCAGAAAGTTTCATTCCTCGGATCGATGGGACTGCGCGCCCTGGTCGCTCCGGCGCGCGCCATCAAGGGCCGCGGGGGCAAGATCGTGCTTTTTGGCCCGAACGAAATGGTCGAAAAAGTTTTGAAGACCAGCGGCGTGGACGCCATGATCCCCATCCATCACGAACTTCAAAACGCCATCGCCGCGCTACAATAACCCCCGTATGGATTGCCGGAAGGACCAGCACGCGTTATGACTGGGAACGGCATGGACACGACCAGAGAGCGTCTGGAATTGCGAAGCCGGATGTCCGAATTGGCGCAGATTTTCCCGTGGATCGAGCGCCTGGCTTCGCGGCACGCAATTCCGGCGAACACGCAGTTCGCCATGAATCTTTGCCTGGAAGAAGTCCTCTCGAACATCATCCGGCACGGATACTCTGGCCAAGCGGGCCATTCCATCGCCGTCCGCTTCGCCAGCCCCCGAAAAGATTACTATATATTTTCCGTCGAGGATGAGGCGCCCCCCTTCAACCCCGTGGAGGCGCCGGAGTTGCCGGCGTTGAATGCGCTCGATGACACTGGTGTGGGTGGCCAGGGCATCCGCCTGTTGCGCCGGTTTGCCGACGCGCTCGAATACCAGTCGACGCCCACCGGCAATCGGCTGAGCATCGGTTTCATCGCCGCCGGTTCCGCGACCGCCAAGGATTGATTTCGGCGGCGGATCCATTCAAGATCGCAATGCTACGCGCCCGGCTGGAGATCTGCAATCGAGCTGAAATCGTGCACGATATTTCCCCCGGCCCAATTTGCGTTACACGCTGCAAAAGTTAATCCGGAAAAAAGGACATTCCATGCCGACGATCACGGTCAAAGATGGCACGCAGATTTATTTTAAGGATTGGGGCGCGGGGCAGCCCGTAGTTTTCAGTCACGGCTGGCCGCTGAGCGCGGACGCCTGGGAAGATCAGCTGCTGTTTCTGGCTGACCACGGATACCGCTGCATCGCGCATGACCGTCGCGGCCATGGCCGCTCCAGCCAGCCCTGGAGGGGCAATGAGATGAACACCTATGCCGACGACCTCGCCGCGCTCGTCGAAGCGCTCGACTTGCGCAACGCCATCCATGTCGGCCATTCGACCGGTGGCGGCGAAGTCGCCCGCTACATCGGCCGCCATGGCACGAAGCGCGTCGCCAAAGCTGTGCTGATCGGCGCAGTGCCGCCGCTGATGCTCAAAACGCAGGCGAATCCCGGCGGCTTGCCGATGGAGACGTTCGACCAGATTCGCGCCGCGGTGCACTCCGATCGCTCCCAATTTTTCAAGGATTTGAGCGTGCCCTTCTATGGCGCCAACCGCGACGGCGCAAAAGTCTCGCAAGGCTTGCGCAATTCCTTCTGGCTTCAGGGGATGCTGTGCGGATTAAAAGCGGCCTATGACTGCATCAAGGCTTTCTCTGAAACGGATTTCACCGAAGACCTCAAGAAAATCGACGTTCCGACGCTCATTCTTCATGGAGACGACGACCAGATCGTGCCCATCTCTGACTCGGCGATGCTTTCCGCGAAGCTGGTCAAGGGCGCCACGCTGAAAATCATTCCGGGCGCGCCGCACGGCATCTGCTCCACTCACAAGGACCAGATCAATGCGGAGCTGCTCGCGTTCCTGCAACGCAGCCAGCAGGCGTCGGCGTGAAGAAGAATTCAGGCCTGAACATTTAACGCGGTGAGGACCATGGAAAAAGTAGACGCACGAAGCGTGGTTGTCCGAGGCAGCGCCGCCGGATTCGCGCAGGAAATTCACGCGGGCCGGCACCGAATGGTTGCCGATGAGCCGGCGTCCGCGGGCGGCACGGATACCGGGCTGTCTCCCTACGATCTGCTGCTGGCATCATTGGGCGCATGTACTTCGATGACCGTGGCGATGTATGCCCGCCGCAAAGCTTGGCCGCTCGACGAGGTAACCGTCCATCTGCGGCACTCCAAGATCCACGCCGCCGATTGCGCCGACTGCGAAACCAGAGAGGGAATGCTCGATCGAATCGAACGCGACATTCACTTTGTCGGGAAGCTGACCGACGAACAGCGATCCAAGCTGCTGGAGATTGCCAACAAATGCCCGGTCCATCGAACCCTTACATCGGAAATTGATATCGAGACGCGATTGGTTTGAACCACGTCGCGGTTGCGATTCCGCATTCAGAGGAGATGACCATGGCCCCCGCTCTCGTTCTGCTTCTGGCATTTCTGATTGGCGTCGTTTCGGGCTTGCGTTCTCTCACCGCCCCGGCCGTCGTGGCCTGGGCCGCGCATCTGGGCTGGATCCATCTCGACCAGACTATTCTCCGTTTCATGGATTCGACCGCCGCCATTGCGGTCTTCACTCTGCTGGCGCTCGTCGAGTTGATTGCCGATCAGCTTCCTTCCACTCCTAGCCGGACCGCGCCGCCGGGTCTAATCGCTCGCATCGTCCTCGGCGCGCTGTGCGGCGCGGCCGTCGCGGTGGCGGGCGCGCAATCCATTGCCATCGGCGCGGTACTCGGTGCGGCCGGTGGCGTTGCCGGAGCGTTTGGCGGCTACCAGGTTCGCACGCGGCTGGTAAAAGCGCTGAAAGTTCCGGACTTCGTGATCGCTTGTCTGGAAGACGCGGTAGCAATCGGCGCAGGACTTTTCATCGTGGCGCGATTTTGAAAATGCCATTGCTTTACTTTCCACAGGGACGGTGTGTTACAGTTCCAGAGGGAGCGATGAGAGATTTCCGGTGCGCCAGGGTTTTTCCGGTTAGTGTCTCCGAGGAACCGTACCACTAGGGATAGATAGTTTGAGCACGCGGCAACAAGATTTTGTGCTTCCGCATGCATTTCCCCCTTGACAGATTTTTCTCTCTTGATTACATTGCGCCCTCGGATTCAGGGATCGTGATTCGACAAGCGAGCGGCCCATTCACCCCCGGGAGCAACGCAAGGTCGATTGACGCAACCTGTCGGGATTCATGGAGACATCGAGGAGGCTCTCTTTCACTCCCCGTGGCCGCCGCTCCCAGCGCGGCCGGTGAGGGATCGCGCAACGCCAAAGCCCCAAGCGGCCGGGGCGATGCGCACAGGGAGGCTTTTTCATTTTTCGGCAGCGGACTCCACTTTTACGCGGAATGCGGCAAGTGAACTTTTGAGCCCGTAGAGAAATGCTCGTGAATTCCCGGCCTTAAAAATTTGAATTGAGCAGTGACCTGCTGAGAATCAGGGAACTGCGTGCTCCCAGCCACGCATTTCGGGAGTAAAATATAAGGGTTCCCTCTGCGCGGGGGAGCCTACCTGCGCGGAGGCGATGATGTCACATACGAAAATGGCTTTGAACGACAAGACGGCATTGCGGGTGGGCACGGCCACGCCTGCGGATGTTCAGGTTCGCACGGGGCTCGAATTCGAGCGGTATTTCACGGACGGCCGCACCCCGCCGTTTGACGCGGTGGAGTGGGAGCGCCGCGTGGCGCTCATCACCAACGAAAAGGGCAAAGCGATTTTCCGCCAGGAAGATGTGGAAGTGCCCAAGGGCTGGTCGCAGACTGCGACCAACATCGTCGCATCGAAATATTTTCACGGCAAGCTCAACACGCCCGAGCGCGAAAATTCGGTCCGCCAGCTCATCGGCCGCGTGGTGAACGCGATTGTCGGCTGGGGTGAGAAGGGCGGCTACTTCGCAAACGCTCCCGCGCGCGACGCCTTCCGCGACGAACTGACGCACCTGCTCGTCGAGCAGAAGATGGCTTTCAATTCTCCGGTCTGGTTCAACGTCGGCGTCCAGGCCAAGCCGCAGTGCTCGGCCTGCTTCATCAACTCGGTCCAGGACGACATGGAATCGATCATGAACCTGGCCAAGACCGAGGGCATGCTGTTCAAGTGGGGTTCGGGCACGGGCACGAATTTTTCCACGCTGCGCGGCAGCCGCGAAACGCTCTCCGGCGGCGGAATCGCCTCCGGACCCGTAAGCTTCATGAAAGGCTTTGACGCCTTCGCCGGCGTCATCAAATCCGGCGGCAAGACGCGCCGCGCCGCGAAGATGGTGATCCTGAACGTGGATCATCCGGACATTGTCGAGTTCATTGACTCGAAGATGAAAGAGGAGCGCAAGGCGCGCGTCCTCATCGAGCAGGGCTACGACCCGGCCATTGACGGCGAAGCCTACTCCTCGATCTTTTTCCAGAATGCCAACCACTCCGTCCGGGTCACCGATGAATTCATGCAGGCGGTCGAGGACGATCGCGACTGGTGGACGCGCAACGTCAATGACGGCAATCCCTTCGAAAAATTCAGCGCGCGCGAATTGCTGCACCGCATGGCCGAATCCGCCTGGCAGTGCGGCGATCCCGGCATGCAGTACGACACCACGGTGAACCGCTGGCACACGAGCAAAACCACCGCGCGTATCAACGCCTCGAATCCCTGCTCGGAATACATGTTCCTGGACGACACGGCGTGCAACCTCGCCTCGCTCAACCTGATGAAATACCTAAACGCCAACGGATCTTTCGATGTCGAAGCCTTCCGCCGCGCCGTGGACATCACCATCACGGCACAGGAAATTCTGGTGGACAACGCCAGCTACCCGACGCCGAGGATCGCCGAGAATTCGCACCGGTTCCGCCCGCTGGGCCTCGGTTACGCCAATCTGGGCGCGCTCCTGATGTCCATGGCGCTGCCGTATGACTCCGACGGCGGGCGCGACATGGCCGGCGCGGTTACCGCGCTCATGTGCGGAGAAGCCTACGCGCAGTCCGCGCGCATTGCCGAGCGCCTGGGACCGTTCGCCGGGTATGCCGCTAATCGCGAGCCGATGCTCGACGTCATTCGCATGCACCGCGATTCGCTGCGGCCCATCAAGCCCGAAAACGTGCAGCCCTCGCTGCTCGGCGCCGCGCAATATTCCTGGGACCAGGCCCTGGCGCTCGGCGAAAAATTCGGCTACAAGAATTCGCAGGTCACCGTGCTCGCGCCCACCGGCACCATCGGCTTCATGATGGACTGCGACACGACCGGCATCGAGCCCGACCTGGCCCTCGTGAAATACAAGAAGCTGGTCGGCGGCGGAGTTATTAAAATAGTAAATAACACCGTCCCGGCCGCGCTCATGAAGCTCGGCTACTCGCCCGAGGAAACTTCGCAGATCGTTTCCTACGTGGACCGCAACGGCAGGATCGAGGGCGCGCCCGGCTTCAAACCCGAGCACTTGCCGATTTTCGATTGTTCCCTCGCCGCCCCGGGCGGGCGCTCCATCGCCTGGCGGGGCCACTTGAAAATGATGGCGGCGGCCCAGCCCTTTCTCTCCGGCGCCATCAGCAAGACCATCAACATGCCCGAGGATTCCACGATCGAAGACATCATGCAGGCGTACATCGAGTCCTGGAAGCTGGGCGTGAAGGCCGTGGCGATTTATCGCGACAACTCCAAAGGCTCGCAGCCGCTTTCCGCCGCGGGCGATAAGAAGGACACCGCGCAGCAGACTCAGCCTGCCGCCGCTGCAGCCAAGCCGGCGGAGACCTCCTCAGGCGTCGCCGAACAACGCGAGCTCTTCATCCGCGCGCATCGCCGCAAGCTGCCGAGCGAGCGCTCTTCGATCACGCACAAATTTTCCATCGGCGGCCATGAAGGCTACATCACCGTCGGCATGTACGAGACAGGCGAGCCCGGCGAAATTTTCATCAAGATGGCCAAGGAAGGCTCGACGCTCTCCGGCTTCATGGACGGCTTTGCGCTTTCCGTTTCCATCGGTTTGCAATACGGCGTGCCGCTCAAGGCCCTGGTCGACAAATTCATCAACACGCGTTTCGAGCCCGCCGGCTACACCGGCCATCCGGCCATCCCGTACGCCAAATCCGTGCTGGACTACATCGCGCGCTGGCTCGGCGGCCGTTTCATTTCTCCCGACTATCTCACGCACAACGGCGACACAACCTTGCCGGTTGCCACTGTGACGGCCACGCCCGCCGTGCCCCCCTCGATGATCCCGATCGCCGACGACGATCCCTCTCCGGCAGGCGCGGGATCGCTGGCGATGAACGCTCGCAGTGAATCGCGCCCCATGTTCGACGGCGCGCCCACCTGCTCCGAGTGCGGCATGCTCATGACCCCCAACGGCGCCTGCTACAAATGCGAAAATTGCGGCGGCACGTCGGGCTGCAGCTAGGCGGGTTGTCCGATCCTGAATTCCACAAAGGGCACGGTTCGCCGTGCCCTTCGCTTTTGAGTGGCGCATGCTTCAGCTTGCGGGGTTTGGTTATTGCCGGTACCAACCCCCGCAAGCTGAAGCGTGCGCCACCCAAGCCTGCCTTGCCCGCCTCTTCTGCCTGTGCTCAAATGCTCGCCCATGCTGGCGGCCGTCACACATCGAAATCGAGTCAGGGTCGTTCAAAGGCCGCTGCCCCGACTGAAGCCGGGCTGGGCTCTCGTGCGCGTGCGCCTCGCCGGAATCTGCAACACGGACATCGAAATTCTGCGCGGCTACCACAATTTCCACGGCACGTTGGGCCACGAATTTGTGGGCGATGTCGTCCGCGTCGCGAGCGCGAAGGATCGCAGCTGGATCGGCCGCCGCGTCGTCGGCGAAATTAATTTGGCGTGCGCGGGACTGGGTTTCCGCAAACAGTGCAGCTATTGCCGCCGCGGAATTCCGACGCACTGCGCGCGGCGGCGCGTGCTGGGAATCCTCGGACACGACGGCGCGTTCGCCGAATACCTCGCGCTGCCCGTCGTGAACCTGCATCGCGTGCCCGCAGGCATTCCCGATGAGGCCGCCGTCTTCACCGAGCCGCTGGCCGCAGCGTGCGAAATTCTGGAACAGATAGACATTCGCGAGCACCAGGAAGCGGCCGTGATCGGCGACGGCAAGCTCGCGCAACTCGTCGCACGCGTGCTGCGCGCGGCAGGCTTGCGTGTCGTCATGATCGGCAAGCACGCGAGCAAGCTGCGCCTTGCGCGCATTGCGGGCATCGCGACGGTAAAGGTCACCTCTCCCCACGCGAAACGTTCGAACCAATTTTCACTCGCCGTTGAAGCGACGGGCTCACCCTCGGGCCTGGCCCTGGCACAGCGCATCACTGTTCCACGTGGAACACTGGTCCTGAAATCCACATTTCACGGCGCCGCCGATGTCGAAACCTGGCCGATCGTCGTGAAGGAGTTGACCGTCATCGGTTCGCGCTGCGGCCCTTTTCCGCGCGCGCTTGCGCTTCTGCGCTCACAGAGAGTGGACCCGCGCGCATTGATTTCACGCGTCTTTCCCTTGAAGGATGCGGCGCAAGCGATCCGTTACGCGCAGCAACCGGGCGTAATGAAGGTGCTTTTGCGGCCTGAAAGCGTGCAGAAAAAGCAGTCCATTTTGTCATTCCGAACGAAGTGAGGAATCTCTCTTTGGTTTATACTCATGAAAAGAGAGATTCCTCGGCGCGCAGCGCGCCTCGGAATGACAAAGTTGTGAGTTTTTTTCGCAGCCCCCCAGACCCAGGCTGGATCCTGGAAAATTATGGGGAGGACCAATGAAAGAGTTGAGCGAAAAATTAGTGAGAGCAATCCAGTCGGCAGAGGGAAAACTTCGACATGTTTCCGAAGCGGAGAGCGCCACGCCGGCCTTGAAAGGCGGCTGGTCCCGCAAACAAGTCCTCGGACACCTGATCGACTCCGCTTCCAACAATCACCAGCGATTTGTCCGGGCATCGCTGCAGGGCTCTCTTGAATTTCCGCACTACGACCAGGACGGCTGCGTGCGTGTGCAAGAAGTTCAAAGCGTGCCCTGGCCTCTCCTGGTCACGCTGTGGACGAATTACAATCTCTATCTCGCTCACGTGATCGCGCACCTGCCCGCAGACAAGCTCGAAGCGAAATGCCGAATCGGCGAGGACAAGCCCGTGACGTTGCGGTTTCTCGCCGACGACTATTTGAGACATCTCTTGCATCATTTGGGCCAAATTGGGGCCGCCAGTTAACGGTAATTCAATTCGAGGATTTTGTAGGACAGCCACTCTCGATTTCTTGACTTTGGTGCGAGCGGGTGTCTAGACTGAAACTTCCCGTGCAAACTATGAACCAGGCGGAACACAAGACGATCGTTGTAGGTGTCACCGGAGCTTCGGGGGCGGTCCTGGCGCAGGCAGCACTGCGGATGCTCGAAGCCGATGCGCGCGTGGCGCGGATCCACCTGGTGGTCACGGACACGGGCGCGCGTCTCCTGGCCCACGAATTGAACATCGCCACGACCGACGCAAAAAAGCTGCCGTCTCTGCTCGTCGGCGGGCGCGCGGCCAAAACGGAAGTGCTGCCGAACAAAGATGTGGGCGCATCGATTGCCTCGGGCAGCTATTCGGTGGATGCGATGGTGGTGATCCCGTGCTCGATGGGCACGCTCGCGACGATCGCCGCGGGGACGAGCGACGACTTGATCGCGCGCGCCGCCGACGTTTGCCTCAAAGAAGGCCGGCGCCTCGTGCTGTGCGTGCGCGACACGCCGTTCAGCCGGATTCATCTCGAAAACATGCTGCGCGCGCAGCAGGCGGGCGCCGTGATCATGCCGGCGATTCCGTCGTTTTATCACCAGCCGAAAACGATCGACGATCTCGTCGCGCAATACGTCTACCGCGTGCTCGCGCAAATGGGTTTGCCGCAGGACGAAATGTACCGCTGGGAAGGGCAGGCAAAAGGCAAAGCCCGCGAAGCGTTTGAGTAGGACGGGCTTCAGCCTGTCTTCTTTTGACTTCTGCCCGCTACACGAAGATCAAAAAGCAGACCGGCTGAACACCCTGCGGAAAAAGTAATATATTTTGTCATTCCGAGCGGAGTGAGGAATCTCTCTGTGGTTTAAACGCAGGAACAGAGAGATTCCTCGGCGCGCAGCGCGCCTCGGAATGACAAAATGTATTTCCGCAGACTATGAAGCATGCCATACAGGAAATTGGGAGATCCGAAGTGAGCCCGACCCGCATCCGCACGATCCTCGAGATGATCAAGTTCGAGCACTCCGTGTTCGCGCTACCCTTTGCGCTGACAGGAGCCTTGCTCGCCGCGCGCTACGCGCTGATCGCGGGCGCGACGCCGGGCTGGCCATCGTGGCGGCAGCTAGCTTGGATCGTCGTCGCCATGGTCGGGGCGCGCTCCGCGGCCATGACCATGAACCGGATCATCGACTTGCGCTACGACCGCGAAAATCCGCGCACCCGCACACGCGCCCTGGCCACCGGCGCGCTGACCGTCAGCTTCGCGTGGACATTCGCTGCTGCGGCTGCGGCTCTGCTGGTGATCGCGGCGTGGCAATTGAATTCGCTGGCATTCAAACTTTCGCCGGTCGCGCTCGCCGTCCTGTTTTTGTATTCCTACACGAAACGCTTCACGTCGTGGTCGCATCTGGTGCTGGGATTTTGCCTGGGAATGTCGCCCGCAGCGGCGTGGATCGCCATCGCCGGTTCGCTCGATGCGCGCATGCTGATTCTCTGCACGGCGGTGACGCTGTGGGTCGGCGGCTTCGACGTCCTTTACGCCTGCCAGGATCTGGAGTATGACAAATCAGTGAATCTTTTTTCCGTGCCCAAACGTTTCGGCGTGGCCAAGTCGCTGGCCATCGCGCGCGCCATGCACATTCTGATGATCGCGCTGCTGGCCTGGCTGGCATGGAGTTTCCATCTGCCCTGGCCCGCGTGGGCCGGAATCGTGGTGGTCGCCGCGCTCCTCGCCTACGAGCACTCGCTCGTTTCGCCGAATGATTTGACCCGGATGAATGCTGCGTTTTTTACCGTGAACGGTTATATTAGTCTCTTGTTCCTGCTGTTCTGGGGCGCGGCCGTGGCCGTAGCGCATCCGTGATTTTAAGTAGCGCAGGCTTCAGCCTGTGGGGTTTCGGCCCCAATTCAATAGCCACAGACTGAAGTCTGCGCTACATGAAGACATGAGCGACCTCCACATCAACGACGCACAACTGAAGCCCATCGCGGAGAAAATCTTCGCAGGCGAGCGCCTGAGCGCCGAAGACGGCATCACGCTATACCGTTCACCCGACCTGCTGGCCACCGGCTGGCTCGCCAACTACGTGCGCGAGAAGCGCCACGGCAACACCTGCTTCTTCAATGTGAATCGCCACATCAACCCCACGAACGTCTGCGTCGCGCACTGCAAGCTGTGCGCCTTCGGCCGCGACCCCAACGCGCCCGGCGCATACACGTTCGCGCTCGAGGAAATCTACCAGCGCGCGGAACAAGGGATGCGCGAAGGCGCCACGGAATTCCACATGGTCGGCGGCCTGCATCCCGATTTGCCCTTTGAATATTTTCTGGACTTGATGCGCGGCCTGAAAAAGCGCTGCCCGACGGTGCACCTCAAGGCCTTCACGATGGTCGAGGTGGGCTACTTCTCGCGCATCTCGAAGCTTTCGATTCGCGACACGCTGGTCGCGCTCAAGGAAGCGGGCGTGGACTCGCTACCCGGCGGCGGCGCGGAAATTTTCAACCCGCGCGTGCGAAAAATTATTTGCGACCACAAAGTAAGCGGCCGCCAGTGGCTCAACATCGCGCGTACGGCGCACGAAATCGGCCTGCGCTCGAACGCCACCATGCTCTACGGCCACGTGGAGAGCGAAGAGGAACGCGTCGAGCACATGTTGCTGCTGCGCGAATTGCAGGATGAGACGCACGGCTTCTCGGCGTTCATTCCGCTGGCGTTTCACCCCGCCAACACCGGCCTCGCGCACCTGCCGCCGCCCACCGGCTACCACGACCTGAAATCCATCGCGATTTCGCGCCTGCTGCTCGACAACTTCGACCACATCAAAGCCTACTGGGTGATGCTCACGCCGAGCATCGCGCAAATCGCGCTGCGCTTCGGCGCGGACGACCTCGACGGCACCGTCGTCGAAGAAAAGATCTACCACGACGCTGGCGCCAAAACCGCCGAGTTCACCCCGCGCGCGGAACTCGAACGCCTGATCCGCGAAGCCGGCCGCGTCCCCGTCGAACGCGACACGCTGTACAGGCCGGTCGACCGCTCGAAGATGCCTCCGCCGCCCGGCCCTCGCCCCGACGTCACACTTTCCATCAATTTTTAGTCTTTAGTGTAAAATTGAATGGAAGGAAGTTGTGGAGGGACTATACGGCAATTAATCCTCTATCCCGGTGAAGACGGTTTTTGGGTCGTGGAGTGCCCCAGCCTTCCGGGTTGTGTAAGCCAAGGAGGAGACAAAGCCAAAGCTGTATCGAATATCCGCGAAGCAATCGATGGTTACATCGCGGCCTTGCAGCAAGACGGGCTTCCGGTCCCGGAAGAACGCTTTGAAACTATTGTCATGGCTGTATGACAAGTCTGCCGCAGGTTCTGGTCGCCAGTGCGTTCCCGCACTTTTGAAAAGCGGATTTCAATTCAAGCGTCAGAATGGAAGTCATATGATCCTTCGGCGCGACGAACCGTTCGCGCAAGTTGTGGTCCCCAATCATAAAACGCTTGATCGTGGAACACTCCGCGCCATCCTTCGCCAGGCAGGAATGACAACCGAAGAATTCATCACGTTGCTGTGAAGCGATCTTCAATTTCCCAGGGCAGCACGCCCGAAAAATCGCCATCGGCAGATGCACGGCAGGCCAGGCCTTGGCCACCGCCACGGCAGTCCGTGTAAGCGTTGACATTGCCGGATCACGTCTTATAATCAACAGCGTAGCGACGACACCGGCGATGGCGAGCGCATCGTTGTGGCCGCTGGAAGCGAATTCGACCCCTACGAGCGGATTCCAGGCGTGTATCGCTACCTGGTAGTTCCGTCCCCCAGTCGAACGGATCCACCCGGCCAGCAGCGCCGCGACGCCGAGATTGGCGAGCAGAAACGCCGGCTTGAAACCAACCGGGTCCGGCAACATGCGCCACGTCGCGCGAAGCACCAAATGAGCGAGTGGCGGGTACATCGTGGGGATTTCCGGCACAGGCATGACGTACCAGCCCGGATCGCGCAGCGGCGCAAGCCGCGGGTCCGTTCCTGTGGGCGCACTGGCTTCGGAGTGTTGTTTTTCGAAGACTGTTTATTTCCAAGGGGGGCTGTCCGTTTTGATTTTCGCGCAACCTACAATCAATTTGCTGGCAGCGGCGGCTCAAAGCCCGTTCTCCAATTATTGGACCAGGTTCACCGACCCGAGCCGCAATCCGTTCCGCGGTCTGTACCAGCTCAACGCGTTTGACCTGGCCATCATGATTCCGTATTTCGTAGTGCTGGTGATCCTGGCCGCCTACGGGATGCACCGCTACTACCTGGTATACGCGTATTTCAAGAATCGCCAGAACGTCCCCGGCCCGCCGCCCGCAGTCACCGAGTGGCCCAGGGTTACCGTACAGCTTCCGATCTACAACGAACGCTACGTGATCGAACGCCTGGTGGACTCCGTGGCGCGCTTCGATTATCCGCGCGAACTGCTGGAATTTCAGGTGCTCGACGATTCCACCGACGAAACGCAGCAAGTCGCGCGCGCCTGCGTCGAGCGCTACCAGGCGCTCGGCCTGTCAATTCACTATCTGCATCGCACCGACCGCACCGGTTACAAGGCCGGCGCGCTCGCCGAGGGGCTCAAGTCCGCGACGGGAGAATTCGTCGCCATCTTCGACGCCGATTTCCAGCCCTCGCCGGATTTTCTGCGCCGCACGATGCCGTATTTCACCGACCCTAAAATCGGCATGGCGCAGGGACGCTGGACCTATCTGAACCGGCATTATTCCGCGCTGACCGAAGTCGAAACGATCCTGCTCGACGGGCACTTCGTAATGGAGCACGGCGCGCGCTCGCGCAGCGGCAGCTTCTTCAACTTCAACGGCACGGCGGGTGTGTGGCGCCGCCGCACGATCGACGAAGCCGGCGGCTGGCAGCACGACACGCTCACCGAGGACACTGACCTCTCCTACCGCGCGCAGCTCCTCGGATGGAAATTTCTGTACCTGCCGGACATCGAATGCGCCTCCGAGCTGCCCGTGGAAATGAACGCGTTCAAGGCGCAGCAGGCGCGCTGGGCCAAGGGCCTGATGCAGACGGCCATAAAAATATTGCCGCGCATGCTGCGCTCGGACGAACCCACGCATATCAAGGCGGAAGCCGTCTTCCATCTCACCGCCAACATCAGCTATCCCTTCATGGTGGTTCTCTCGACGCTGCTTCTGCCCGCGATGATCGTGCGTTTCTATCAGGGCTGGTTCCAGATGCTGTTCATCGATTTGCCGCTGTTCATCGCGTCGAGCTGCTCGATTTCCGGTTTTTATCTGACGTCGCAGCGCGTCCTGTACCCGAAAACATGGAAGCGCTCGATCCTGTACATGCCCTTCGTGATGGCCGTCGGCATCGGCCTGTCCGTGCGCAACGCCAAGGCCGTGATCGAAGCGCTCCTCGGCATAAAAACCGCCTTTGTGCGCACCCCAAAATTCAAGATCGAAGGCCAGGCCGGCACCTGGAAGAAAAAACTCTATCGCAACCGCTCCGGCTGGATGCCCTATCTGGAAATCGCGCTGGGCCTCTACTTCGTTTCGACGATCGTGTATTCCATTCAAAATGAAAATTACGCCACCGCCCCGTTCCTGTTCCTCTTCGTCTGGGGCTTCCTCTACACCGGAGTAATGTCCGTAGCGCAAGCCTGGGTCGAGCGCCTCCGCTTCGGCGTGCAACCGAGCGCCGCGTCAACCGAAGCTCGCGCCTCCGCTTCTGGCGCCCCCGGATTTTAAGTGCCCATCTGTTTTGCACGACACCGCGGGCGGGCCTGACGTCCCGTCTGCGGGGTTTCCGGAGAGATATCCGCCCCGTCCCTTTCCAATGATTTGGCCTTTCGGTGGCCCCCTTGCCTTTTTCTTTCCTCAGCGGTAATGTCCCGTCGATATGGATTCCCCAAGTCACAAAAAGGTCGGCAGGAACGATCTTTGCCCGTGTGGCAGCGGTAAGAAATACAAAAGATGTTGCCTGCTGAATCAGCCCATTTCCCAGGATCGGTTGTGGACACGTCAACGCGCGGCCTCGGATGACCTCACCCGGGACATGATGCGTTTTGCGGCGCGCAAGTTTGGAACTCAGATTGATGAGGCATGGCAGGACTTCAACATGAGCGACCTGCCTGAAGCTTCGGTGGACCGTTCCACGGAAGATCAAATTTTTATGCCGTATTTTCTATTCCATTGGGATCCGCTCGCGCTCTCCAGAAGGAGGGGAGCGCTCGGTAATGGCGGTGTGGTTCTGCGATGGTACATGCTGGAAAGGGCAACCCGGCTGACGGAGATGGAGCGGATGTTCCTCCATCAGGCCACAACCCAGCCGGTCAGCTTTCATGAAGTTCTCGAAAACAAACCTGGTGTGGGAATGACGCTCCGGGACGTCATGATCGGCTCGGAAAGCCATGTAGTAGAGCGTTCGGCTTCGGGCATGCTCAGGCCGGGAGACATTGTTTATGCCCAAGTATGGAATCTAACTGGGCTCGCGATTCTCGGATGTTGTGCGCCTCTTTGCATCCCGCCCGGCAGAAAGGCGGATGTGATCGCGCTAAGGAAAAAATTGCAAAAACGAGCAGCCCGGCAGAAACGAGACCTTTCCACAGAGGATTTGATCTGTTATGCGGTCGATATCCGGACGACTTATTTGGATATCCGGGATTCACTCTACGCTCCGCCCCAATTTTGCAATACAGATGGAGATCCGCTCGAATTTCACACCCTGACCTTCCATATTGAGTCGGCGGAAGCGGCCTTTCATGCCCTGGCTTCCCTCGCCTTGACTCGGACGAAAGACGACCTCCTCGAAGATGCCGAATTTGATCGTGCGGGAAATCTTAATGCCGTGACTTTCGAGTGGCTGAAGAAGGGGAATCGAAAAATCTCGACTTGGGACAACACCATAATGGG
Source organism: Candidatus Acidiferrum sp. (assembly GCA_035483715.1). Taxonomy (GTDB): domain Bacteria; phylum Acidobacteriota; class Terriglobia; order Acidiferrales; family UBA7541; genus Palsa-360. The sequence continues at coordinate 22,544 of DATHPN010000124.1, forward strand.
CACCATCAGAATCTCGGCAAACTCCCTGACTGCCAAGGTGAATTCGGCGAAACGTGCGGTGCGCATTCGCGCAGAGATCAAAAAACGGCTTGGCGCTCTAGCAACTCACCGAAGTACGCTTGCCCAGACTCATGAGGATGCGCTCGAAACATCCCCTAAGCGAATGAGCGCAAAAACGGATCTGGACTCCGAACGTGACTCCGAATTCATGGTCGATCCAGAGGTGAGAAAGCTGGCCAGGGAATCGCTCCAAAAACAAGTCGAAGAATGGGTTCACCAAAAAATTCCTGTCTTAGGTAATCGGACACCTATGCAAGCCGTTCGCGAACCCGACGGAAGAGAAATTGTCGAGTCATTACTTTTGGACTGGGAAAGACGGGCAGAGAACGGATTCTCCGCACCCGACATACGTCCTGATATTCAATCGATCCGCAAATTGCTGGATCTGGCGTCGCCGAGTTCTTGATTTCCTCTATCTAATCCGACGGGTTGACGGCTGCCTTGCAAAGAAGCATCCCTTCAGCGGTAGCGATGCATTAATCAGCAATCGGCACTGAAACAATCCTCACCGTTCTTCGACAGGCTCCGGATGAATCGTGACGCGGGCGATCTGCGGGAAATGTTCCTTTAATCGTTCTTCCAACGCTCCGGTGACGTCGTGGATTTGGGTGATGGGCAGGCTTCCATCCATGGCGCAGTGGCAGGACACCAGGATTTTGTGCTCGACCTGGCGCACGTGAACTTCGTGGCAGTCCATCAGCTCGTGGAATTCGACCGGGAGCGTGTTGATGTAATTTTCGATGGCGTGGCCGAGGCCGGTCATCTCTCCGCGCTGGCCATCCACGGAAGCGATGTGCGTGCCGAGCGGCTCGATGTGGATATTCACTTTCGCGTCGGAGCGGTCCGATGAGGAAGCCACGCCGGGAAGCTTGCGGATTTCCTCCTCCAGCTCGGTGGCGCGGCGATGGGCCTCGCGCAGGCTCAAGCGCTCGTCAACCTCCAGGTGCATTTCAATAAACAGGCGGCCTTCCAGCTGGTCGGCGGAAATTTCGTGGACGGCGAGGCTGAGGCGCGCGGCGATCACGCGGATGGCGTCAAACAAATGTTCTCCCGCTACGGCGCGTGGCTCCATGTGCACCATCACGTCCGCGGGCACGATTTCGCCGACGCGCCGTTCGACGGCGTCGGAAATGGCGTGCACCTGCTCGAAGCTGGCGGAGCGCGGAACGCTGATGGTCACGTCCACGAAGTGCTTGTTCCCGGCTCGCCGCACGCGCACGCGCTCGGTGGAAAGCACGCCTTCGAGCCCCGCCACCTCTTTCGTGACGCGCTCCTGCAAGCCGGCGGGCGCCACGTCCAGGAGCGCGTCGAGCGTGCGCTTGCCCAGCCGCGAACCCACCCAGATCACGATGGCCGCCACGACGAGCGCGGTGAGCGGGTCGGCAATCTGCAGCCAGGCGACGCCCCAGTGCTGCCCGGCCCACACCGTCCCCATGCCCAGGATGACCACCAGTGTGCTCCACACATCCGTCGAGAAGTGCAGCGCGTCCGCTTCGAGGGCTTCGCTCGGAAATTCCCGCGCCACGCGTGACAGCG
>DATHPN010000125.1:0-43070 GCA_035483715.1 Candidatus Acidiferrum sp.
CTGGCGGAAGCGGCGGGCGGCCAGGACCAGTCCGAGCGCCAGCAGAAATTTGTGGAGCTACTCGCGAAGATTGAGAAGTAGAAGTAAGTGGCGCATGCTTCAGCTTGCGGGGTTTAGACCTTGCAAGGACCAAAACCCGCAAGCTGAAGCATGCGCCACTAAATTCCCAATGCCAGAACTCCCCGGCAACGAAGCACTTCGCGAAGAATTCAACCGCTGGGCGGAAGCCGGCCTCGGCGAAGGCATGGAAGAAGACCACCTTCCTATCGTTCTGCCTGTCCTTGATCAAATGAATCTTGCGCGCGACGAAAATGTGCTCGACGTGGGCAGCGGCGCGGGCTGGCTCGTGCGCCTGGTCGCCGATCGCGTTCCCGAGGGGCGCGTCATTGGCATGGACATTTCCGATGAGATGGTGCGCCGCGCCCGGCGCAATTACGTGGCGATTGAAAATGCCATGTTCGTCATCGGCAGCGTGGACGAGATTCCCTGGGACGCAAATTTTTTCACTCACGCAATCTCAGTGGAATCGGCTTATTACTGGCCGGACCCGGCGCGCGGCGTGCGCGAAATTCATCGCGTCTTGCGTGAGGGCGGCTCGGCGTGGATTTTAATCAACTACTATCTCGAAAATGTACATTCCCACCATTTTGCCGAACTGTTTGCCACTCCAACGCACCTGTTGAGCGCCGAAGAATGGGAAGCTTTATTCCTGGAAGCGGGCTTCGCCTCTGTCGGCCATCGCCAAATTCCAGACCCCACTCCTGTTCCCGAAACCTTCTCCTCGGACGAATGGTTTCATGACGCCGCCCAGCTCCGAGCCTTCCGCCAGATTGGCGCGCTGCTCATTCATGGAATAAAATGAATGGCGGAGTCATGAATCAGAGGGCCATCAACTTGGCGTGCAACCGGCGCGAAACCCTGCCAAAGTGATATTCTAAGTACTGAGGGAAATCGGCGTGGGCGTTTGACTCCCCTTGCCGGGGATGGATATACTCCCCATTCCTAAAGGACTAGAGGAGACCAATGGGCGTTCTCGATCAGCGGTTTGAAAAGAATTTCATGATTTCCTCGGTGGACTACGTGTTCAACTGGGCGCGCAAGTCCGCCATCTGGCCGCTGACTTTTGGCCTGGCGTGTTGCGCCATCGAGATGATTGCCTCGACGACGTCGCGCTTTGACATTGCGCGATTCGGCGCCGAAGTATTTCGCCCTTCTCCACGGCAGTCCGACCTGATGATCGTTGCCGGCACGGTGACCCTGAAAATGGCGCCGGTGCTCAAGCGCGTGTGGGATCAGATGCCCGACCCCAAGTGGTGCATTTCCATGGGCGCCTGCTCGAGCGTAGGAGGCCCTTTTAACGCCTATTCCGTTCTCCAGGGTGTCGATCGAATCGTTCCCGTGGATGTTTATGTAATTGGCTGCCCGCCTCGCCCTGAGGGCCTGATCTATGCCCTGCTGAAGCTGCAGGACAAGATCGACCAGATGTCGCTGGCCAAGCGGCCTACGGAAATCCGCCTGCACCCGGGCATGGCAGAGGACTTTAAGCGCAATGTGATGGTCGCGCAGACGCCGTCCCCGCGCTGAGATGGTTGTGCCGCGCATCGCTGGCCCTAGGCACACGCGAAGGGTTGGACGCGGGTTTTCCTGCGAAGTTGAGGTACCCCTCGCCCGCCGCTGCGAGCGAGCTACAAAGCCTGACAATTTTGACTATCTGTTGAAGGAGTAAGCCAATGGGTTTTGTTCGTGCGGCAAGAAAAGATGAAATTCCGGCGGGAGCGATCCGGGAGTTTCAGGTAGACGGCCTGACCGTGGCTATCGCCAACATAGGAAGCAAGTTCTACGCGGTGAACAACACCTGCTTGCATCGCGGAGGCCCCTTGGGCCAGGGGCAGCTTCAGGGAGTCGCGGTGACCTGCCCGTGGCACGGATGGCAGTACGACGTAACCACCGGCAAGCTGGTCATGAATCAAACTATCGGGGTCAAGACGTACGTAATTGAAGTGCGCGGCGAGGATCTCTGGATCGAAGCGAGTTGATCCGGGGACTCGATTTGAGCTGTTTCCTTCCCAAGCTATTCAATAATAGGCACATAACCGCAGCGTCGGGCTTGCGCCTGGCGGGCAAATTCTGTTGAGTCCGATTTTGGCATTCATACGTCTAACTGTATAGAGTTGCTCAATTATGGGTTAATTCCGGTATGGGATAACCCAGGAATGCGTGAATTTTTGCACAACGGGCGAGGTCCCGTGTATAGTGTCCGACCGACTACAAACTCGGCGAACGATAATAATACGGAGGCTTCCCGGTTTGACGACAATTCGCCCACCGGCAAAGCGAGGGCATTGGATTTTCTCGGTTAATCCGCACCATTATCATTGGGATACGCTATTTGTGAAGGGCAAGGAGATGTGGAGGGGGGCTGGGACGCGTCCAGACGCCATTAGGGCGTTGAAACAGGTGCGCAAGGGCGATCGTGTGCTGTGCTACCACTCTGCGCCGGAGAGGGCCCTTTACGCCATTGCCGAGGTTACGCGAGATCCCTACGCCGACCCTCATGACCGGGAATCGAAAATGATGGTTGCGGACCTTCGTGCCATGGAGCGCTTGCCCCGTCAGATTCCCTTGGACGAGCTCCGGAACAATCCTGCCGTGCGCAGGGTTAAGTTCCTGAAAAACGTGCGCTTGATCATTTCGCAGGTGACGGAAGACGAGTATCAGGAGATCCTGCGCATGGCGGGCATTGTTGCGACGCCGGGCCTGCCCCTGCCGTAATTCCGTGATTCGTGATTCGTGAAACCCCTTTTTCGGAACGGGGGTTGCCAGAGCGACTCCGCAGAATTCCTCTTTATTTGGGCTTCCAGTTGTTGCCGGTCAATTGTGCTATTTTGATTGAGACTCCCTGATGCCTGAACTTCCCGAAGTCGAAACAGTTGTGCGCGGACTGCGTTTGTCGCTGCCGGGGCGCACGATTGTCGAGGTGCGTTTCGGCAAGACGGACTTTGTGGACAATCCAGCGGAGATTGCGGAACGCCTCCCCGGAGCGCGAGTTGCAAGCGTAACGCGCCTCGGCAAATTCATCTGTGTCAGGTTGGGGTCGAACGGAGGGCAGCGTACGCCAGATTCGGAGACTTTCCTGGTTGTCCATTTAGGAATGACCGGCCAGTTGAAGGTAATCCGTTCCGGCGAGGCCGTCGCACCCCATACGCATGTATTTTTTGTTCTCGACGATGGCCGCGAACTGCGCTACACGGATATCCGGCGCTTTGGGCGCATGCTTCTAATTCCGGAATCGGGGTTGGCGGAATTTGCAGGGCAGCTGGGGATAGAGCCCCTGGAAATCAGCGCGGAGGAATTCCGCCGATTCTTTGGATCGAGACGCGCCCGCGTCAAAGCGCTGCTGCTGGACCAAAAGGTTCTGCGCGGCATCGGCAACATTTATGCGGACGAGAGCTTGTTCCGCGCGCGCCTGCATCCGGCCCAAATCGCGGAAAATCTGACGAAGAAACAGCTCCTGGCGCTGCATGGCGCTGTTCGACAGGTTCTGACCGAGGCGATTCGCTCCCGCGGTTCATCCATTTCCGATTATGTCGATTCCAACGGCCAGCGCGGCGAATTCCAGCTCCAGCACCGTGTGTATCAACGTGACGGGAAACCGTGCTTTCGCTGCAAAGCAAAAATCAAGCGCGTGATTGTGGCGGGCAGGAGCAGCCATTTTTGCCCGCGCTGCCAGCCTTCTCCACGAAGGCGCTCGAAAAAGGCTTTGAAACCACGGATGCACGCAGATGAACACGGATAAAAGAGCACAAGAAAAAGAGGAAGAGAAAGAGCAGCAAGAAGGAACATCAAGGAAAAAACGACTGCCGTTGTTCTTCAGATTTGGCTCTCTCTTTTATCCCTGTTTATCTGTGTGAATCTGTGGTTCCAATTTCCATTGCACCTGAAGCTCAGCGCGCTGCGGCGGCCTTTGCGAACGTTCCGGGTCGAAGCAAGGGTGCCGCCGCCGCAAAAATAATTTCGCCCCAGACGCGCCGGTCCCGGCGGTCCAGCCACAATACGCGATCGTGATGCAGGGAAAACGGCTGTTCCGACAGCACCTCTCCGATCAGGTCGTGGATGCGGTCTTGAAATTCGAGGTTCTCCGAACGGAAGCCGTCGGGCGGAATGCCGTCGGCCATGGGAGGAACGGAAACCAGCAGGGAATAGCTCTCCAGCCACCACGAGAGCCATTGTTCGAGTTGCGGCTGCCGTCCGAATTTGTTCACCAGATAGCAGTAATTATCCAGAACGGAGCGGTCGCAGATCAGATGGCGGGCTCGCGCGGAGGTATCGAGTTCTTTGGCAATCTGCGCGTGCAAAATCCAGAGTTGTCCCTCCAGAGTGGTTGCCTCATTGATGGGGAAAGGAGAACTCCGCGCCACTTCCGTCACCAGGTCGACGTTGTGGTTGGCCTTCTTCAGCAGCGAGCAGATTTCGTAAGCGAGCGTGGTTTTGCCGACGCCGTGCGTGCCAATCAGGGCAAGTTTCAAGGTCTGGGCTACCTCGACGGAATCTTTTCTAACACAAGTGTTAGGCGCGCGCAAAGCGCGAACCCTGACAAAAAATTGAATCTGTGGATTTCCGGTGGTTCAGGTTAAAATCCCCGCGTTCGGAGGGCCATCGTGCGCGCCGTCATCCAGCGTGTTACCCGCGCCAGTGTTACTGTTGAGGCCCGGGTAGCCGGAGAAATCGGCCCCGGCGTCCTCGTCTTGCTCGGTGTGAACCGCACGGACAATGCGGAATCCGCGGCGTATCTTGCCGAGAAAATCGCCCATCTGCGAATTTTTTCCGATGAAGCGGGCAAAATGAACCTGTCTTTGCTCGACGTCGGAGGTTCCGCCCTGCTGGTGTCGCAATTCACCCTATATGGAGACACGCGAGGAGGGCGCCGACCTTCGTATATTCAGGCCGCTCCGCCGGAGCAAGCCAGCCGTCTCTACAAGGAATTTGTGCGGTCAATTCGCGCTCTCGGCGTGCCTGTGCAAACCGGGGTCTTCCAGGCGCACATGCAGGTCGAGCTGGTCAACGACGGGCCGGTCACGATTCTGCTCGATTCGGAGAAATCAATTTGACGCGTCAAATCCAGTCCGTAAAAGTGCGCGCGGCCGGCAAGAACGATGCCGAGGCCGTCGCGCGCCTGGCGGGTGAGCTTGGCTATCCGTCAACCGTTGCTCAGATTCGAGAGCGCCTCGATTTGATCGATGGAGATCCGCAGCACGCAACATTCGTTGCCGTAGCCGGCGGCGGCGCAGTCGTGGGATGGATTCAGCTTTCCCGGATGTGCTCGCTGGTAACCGATCCGCGCGCCGAAATCACCGGTCTGATTGTGGATTCCATGCACCGCGGCGACGGAGTGGGGCGCCTGCTGGTCGATCGTGGGGAGGCCTGGGCTCGCGAACAGCGACTGGCCGCGATGGGCGTGCGTTCCAACGTTGTCCGGGAAGGCGCCCACAGGTTCTACGTGCGCCTCGGGTACGCCATCACCAAGTCGCAGAATGTGTTTCGCAATGATTTGTGAGTGGGTGTGGCGATTGGAACAAGATTCAGGGTTTCCCAATTTGGAATTTATATCGGAGGGCGATATAATATGGAGATGTCGACCGGCACAATCTCTTCGGCGGAATTTCGAGCCCTTGCGGAATTCCGTTACCGCATCCGGATTTATCTGAACGGCAGCGAGGAAGCGGCGCGCAATGCGGGCCTGGAGCCGCAGCAGTACATGCTCATGCTGGCCTTGCGCGGGCTCCCGCCGGGCCGCGAGCCCAGCATCCGCGAGCTGGCCGACCGCATGCAACTGCGCCATCACACCGTCGTGGAGCTGGTGGACCGCCTCGAACGCAGGCAGCTTCTGCGCCGGGAAAGGTCTCGCAGCGACCGCCGCCAGGTGATTTTGCATCTGACCCCGCGCGGCGAAAAAATTCTCAACAAGCTGGCCAGTCAGCGGATCTCGGAACTCCGCACGGCCGCGCCGATTCTGGTCCGCGCGCTCACAGCGGTGATTCGCTCGACGCGGGCCCCCAAAAATTCGCGGTCGAAGTCATGATCGCGATGGCTGCCTGTTGAATCCATCGCAGCATATCCTCCCGATGCGGAAAGGCGCGGCGTGATCGCGCAAGGCAGGAAGGTGAAACTTTGAGTTCCATTTCTCAGAGGAGCGCGTCCCCCGAAAGCGGCCAGACTCTGGCCCGATTCCGTCTCGGCTACATTTCTCTGCTGGGCGGTCTCGTGGGCGTCATTGCCGGAATTGTCGCATTTCTGCTCTACAACCTGATCGGGCTCTTCACCAATCTGGCGTTTTACCATGAATGGTCCTTCCATTTTCGCAGTCCGGCGAATAATCAGCTCGGTCCTTGGGTGATCGTCATGCCGGTCATCGGCGGAATTATTGTCGGATTCATGGCCAAGTACGGCTCGCCGAAAATTAAGGGGCATGGCATCCCGGAGGCGATGGAGGCGGTGCTCACTTCCAAAAGCCGCATCGAGGCCAAAGTCGCGATCCTCAAACCCATCTCGGCGGCCATCGCCATCGGCACCGGCGGCCCGTTCGGCGCCGAAGGGCCGATCATTCAAACCGGCGGGGCCTTCGGTTCGCTCGTCGGCCAACTGGTTTCCACCACTGCGGCAGAGCGCAAAGTCTTGCTGGCCTGCGGCGCGGGCGCCGGCATGGCCGCGACATTCAACACCCCGATTGCCGGAGTCATCCTGGCGATCGAGTTGCTTCTCTTTGAATTTCGCGGGCGGTCCTTCATTCCCCTGGTGATCGCCACCACGCTGGCCACCAGCGTTCGCCAGTTCCTGATGGGCACCGGTACGATGTTCCATGTGCTGCCGATGGATTTCGGGATTCCCCGCGCCCTGCCGTATTACCTAGTCCTGGGAGTGTTGTGCGGCGGTACCGCCATCGCTTTTACGAAGGCGCTCTATTTCGTCGAGGATGGGTTCGACCATCTTCCGATTCCCGAACTCTGGCATCCCGCGATCGGCGCGCTGGCTTTGGGCATCATTGGATTTTTCGTGCCGCGAGTGCTGGGCGTCGGATACGACACGCTGGGCGACATTCTGAACAACAGCCTCGCTTTGAAACTGCTCATTCTCGTCGCGCTTTGCAAAGCGGTTGCGCTGGTGCTCTCCCTGGGCTCGGGCACATCGGGAGGATTGCTGGCGCCGATGTTCATGTCCAGCGCGGCGATGGGCGGCGTATTTGCCATGGTCGTAAACGATATTTTCCCGAGCGCGCATTTGTCCCCCGGCGCCTGCGCGCTGGTGGGAATGGGGGCCGTGTTCGGAGCGGCTTCGCGCGCGACGTTTACGTTCATCGTGTTCGCATTCGAGATCGTTCGCGATTACAACGCGGTGCTTCCGCTGATGCTGGTGTCCGTGATTGCGTACGGCATCGCCTTGCGCTACTTGCCGAACTCGATTATGACGGAAAAGCTGGCGCGCCGCGGGCTGCACACGAATCAGGACTACGAAACGAACGCGCTCAAACAGCTCATGGTCGAGGAAGTTATGGCCCGCGACATCGCTACGGTCACGCCGGAGGAAAGTGTTCGCGTCGCCGCGGACCGGTTTGCGAACGGAGATTTGAAATCTTCGCGGCACCACGCGCTGCCTATCGTGGATTCTGAAGGGCATTTGAAAGGGCTCGTGACGCAAGGCGATTTGCTGCGCGCGCAGCAAGCGGACACGGAAGGAAAAATGAGCGTGCTCGAAGCCGGCACGCGCTCTCTTGTCGTTGCCTATCCTGACGAGCGCGTCTTCGACGCCGTGACGAAAATGCTGGAGAATAATATCGGCCGTCTGCCGGTCGTCGACCGCAAAGACCCGCAGAAACTGGTTGGCTACATCAATCGCGCGAGCGTGATGGGGTCGTGGCGCGGCCACCTGCATGAGGAATCGGTCCGCGATCACGGCTGGTTGCGAAACCTGGCCTCGATTCCCATGAACGGAAGCGGGAGCGCCGGAATTGCAATCGGCAGGATTGTGGCCCTGACCGACGATCAAATTCTCCTCTCACTGACTTCGCAGACCAGCGGCGTTCCGGAAGAATTTGTGCTGAAGCGGCCCGTGCGGGGAGTATTTCTGGGGGATGAAGTCCGTGTGAGTTACCGGGAGAAGAACGGCCGCAAGGTGGTCGCGCGGGTCGAAGAGCTTTCCAGCAGGCAATAGAATTGAGTGGCGCGGGCTTCAGCCTGCGGGGGTTAGTCTTTGCAAGGCCCAACCCCCGCAGGCTGAGGCCCGCGCCACTGATCCCAAACTAAAATCCGCCACCGCCACCGCCGCCCATACCGCCGCCAGAAAATCCACCGCCGCCGAAACCCGATCCGCCGCTGCTCCGGGGAGCCGAAGCCATCACCGAACTCGCGCGCGTGGTCATGTTGTCCAGACTGTTGACGAACATGATCGGATAAAAGCCGCCGTTGTAGATGCCGCCCTGGTACCACGAGGGCGGCTGCGAATAAATATTCTGAAACGCGCCAACCCATTTTTTTTCCACGCCCAGGGCCATTGCGAACGGCAGAAACTTCTCGAAGGTTTCCGGCGTCTGGCTGATCCGGTCCATGCGGTCGGCCTCGACATGCGTCAGAAAATCCTCGAAGCCCAGCACGCCCGCCAGGGCTTTTGCTCCGTCGGCCGTGCGCGCCGGCATGAACCAGCCAAATCCGGCGATGATCGCGCCCGAAAGAATCGCCGCCACGAAAAATGGCAGCACAGCCACTCCCGTTTTTTGCGAGAGCCAGTTGCCCGCCAAAAAGAAAAACACGCCCAGGACGATCCCGCCGGCGACATAGCCGCTGCGCACATAATCGGGGCGGTGCTGGAAATAGCCGTGCTCCATCAGGGCGTCGAAAATGCCGTTCTTGATGTTGGGAAGATTCTTGTAAAACTCATTCTGCAGGCTGGATAGCTCCACGTCGGTTTGCGCGCCGTTCGAGAAGATACCCGCGAGGAGCACTAATTCATGCGATTTCAAGCCGGCCCATTCCTTGGGAGCCTTTTTCAGGTGAAAGATATATTCCTTGTTGTGGACCAGGCCCATCATCCCCGATTTTTCCTGTTCTTCGATGACGATGTATCCGCGCACGGCCAGATCCACTATGGTGGCCGTGATGTCCCGCATGGCCGCGTCCTCATCCACCAGAGTGCCGGCTTCCGCGGGGCTCATGCCCTCCGGGGGCGCGTACTGAACGGCGACCGGACCGACGCGAGGGTCGCGCCCGCGAGTGAACCACAGCCAGAACATGAACAGGAAAACAGGTATAGGCAGGAAAATAGGCCAATTGCTGGAAAGAAATTGGTTGATCTGATCGGCCGCGCCCGGCTCTTTCACGAATCCTTTGTCCCAGCCGATCACGATGGTCAGCCCTTCGTGAAAAGAGAGCGGCCGGGTCATGGAAACTTCCACGGTGTTATCCGAGGACGTCACCTCGGCGTCCTGCCCGCGCGAGCGGTACGACCCGGTGAATTCGTTTGTGCGGATGCCGGTCACTCCCTGCGGCAGCAGGATTTGCGCGCTGGCGTTGCCAAGGGGAACGTCCCACTCGTCGCCGGTCACATTCCAGTAAAGTTCGTCATGGTCCTCGAAAAATTTCAGCCCGTTGCGGACCTGGTAATGCAGCCGGATGGTCCGTTCCGCATCGGTCGCATCATCGACGTAAATTTTCCATTTCAGGTAATGGCCTTCGTGCGAGGATTCGACTTTCAGCTTCTGTCCCGCGGCATCGGTTGCGCCATCGAATTTCACGAAGAGCGAATAGTTGAATCCCTGCGGAGTGACGTATTCGACGGGGATGGTGCGGTACAGACCGTGCCACACGCCGATGAAATTCACATCGATGGTTTCGGTCACGTCCAGTGTGGCATCCGGCTGAACGAAAATTTCCGCCGAAAATTTTTGGATTTTAAGCTCTCTCGCGGAAGCGGATGCGGCCAGCGCGATCACGAGCAAGGCCACATTTGATGCGCGGTGCAGAGCGTGGTAGAGGGTTTTGTAGCGCCCGCCTTCAGGCGGGCATTTGCTCGAATCCGCGGCGTCCGCCTGAAGGCGGGCGCTACACACCGATTTCAGCCGCTGAGGTTGCATTCGCTTGCGTTTCCGCGTTGTGGAACAAACCATTGCGGCTAGGCGCCCGTCGCGCCAAAGCTGACCTTGGGCACTTCGCGTTCGGCCGGAGCGCTCAGCTGGAAAAATTCACGTTCCTTGAAATTTCCCATGCTCGCGACGAGGTTGGAAGGAAACTGCTCGATCATCGTATTGAAATCGCGGACCACGGCGTTGTAATAGCGTCGCGCGTTCTGCAGCGTGTCTTCAATCTGATTGAGCGTGCCCTGCAGCTGCGTGAAGCTCTCGACCGCGCGCAACTGGGGATACGCTTCAGCCAGCGCGAACACCTGCCGCAGAGCGCCGGTCAGCAGGCCTTCCGCTTCTCCTTTGGCCGCCGGGCCCTGCGCCGACATGGCCTGATTCCTCGCCGCCACTACGCCCTCAAGCGTTCCCTTTTCGTGCGCGGCGTAGCCTTTCACCGTCTCGACAATATTGGGGATCAGGTCGTAGCGCCGCTTGAGTTGCACGTCGATGTCCGACCAGGCATTGTCACACTGCACTTTCAGACGCACCAGGCCGTTGTAGGCGTACATGAGATAAATCACCACAGCCACGACGAAGACGATAATGCCAATTTGCATGGAACATCCTTTCCCGATCGGAGGACTAACCCAACGCTGGGATTCACTATAGGAGAGCTTACGGGCGCAGTAAAGCCTTGGTATCTGCGATGTGCAGTAAGCGCCCTCAGTCCGTTGCCGATGGAATCCATGGCGCGCCAGACTAAACAGGAGAGTTATACCTCATCTGTTAGAGGCTCGCCGCCTGATTCTCGTTGACATTTCGCCGAAGTAGCAAGACACTCCTTTCCTCCCTCTCCAGAACCTCTTGTATGTCTCGAGGTGCTGGACATGAGAAAAATACTTTTCACCGCAGTCTGTCTCTTGCTTTGCATCGCGCCACTCCGGTCGCAAGTCGGAATGTCGAAAATAAAGTTACGAGTCATCCTGGTGGACAAGGACTTGAATCAAAGGCCTGTCCCTCATCTCGCCGTCGTATTTGCCGCGGATTCCAGCGATCCCGATCGTACGCACGAGGTGAAAACCGATTTTGAGGGACACGCCGAATTTCAGGCAGCCCCGGGCAAGTATCGTTTGAGCACTCCGCAGGGCGTTGATTTCCAGAGTCGCCATTACGCCTGGGAGATGGAAATCAATGTAAGCCGCGAATCCGTTGCCTTGGACCTCAGCAACGACAACGCTCGAATCACCGATCCATCTTCTGCCGAACCTGCACGCGGTGCGGAGGACTTGACCTTTATGTTTCAGAAGTATCGAAAGTCGGTCGTGACCGTGTGGAGCGAGATTGGATCGGGCACGGGTTTCATTGTCGATTCCTCCGGCCTGGTGATGACCAACCAACACGTGATTGGACCATCGGAATTGGTGTCCGTTCAGTTCGACGTCAAAAGGAAAGTCGCGGCGAAAGTCCTGGCCTTTGACGCGGATCGCGACGTTGCCGTTCTTTACGCCGATCTCAGCGCCTTCCCCGGCGCCGCCGCAGCGCCAATCGCCACGGCGGCGGCAGGCCGCGAAATTGCTCTTGAGGGCGAGAGAGTGTTTACGATTGGCAGCCCCCTGGGCCTGAAGAAAATCATCACCAGCGGAATCGTCAGCAAAGTCGAGGCACGCGCCATCATTTCTGATGTGAATATCAACCACGGTAATTCCGGCGGGCCTCTCTTCAATTCGCTCGGCGAAATCATCGGGATCACCACGTTTTTGGTGCCGGGCGGAAATGGGCCCGGCGTGACAGGCGTTGTGCGAATCGATCAGACCTTGCCGGTGCTGGCGCAGGCCCGGAAAAAGATGAAGGACGCTGCTCTCCCAGGCGCGAGGTTGTTGCCCGTGGAGCCGGGCGATCCTTACCCGCTGGACTCTTTAAAGGAAATGAGCTCGCCGGCCAAATTCGACGCCAGGCCGTACATATTCAAGGTGGGAGGATTCGACGTGGCCCTCGGGACTCCTGTACTCGAGTACGAACTCCAATCGGAGGTGGGGCGTAGGGCGGCGCAAGAAAAAGGCAAGAGAACGAAGAACCGCGACGATTCCCCTCAAAACTCCTTCGAGCCGCTGCGGGACTTGCACGAATGGGCCGAGTACACAGGGGAATTCAAGCCCGTGCTGCTGGTGCAAGCCGCGCCCCAATTGCGCGAGACGTTCATGTCCGTGCTCGGCCGCGAAATAGCTCCCTCGATCGAGCCGTTCGGGACCATCGCCCCTCGCTTTAAATTCAGGACCGACTTCTACAAGATGAAACTTCTCTGCGGCGCGAGGGAAATTGAGCCCATCCAGCCTGGCAAGGCCGCCACAGTCGTCAACGCCCACAATTCGTTCGTGAACGTCACCGACGCGACGTACGTCGGAATTTATTCCTATCCGCCGGACGCGATCACGCCCTCCTGCGGCAAAGTCACTCTCCAACTTTATTCCGAAAAGGAGCCCGACAAGTCGGAATCAAAAGATCTGAATCAGAAGTCGATCGATCGCGTCTGGAATGATTTTCGGCCTTACCTGGCCGCCCATAGCAGCGCCGGGAACTCGCAATAGTCTTTAAGTAGCGCAGGCTTCAGCCTGTGGGGTTTAATCCTTGCAAGGACCAAAACCCGCAAGCTAAAGCGTGCGCCACTCCGAACCCGGCCTTTACAAGCTTTCCCACAATCGGCAGGCAACGCGCCCTTTTCACTGGCATGGAAGTGCCATTTGCGTTACTCTTGCGCCCACCGGAAGTTGTCACGTCCGATGACAGATGCATTTCAAAAACTTCAGCGCCGCAGTGTTCGGCATCGACGCCTACCTCATGGAGGTCGAGGTGGACGTCGGCTCGGGAAAGCCCGGCGATTTTAATATCGTCGGCCTTCCAGACATTGCCGTAAAGGAAAGCCGCGAACGCATCAAAGCCGCGCTGAAAAATTGCGGCCACGATTTTCCGTTTCAAAGCGTCACGGTTAATCTCGCGCCCGCGGACATTCGCAAAGAAGGCTCAGCCTTCGATCTTCCCATGGCGCTTTCGATTCTGGGATGCGGGGGCGCGTTCTTCGGCAAGCGCCTGGATCAATACATTTTTCTCGGCGAACTTTCACTCGATGGACAGGTGCGCTCGGTGCGCGGCTCTCTCTCGGCTGCCCTCGCTGCGCGCGAGCACAAGATCAAGGCCGTGGTCGTCCCCGAAGCCAATGCGCGAGAGGCCGCGGTTGTCGAGGGTATCGACGTGTTCGCCGTGCGCAATCTGCCGCAAGCCGTGGACCTCGTCAACGTGCCGGAATCGTTTGCGCCGGTGCGCGTGGACGCCAACACCATGCTGGCCGACGCCGCGCAATACGCCGTAGACATGCGCGACGTCCGCGGACAGCAAGCCGCCAAGCGCGCCCTGGAAGTCGCTTGCGCCGGCGGCCACAACATTATTTTTATCGGGCCGCCCGGCGCCGGAAAAACGATGCTCGCCAAGCGCATCCCCACAATCCTTCCGCCCATGTCGCTTGAGGAAGCCATCGAGACCACGCGCATTCACAGCGTCGCGGGACTCCTGGACGACGCGCGCGGCCTCGTCGGCACGCGGCCATTCCGCGCGCCGCACCACACCATCAGCGACGCGGGCCTGATCGGCGGCGGAGCGATCCCTCGGCCTGGAGAAGTTTCACTTGGACACCACGGCGTGCTCTTTCTCGATGAATTGCCGGAATTCGAGCGCAATGTTCTCGAAGTAATGCGCCAGCCGCTCGAAGATGGCGCGGTCACCATTTCGCGCGCCGCGACTTCGGTGACCTTTCCCGCGCGGTTCATGCTGGCGGCCGCGATGAATCCCTGTCCGTGCGGATTTTTCGGCGATCCGACGCGACAGTGCCACTGTTCGCCGCCGCAAATTCAGCGCTACGTCTCGAAAATTTCCGGGCCGCTGATAGACCGCATCGACATTCACATCGAAGTGCCCGCCGTGAAATACAAGGAACTGCGCGGCAACGGCTCGACCGAGGATTCATTCACGGTCCGTGAACGCGTGTTGCGCGCCCGCGAGCGCCAATCCAAACGGTACGCCGGCGAGCGAAAAGTTTTCTCCAACGCGCAGATGCCACCGAAGCTGATCCGCAAATTCTGCGCCATCAGCGAAGAAGGCGAAAAAATGCTGGAAAACGCCATCGGCCGCCTCGGCCTTTCCGCGCGCGCCCACGACCGCATCCTGAAAGTTGCCCGCACCATTGCCGATCTGGACGCCTCGGAAAATCTGGAGACGCGCCACCTCGGCGAGGCCATCCAGTACCGCACGCTCGACCGCACCTACTGGGCGTAAAAACCCCGGAGAAAATCCTTAACACAGAGAACACAGAGAACCCCGGAGAAACCCATTCATGTCGCGCTAATTCTCCGTGCCCTCAGTGGCCTTCCTCGGTGTCCCCTGGGTTAAGTCCTATGTTGCCGGAGTCCCTGTTGTCCGTATGGAAACATCGTTTGA
This sequence comes from Candidatus Acidiferrum sp., assembly GCA_035483715.1. Lineage (GTDB taxonomy): Bacteria > Acidobacteriota > Terriglobia > Acidiferrales > UBA7541 > Palsa-360. Next base: position 14,591 of record DATHPN010000125.1, read on the forward strand.
CATATCGTAGTGCGATATAAATAATAGAGGTAGGCCGAGCGCACCTCCGACACGCTTGGCCCGTTTTGGAGCAAGAGGAAAGGGAGGCGGGCGTCCCCAGCCTCCCTTTTCCTGCCTCTGACGAGCCCCTCCCGCGCACCCTGTTTCCTATTGGAGTCGTCTCCGGCACGCACACTAAATCCGAATCTCGAACGGGAAGCGGTTTCGGTTCCGCAGGGTTCAGAATACGTTCAAGCGCCATCCGTCGGCAAGCAGACCAGTCGATTTCCAGTTATAATCAAGAGATATGCTTTCGCTAAATAACGTCACCATGCGTTACGGCGCAAGGATCCTGTTCGAGGACGTCACCTGCTCGTTCCTCGAGGGGCGCCGCTACGCGATCACCGGCCCGAACGGCGCCGGCAAAACAACTTTGATGAAGATTTTAGAGGGCGAGATCGAGCCGACCAAAGGTTCGGTCTCGCGACCAAAGAAGCTGGGCATTTTGCGGCAGGACCAGTTTGCCTTCGACGAGTTTCGCGTCATCGACACGGTCATCATGGGCAACGCCCCATTGTGGAAGGCCCTCCAGGAACGGGATGTGCTGTACGCCAAACCTCACGAAGATCTGACGGACAAGGACGGCATGCGCCTTGGCGAGCTGGAAGGCGTGGTGGGTGACGAGGGCGGCTACACTGCCGAGGCGGACGCCGCGATCCTTCTCGATGGCCTCGGCGTCGAGTCCACACTGCACGAGCGCAAGATGAGCGAGTTGCAGGGCGGCCAAAAAGTCCGCGTCCTCCTTGCGCAGGCCCTGTTTGGCAATCCCGCGGCGCTGCTGTTGGACGAGCCCACCAATCACCTGGACCTCGATTCCGTCCACTGGCTGCAGGACTACCTCCGCGAGTACCCGGGCGTGCTGATCGTCATCTCGCACGACCGCCATTTTCTGAACAGCGTCTGCACGCACACCGCCGACATCGATTACCAGACGGTGATCATGTACACCGGCGGCTACGACGAAATGGTCCTGGCCAAGACGCAAATTCGCTCGCGCATCGAATCCGAAAATGCCGTGCGCGAAAAGAAAATTGCGCAACTCAACGAATTCATCGCGCGCTTCTCGGCCGGCACGCGTTCCTCGCAGGTAATGTCGCGCAAAAAAGAAGTCGAGCGCATCCAGACCTCGGAGCTGGCCAAATCCAACATCGCCCGGCCCTACATCCGCTTCGACATGAAAAATCCCTCCGGGCGCCACCCGCTGGAATTCAAGAGCCTCAAGAAAACCTATGGCAGCCATGTGGTGATCGACAAATTTTCAGCCAATGTCGAGCGCGGCGAAAAGATCGCCATCATCGGGCGAAACGGCTCGGGCAAAACCACGCTTCTAAAGTCGCTCGTGCGCAGCGCTCCGGGATATATCGAAGACGCCGACCGCGTGTTTCTAGCCGACGCCGGAAACGTGAAGTGGGGTCACGAAGCGGCCGTAGGTTATTTCGCGCAGGACACAACCGATACCATCGCCAAGAACACCACGCTCATCGAGTGGCTGCACCAATTTGACCTGAAGGCGTCCCAGCAGGAATTGCGCGGCGTGCTCGGCCAGATGCTCTTCAGCGGTGAGGATGCCGAGAAATCCACCCGCGCGCTTTCCGGAGGCGAGTCGGCCCGCATGATTTTCTGCAAGCTGATGCTGCAAAAGCCCAACGTCCTGGTGCTGGACGAGCCCACCAACCACCTGGACCTCGAAGCCATCAACGCGCTCAACATCGCGTTGCAGAAATATCACGGCACGGTTTTATTCGTCACCCACGATCACGACGTCATTGACGAAGTCGCCACGCGCATCTGGCAATGCAAAGGCGGCCACGTCGAGGATTTCAAGGGCCCCTACGAGGATTTCCTGATCTACGCGAAAGAAAAAGCGTCTTAGCACTTGGTAGCGCAGGCTTCAGCCTGTGTGTGTTCGTCCCTGCAAGGATTGAAATCCACAGGCTAAAGCCCGCGCTACAAAAACCTAGTGCTCCGCAAGAAAAACGCGACAGTAATTCCCGCACTGACGACCATAGCCGCCGCCTGAAGCTAGCGCGAATTCACTTTCCTGCCCGTGAGCGCTCCGAGCTTTACCACGTAACATTTTTTCGATCCCGGTTTCGCGTCAAACCGCGCGCCGTTATTTCTCCCAACCGCGTGTCTTGGATTGACTTACCCGACGGCGCTGTGTTACCCATACAATTCCCTAGGCGGGTTCCGACAGCCGGATGCCCTCAAAACCTCAGCGGATTGAAGTTGTTCTGGAGACGTTGATCGAGAGCATCGCTCTCGCCGAAGAAGTGGGTGTGCGTGTCGCCGCGGTGGCTGGATTTGGCGAGGACGATCAATACAAGATCGGGCTGGCCGTGCACGAGGGCGTTATGAACGCCTTTCAATACGGCAACAAACAGCGCCGTGAGAGGAAGATACACCTGACCTTCGAGTTGCATGATGAAAAGCTGGTCATCCATGTAGTTGACCAGGGAGCGGGATTTCGCATTGAGGATGTGCCCGACCCCCGCGATGATGAGAATGTCCTCGGCGATTCCGGACGCGGCGTGCTTTTGATGAAGGCCTTTATGGATGAGGTCGATGTTCTCTCCAGCGCGGCCGGGGGCGCCGAACTCGTCATGGCCAAACTGCACAAGCGCTGAGCGTCCTGTTCCACGGCGGAACCCGGGTGGGATATTTCGTAATAGAGAGAAAGCGGCAGCCGGGAAAGGCTCGCAATGAGTTTCAAAGCTACCACCCGTGAAGTCGGAGACGTCACGGTGATCGACATGGACGGGCGTATCACCCTGGGCGAAGGCAGCGCCCTCTTGCGCGACCTCATTCGAGCAAACCTCGCCAGGGGTCGCAAGAAAATCGTGTTGAATCTGGCTGGAATCATCTATATCGATAGCACCGGCCTCGGTGAATTGGTGAGCGGATATCGCTTGATTAAGAGCGAGGGCGGGGAAATCAAGCTCCTGAACTTGAACAAGAAAGTTACCGACCTCCTGCAAATCACCCGTTTGTATACGGTTTTCGACATCCATAATCAGGAGACGCAGGCGGTGTCGAGTTTTCACGCTTAAGCGGCGATTGCCTCACGCTCGGACGAAGTAAGCCAAGCCCGGCCCGTTCCCTAACTTCCCATTTTGAATGATTCCTGAACCGGGAAATTCTCTAGACAGCCGCCGAATTTTGTTGTATTGATGGCCCGCTTTTGTGCGATGTGTAATTCCGTAGGTGTTCGAAGGCCCGCTACGGTCGGCCGCCTCGTTCCCGTGCCAGGACAAACGGGGAAGGGTCACCGGTAACGGCGGACATATCTCTATCACCGACTGGCGTTACGCCCGGCAAACAGCGACCGCTCAAGATAGAGGAGCTACTAAGTTGAGCAGAGAACAAGGTGTGGTGAAGTGGTTTAACGCATCAAAAGGGTATGGTTTCATCCAACGCCAGTCGGGCGAAGACGTGTTCGTGCACTTCTCCGCCATCCAAATGGACGGATACAAGACACTGAACGAAGGCCAAATGGTCGAGTTTGAGGTCAAGCAAGGACCGAAAGGCTATCAGGCTGAAAACGTCACCGCTGCTTCCTGATCGGGTACACGTGTTCTGAGGGCCTTGTCCGGCGCATCCGGACAGGGCCCTTTCGCTTTTAGGCGCGCGCGGTTTTTGTAGAGGCCGTCTGAATTATTGACGGGCGATGTTGTTTTTCTTCCACGTTGGCGCCCACACCTCCGGGGGTTGCAGCTTCTTCCGCCACTCTTCGGTAAACGAACCGGAAAATAGATATTGAGTTGGCTGTGTGCAGACCCTTTCCGAACTGGATTCATCCAGATGTACCAGGATACGGCCTCTGGCGAATCCTTCGGCCGAAGAATGTGATCATAAAACTTCTTTTGCCAGAGGGGTGCCCCAAGAGATTTTGCATATTTCCGGCTCGACGCCTGTTTGAAATTTTGAACGAACAAAAGAAGGTCACTTTCCGGCGCGATCCCTTCCAGGAGCGCGTGAAAATGGTCAGGCATCACACAGAATGCATGCACGCCAAATTGCCGCCTTTCCGCGGTGGTTTTCAAGCACGAAATAAGATCTAGCGCGTTTTTAGGGTCAGTGAAGACAGGGTCGCGTGACTCGCAACAAATCGTAATGAAGAACCACCGGCGTCCTTGATAGTGAATTGGATGAAGGCGGATATTTTTTCTGCGAAAACTCATAGCTGCGAGACGCTTTTGTAGAGGCGGTTCGGCGAATTTTGCCGAACCGGCAGTTTTTGAATTGTATGCCTGCTAGGATGCAATTTTCTACCACGATGCGGAGCCATCCCCGGTCCGATGAAACTGGACCGGCCGCTACAAAACCAAACGCCTGCTGTTCGCGGTTTTCGAGGCGCCCGCATAATTGATTTCCGGTTCCAGCCACGGCATGAAACCTGTGATACGATTGCTTATTCGAATTGTAACGAAGGAGCGACTCTGTGGCGCAGCATATCTTGCGCAAGGACCTGAAGAAGGACGAGATCCGGGAGAAATTCGTCTCGGGTGTGGAATCGGTCGCTTCGCATCAGCAGGCTTTATGGTTGGTGATTGCCGCGGCGCTGGTTGTGGCGCTGGCTGTGTTTGGCTGGAACAGCTACGCGGGCCGGCAAACGGCGAAAGCTTCCGCAGCGCTGGACGACGCCATGAAAATTTTCCAGGCAAGGATTCGCGTCGCCGGGGAACCAGTGGACCCTGCTGAAATTACCTACCTTGACGAAAAAAATAAGTTCACCGACGCCGACAAAAAATTTCTCGTGGTAGCCGCGCAATACGGGCGCACGAAACCGGGGCAGATGGCGCGGTACTATGCTGCTCTCTCGGAAGTCCAGCTCAAGCAATACGCAGACGCGGAGAAAAATCTCGGCCAGGTTGTCACGGGCGGTGACGAAAATTTAGCGAGTCTCGCCAAATTCCAATTGGCCGAAGTTTTCGAGCGCGAGAATAAAGGTTCGCAGGCAGTTGACCTGTTAAAGCAATTGTCGGACAAGCCCAGTGTTTTCGTGCCCAAACCGATGGCCATGCTGGCGCTCGCCGATTATTACCGCAAGACCGACCCCGCGCAGGCCAGCAAACTCTACAATCAGGTCAAGCAGGAATTCCCCGACGCGGCCGAAGCAGCCGACCAGGGCCTCGAACTGCTCAACGCAAAATCCTGACCGATCGGCCTCGGCAAACTTGCCGCGAGGCCTTACTTGATGTTGTTGTTTTCGGCGCAGACGTACTCTTGAATCTGCCAGTCCGGCTTCAGCTTGAACGTTCTCTGGGCCGTCCAGGATTTTGTGTAGGCCTTTGGATCGTCGATTGTGTACTCGTCCACCAGAGTGTCGTGATCCATGCGGCGCAGGCGTTCGATGACGTGCATGGCGTCGGAGTGCGGAAGCCCCATGGGATCCAGCCAGGTCTTGTCGTTAAACCCGATGGTGTCAATGACCAGTGTGTCCCCTTCAAATTTTCCGATCGCGTTTCCCATGTAGGTCGGATCGAGGTCCTTTGGATGTCCCCTCCCGTCCGTAAAAATCTGCCGGATCAAGGATTGGTACTCGAAAATCATGATCACTCGGTCGCGCGTCTGCACAATTTCCCACGGGAACGGCTGCCCCATCGTCCGGGGGATACCCGGAGGGATGCATCGCTCCGTCGGGTCCGGACCGGTATCGGGTGCGCGGTGCGTATTTTCATAAACGCGTTTCTGGAAGAGCGCCTCGGCCCAGGGCTGGAAAGGAGGATCTTCATTGGGCAGGATGTTTCTGCGATATTCGTCGACGAACCACACACCTGAAAAGTCGGGAGGATTGGAGGCAGCCCGCATTTTTGCAGCAGCCGAGTGCTGCGCCGGCTGCGCGAAAAGAATGAGCGGCAACGCAAGCGCAGCCACCGCGAATCCTGAAAGGATGGAATGATTCCGCACCGTGGACCCAGCCTCAAATTTCCGGGCTCACTCGATCTACCTGAATCCCTGCCCGTCGTACTTCTGGCCATTCGCCAGCGTCACTGTGATGAGCCTCAGAACCCTTGTTCCATTCCTCTCGGGAGCGCCATTCACCGTCAGTTGGTCGCCGGCCTTGATCATTTCCCTCTTCCAACCCGTCCGGACCAGCATGTTGGGACTGTTTCCTTCGATGCGCCATTCCGCGATGGTGCCGCTGTCGTCCTTGACGTCCACGAAAATGAACACGTGGGGGTTGGTCCACTCAACGTTGGTTACGACCCCCTTCATGGTGACCGGATGCTCCATGTCGTACCCTGCGCTGGAATGGTGAGCGAAGAGCGGCAGCGAAGCCGCGAACCCGCCGAGCAGGAAAATCAATGCGATGGCCAGTCTAATTTTCATGGCAACACCCTGCGATTCGATGATCGAAGCTCCCTCATCAAAATGTTCTGCTTGAGATTAACTATACACCTGCCGCGCCGAAAATTTGCACGATGAACCGCACTGGACTAGCGGGCCGGCTCCGCTGGCAAATTCATTGTGTCCAAGGCGGGAGAATCGTACGATGCACCAGACCAGAGGCAAAACCGGAATCTCCGTGTGTGGGTGTCGATCCCTTGGAATCCGCGCGGGCCGGGCAAGAGCCGAAGGGGAGGATCCTTATGGTGGATGTGAATCGTCATCGGGCGAGCGCTCCAATTGCTTGTGTGGTCGTAGCAAAGGGAGCGCGCCGCAATTTATTGTGGCTGAGCGCAGTGATCGTCTTTGCCGCGGCGGTTGTCTTTCTGATAGCGGGATCGCGCCGAACTTCCGCCGCGCCGCCTCTTCCCGCTGGCACGGTGGAAGTGCCTAAATTCGTGGTCGATCCATCCTGGCCGCACATCCCGAATGGGTGGACGCTCGGCCAGGTGTCCAGCGCCGCGAGCGATGCCGATGGGAATATCTGGATCATCCATCGCGCGCGTACCGTGAAGCCCGGCGTGAAAACGGGCCCGCCGGTTATGGAGTTCGATGCTGCCGGCAATTACCTTCAGGGCTGGGGCGGGCAGTCAGGGGACGGTTACACCTGGCCCACGACCGAGCACGGAATTACCGTGGACTTCAAAGGGAATGTCTGGATCAGCGGCAACGGGAACGACGATCAGATCCTGAAGTTCACAAAAGACGGCAAGTTCCTCATGCAGATCGGCCATGCTGCGCCAAAGAAGACCAACGCGGACACCACCAGTCTTTGGAAGCCCGCCGACGTGTATGTCTATCCAAAGACCAACGAAATTTTCGTCGCCGACGGTTACGGCAACAAACGCGTCATCGTCTTCGACGCCGATACCGGCGCGTACAAGCGCATGTGGGGCGCGTTCGGCAACACTCCCATGGATGATCCCCCGCGTCCTCCGGCATTGACGGGCGAGGCCGCCAAAGCCGCCGCGGCGGAAGAGGAAGCCACGCGCACCCTGGCCACGGAGTTCGATCCCAAAGATCCGGGGCCTTCGCAATTCGTGCCGCCCGTGCACGGCGTCAAAGTTTCCAACGACGGTCTCGTGTATGTCGCCGACCGCGGCGGCAAGCGCGTGCAGGTGTTCACAACGGAAGGCAAATACATTACTCAAGTCTGGATCGACCGCTGGTGCCTCGTGGCCGGAGCCGGTTGCAATAATGGCAACACCGCCGCCAGCGTGGCTTTCTCGGCCGACCCCGGGCAGCGGTTTCTGTATGTAGCCAGCAGAAGTCCTGCGCGCATCTGGGTGTTCGACCGCAAGACGCTGCAGGCCCTGGACTCGTTCGGGCGCCCCGGCATAGCTCCCGGCGAATTCGACGTTTTACACCACATGACAACTGACAACAAGGGTAATCTTTACAGCTCGGAAGTTGAGGACGGCAGGCGTGTGCAAAAGTTTGTGTTCAAGGGCCTCGTTTCCATGCCCATGCCGGCGAGCAAGTCCAATTAATTAGGCTGAACAACGCAGCTGGTCCCTCGCAGGTCCATACTGAGCCGCAGAATTTTGTGGGGAGAGGCAAGCCTTCAGCCTGCGGGGTTTTGACCTTGCAAGGACCAAGCCCGTCGGCGGAAGCTCGTGCGGCTAAACCCGCAGATTGCTATGTCGTTGAGTAGTTTCGCGAGGGGTTGTGATCTGACAATCTTCGTCGCCCCGGTATACCAGTTAATGGCACCCGGCCCGTTTTGGCACATGTAATTCCTCGCCGCGGGATACGAGGTACAGTCAAATTTCGTTTCTAAGTACAACTAATGCCAGGGCTTACCGCCACTGTGCTGCAGAGGTTACTGTACCTGGCTCAGATGGCATACGGCTTGCCCCTTACTCTACGTGGACTGGCCCGGTTGATACGAGCAGCATAGCCGAGCTAGCCGGGGAGTTGGGAGGATGGGTAAATGTTGCGCAAGGTGCTAGTCGCTGGATTCACAATTTTAACTGCCATTCCTGTATTTGCCAATACCACGAAATTTGACGCGGGCCAGGTTGCTATTGCGCCGCCCAAGCCGGTTGCTCTTCGCCTCATGAGCGACACGCAGTTCACTACATTTTTAGGACGCCTGGATTCGGAACTGCTTCGCTCCGAACTGCAGCTGAAAAAGATGGATGTGAAATCCGTGAGCCTCGATCTTCAGGAGAAGCAGGAATTGGGAAGAAGTTACGCCCGTTGTTTGCAATCGCTCGAAGACACCCGTGAAGAAATCCAAAAACTCTTGCAGAAACAAACGTTGAAGCTCGACCTGTTTCTCTTGATCGACTTGAATCAGTTGGCTCGCGACCTGGATTCGCTCGACGAAGGCCTGATGAGTCCCGCGGCGGTCAGCGGGACAAGCGGCGCCCAGAAGTCCATGGGTTACGCCCGGCAGGTTTTGGGCATTGATGGCGAGCTGTCCGCGGAGATTTCCACATTTCAGCACCACTTCATCGCCTTCACCGGAATCGTCGACGCGACCCTCGATCAACCCGAGCAGGATGCGTCGCAACCGCCAACTCAGAAGTAACGCGACAACAATTCCAAAGAAGTTTGTATTTCAGGAGGTCGGGGCTTCGGCCCCGGCCTTCACGTTCGTTCACCTCAGGGCTTTCAGCCGCGGAAACTTCAGGGCTCGGAAGCCCTTCTCAAACCCTGCTGTACGTCGTGGCTGAATCGCCGGCCTCCCAAACAGACTTTTCCTGATCCCTTCCCATCCAGGAAGCCGCAATGAGTTGGCATCACTCACGCCCTGGCATAGAATCGTGCCATGGCACTGGCCTCCTATGCGATGGAAGCGGCGAAATCGCGCGGCAGGCGTTATCCCGAGCCGTCTCATCCGTACCGCAACGACTATGCGCGCGACCGCGACCGCGTAATTCATTCGCGCGCGTTCCGCCGCCTGGAAGCGAAAACGCAAGTCTTCACCACCCGCTATTCCGATCATTTCCGCAACCGCCTCACGCACACGCTGGAAGTCGCGCAGATTGCGCGCACCGTAGCCGGAGCGCTTGATCTCAACGCCGATCTCGCGGAAGCCCTGGCCCTCGTGCACGACATCGGGCATCCGCCATTCGGCCACGCGGGAGAACGCAAGCTCGATGAATTGCTGCGCCCGCACGGGGACAGCTTCGATCACAATTTACAGGCGCTGCGGATCGTCGAACAATTCGAGCAGCGCTATCTGGATTTTCCCGGCCTCAACCTGACGTTTGAAGTCCGTGAAGGCATCGTCAAACATTCGCGCGATTACGACGCGGCGCAATATCCCGCCCTCTCGGAATATCTGCTCGACCAGCGCCCGCCGGTGGAAGCCCAGCTCATCGATTTTGTCGACGAGATTGCCTACAACACCGCCGACCTCGATGACGGCTACGAAGCGCACGTGCTGGACATTGAGATGATCGGCTCGGAGGTCCCGCTGTTCGCCCGATTTTACGAGGAGGTCGAGCGCCGACACCCGCAGGGCCTCGAGAAACTGAAATTCAATGAAGCCGCCAAGCGCGTCCTCGACCATCTCGCGACCGGCTTGATTGAAAACACGCGGTCCGTCGTGGCGGCATCGGGCGTGCAAAGCGTTGACGATGTCCGGCACGCGCCGCGCCGCCTGGCGGGATTCAGCCCTTCCCTGGCGGCCGAAAATGCCGGGCTCAAGAAATTCCTGCTCGCGCGCCTGTACGACAACCCCGCAATCGTCGCCGATCGCGAACGCTCGGTAGAAGCCCTCGCCCAACTTTTCGACTTTTACTTTGAGCATCCTGACGCCATGCCCAAAGCGTACACCGAGCTAGCTCAACATGCCCCCAAGCATCGAGTCGTCTGCGACTACATTGCCGGTATGACCGATCATTTCCTGCTACGCCAGCACGCGGAGTTACTCGGAACGAGTTCCGCAAGGTCCGCGTAGCACGGGCAGGAGTGCCTGTGCTACCAGCCCCCCTGAGTCGACCTTTGTCGCAAGCTCTTTACGCCCTCGCATTTAAGTGCAACTCCCGAAAAAACCAGACAGGCTTGAAGCCTATCCTACTCGTGCCTGTTTCGAACCACTCGCCACGAACCGCACAGTGCCTTCCTTGACTTCACTCCGGCGGGACATATAATGGATCGTGAAGGAAGTATCAGGGAGCCCCGCGCGAGCGGCGGAAATCGATGTTCCTAGACGTAAATGAGCTGGCAGTCCGCAAGATTCGCATACGGAAGAGCTATGCCCCGGGCGCGGTTGACTACCGCACCGTTGACTTCCGGCAGGCGGAGCCTCTCGAGGTGCGTGCCACAGCCGAACTGGTGGAAGGGCAGATCCGCATCACAGGGGAGCTGCACACCCGTCTTGAGATGGTTTGCGCGCGCTGCCTGGAACCCGTAAATGAGGATATTGCCCGCGAATTTGACCTCTTTTACAAGCCTCTGACTTCCATCACCAAGGAAGAAGAGGAGCGCCTGAAGCTCGACGACACTGAAATCGCGTTTTTCGAGGGCCAGGGAATGTTTCTGGCCGATGTTCTGGCCGAGCAAGTCCTTCTGGCTTTGCCGATGAAGGCCATCTGCCGGAGCGATTGCCGCGGGCTATGTCCCCAGTGCGGAGTGAATTTGAATAACGAGGAATGCCGCTGTGAAAGTCACGCAGCCGATCCGCGTATGGCGCCTCTGGCGCGTCTGAAACAGGACTGGTTCAAAAAGCAATAGGAATCCCAGGCGAAACACCATAGAATGCCTCATACAATTTGGGGCCACGAGAAGGAGTTTGTATGCCCAATCCAAAACGGCGACATTCCCACGCGCGGAAAAATAATCGGCGCGCTCATGATTTTCTGAAGGCTCCGGCCCTCGCCAAATGCCCCAACTGTCATGAAATGAAACAGCCTCATCAGGCTTGCCCGCAATGTGGCTATTATAAAGGCCGGGAAGTCGTGGACACCGGGGCCTGACGCCCGGACCTGCACGGCCTCTGTGCGGTTCCCCTACCGGAGTTTGAATGATCACCATAGCCGTAGATGCAATGGGTGGAGACCATGCCCCGCGCCCTGAGGTCGAGGGCGCAGTGCAGGCGGCTCGTGAGTTGGGCGTTCGAATCCTTCTGGTCGGCTTGGTGCCTAATGTGAAGAAGGAGCTGGCCAAGCATTCGCATCGCGGCTTGCCCATCGATATTATTCCGGCATCTGAAGTCATCACCATGGACGACTCGCCCACGCAGGCTTTCCGGAAGAAGAAGGACAGTTCGGCGCACGTGGCAACCAAACTGGTGCGCGGCGGCCAGGCCGATGCCCTGGTCAGTGCGGGGAATACCGGCGCAGTGATGGCCGTGGCGCGATTTGGGCTGGGAACGCTTTCATCGGTGGACCGGGTGGCACTGGCGGCGCCTTTTCCGACGTCACGGGGTGGAACGGCGGTTTTGCTGGATGTAGGCGCGAATGTGGATTCCAAACCCGCGCACCTGGTTCAATTTGCTGTGATGGGCGAGATTTACTACCGGGCGATTTTCGGAACGCGGCGGCCGAAAGTGGCCCTGCTATCCATCGGAGAGGAAGAATCGAAAGGAAACGAGTTGACGCGCGAGGCGTTCAGCCGGCTGAAACTCTCCTCGTTGAATTTCTTGGGAAACGTCGAGGGGCGTGACATTTTCAACGGCTCCGTGGACGTCATCGTTTGTGACGGCTTCATCGGAAATATCGCTTTGAAGATCAGCGAGGGCGTCGCGCAGCATATTGCGACGATGCTGAAGGAAGCGTTGCAGAGTACCATCAGTTCTCAGGTCGGCTACGTGCTCTCGCGCAAGGCCTATAAGAGCTTTCGAAAGAAAATCGATTACTCGGAATACGGCGGCGCTCCTTTGCTGGGGGTGAAGGGCGTGACCGTGATCGGACACGGGAGTTCGAATTCCCTGGCGATCAAAAATGCCGTCCGTGTGGCGACGGAGTTGGTGAGGGGCGGGGTCAACGAAAGAATCGAGCAGGAACTTGCCACGATTCCGACCCCTGTGGAAGCATAAGCGACGAAACGGCGGTTCATTCAATGGGAAAATTGGCGTTTTTATTTCCGGGGCAGGGCTCACAATACCCGGGCATGGGCAGGGAACTAGCCGCTAACCATGCGGCGGCCCGAAGTGTGTTTGACGATGCGGATCGAGCCCTGGGATTTTCGGTGTCGGAGCTATCCTTCAATGGCAGCGAAGAGTCGCTGAAGCTGACGGCAAACACGCAGCCCGCGATTTTGACCGCATCCGTAGCCACCTACCGTGTGCTTGCGGAAAATGGGGTTCAGCCGGCCTACGTGGCCGGGCACAGCTTGGGCGAATTTTCGGCGCTGGTTGCGGCCGGAAGCCTGGACTTCTCGGATGCGGTGCGCCTGGTTCGGCATCGCGGGGAATACATGCAATCGGCGGTGCCCGAAGGCGTCGGCGCAATGGCGGCCATTTTAGGATTGGCTCCTGCTCAGGTCGCGGGGATCTGCCGGCAGGCGGCCGACGGGCAGGTTGTGGCCCCGGCAAATCTCAATTCTCCCGAGCAGACCGTAATTTCCGGACACGCCGAAGCGGTAAAGCGCGCCGTGGAACTTGCCTCGGCGGGCGGCGCCAAGCGCGCCGTGATGCTTCCGGTTTCCGCTCCCTTTCACAGTTCGCTGATGCAGCCGGCGGCTGTTCGGCTTGAAGTCGACCTGCGCGAGATCGCGTTCCACAAGTTGCGCGTGCCGTTGGTGAACAATGCCGACGCCGAACTTACCACCGATGGCGATGAGGCGCGGGAAGCGCTGATTCGGCAGGTCACTTTGCCAGTGCGCTGGGAAGAATCCGTGCGCGAACTGATCGACCAGGGCGTCAACACGTTCGTCGAGGTGGGCCCCGGCCGCGTCCTCACCGGTCTGTTGCGGCAGATTGACCGGTCGATCCACGTATTCAACGTGGAGGATGAAAAATCCCTGCGCTCGACGCTGGAGAGGCTGGCGCAAGCGCAAACCGAATCCGCGGAAGCGTAAAGTAGCACACGCTTCAGCCTGTGGGTTTTTGCGGTGCGTAAAAGTCAAACCCCATAGGCTGCCCTTCGCGAGGTTCAGGGTAAAAAAGCCTGTGCAATAAGAAAATCACACATGTTCAGCCTCAAAGATCGCGTAGCTCTGGTAACCGGTGCGTCGCAAGGAATTGGGCGCGCCACGGCACTGGCCCTGGCGCAAGCCGGAGCGCGCGTCACCTTGGCTGCGCGCAATGCCGAAAAATTGGCGGGCGTGGTCTCCGAAATCGCCGCGGCGGGGGGAGAAGCGCTGGCGGTGGCGATGGATGTGGCCGACGCCGGCCAGGTAAAAACCGGCTTCCGCCAAGCGATCGAGAAATTCGGCGGTATTGAAATTTTAGTTAATAATGCAGGTATTACGCGCGACGGGTTGGCCGTGCGCATGAAAGCCGACGACTGGGACGCCGTGTTGCGCACGAACTTGACCGGGGCGCACCTGTGCGCGCAGCAGGCCTTGCCCGTGATGATGCGCGCTCGGTATGGCCGTATCATCAACGTTACCTCGGTGGTGGCGGAGACGGGGAACCCGGGGCAGACCAATTACGTTGCCGCTAAAGCCGGACTCATCGGATGGACGCGCGCCCTGGCTCTGGAAATCGCTTCACGCAACATCACGGTGAACGCCGTTGCGCCCGGCTTCGTCGTTTCGCCCATGACCGACCCGTTGCCGCAAGAGGCAAAAGACGCACTGCTCGCGCGAATACCGCTTGGCCGCATGGGTTGCGACGCGGAAGTCGCCGCTGCCATCGTGTTTTTGGCCAGTGAAGAAGCGGGCTACATCACCGGCGCAGTGCTGGACGTCAACGGCGGCCTGCGGATGGGATAGCGCAAAGTAGCGCAGGCTTCAGCCTGTGGGGTTAAGGCCACGCGAGGTCGAACCCCACAGGCTGAAGCCTGCGCTACGTGACAATTTGACCAAGACCGGATTGAGAGTTCAGTTGACCTTGGGCGGGACCGTACATAGAATGTCGCGTGCTCAAAATTTACACCCAGAGCAGCGAAGGAACCAGCCACAGGAAGCCGGACATAGCGCTTATCGGAGGCAAAACAGAATGGCCAGTGTCGATGAACGGGTAAAGCAAATTATCGTGGAACAGCTTGGAGTGGATGAAGCCGAAGTGACCGCCACCGCTTCCTTCGTGGACGATCTGGGCGCAGACTCCCTGGACACGGTTGAATTGGTGATGGCCTTTGAAGAGGCCTTTGGAATCGAAATTCCCGACGAAGACGCGGAAAAAATCGCCACCGTGAAGGATGCGGTCGACTACATCCAGAAGCACGGCAAGAAATAGGTCCGGAGCCGCTGCAAAACCACCAGGAGAGAGTTGATCAAGTGAGCCGCAGGGTTGTGGTAACGGGTGTCGGACTGGTCTGCGATCTGGGAATCGGCACCGATGAGGTTTGGAAGAACCTTCTGGCGGGCAAGAGCGGCATCCGCACGATCACCCATTTCGACGCCGCAGCATTCGATTGCACCATCGCCGGGGAAGTCCGCGACTTCGAACCCCTCCACTGGGCCGAAAAAAAAGAGCTCAAGAAAATCGCCCGGTTCATCCAGCTGGCGCTGGCGTCCACGGATTTCGCCATGCGCATGTCGGAATTAAAAATCACGCCGGACATCGCGGAGTTGACCGGGGTGTACGTGGCCAGCGGTATCGGCGGATTCGACGTGATCGAACGCGAGCACTCCAAGCTGCTGCACGGCGGCCCCGGGCGCATCTCCCCGTTTTTCATTCCCGCTGCGATCATCAATCTGGCTTCCGGTCACATTTCCATTCGGTATGGCGCGAAGGGGCCAAATTCGGCGACGGCCACGGCCTGCTCGGCTTCCGCGCACGCGGTGGGAGATTCCTTCCGCATGATTCAGCACGGGGACGCGGAGGTCATGATTTGCGGCGGCTCCGAAGCGGCTATCACGCCGATGGGCGTGGGCGGATTCGCCGCGATGAAAGCGCTCTCGACGCGCAACGATGATCCGGAACGCGCCAGCCGCCCGTTTGACGCCGACCGCGACGGCTTCGTGATTGGAGAAGGCGCCGGAATTCTTATCCTGGAATCGCTGGAGTATGCCGAGCGGCGCGGGGCGCGAATCCTGGCCGAAATTGTGGGCTATGGAATGTCGGGCGACGCTTACCATATCACCGCGCCTGAGGGGAATGGCGACGGCGCCTACCGCGTCATGCGCGCGGCCATACGCGACGCGCGGCTGGAGCCGCAGCAGATTGATTACGTCAACGCCCACGGCACATCGACACCACTCGGCGACGCCATCGAAACCAAAGCCATGAAGCGCGTCTTTGGCGAGTACGTCAAAAAAATTGCCGTCAGCTCGACCAAATCCATGACCGGGCATCTGCTCGGGGGCGCGGGCGGCCTGGAAGCCGGTATCAGCGTGCTCGCGCTTCGCGATCAGGTTCTGCCTCCCACCATCAATCAGGAGACGCCGGACCCGGAGTGCGATCTGGACTACATACCGAATCACATGCGCAAGGCCTCCCTGGAGCATGCGCTTTCGAACTCATTCGGCTTTGGCGGGACCAACGCCGCGCTGCTTTTCAAGCGCTGGGGTTCCCACTAGTCTAAGTTTTGATTTTTGTAGCGCCCGCCTTCAGGCGGGCGCTACAAAACTGTTCGAAATCTATGCTGCTACGCACGCTCTCAAACGAGAGGTATGGATGAAGATTGTCGTTTGTATCAAGCAAGTGCCCGCCAAGGACGCTCCTCTGGCCATTACCGAGACAAGCTGGATCCGCGAAACCGATATCGGCTTCGAGATGAACGAGCCGGACAGTTATGCGCTCGAGGAGGCCCTGCGGCTGAAGGAAAAACATACCGGCGAAGTGATCGCCGTGTCCATGGGCCCGGAGCGTGTGAAGCAGACCATCAAGGAAGCCCTCGCCAAGGGCGCCGACCGCGGCATACATATCGCAGATGACAAGGCGCACACGCTCGATCCGCTGGGCGCGGCCAAATCGCTGGCCGCGGCGATCGAGCGCGAAAAGCCGGACCTGGTATTGACGGGATTGCAGAGCGAAGATCAGGGCTTCGGCCAGACGGGCGTGCTGCTGGCGGAAATTCTGGCCCTGCCTCATGCCACGATCATCATGCAGATTGACGCGCAGGGCGGCGGCTTGCGCGTGAAGCGCGAGCTGGAGGCAGGATGGTTCCAGTGGGTCGAGCTGCCCATGCCCGCGGTGCTGACGATCCAGTCCGGCATTAACAAGGTGCGCTACGCGACTCTGAAAGGCATCATGGCCGCGAAGAAAAAAGAAATTGTGACGATCGCACGCGAATCGCTGGGTATCTCGCATACTCCGACGCAGCGCATCGAGCGTATCTACGTGCCGTCGAAAACCAAGAAGACCGAGTTCCTGACCGGCACGCCCAAAGAAGCCGCCGCAAAACTCGTCGAAAAATTAAAGCATGAGGCGCGCGTGATATAGAAGCTTTGGTAGCGCCGGCGTCCCGCCGGCGGTTTTTGCGCCGCGAATCGAACGTGTAAACTCCGGGCGGGACGCCGGCGCTACAAAACCTGCGCCGCCAAACGCTTCCGCCCTGGGAATTGCAAGTCAGCCGAGGTCGCATGACGATGAACATTCTCCTGATCACCGAACAGCGCGACGCGCAGTGGAACAAGACCAGCTTTGAGACACTGGCCGCCGCGCAACAAATGGCCGCGGAAACGAAGAGCCGCCTCGCGGCCGTGGTCATCGGCAAAGGTGTCGCGGCCCTGGCCGGCGAACTGGCGGCAAGCAAGCTCGACGAAGTGCTCCTCGTCGAGCACGACTTGCTCGGCACCTACACGCCGGACGCTTACACCATCGCACTGAAACAAGTGATTGCGCAGGCCAAGCCTGACCTGGCGCTCTCGCCCCACACCTACCAGGTGCGCGATTTCGCGCCCAAGCTGGCCGCCTCGCTCGGTAAAGGCATGATCGGCGACTGCGTCGGCTACCGCCTTGAAAACGGGAAGCTGATTTTTGTCCGGCAGATGTTCCAGGGCAAGACCGCAGCGGATGTGGTGTTCGAAGGCGCCGCACCGTGGTTTGCAACGTTCCAGGCCGGGGCTTTCCGAGCGGATTTAGTCGCGCAAGGCACATCAAAGGCGCCCGTCACGCCCATTTCCGTCGAGCTGAAGCCGGAACAGATTCGAACCAAACCCCTGGAACTTTTCCGCGAAGCCAAACAGGCCGTGGACCTTACTCAGGCGCCTATCCTGGTGGCCGTCGGGCGGGGCATCAAGGCGCCGGAGAACATTCCACTCGCAGAGAAGCTTGCAAAACTTCTGGGCGGGGAACTGGCCGCGTCGCGCCCCATCTGCGACGAGGGCTGGCTGCCCATGGACCGCCAGATTGGCAGCTCGGGCCAGACTGTCGCGCCCAAGCTGTATCTGGCCATCGGAATCAGCGGAGCCATCCAGCATGTGGTGGGAATGAAGGGCTCGCGCACCATCGTCGCCATCAACAAAGACCAGAATGCGCCGATCTTTGAAGTCGCCGATTACGGCATCGTGGGAGACCTCTTCGAAATCGTCCCCGCCCTTACTGAAGCGCTTGAAAAGAAGTAGCGTAGGCTTCAGCCTGCGGGGTTTCGTACTTGCGAGGACTAACCCCCGCAGGCTGAAGCCCGCGGTACTTAACCATCCTACGTCCTGAGCGAATTTAACCTTTCGACGCGGCGCAACTCCGGAAAATTCCAGGCCCACAGCGCGGTGATGATCAGCGTTCCGATGCCGCCCATGATCACGGCCGGCACTGCCCCGAACCATTGCGCGGTGAGGCCCGATTCGAACTGGCCGATTTCGTTGGAAGCGCCGATGAAGATCATCTCCACGGCGCTCACGCGTCCGCGCATCTCGTCGGGCGTGGCCAGTTGCACCAGTGTGGTGCGAACCACGACGCTGACCGTGTCCATGGACCCGACCAGCACCAGTGCGATCATGGACAGAATCAGGCTTCGCGAAATGCCGAAGAGGATCGTGAAGACTCCGAAACCTGCGACGCACCACAGCATGGTCACTCCGGCGCGGCTGCGGAAGGGCCGGTGCGCCAGGAGCAGGGCCATGCTACCCGCGCCGATCGCAGGAGATGCGCGCAGCAGGCCCAGGCCCCAGGGCCCGGTCCGCAGAATATCGCTGGCGAAGACGGGCAATAGAGCCACCGCGCCGCCGAGCAGCACAGCGAAAAGATCCAGCGAAATCGAACCCAGGATGATTTTCTTTTCGGCGATGTAGCGGAGTCCGGCCATCACGGAATTCAGGTTGACGGGTTGCCGGGGCCGCGGCTTGGAATGAAGCTTGATCTGCGCCATGAGAAAAACCGCTCCCACCGCAGCGAGCATGGATGTCGTATAAACGGCAGCGGGGCCTCTTGTGACGGCATAGATCAGGCCGCCGAGCGATGGGCCTAAAATCGTCCCGCCCTGGTTCACGGAACTGTTCCAGGCAATGGCATTCTGCAAATGTTCTTCGGGGATGATCATGGGCACGAGCGAGCGGCTGGCCGGATTATTGAACGACCGCACTACGCCCAGCAGAACCACGACGGCGTACATTGGCAATACCGTTCGCAACCCGCTTAAAGCGTAGAAAAGCAGCAGCGCCGAACACACCCCGAATCCCGCATAGCAGGTCATCAGCAATTTTCGGCGATTGAACGCGTCCGCCGCGTGTCCCGTGACCAGAAACAGCAGAATTCCCGGCGAAAATTGCGCCAAACCAACGAGGCCCAGGTCCAGCGGCCGCTTGGTGATTTCGAAGATTTGCCAACCGACCGCGACCGACTGCATCTCCAGCCCGGCCACGATCAGAAAGCGCGCCAGTTGGTAGAGGGAAAAGTCAGGATACGTGAAGGCGATGCGCCCCGCGTTTGAGGAATTCCCGGATTCGGCCATCAGAGGACTCTACTGTGCCATAAAATCCGCGTTTTCACGAGGGGAGGGGGCCCATAAGATCGTCTCACTTCGCGCTCCACTCCCCGTTGCGGGCGGCTTATACTGGTCATGTGAAAAGGAGAATTTCGATCACGCTATCTTCGGATCTCTTGGCAAGAGTTGACCGTCAAGCAGGATCCAAACTCCTTCGGTCGGAATTTATTGAACATATCCTTCGACTCCATTTTCGGTACAAGTGCCGCAGGAAAATTCATGCGCGCGATTTGGAGCGCATCAACGCTGCAGCCGAACGACTAAATTCGGAAGCAGACCATATTCTCACTTACCAAGCTCAGAAAAATTGAGACAACATTTATTACGGAAGCCGGATTGGCCTTATCTGTCCAATGAAACATGGTTGTTGAAAACTTGCAGCGGGGCGAGGCAATCGGGTACCGTCTAGGGTTGGAGAGGAGTGCGAAGCTGCGCTCGTCGGCCAGTTTAGGAGGACGGATGAAGAGGATGGTGATGGCAGTATTGGCGCTGGGGCTGCTCGCCTGCGGCGCGAGGGCACAGCAGGCGCCCGCGAAGGCACCGGCCGCGGCGCCGCCCGCAAAGTCGCCGGCGGCGGCACCAGCACAATCGACGGCGGGACAAACGCCGGCGCCCAGCTTGGCGCCGGGGTTTAAAACCCAAAAAGAGAAAGTCAGCTACGCCATCGGCGTGGAAATGGGCAAGGGCGTGAAGGTTCAGGGGATCGATGTGGATCCCACCATCGTGATGCAGGGCCTGAAAGACGGGCTCTCCGGGGCCAAGCCGCAGATGAGTGAGGAAGAGCTTCGCCAGGTGATCACGGCGCTGCAGCAAGAGATTCGGCAGAAGCAAATGCAGGCCGAGGTAGCCGCCGCCACGGAAAACAAAACGAAAGGGGAAGCGTTCCTGGCCGAAAATGCCAAGAAGGACGGCGTGGTCGCGCTTCCTGACGGATTGCAATACAAAATTCTGACGACGGGCCAGGGGAAAAAGCCGGCGGAAAGCGACACGGTCCTGTGCAACTACAAAGGAACCTTCCTCGATGGGACCGAGTTTGACAGCTCCGCCAAGGCCGGAAAACCCGTGCCCTTTGAAGTGAAGAACGTAATCCCCGGCTTCAGGGAAGTCCTGCAACTCATGCCCGTGGGTTCCAAGTGGCAAGTTTTCGTTCCATCGAATTTGGCCTATGGCGAGCGGGGCGCGGGCGGCGTCATCGGACCGAACGCCACGCTCATTTTTGAAGTGGAATTGGTCAGCATTCAAGATACGCCGCCGGCTCCGTCGGCCAAGCCAACCCCGCCAGCCGGGGGCGCACCGAAGGAGTGAGGTTGGCCTCGAATGCCTGCCGCATTCATCTGCGAAGGGGTGCGCACGCCCATCGGCCGCTACGGCGGCGCGCTCGCGCAGGTGCGCACGGATGATTTAGCGGCGATTCCCTTGAAGGCGTTGCGGGACAAGTTTCAAGGCGACGACTGGGAATCGGTCGATGAAGTTATTTTTGGGTGCACCAACCAGGCGGGCGAAGACAACCGCAATGTGGCGCGCATGGCGCTGTTGCTCAGTGGCATTCCTTATGCCGTCCCGGCGTTGACCGTGAACCGGCTGTGCGGTTCGGGGATGGAAGCAGTCTCGGTGGCGGCGCGCGCGATCGGCGCGGGCGAGATTTCGCTGGCCATCGCGGGCGGCGTGGAAAGCATGAGCCGCGCGCCGTTCGTGATGCCCAAGGCCGCGACTCCCTTTTCGCGCAGCGCGGAAATTTATGACACGACCATCGGCTGGCGATTTCCGAATCCGCAGATGGTGAAAATGTACGGGAACGCGTCCATGCCGGAAACGGCGGAAAACGTCGCGGAAAAATACAAGGTCGACCGCGCCTCGCAGGACTGCTTTGCGCTGCGCTCGCAGTTAAAAGCCGCCGCGGCGCAGAGGGCCGGAATTCTGGCCGAGGAAATCGTCCCCGTGCACATCCCTGGGCCGAAGGGAACGGAGAAAACCGTTTCCGAGGACGAGCACATACGCCCGGACACGACCCTCGAAGCGCTGGCCAAATTGCCCACTCCCTTTCGCCAGAACGGCACCGTGACGGCTGGAAACGCGTCGGGCATTAACGACGGCGCCTGCGTCATGTTCGTGGCTTCGGAAGAAGCGGCCGTCCGCTTTGGGTTGAAGCCCATCGCGCGCGTTATGGGCGCTGCGACGGCGGGCGTCGAGCCGGATTACATGGGAATCGGGCCGATTTACGCGGTCCGAAAACTGCTTTCGCGATGGAAACTTTCGATGGACGATATCGGCGTATTTGAGTTGAACGAAGCCTTCGCTGCGCAGGCGCTGGCCGTGACTCGGGAATTGGGTCTGCCAGACAACAGCGAAAAAGTGAATCCAAATGGGGGCGCGATCGCCCTGGGCCACCCGCTTGGGATGAGCGGGGCGAGGTTGGTCTTGACCGCTTCGCGGCAACTGCAACGCATCAAAGGACGTTACGCGTTGGCGTCTATGTGCATCGGCGTGGGGCAAGGAATTGCGATTCTGCTCGAACGCGTTTAAGTGGCACAGACTGAAGTCTGTGCTTCTTACCGATTACTGCCGCTTCATTCGCGCAACGCAAATCTTCAGATGTTCATGCATTTCTTGCGCGGAACCATGGCCAATGCGGCCGTGGCCGGGGAGAACCCATTCAAATTGGTAGGCCAGCAGTTTTTCCATGGAGCGGGTCTGTTCCATCCAGGAATACCAGCAGACATCGCGGAAGGCCGTCAGGGTTTCGCGTTCGGGCGACCACGCGAGATGATCGCCAGTGAATAGGGCTTTATCGCGATAGAGAAAAACCTGGTGGCCGCGGGTGTGGCCGGGCGTTGGGATGAGCAGGAGATCGTCGTCGATCCGCAGGGGGGTTGTTCCCGTAATGATGCGCTCGATGCCGCGCGCGGCGGCGCCGTCGGCTTCGTGCATGACACGCGGGCAATGGAAGTGCGCGGCAAATTTGGCGTGGTCGGCGATATCATCGCGATGCGAAAGAATC
This sequence comes from Candidatus Acidiferrum sp., assembly GCA_035483715.1. Classification (GTDB taxonomy): domain Bacteria; phylum Acidobacteriota; class Terriglobia; order Acidiferrales; family UBA7541; genus Palsa-360. The sequence continues at coordinate 36,950 of DATHPN010000125.1, forward strand.
ATCAGGTTGATGCCGCCCATCTGCTCGATGCGTCTGGCGAGGGGATTGTTGAAACGCGGCGAATCGACCAGGACGTTCCCGCCCTGCTCCTGCGGCCGGACGATTAAGTACGACCATGCTCCGAAGCTCGCTTCCGATGTGAACCCGCAAAAATAAACGTCATCCACGACGTGAAGAGGGAAAGCTTCGACGCCGGAGCGGGCGCTGCGGCGGGATACCGTGCCGATGGAAGCGGTCGGGCAGGCCACGAGCGCCATCAGCGCACGGTGCAGTTCGCCGGGATTGCGCGGCTGATGGAAGACGCTGGATTTGCCGCCGTGGTCGCGAAAGCTCGCCGGCGCGATCTGGCGGCACGCGTCGCAATCGATGCAACTCGCATCCACGAAGAATTCGCCTTCCACATTTTGCGGTAGCCGTTCGTCAATCTGCGCCATTGATTATTGGATTCCCTGTGGCCCTTTAGGGTCACACCATGATGCAGTCCGTCTCCCTCTCCGAAAACCGACAGGCTGGAAGCCTGCGCTACCTAAAAATACCTTATAATCCATGCGCTCTGAAAGGGTCGGGGTTCCCGGCGAGGTGAAGCGTTGGCGGCAAAAGCGAATCGTGCAAAATCCAAGTCCCGAACGAAACCTGCTCCCGCGAAAAAGCCGGCGGTCGGCCAGAAGAAGCTGAAGATTGCGATTGCTGGGTTCGGCACGGTGGGGCGGTCCGTCGCAAAATTGCTTTGCCAGGAAGCGAGCGACACGTTTGAGCTGACGCATATTTTCAACCGCAACGTGGCGCGGAAAAAAGTGGACTGGGTCCCCGCGAGCGTGCGTTGGACGGAAAGCATCCACGAAGTGCTTTCCTCGGACATTGACATTTTTGTGGAGCTGGCCGGGGGAGTGAAGCCCGCGGGGGATTGGGTTCGCAAGGCCCTGCGCGCCGGAAAATCGGTGGTCACGGCGAATAAGCAGTTGATCGCAGAGAGCGGCCCGGAACTCGTTGAAGTGGCGCGCGAGGCGGGCCGTCGGCTTGAATTCGGCGCGTCGGTCGCCGGAGGAATTCCGGCCATCATGGGAATCCAGGAGGGCCTCGCTGGAGATCGTCTTTTCAAAATTGCAGGCGTGCTCAACGGCACCTGCAATTTTATTTTGACGAAAATGGAGGCGACGGGCGCAAGCTTTGAAGCGGCGCTGAGGGAGGCGCAGGAACTGGGTTACGCCGAAGCCGATCCGACGAATGACGTCGAAGGATACGACGCGCGCGCCAAGCTGGTGATCCTGGCGCAAGCCGGCCTGCGCGTGCGTTTGCAAAGCGAACAGATTCCGTGCTGGCCGATTTCCGCGGTCGAGGCGGTGGATTTCGCCTACGCACGCGAATTGAGTTGCACCATCCGGCAGATTTCTCTGGCCAAAAAGGAAACGGAAGATGGATTGAGCGTGCGCGCGTTTGTGCGGCCGGCTCTGGTTCCGGTTTCCTCGCTGGTGGCGCACGTCGAGGGCAGCAAAAATCTGGTGATGGCCACCGGACAATACGCGGGGCAGATGGTGTTCTCCGGTTTCGGCGCAGGCGGAGATCCGACCGCCGTGGCCGTGGTTTCGGATCTGTATTCGATCGCGCGCAGCGGAGCAAGCCCGTCTAGCAGCCTTCACGAAATCGAGACGCCCAAGGATGTGAGCGGAGAATTTACGGCGCCGTATTATCTGCGCTTCGTGGTCAAAGACCGGCCCGGGATTATCGCGGCTGTGGCAACCGTGCTGGCGCGGTACGGCATCGGGATCGACGCGGTGCTGCAGCGGCCGGGATATCCACATTCGGCGCTGCCATTCATCATCACTCTGGAAACCGCGCGCAGCGCGATGCTGGGCTGCGCGCTGCAGGAAATCAACCGGCTCGACTTCCACGTCGAGCCGGTGCTTTGCATGCCGATTCTGGTGGATTGATGCGTCTGGTGGCGCACGCTCCAGCTTGCGGGGGTTAGGCCTTGCAGGGATCAAAAACCGCAAGCTGAAGCATGCGCCACTTGAACCGGCGATTATTCCGCTCATGCACGAAAATAGGGGTAGGATTGCGGTAGAACCCGGGTAATTTAGCTCGCGTCTTGTAATTAGGAGGAGCCATGAAATCAGCTTTCAAGTTTGCCGTCCTTCCAATTGTGTTTCTACTTTTTGTGTTTCTACTTTCCGCTAAGTTCGCCCAGGCGGCGACGGTGACTGGCTCGGTGAAAAGCCCGGACGGAACTGCCTTCCGCGGCGCATTTGTGCAGGCGCAGAACACGGGCACGCGAGTTCTGGTCAGTGTGCTGACGGACAAGGATGGCCGCTACCGGATCGAGAATTTGCCTGCCGGGAAATATCAAGTACAGGTGAAGGCCGTGGGGTATCGCAGCGATCCGCGCAGCGATGTGAATTTGACGGCGGAACAGAACGCCTCTTACGACTTCGCGCTGCAGCAGGGAATGGTGCGCTGGAGCGATCTGTCTCAATATCAGGGCGAGGTCTTGTTCCCCGAAGCCAAGGGGAAGGACTTGCTCGTGGGGAGATGTTTCGCGTGCCACGGGTTTCAATCGCGCATGGCGTCGGCCCGGCGCGATGAAGAGGGATGGCGGGACCGCGTCGCGTTCATGAAGGAATCGATGCACTTTTTCCTGGGCGGAGTCGGCAGCCCGTTCAACGAGCAGAATGCCGCGGACGTCGCTTCCTACATCAATTCGCTGTTCGGCGAGGAATCCGTTTTGCCAAAGTCGCCGGCGGAGATGCCCAAGTACAAGGAACTGGTCCGGACATTCGGCGACGATGCCATGAAGATTGTGTACGTCGAGTACGAATTGCCGGGCCCGAACCGCATGCCGTGGAGCGCGTTTCCGGACAAGGACGGCACCTACTGGATGCCGTACTACGGCGACGCCAACAAAATCGGCAGGCTGGATCCGAAAACGGGAGAGGTGCAAGAGTATCCCGTGCCGAACCACGGCACGGCCGCGATTCACTCCGCGGTGCCCGCGCCGGACGGCAGCGTCTGGCTGACCGAGCAGGGCTCGAACAAGCTCGGGCATTGGGATCCCACGACTCGAACAATTACCGAAGATCAGGACAGCTATATTGCGGGCAAGGAAGGGACGGTTGCGGGCGGGTCCAAGCACACGCTGCGGATTGATGCGCAGGGTAGAGTCTGGGCCACGGGAGGACCGCTCACCGTGTTCGATCCGAAGACGCAAAAGTTCACTCAAATTAAGGAAATACCTTCCGCATACGGCCTGGTGCTCGACAAGGATGGAAATTGCTGGTTCGCGGAATTCGTGCCGAACGGGAAAATCGGAAAAGTGGATGCCAAGACGCTGCAGGTGACCAAGTGGCAGCCGCCCACGCCGGACGCGCGCCCCCGCCGCATTCAGATCGATAACGACGGTACGATCTGGTTTGCGGAATTTCAGGCCGGCAAGATTGCGCAGTTTGATCCGAAAACGGAAACATTCAAGGAATTTGCGCTGCCTGGGCCGGAGACGACTCCCTACGCTCTGGCGATCGACAAGAACCACACCCTGTGGTACTCGTCCGAGCATCTCGACGTGATCGGGAATCTCGACCCCAAGACCGGCCACGTGACCGAGTATCCGTTTCCGCAAGCGGAGAACACCATGCGGGAGTTCTATCTCGACGCGCAGGGACGCGTGTGGTTCGGCACTCCCGCCAACAACAAAGTGGGTTATTTCTACTTGGCAGGTTCGGCGCCACGCGCCGGGGACTAGGACAAGTAGCGCAGACTTCAGTCTGTGGGTTTCCGCATAATCTCTGTGGAGTTCCACATAATCTTAGTTCGCGCGGTCGGTCCGGGCAATTTGACGGCAGCCCGCAGACTGAAGTCTGCGCTACCGGGCGCGCCTGACGGCGGCGCCGAACGCCTTCCAGATGTGCCAGTTTCCGGCGGGCTCTTCCAACAAACGCTCGGGATGAAATTGCAGGCCGACTACAAAATTTTCTTTCGGATCGTAGAAGCCTTCGACCAATCCATCTTTTGCGTATGCCATTGGCTGGAAGCGCGGCGCAAGGTCGCGGATTCCCTGATGATGATAGCTGTTCACGCGCAGCGCTTTCGTTGCGTACCATTTCTCCAAGGGGCTTCCGGCGACGATGGATATCGGATGCCTGTAACTATCATAGCGGTCGAAATTGATGTGCTTCAGACGCGATTTCTTTTCTTTCTGGACATCGCCGTATAAGCTTCCTCCACAGACCACGTTCAGGAGTTGCGAGCCGCGGCAAATGCCAAGAATCGGCAGGCTCATGCGCAAGGCTTGGCGGATCAATTCCATTTCAATTTCGTCCTTCAGAGGGTGCGTTTTTTCAAGATGCGAGTAGTTTTCGCGAGTGGCCTTGAAATGTTTTGGCTCGATATCTTCGCCTTCCACCAGCAGCAAGCCTCGCATGTCCGCCAAATAGCCCGGAAGGCAAGCGCGCGCGCCTTCGACCACGGGAACCATGACTGGCAGCGTCTTAAGACGGACGAGTAGCGCAAGATGAGCTTCGGCGACGTAGTCGATGAATTTATTTTTCCGGATGGTCCTGCGAGTTACAACGAGAACCGCGGGGCGTTTCATCGGAGCAGGGTCTGGAGCGCGCTGACCAGCTTGGCGTCTTTTTCACGCCCTTGCGAGGCGACGCGGATGTGGAATTGGTCCATGCCGATCTTATTCGAGCAGTCGCGGACGTAGAGCTTATGGTCGCTCAACAAGAGTCCTTGCAGTTCCGCCGCGGTCATGCCGCCATTGATTTTGAACAGGACAAAATTTGCGCCGGTGGGATAGGTGTCAATGCCCCGGATCGCTTTCAGCGAATCGTACAGCCAGCGGACATCGCCGATCAGGCGCTTGCGCCCCTGGTGGTAATCGGCGTCGGTCGCCGGAAGCAGCGACAGAAAATATTGCGCCAGGGTGTTCACATTCCAGGTCGGAATGAATTGGCGCATATGATTCAGGATGTACAGATTTTCGCTGTAACAGTAGCCGAGACGCAGGCCGGGAATGCCGCAGTGTTTGCTCATGCTGCGAACCAGCAGCAGGTTGGAAAACCTGCCGGCCACGTGCAGCAGGCTGGGAATCGCATCGCCCGCAAAGTCGATGAAGGATTCGTCGACAATGACCAGCTCCATGTCTTTGGCCTGATTCAGGAAATCGATCATTTCCTCGAGGGAGAAAAGCTGCCCAGTGGGATTCCCGGGATTGATGATCAGCAGAGATTTCAGTCCGCGCTTGCGTACCCACTCCAGATACCGCGGCAAGTGCAGCGTGTATCGCTCCTCGGGATTCAAGGCGAAGATTTCAGCGTCGCGCTGGTCCTTGAGCTTTTCGATGTATTCGCCGAAGGTAGGGACCGGCACGGCGATGCGGTCGATCAAAGTCGTATTGATGAGCACGATGAGTTCGGTCGCGCCGTTTCCGATGATCAGGTGGGCCGGATTCACATGCAACACGGTCGCGAGATGTTTTTGGCTGCTGGCCGGATTGCTGGACGGGTAAGACTTGATCAGGTTGGGAAAATTGTCCTGAAGATCGCGCAGCATGGCGGCGGTCGGATAGTAGGGATTGGCGATAAAACAGAAATCCACGATTTCCTTGGCTTTTTCGTAACCAACCAGTTCGGCGAGCGAGGGCGAATGGGAGGTTTCGTAAAAGAGATGCCGTCGAAATTCGGCAGGCGAAAGAGCTGTAGCCGCTTTGTCCATGTTTTTGTTGTAGCACTGGAAATCAGCTCTTACAAGGTCTGGTTGCCTTGCGGCAGAAAGTTTTCGAGTCCTGTGCAGTTGTTCAGATGAAATGCGTTGCCCCGGTTATGTAGCGCCCGCCTTCAGGCGGGCATCATGAGTTCGAGCGCACTTGCTCGCCTGAAGGCGAGCGCTACACCAGGTCGCCGCGCCACCAGCGCGCTGAGAACACCAGGAACGCCGCGGCCAGCCACCCGCCCGCGTACATCGGCTGCGCGCCCCAATGCAGAATCGGGGAGTGCATCAGGCCGAACCAGGAGAAGACGGAAGCGATCAGGCACCAGATTGCGGCGCGGCCGAAATTCCGGTCGATCATCTCGGTGATCAGCGCGGAGACCACCAGCACCAGGAAAAGAAATCCGTTGCCGAGTCCCTG
>DATHPN010000126.1:0-42739 GCA_035483715.1 Candidatus Acidiferrum sp.
AATTCGGCCGCAGTATTTCGGGAATCTCATCAATGGTCTGGCCATGAATTTTGTCGGCCCCGTCAACCTGAGGCTGGCCTTTGAGGCGTTTGTGGTGATCGTCGGGGTCCTGATGCTGGCCGGGGCCGTCAATACCGCCATCGTGGGCTCCAACGGCGTGTTGAATCGCGTGTCCGAGGATGGCATCCTCCCGCACTGGTTTCGCCGCCCGCATCCGCGCTTCGGAACTTCCTACCGGATGCTCAACCTGGTTGTGGGTCTGCAACTCTTCACCATCATCCTGAGCCGGGGAGACATCTTCGTGCTCGGCGAAGCCTACGCGTTTGGAGTGATGTGGAGCTTTGCGATGAAGGGGCTGGCGGTGCTGGTGCTGCGGTACAAGCAGCCGGGGAAGAGAGATTTTCGAGTGCCACTGAATTTCACAGTGGGCCATGTGGAGATTCCCGTCGGGCTGGGATTGATTACGGTGACGCTCTTTGCCATGAGCATCATGAATCTCTTTACCAAGCAAGTGGCGACGATTTCGGGCGTGGCATTTACAATAATTTTCTTTACTGTGTTTGAAATCTCCGAGAAAGTCACTCTTAAGCATGGGGCCAAGCACCAGGAACTGGACATGTTTAATCTGGAGTCTGACGGAGACTTGAGTCCCGCGGCACTAGGCGTGCGTCCTGGGAACGAGCTGGTGATGGTCCGGAATTCCAATGCGCTGTATAACCTGGGCGCGGTCCTGGACCGGATCAATCCTCGCCAGCAGGACGTTGTGGTTCTGCACCTTCGCGTCCTGAGCCGCGCAGGTTCGGGCGGCAGCGAACTCGCACAGGAAGATTTGTTCGGCGTAAATGAACAGGAACTGTTTACGCGGGCGCTTTCCTTGGCCGAGAAGAGAGGCAAGTCCATTCACCTGGCGGTGGCGCCGGCGACGGAAAAATGGGAAGGCATTCTGCGCGCGGCGCAAAATCTGCAGTCGTCCACGATCGCGCTGGGCTTGTCCTCCTGGAGGGCGATCGAGGACGAGGCCCGCATCGCAGGCCTGGCCTGGGAGGCGCTGCCGGAACCGAGACCTAATTTAACCCTGGAAATTTATTCGCCGGATGGCCAGGAAAAAGTTTTCTATCTCGGCCCTCACGCCCCGCGGTTGACAGACAAGGAAATCGATCTGCTGCACGGCATCTGGCTGGAACTCAGCAACGAAGTCGCGCCGGAGGAACTCCACCATCACGACGTCGTGCACATCGCCCTCGAAGAACTGCGGAAAGATATCATGAACAGCCGGCGGCAAGAGATCGTCGATGCGCTGCGCCAACACCTCAGGGACATTCGAGACCGCCGTAAATCCAGTTCGTAAGCTGTGCGGCTGAACCCCGGGAACGCCAATCTCCCGATTGGCGTTTTGCGCGACGCCATTCAAGAGCATGGCGTTCCCAGGGGCGAGCCAGCCGAATCCCCGCCAGCCAGCAAGGAAAAAAGGCTTGACAAGCGCCCTCCAATACTGTAATTTCAGTACAGACAGAAATGACAGACACTTCCAAATCGCTCTCTCCCGCCGCCCAAAAATTCATCCTGCACTGGGGCGAAATGGGCACCCGCTGGGGCATTAATCGCACCGTCGCGCAGGTCCACGCCCTGCTGTTCCTTTCCGACCGGCCCCTTGCGGCAGAGGAAATCGCGCAGACCCTTTCCGTCGCCAGATCCAACGTGAGCACCAGCCTGCGCGAGTTGCAAGGCTGGCGCATCGTGCGCGGGGTCTCCGTTTTTGGCGACCGGCGGCAACATTTTGAGTCCATGAAGGATCTCTGGGAAATGTTCCGCGTGATCCTGGAAGAGCGCAAGAGGCGCGAGTTTGACCCCACGATCGCGGTGGTGCGGGAGTGCGTGGCGGAAGCCAAGAAATCGGGATCGACGGACGCCTACGCGCGCGAACACATGGAAGAGCTCCTGGAATTTATCGTCCTGCTCAGCGCTCTCTTTGAGGAATTCCGCAGTCTTTCGCCGAGCGCGCTGAAGGGGATGGTGAAACTGCGCGGCGGGCTGCGCAAGCTGCTGCGCGGGTGAAAAGGAAAAGGCGGGCGACCGCCTTTTTTGGTGGCTCATGATTTCTCTCAGTTCAGAAATGACTGATACAAAAGGAAGACACGCCGCCCGCGGCTGGGTCTTCTTCGACCGCGATTGCTCCGTCTGCACCTCCCTCGCCCGCCGCTTCCGCCGCACCCTCGAAACGCGCGGCTTCGGCCTGGCGGCTTTGCAGGATTCTCGAGTGCGGGCCCTGCTCAGCTTGCCGCCCGAAGATCTGCTCCGGGAAATGCGCGTGGCCACGGCAGATGGAAATGTATACGGCGGCGCCCAAGCCATTGTCTTCCTCGCGCGGCAAATCTGGTGGGCCTGGCCGCTCTATGCCGCCGCCAAACTGCCCGGCATGCCGCGGGTTCTCGATGCTTCTTATCGCTGGTTTGCCGATCACCGCACCTGCATGTCTGGAACGTGTTCCATTTCTCGGAAGAGCCGCCAGGACGGTGTCCTTACAGACCTGAAAGGGCAACGCCAGTGAAAGCAGCTGTGCACTCTACCGAAGGAGATTCTCTCTCCATGAGTGATACGCAGGAACTCGACGTGGTCACCGGAGCATTCGGCTACACCGGCAAATACATCACCCGGCGGCTGTTGGATGCCGGGAGGCGAGTTCGAACCATCACCGGACATCCGAAACGCGGGAACGGATTCGCCAATCAAGTGGAAACCGCTCCCATGGATTTCAGCGATCGCGCAGGTCTGGTCCGATCGCTGCGAGGGGCTTCCGTTCTCTACAACACGTATTGGGTGCGATTCAATCATGGCCGCGCGACATTCGATGAAGCCGTAACAAATTCAAAGATGCTGATCGAATGCGCGAAGGAAGCCGGAGTCCGCAGGATCGTGCATCTCAGCATCGCCAATCCTTCGCTCGATTCACACCTTCCATATTATTCGGGCAAAGCACTGGTCGAAAAGGCAATCATCGAATCAGGGCTTTCCTATGCCATCCTCCGGCCCACGGTCATCTTCGGCATCGAAGATATTCTCATCAACAATATTGCCTGGTTCGCGCGCCATTTTCCCGTTTTCGCGATTCCCGGATCCGGGGAATATCGAGTCCAACCCATTTTTGTGGAAGACCTCGCGGAATTGGCGACAAACAGCGCCAGCCAAGAAAAAAAATTAGTGCTCGACGCGGTCGGGCCGGAAGTCTTCACGTTCGAGGATCTTGCCAGGAAAATTGCGACGGCGATTTGCGCCAGGCCAAAATTCATTCACGTAAGCCCTCGCGCCGCCCTGCAAATGTTGCGCGTTGTCGGGCCCATCGTCGGCGACGTGGTACTCACTCGTGAGGAGATCGATGGATTGATGGCGGATCTGCTCGTTTCAAAACAACCGGCGACCGGCCGGACGCGATTCAGCGCCTGGCTTGCGGACAATGCGAGCGTCCTTGGCTTGCGCTACGCCTCGGAACTCCGGAGGCATTACCGATGATTTGCGCAATGCGCGTTGCTCCGTGCCTGCGCGGGAGGAAACGATGCGACTTCTGATTCCCTGGGTATGGGCAGCAGGCGTGTTGCAACTTGTGATCATTGCGGCCAATTTCGTCCTGCCGAAAAAATTGCAATGCCGTGAGAATCTCGCGCGGGTCTCTCCGATGATCCGCACGGTGTTCGTAGTGCATTGGGTCTACATCGTTCTGGTGCTGGGAATATTCACGTCACTGAGTTTCTGGTTCGCGCCTGAGCTGGCGGGGGCGAGCCGCCTGGGGCGATACCTCTCCGCGGCGATCGCGGTTTTTTGGTTGTTGGGCGTGCCGATCCAGCTATTTTTCTACGACCCCGAAATCCGCAGGCAGAACAGGTTTGGCGACGTAGCTTTTCTCCTCGTATTTTCCTATCTGGGCGTCGTGTTCAGCATCGCCGCGCTGGGGATTGCGCGATGAGCCGCAACGCGATCGCCGGGGGAGTTTGGATACTTTCGGGAAGTAACGCTCAAGGCCTGGAAGGAGACCTGCAATGAGAGTTGCCATCACGGGAGGAACCGGTTTTGTCGGGCGTCATTTGGCAAGCACGTTGGTATCCAGCGGTCACGAAGTCGTGTTGATTGCGCGCGGACTGGACAATCGCGACGGTAGTGTCCGGGACTTGCCTGACGCGCGATTCTTTGCCTCCGATTTGAGCAATGTCGCAGAACTCGCTCGAGCATTCTCCGCTTGCGGAGCTGTCGCACACTGCGCGGGAATCAATCGCGAAGTCGGGATTCAGACGTATAAGAGGGTCCACGTGGATGCGACGCATCATGTTGTCGAAGCCGCGGGTCTGGCCGGAGTGGGGAAGATCGCTCTGCTCAGCTTCCTGCGCGCGCGGCCTGATTGCGGTTCGGGCTATCACGAATCCAAGTGGGCGGCTGAGGAAATCTTTCGCAATTCAGGGCTCGATTTCACAATTGTGAAAGCGGGCGTGATCTATGGCCGGGGCGATCACATGCTGGATCATTTGAGCCATGCGCTGTTCACCTTTCCGGTCTTTGCCACGGTGGGGTTTCATGACATGCCGATCCGTCCGCTTGCGGTGCATGATCTTGCACGAATCTTGAAAGCAATCCTTGTTGAAGACCGCCTGTCGCGTCAGACCGTTGCTGCGATGGGGCCGGAAGAAATGCCATTGAGCGAAGCCGTACGGCGAGTGGCAAGGATCGTCGGTAAGCAGCCATTGTTTCTGCCCATGCCGGTTTCGCTTCACTACGCGCTCGCCATTCTGCTGGAAGCGACGATGAGGATCCCTCTGGCCTCTCGTGCGCAAGTCCGCATTCTCTCTGAAGGGATCGTCGAAGCGCTTCCCGCGTGCGCCGCGCTGCCCGAAGATTTAATGCCTTCGACCCGCTTCACCGACGAACAAATCCGCCAAGGACTTCCGCAACCGGGTGCCTTCAAGACAAAAGATTTGAGGTGCTGCTCATGAGCAAAGTGCGCGCAAAGAAAGTGGAAAGACTGGACTCAGTAAGGAAATGGAGATGTACACGATGAAATTCACTGATCTATGGAGCTCGGAAGGGACCATGGACCGGGGTCCCTATGCCCTCGTTGGACTCGTTGGTTTCGCAATCAAACACAACCTGGACCGGGCCCTGGCTACACTCGTTTTTCATCGCAAGTGGAGCCTGTTCAACTATTGGATCCCGCTCAATCAAGCGGCAAGGATAAACTCCCTTGCTCCGACGGACCGGACATTCCTCCTTTCGATGCTCGTGCTTTCGCTTCCGTTTATATGGGTCGGTGTAGTTTTGACCATGCGGCGCCTGCGAGCCGCGGGGCTGCCAGCTTGGCTGGTGGTGTTGTTCTTTGCGCCATATTTGAACCTTCTGTTCTTCCTGATTCTGTGTATCTACCCGTCGCGGCGGGCCGATGATGCGCCACGATCCTTGCGCATCGGAGGGAATGCTCTCCTCAAGCGAATCATTCCGGAAAGCAACTGGGGCAGCGCTGCCATGGCGCTTCTGATTACATCGGTGCTGGGGGCCGCAGCCACGCTCCTTAGCGTGAATGTTCTGGCGATGTATGGCTGGGGGCTGTTTGTGGCACTGCCATTTTGCCTCGGTTTCTTTTCCGTCTTGCTGCATGGATATCACCGGCCAAGAAGCTTGGGCAGTTGCCTGGCGGTGGCCATCCTTTCGGTTGTCCTGCTGGGGTTGCTGTTGCTGGGTCTCGCGATCGAAGGGGCAATCTGCCTGGCGATGGCCGCGCCCATCGGACTGATTCTGGCCTTGATGGGAGGTGGCGTAGGGTACTTGATCCAGCAAAGACATTGGGCGCGCTTCCAGACGCGAGCTACATTTGGCGCGTTGCTCCTCTTCGTGCCGTTTTTCATGGGGGCGGAAACGTTGAAACCTCAACAGCCGCCGCTTCTTCAAATCACAACGCAGATCGAAATTAATGCGCCACCCGAGGAAGTCTGGCCGCTCCTTATCTCGTTTCCAGCGCTTCCTCCTCCCACGGAATGGCCTTTCCGCGTTGGAATTTCCTACCCGATCCGGTCGACCATCCATGGAGCGGGACTTGGAGCGCGGCGCGAGTGCCAATTTTCGAGCGGGCAGTTCATCGAACCGATCCAGGTCTGGGAAGAGAACAAACGCCTGGGATTTTCCATATCCGGCGAACCTCTGGTGATGGAGGAATTGTCACCCTACGGTCACATTCATACGCGACACATTGATGGCGGATATTTTCAGGCGCAAGACGCGGAGTTCGTGTTAACGCCGCTGCCCGGCGGTCGCACCTTGCTGGAGGGCACTTCGCGTTATAGAAATCGAATGTGGCCGGTGTCTTACTGGCGATTGTGGTCGGATGCGATCGTGCACCAGATCCACATGCGGGTTTTTGGACATCTCAAGCGCCTGGCCGAGGCAAAGCAGTTGCAGGCCATGGCGCATGCATTTACTGATAGTAAACATTAAAGGAGCCCTTGTGCAGGCAGGAGGTTGCGATTAGGCACGATTCCTGCCAACACCGGGCGGCCAACATGGAACACTTTTCCACCGAAAAATCGAACCTTCCACAATTTTTCCACAGGCCCCATGGAATATGATATCGCCTCTTAAAATGTACCGGCAGGAACCGAGCACAACCCCAAGGGGAGCATAGATGAAAGCGATTCAAGTCCCGCAAACGGGAGGAGTGGAAGTCCTGACTTTTCTGGACCTTCCCGTTCCCAAGCCAAAACCCAACGAAGCGCTGGTGAAGATTGCCGCGGCGGGAGTGAATTATATCGACGTCTATTTCCGCGAGGGCCGCTATCCCGTGAATCCGCCCTTCATCCTCGGCCAGGAAGCCAGCGGAGTGGTCAGCGAAGTGGGCGGTGAGGTCAAGGATTTCAAGCCGGGAGATCGCGTCGCCTACACGGGGATTACGGGAGCGTATGCGGAATGCGAGGCCGTGCCTGCGGACCGTCTGGTGCGCGTGCCTGCGGGCATTACGGACCACCAGGCCGCCGCGGCAATGCTGCAGGGCATGACGGCGCACTATCTGACCCACAGCACCTACCCGCTGAAAAAGGGCGACATCGCCCTGATCCACGCGGCTGCCGGTGGCGTCGGGCTGCTGCTTGTCCAGATGTCCAAGAACCTCGGGGCGCGCGTGATCGCTACGGTCAGCACAGAGGAAAAGGCCAAACTTGCGCGCGAAGCGGGCGCGGATGACGTGATCTTTTACACCCGGCAGGATTTCGAGGTGGAGACCAAGCGTCTCACGGACGGGAAAGGTGTCCACGTTATTTACGACGGAGTTGGCAAGACCACCTTCGATCAGGATCTTAATGTTCTTCGTCCGCGCGGCTATCTTGCTCTTTTCGGAGCCTCCAGCGGGCCTGTGCCGCTGTTCGACCTGGGCAAGCTCGCGCAGAAGGGGTCTTTGTTTATTACCCGGCCGACGCTGGTTCATCATATCGCGAGCCACGAAGAGCTTCAGCAGCGCGCCACCGATGTGCTGAACATGATCGCCTCAGGCAAATTAAAGTTGCGGATCGAGCATCTCTACCCCTTGAAGGAGGCGCAGCAGGCCCATCGGGATTTGGAAGGAAGAAAAACGACGGGCAAATTGCTTTTGATCCCCTAAGAGGATGGGCAAACTGGGCAAGTGCAGGGAGTCACGAAAGAGGCCCCCTGCGGTCGGAGCGTTTTCGCTGCAAAGGATGGATTGCAACCTTAAAGTAAGTACGTTAACATTGATGTTAATAGGGATCATCTTAGGCCTGACCTTTCGTTAAAAATCTCAAGGAGCCTCATGGCCCGCGCAAAAAGCATACAAAAACCTGCACCCACAAATCTGGCATCACTCATCCGAGGTCTTTATGGCCGTGTCGCCAAGCAGTTGAAGGTGGATCCCTCCTACGTGAGCCGTGTGGCACGGGGAGAGCGCCAATCCGAAGCGATCGAAAGTTCTCTGGAGCGAGAGCTAAAGCGCGTGATGTCCCTGGTCGGTTCCAACCATAACGGGGCGGGACGGCAGGCCGCGAAGCGTCCCCGAGCGAAGGGCAAGAAGAAAAGGGTAATGTAGTTCCTGAAACCGCTTTGCGCTGCTTGTGCTCGTGCGACGATAAGACCTGCTCGGCAATCTACTGCTGCTGGGCAGGTTGCTGCGGCCGCTCCACGACGATCGGAGGTTCGGAAGCCGCGAGCTTGTTTTCACTCAGTTGTTCGCGTCCAGCATCGTCAATCGCGGGCCGCACACTTACATCCACCGATAGCCTCTGCCCGGCATGACCCTTGTATACCCCCCGAACTGGAGCCACATCGCCATAGTCGCGTCCATACGCGATACGAACATGCTGCAAGCCCAGTGGCTGGCCCAGAGTCGGATCAAGTCCAAACCAGCCTGAATCCGGCAAGTAAACTTCCGCCCAGGCGTGGGACGCGGACCCTCCGATGACCTCCTGTAATTTCGCATCGGGCGATGCCGCGCTTTCCGGGACCAGGTACCCCGAGACATAGCGCGCTGGCAGGCCCCTTTTTCGGACCACTCCTAGAAGCAGGTGTGCGAAGTCCTGGCAAACCCCCGCCCCGACGGCCAGAGAGTCCTGGATCGAGGAGTTGACGTGCGTAGCTCCTTTGACGTACTTGAACTTCTCGTGAATCAGGAATGACGCCTGCTCGACGAATCCCGAGACGCTCCCGTCACTGCCGCGGCTGGCCGCGTCGATGAGTTCGTCCAGCTGCGGGACGTGGGGGACGTATCCCGTGGGCACGATAAAGTCGAGGAATCCTTCTTCCAGTTCCTCGCGGCGATCGTCCAGTTCCGAGAGCTTCATTCCGCCCGACGGCAGCGCAGGCGCATCGTGCGCCAGGACAACGGACTCCGCTTCGATCTTGAGATGGTGATGTTCGGGAAGAATATTGAATTGATGCACCCAATTTCCGAACGAATCGCGGTAGGAAGTGCCGCGCGAAACAGGGTCGGTGAGAAGCCGGAACGACAGGCAGCTCTGCGTTTCGTCGTGGATCGGCCGCAAACGGACTTCGTTGTAGCTTTCCGAAACCGGGCCGTCGTACCGGAATTCCGTGACGTGCACAAGATGATACCGGTTCATGCGACCACCGCGTAGTAGAAGTAGTTCCGGGCGATGTCTTCGCCAATTGCGCCGCACATCTGCAGCATGTCGTTCAAATAGGAGTGCAGGCCCAGATGGAAGATTTCCGTGATCCGGTCGTAGCGCAGTCTTTCGAGGACTTTGCCTGTCAGCCGTTCGGCCTCATTCGCGTAGGAGCCCGCTCCCGAGCCGCTGATGGCGCGCAGGCCGGCCTGCACTTCGGTCATGCTGAAGCGGATCGAGCGCGGATGGAGCGGGTGCATGATCAGCATTTCCGCGACTTTTTCCGGCTCAATCAAGGAATGGTATTTGCGGTGGTAAGCCTCATAGGCGCCCACGGATTTAAGCACGGCCATCCATTGATGGTTGTCCCCGCCGCCGATTTCCGCCGGGGCGTCATACAGGATGTGATACTGCACGTCGACGAGACGCGCCGTCATTTCCGCGCGCTCGATGAACCAGCCGATGCGCAGGAATTCCCAGCCTTCATCGTGCGGCAGGGTGGCGTCGGTAACGCCGTGAAACCGGTGGCTGCCGAAGCGGATGGCATCGCAAAAGCGGTGCGGCCCCGCCGCCATCTCCTCGTCGGGCTGGAAACGGTTCACGGTGAAGTAGAGGCTGTTGATGTCCTCCCACATTTCCCGTGAAATGAAGTCGCGGATGGTGCGCGCGTTTTCGCGCGCTTTGGTGATGCATTGCACAATGGAGCTGGGATTATCCCGGCGAAAAGCGAGAAATTCGAAGACCGCGCGCGCGTCGGCTTCCCCAAACAACGCCCGGAAGCGCTCCTCCTCGCCGGCCATGACGATCAGGGGATCCCAGTGCAAGCGGTATTTGTCCTTGGATTGCTCGAGCACGGTGTGGAAATTCACGTCGAGAATCCGGGCAGTGTACTCCGCCCGCTCGATGTAGCGAGCCAGCCAAAACAGGGATTCAGCGATTCGCGACAGCATCTCAGTCATCCCCAAAGAGAACCCAGGTGTCTTTACTGCCTCCACCCTGGGACGAATTCACGACCAGCGAACCCTGCTGCAGCGCTACGCGAGTCAGCCCTCCCGGCACGATGGTGACTTTCTCGCCGTCGTAGAGGCAATACGGGCGAAGATCGACGTGGCGGCCGGCGATCGAACTGCTCGCCGGATCGTACGAGGGCACGCGGGAAAGCGGAAGCACGTGCTGCGCGATGTAGTTTCGCGGGTCGGCCTTGATGCGCTGTTTGAAGTCCTCAATTCGCGCGCGCTCAGCGGCCGGACCCATCAACATCCCGTAGCCGCCGGACTCACCCACGGCCTTGATGACGAGGTGCGGCAGGTGATCCAGAACGTAGGCAAGGTCTTCCTTTCTGGAGCACAGAAACGTGTCCACGCTTCGTAAAATTGGGTCTTCGCCGAGGTAATAGCGGATGAAAGCGGGGACGTAGGCGTAGATGGCTTTGTCATCGGCAACGCCGTTGCCCACGGCGTTGGCAAGGGCCACATTTCCGGCGCGATAGGCTCCCATCAGGCCGGGGACGCCGAGGACGGAATCCGGGCGGAACGTGAGCGAGTCCAGGAATTCATCATCCACGCGCCGGTAGATCACGTCCACGCGCTGCAGGCCGTGAATGGTTTTCATGTAGACGATGCCGCCATCGACGATCAGGTCGCGGCCTTCGACGAGTTCGATGCCCATCTGTTGCGCCAGGAAGCTATGTTCAAAGTAGGCGCTGTTGAAGATGCCCGGCGTCAGCAGAACGATTTGCGCGTCGTTTCCTCCCCTTGGCGACAGGCTGCGCAATATGCGGGCCAGCTCTGCGGGATAGTGGTTGACGGGAAGAACCTCGTATTGCTGAAAGGCGTCGGGAAAAGTGCGCATCATCACCAGGCGATTTTCCAGCACGTAGGAAATCCCGCTGGGCGTACGCACATTATCTTCGAGCACGCAGAATTCGCCGGTCTTGGAATCGCGCACCAGGTCGATGCCGCAGATGTGGGTGTGAATCCCGCGCGGCACTTCGATGCCGATTACTTCGCGCAGGAAATGTTTGCAGGAATAGACCAGCGACCGGGGAATCTGGCGGTCGGCGAAAATTCGCTGCTTGCCGTACACATCCTGCAAAAATAAATTCAGAGCCACGACACGTTGCGCCAGCCCGCTTTCGATGCGTTGCCATTCGGAATTCGGGATGATGCGGGGAATCAGGTCGAAGGGAAACAGCCGCTCCGTTCCGCGTCCGTCGCTGTACACCGTGAACGTAATTCCCTGGAGAAGAAAGGAAAGATCGGCGTGCTGGCGGCGCTCTTCAAACTGCGCAGGGATCATCGCGCCAAGTTTCTCGAAAATCTTGGCGTAGTGGGGGCGCGGCACGTCAGGCGCCGAAAACATCTCGTCGTAAAACGCACCGAGCTGGTAATCCCCGAATAGCCTCTGCAAAGGCATTTTTGAAGGCACGGAGGCCATGGAAGCACTGTATCAAGAGCGCCCTTATTCCAACGTACGAAAGAATCTATCGGTGGTATCAGAATTTCCCGTATAAAGGGATTTCCGTCCGCCCACATTTCCCCGCTTTGGGAAGCAGGGTCGAGGACCGACAATCCCTAAGATGAACGATCAGAATGAGATAGAGGCATGTTCAGTCTGGGCGGAGGTCCTCCGCAGTGGTGTTACTACTCTGGATTTGCTATTGTCTCCTCCCGGAATCGGCTGGACAGGGAAATTCCGGTTCCGGAATGCGCCGCAGGGGGTCTTCGCATTTTTACCGGGCAACTTTTTTGCGAGCACGTTTGAAAGGAATAGTTCCAGGATAATCGGCCGGAAAGTTTGGCATGCCCACACAGTCCCCACTCGTCAGCGAATTGAGGGAACGATTCGACGCCGAATCCTCGCGGCTGCAGGAGGAATTTTCCTCCGCGAAAAACGGGCTGAAATATTTGCAGGAAAGATCGGCGCTGGTGGATTCCATTGCGCGCCGGCTTTGGGCGCAATTTTCCGTTTCCGCAAGTCTTGAACGCTCCCAGATCGTATTTGCCGCGGTCGGAGATTTTGGCAGGCAAACTCTTTTTCCGTACTCGGAAGTCGATATCGTATTCCTGGCGGGAACGGGTGAAGGGGCGGAAAAATTCACGGATACAATCCAGCGGCTTTCGCAAGGCATGAATGAGATTGGATTGAAATGCAACACGACGGCAGGAATTATCCCGGAATTCATGCGGTTTGATGCCGATCGGGCCGAGGCGATTCTTTCCCTGCTGGATTGCCGGTTTCTGGATGGCGATCAGGAACTGTTCGCAAATCTTCGGAGCCGGCTGATTCCGGAAATTATGGTCCGCGAGTCTCAATCCCTGGTCGAGCGCCTGGCGGAATTGACGCGCAACAGCCACCGCAAGTTTGCGAACACCGTATTCCACCTCGAGCCGAATGTGAAGGATGGTCCCGGCGGCTTTCAGGACTACGTTACGGCGCGCTGGCTGGCGGCCATTTCCGCCATGGAAAAGCAGGACGGCTGGCCCGATTCGCAGAAATATTTTTCTCCCGCGAACCAAACCGCGATGGATGCGGCGCTGGCATTTTTCGCTTCCGTGCGGTGCTTCCTGCATTTCCGGAATAAGCGGGATCAAAATCTGCTGACCTGGGATGCGCAGGACGACGCGGCGGCCCGGAAAATTGGAACGCAAAATACGGCTGTCACAAGCGCAATCGACTGGATGCGCGTCTACTTGAGCCACGCGCGCGCCGTCGAACACATATCCGGTCAACTCCTCGAGGAAATGCCCGCGGCACAATCCCTTTTTTACCGGCAACTTGAAACTTGGCGAACGGGCTTTTCCGATGAGGATTTTTCCGTCGTGGACGGGTTGATTTTTTTCCAGAAGCCCGAGAATTTGTCCGATTCCGGACTTTTCTTTCGCACTTTCCGGTTGATTGCCCAGCGCGGCTTCAAACTCAGTCCGTTGGCAGAACGCCAATTGGAACTGGCGAGGCAGCAATTGCCGGGGCGCCTTCCGAGCGGCGTAGATTTTTGGCGGTTTCTGGAGGATGCTTTGCCGGAACTGCACGCGGCGGATGCGTTGCGCGCGATGCACTCTCTCGGCCTCTTGACTCTGTTCCTGCCGGAGCTGCAAGGAATTGAAGCGTTGGCGGTCCGCGAGGTTTCTCATCGTTTCACGGTGGATGAACACACGCTCCGGGCCATCGAAAATTTGCACAGCCTGCGGCAATCCAAATCCAAATGGGACGAACGCTACGCCGGAATCCTCGGCGAGCTGGACCAGCCCGAGTTGCTCAACCTCGCGATCCTGCTGCACGACACTGGCAAGGCCGTCACGCTTGTGGATCACATTCCGGCCAGCTTGGCCATTGCCCGAAAATGCCTCGAGCGCCTGGAGCTTCCCGAAGCCGACCGGGAAACTGTGCTCTTTCTGATTCAGCACCATCAGGATTTGGGTGCGGGTCTCCGCAGGGATATCTTCGATCCGCGCACGGTGGCGCAATTCGCGGAAAGCATCGGCAGCCCGGAACTATTGAAAATGCTCTGCCTGTTCACCTATGCGGACATCAAGGCCGTGAATCCGGAAGCGCTCACGCCGTGGAAGGCGGAAGATCTCTGGCAGCTCTATATCGGCACTGCCAATTATTTCAACCGCAGCGTGGACGAACGCGTTCACGGCGACGCCAACGACGAAGTCTTGAACCATCTTCGCTCGCTGGCCGCCGCTGCAGGGAAGAAGCTGCAGACATTTTTGGAAGGCTTGCCCAGGCGATACCTTCGCACGCATCCCGTTGACGAAATTCTACGGCACTTCGAGATGTCCGGCCGCCTCGGACAGGACCCCGTGCAACTGGCGCTGAAGCGCACTCGCCATTGGTACGAGCTGACGGTCGTGACCAAGGACCGGCCGCGGCTTTTCTCCACCGTAGCCGGAACGCTGGCCGCCTGCGGCATGAACATCGGAAAAGCCGGCGCCTTCTCCAACGCCGGCGGCACGGTCGTGGATACGTTCTCCTTCACGGACCGCTACCGCACGCTGGAGATGAATCTTCCGGCATGGGAGCGCTTCAAGACCACTGTCCACGATGTGCTCTCCGGAAAGCGCGACCTCAAGCGCATGCTTCGCGAGCGCCTCGAAGTGGAAAAAGGTCAGCCGGAAAAGATCGCGGGAACGCTCCAAATTCAATTTGACAATGAATGTTCCGCGCACAGCACGCTGATTGAAATCATTACGCAGGATCAGCCCGGCCTGCTGTACGGCATCAGCTCCGTTTTCGCCCAGCAGGATTGCAACATCGATATCGCCCTGATCGACACGGAAGGCCAGACCGCCATCGACGTTTTTTACCTCACCTCAGGGGGCGGAAAGCTCGCGCCCGAGCATCAGGAACGGTTGCGCCAATCCCTGGCCAAAGAACTCTCCGCTTCATGAGGTTTTGTAGGACAGCCACTCCTGGCTGTCCCCGGCAATCTCGCCATGGTGAAAGTGGATAGCCAAGAGTGGCTGTCCTACAAGAATCGCCAACTGGCCCACTTCCGATGGTTCCAAATCATACACATAATAATGGAAATTAGGTGTATAGTATGTCGATGGGCAGAACAAACGTTGTGCTGGACGACGAATTAGTAAAGAAGGCGCGCAGGCTCACGCGGCTCAAAACCAAGCGCGAGATCGTCGGCAAGGCCCTGGAATTGCTGGTGCGCTCTGAAAGCCGCAAAGGCATTCTTCGATATTACGGGAGCGGGGTTTGGAAGGGTGACATCAAGCGCATGCGGCGGAGTCGCGCTTGATCCTGGTCGACACCTCGGTCTGGATCGATTTTTTCAGGCCTGCCCCGGGCCGTGCCGGCGCGGAATTGCGCCGGATGATTGAGGAGGCCGAGCCCTTTGCGCTCACGGGGGTCATCGTGACGGAGATCCTTCGGGGGCTCAGGCGGGATGTACATCGCATTGAGCGCTACCTTTCCTTGTGGGAAATGATCGAGCCGCGAGGTTTTTCGACGTACCGTGAGGCGTCCACGATTTCACGTCTGGGCAGGTCGAAAGGCATCAGTCTGACGACAATAGATTCGTTGATCGCTGCGATTGCCCTTGAACACGGCGCAATTCTCTTCAGCATGGATAAGGATTTCTCCCGCATCGCGCGAGTGGCTGCGCTCCATTTGTACTCCCTACCTGAACCGGCAGCGTAGTCAGGCCCGGCGCGAATCGCCCGGCAGAATACGCGGTGGAACTTTTTAAGCCCGCTTCCCTCATCCAATGAAACCATTTCGGCGTATAGTAGTCATATAGAGAGATAGTTTCGGAGCACAACTGGTGCCCGGAGGGATACGATGTTGGTCAAGCAATCCCAAGACATGAAGTATTCAGACATAACCCCGCGCGACATTTACCTGAATCGCCGCAAATTCCTGTATGGAATGGGGTTAGCGGGAGGCTTGGCCCTGGCAGGGAAAAGCCTGGCGGACCTGGTGAACCCGCCGGTTCGGGCTTACGCCTCCACGAAGCTTCAGGGCCTGTCTGGGAGCCCGTACAGCACCACCGAGAAGATTACTGCCGAGCAGGTCGTTACCACCTACAACAACTACTACGAATTCGGCACGGAAAAGGATCAGCCCTCCAAGAATGCGCAAAAATTCGTGACTTCCCCCTGGTCGGTTTCCGTGGAAGGCGAATGTGCCAAGCCGCGCAAGTTCACCATGGACGAAATCATGAAGCTCGCGCCCCTGGAGGAACGCATTTACCGGCATCGCTGCGTGGAGGCATGGTCCATCGTGGTGCCGTGGATCGGCTATTCCTTCAGCACGATTGCCAAGCTCGTGGAGCCCAATTCCAACGCACGCTATGTGGCATTTGAAAGTTATTTTGATAAGAAGCAGATGCCGCTCTGGAGTCTCTCCGGGATCGGACTGCCGTACGTGGAAGGGTTGAGGATTGACGAGGCCATGCACCCGCTGACTCTGCTGTGCATGGGCATGTATGGCGAGACGCTTCCGAATCAGGATGGCGCGCCCGTCCGCATGGTGATTCCGTGGAAATATGGGTTTAAGAGCATCAAGTCGATAGTCAAAATTAAATTTGTGAAAGATCAGCCGCCGACCACCTGGAACCTCACCAACGCGCATGAATACGGCTTCTACTCCAACGTGAATCCGAAAGTGGACCATCCGCGCTGGAGCCAGGCCCGGGAAGTCCGCTTGCCGGGCTACTTCAAGATCACGCCGACGCAGATGTTCAATGGCTACGGCGATCAGGTGGCGAGTCTCTACACCGGCATGGACCTGAAGAAAAATTACTGACCGGACCTCGACGATGAATTCCATTCTTACCAGTAAATGGACGAAGGTAGCCCTATTCCTGATTTGCCTGGTGCCCGCGGGCGTGCTGATCTGGGAAGCGTTTACCGGCGGATTGGGCTCGAATCCCACGCAATTTCTAGAGCACGCCACGGGGGATTGGACGCTGCGCTTCGTAGCCATCACCCTGTCCGTCACGCCGTTGCGCAAAATTCTTGGCCAGCCGCAATTGATTCGTTTCCGGCGCATGCTGGGGCTGTTCGCGTTTTTTTACGGATTCTGCCATTTCAGCATTTATCTGACGTTTGACCAGGTCTTCGATCTGCACGGCATTTGGGCGGACGTGATGAAGAGGCGCTACATCACCGTTGGATTCACGGGTTTCGTCCTGATGATCCCGCTGGCCCTCACGTCCACCGCGGGGTGGATTCGCAGGATGGGCGGAAAGCGCTGGGCCCTGCTGCATCGTGCCATTTATTTAACCGCCATCGCGGGAGTCGTCCATTACTACTGGCTGGTGAAATCGGACGTCCACTTGCCGCTGGAATACGCCGCGGTGATGGCGGTTCTTTTAGGCTGGCGTGTTTATGCGCATTACTCAAAGTCTCCTCACCGCCTGCCGGCGGCCAATCCCGCGCGCAAGGAACCGACTTCAGTGATGCAGGATTAGAGTGGCATAGGCTTCAGCCCGTGGGTTTTGGTCCATGGCAGGACAAATCCCCGAAAGCTGAAGCGTGCGCTACTTTTCGACAGGCCGAATTTGCGTTATTCCGCTCCTTGCGGCTAGAATAACTCCCCCTGGCGATCTCTCAGAGAGGCACTGGTTTTCGTTTTGTCGCAACTGCATTCCGCTACGGAAGAGAAAGTCGGCCTCGCCTATTGGGCGGACCGAGTGCTCGAGGAACACTCCAACGTCGGCGGAGCCTTGCCCGCGCAGCCCATCCACGACCTGCGCATCTCCCTGCGCCGCTGCATCCTGATTGCGGAGGTAATGAGGGAACTCGATCCGGGATGCGATTGGAAGTCCATGAAGAAATCGGCGCGGCGCACGTTTCAGCGGCTCGGGACGCTTCGCGATACCCAGGTTCTTACCGAGTGGATTGAGAAGCTTGGAGCTCAGGGCGAAGCTTCAGCGGATAAACTCCTCGAGACGCTGAAAAAGAGGCATGAACTGGAACGGCTCGACGCTCGCGCGGCCATCCGCGAATTTGACCGGAAACAATGGCGGGCCTGGCGAAGAGAATTTGCCAAGCATTACCGCCGCGTGGCGTCCGACCGGCCCGCCTGCGAATCCCTGGTCCTCGAAATCTGGGAGAGTGTCCGGGACCTGAATCGTGCCGCGCAACGCAGCAGGAGTCTCCTGGCTTATCATCGCCTGCGCGTGGGGCTAAAGAAGTTCCGCTACGCGGTGGAAAATTTTCTGCCGTCGACATATCCGGGTTGGGCGCCCGATCTGAAATTCCTGCAGGACCTGCTCGGAGAAGTTCACGACCTCACGGTTCTCGATCAAACGATTGTGAAGAGCCGGAGCCTTTTCGAGGAAAATGACTTTGCGGCATGGCGCGAGAAAGTGGAGTCCGAACGATCCGCGAGGCTCCAGCAATATCGCGCGAAGATGGCGGGGAAGGCTTCCCCACTGCGGGTTTGGCGCGAGGGATTGCCGGCGGAGAAAGATTTGCGGTCCACGGGACTCGCGAGGCTCGCGGAATGGGGCTCGTTCGTGACGCCTGATTTTCCGCGCGTGCGCCGCACGGCGCGGCTGTCCTCGCAGCTCTACGATGGCCTCGCAAATTGCGGCCTGATCGGAAGGGACTCCCAGATCGAAGAGCGATTTATTTTGCATGCGGCGGCGTTGCTTCAGGAAAGCGGGCGTTTCAAGAGGGGCAAGTCCTACCACAAAGAGTCTTACCGCATGATTCGCAAGATTTCCCCGCCTCCGGGCTGGGCCAAGCGAGACCTTGAATTTTCAGCGCTGGTCGCGCGGTTTCACCGTCGCGCGTTGCCTTATCCCGATCATGCAAAATTGAGGATTTACGAAATGCCCTTGCGACAGGCGCTGATCCGGCTGGCTGCCATTTTGCGACTGGCGGATGCGTTCCAGACGAAATCGTACCGCGCGATTCGTCGTCTGCAAGTCGAAAACGGGCCGGGATTCCTGATCATCCGCGCCGAAGGTTTTCGCGATCGAGACCCCATCAATTCCAAACTGTCCGTGGCCAGGCGGTTTTTGGAATTTGTCTGCCAGCGCTCCGTTCACATCCTGGCGCCCGGGACACGCATGATGGTTCCTCGAATTGTGCGGCCGGCCAAGCGCAGCGACGCCGCTTAAGTAACATAGAGTAGCGCGGGCTTCAGCCTGCGGGGTTCGAGCTTTGCAAGGACCAAACCCCGCAGGCTGAAGCCCGCGCCACTAAAACACGAGGCGCAGCGAAAACTGCATATCGCGCGGATCGTTCGCGCTGGTAATCGATCCGAAGCTCGAGGAAGCGCTGGGCGGTGTGCCATTCCCGGTGGGAGGGTTCCCGGTGGGAGGGTTAGTGAACATTCTCCCAGGGCCAACAGGCGCGTTGAAGTTCGGGTGGTTGAAGAAATCGAAGATGTCCAGGCGGAACTGCAGCTTCAAATTCTCGCGCACAGGGAATTCATTTTGAAGCGTGGCATCGAAATCATCGAGTCCAGGCCCGATCACAATGTCGCGCCCCGCGTTGCCATACGTGAATGCAGCGGGCATCGCAAAGCAGGCCGTGTTGAACCACTCCGCCGTCGTCCTTGGGCCGCTGTTCGGATTGCAAACTAGATTCGGCCGCTGCGACGGCGCGGACAACGGCTCTCCATTGTTGGCGACATCCGTCGAGAGATTCACCGTAAAGGGCGCGCCGCTTTGCAGCGTCCAAATGCCTCCAACCTGCCACCCGCTAAGCGCGGTATGGATCCAACCCTCCGAATTCTTCAGGAACGGAAGCTGATAGAGGAAATTGGTGACGAAACGATGGCGGTGGTCGAAATCCGATAATGCCTTTTCAGCCGCTAAATTGGCGGGATCCTGAGGAAAGTTAGGCCCGGCGTTATCAGCTCCGGGGTTGGAGGCGTCGTCCAATGCTTTTGACCAAGTATACGTAGAATTGAGGGTCAGGCCCCGCCAAACGCGCTGCGTAAATGTAAGCGCCAACGCGTTGTATTTTTCCCAGCCATCCCAGGTGACGCTCGCGAATCCGCTCATCTGCGGAATGGGCCGCACGTGAAGGGGATTGGGATTGGCGGTCGTCGAGACCAATTCGCCGTCCGGAAAGAGATTCTGATAGGTTTCATTGTCAGCGTGCACGGTATACGACCCGATGTATTGCGCCTGGATGGATGTAGTAGAGGTGAGGCTGCGCTGGACGGACAGATTCCAGACATTGTTGTACTCGATCTTGAAATCGTGATTGATGTTGTTCGCGCTGACCGAGCCCGCGGCAGTAAGAATATTTTCGGTATTGTGGAGGGGAACTCCGGCCGCCGCGCCGTTCGTCACCATCTTGGCAAAATAGAAGGGCAGGTTCAACGCGGCGTTTTGAATGATGCTGTATGCCGCTTGATTCGTGTAGATTCCAAACCCGGAGCGGATAACGGTCTTGTGGTCCGGCAAAGCCCAGGCCAGTCCGATGCGCGGAGCAAGCCGCAGTGGGCGCGACTGAAGCAGGCTGTTATTCCATCCGGCCTGCGCTGAAGCGGTGTAGGGAATCGGAATGTCACCCAACAGACCGGCGGCCGAGAGCGAGATTTGACCTTGACCATTGCTGGCAATGACAAATTCTCCGCCGGGCGCCTGGATATTTATGATAGCCATATTGTTATTCGCATCGGTGACGTTCTGGTTGTATTCGTAGCGCAGGCCGATATCGAGTTTGAGGCTGGGAGTGATCTGCCAGCCATCCTCAACATAGAAATGCGCCCAATTCGTCCGGCCCTGTAAATTTCCCCGCCCCTGCGACGCTCCCGACCCTTGATTGGGCGCACCCAGAAGAAAATCCCCCAGGGCGTTGCCCGTCCATTTGCCGGTGAAAGCGAACGTCCCTCGCGCATTTTGGGCGTTGACCGGATCGATTGCCAAATGGAAAAAGTAGCCTCCAAATTTCACCGTGTGAGTACCATGATGCCAAATTACGTTGTCGAATATTTCGTAGTCGTTGTCCCGGCGTGAGACGTATTGCGTCGATTCGCCCAGGGAGGAAAACCCGGTCAGAGTCACATCCGGAAAGCCCGTATCCAAAGGGTTAGCACTCACTCCCAGCAGCCCCGTCGCTCCGGCAAAATCGGTCCCCGCGTTCGGGCTGGACTCTCCTCCACCCACCCACATCCAGCCAAACCGCAGTTCATTGAGCCAGGAGGTGCTGAAGACATGATTCCAGGATGCGGAGAGATTGTCGGTATGAGTTCGCAGGTTGTACCCAAACACAGGAATCAGAGCCTCGTTTAGCGCCGACGATCCGAATGGGAGGAATCCGTTGGCGTCGAAAATCGATGCGCGGAAAAAGACGCTGTCGCTGGCGCCAATGGTGTGGTCTATCCGCGAGTTGTACTGATTAACGTCTGTGGTTGAAAGCGCCGTTTCGTCTAGATTGTTGCTCCCGGCCAGACCCGGAGTGGGCATCGGAATTTTTGCCAGTATGGCGGCTGCAACAGGGTCGATGGTTGGGATAGTGTCGTTCGGAAACATGGTGGTCGTGCCGGGCATGTCGACCGTGATACCTGATCCGGTAAAGTTGCCAGTCCGTTCCAGTACGGTCGGAACATGGAAGAGCTGAGTTTGAGACTGGCGGGTGCGCTGGCCCTCGTAATCGGCGAAGAAAAAGGTCTTGTTCTTCTGAATCGGGCCGCCTAACGAGGCGCCGAATTGGTTCTGCTTGAACGGCGGCTTGGGCGATCCCGGCGAGACAAAGAAGTTCTTCGCGTCGAAGATGTCGTTGCGCACAAATTCGAACACGCTGCCGTGGAAATTATTGCTGCCGGACTTGGTGATGACGTTAATCACACCTCCCGATTTTCCGCCAAACTCGGCATCGTAGGAGGTCTGATTGATATTCACTTCCTGAACGGCGTCCACCGAAGGGCTCAGAACCAGGTTGTTAAAGGCCTCGTCCGTGACGGACACGCCATCGACGAGATACAGGTTGTGCCCGCCTCGCTGGCCCAGAATTCCGTAGGTCTGTCCGGTCTGCTGCAGCGCCGATCCTCGCGTACCCGCCGGCGGGGTCGTCACTCCCGGCGTTAACGCAACTAGATCGATAAATTCACGTCCTTTGAGGGGGAGGTCGATCACCTGCTGCTGCTGAATGGTGTCTTGAATGGCGGCCGATTCGACTTGCAACAAACCCGGGGTGACGCTCACGGTCAAGCTCTCGCTCTGTTCACCGAGTTCAAGCGTAAACGCCTGGCGGAGGCGTTCTCCAGCATGCAATTCGACGTTGGGCTGCACAATCTGCTTGAATCCCTCGAGACTAACGGTCAGGTTATATTGCCCGACTGGAAGTCCAGCCAGCAGGTATTCGCCAGATGCATTTGTTTTGGTGGTGTATTTCAGCTGTGTGTCCGCCTCGACTGCCGTGACTGTAGCGTCGAGGACCACTGCGCCTGCAGGGTCCCGGACGATTCCATCAATCTCTCCCGTGTTTATTTGGCTGAACCCTGGCGCAGCAACAAACGACAGAACGGCGGCCAGAAACAAAGCCGTTCCAACAATTTTTGTGGATTGCTTCAGCACAACGTGGCCTCACCCTAGGAGTGGGTTTGCTGCCCGCTTATACTTTGCCGGCATCTCGATCCGGGACAAACTCCAAGCTTGGTCCACACCCACGGAGCCACCAAGCGGTCCGGCGAAATGCGCACTCCGACTGTGCAGCTTCAAAATTACACTGGAATCGAAACCGGAAGCTGTAAGGATGTTGTAAAAAGGGGGAGTAGGACGGGCTTCAGCCTTTCGGGTTTGGATTTGTGGTTGGCATCGAAAAGGCAGACAGGCTGAAGCCTATTCTACTTGGACCGGATCAGGAGGAAACTGCCTCGGTCGTCTCGGCTTCCACTTGCCGCACCGCGTGTTCCGCGCAGGGCAAATGCAGGGTAAAGGTGCTGCCTCGCCCCGGAGCGCTTTTCACTGTGACCTGGCCATTCATCGCTTCCACGATACTCTTCGCCAGAGGCAGCCCTAGGCCGGTGCCATGAATTTGCGCGGCCGTCACCGAAGGGCTGCGATAAAACGGCTCGAAGATATGCCGAATTTCCTCGGGAGCAATTCCGATCCCTCGGTCCGAGACGCTGATTTGGACTTCTTTTCCGGTCAATCCATGTTCGGTGAGCCGCGCCTGAATTCCAATCCACTTCTGTTCGCTGCCGTATTTCAGAGCGTTGGTAATTAAATTCTGAACGCACCGGGAAAGAGCGGGGAGGTCGCCAACGATCGGGGGCAAGTTCGGCTCGATTTGTTGCTCCAAGTGGAACCCCGCCGTTCGAATGAGCCCCGCCGTGCCGGAAAGCGCAGCGTCGAGAATCTCATGCACAGGCAGCGGACGCAGGCTGTAGCGCTGCTGGCCCTCGCGAATCGCGGCGAAAAGCAGGATTTGCTCGACCATTTCGAACAGTTTCCTGGCCTGCGCGCCGATCACCGACCCGTATTGTTCGAGTTGCGGCCTGCCTTCCACCACGCCGTGGGCGATGTTTTCGGCCGCCGAGCTGATGACCGTCAGGGGAGTCCGCAACTCGTGAGAAACCGCGGTGACGAAATCCATTTGCAGTTTGGCCAGCCTCTGCGCGCGCGTGCTCGTAATGATCAGAATCGCCATGCTGATCACCAGCAACAGGAGCACGCCAAAACTGATCGCCAGATCGCGACGGCGCGAGTCCGCAATGAAGGCGCCGAGTGCGCCTCCCCGCCGATGCCTCACGATCAAGCGCCAGTCCTGGTCCGCGCCCGTGTCGGGAATCAGCGGGAACCACGTGACCGCGACCGATGCCGCCGGCCCATTTTCTTGCGAGGGCGTGTGGAAAATATGAATCGGAGATGCTTGCGCGTCGCCGCGCGGGCGTCCGAAAATATTCATGGTACCGTCCGCGTCGGCGATTTCCGCGTTGCCAAATCCCGCATCCGAGGAATAGAGAGGGTGGCCCAGGTCCCGGTCGTTCGTGACGGCAACCTGATAGTCGAGTCCCTCGGTGCCGCGGAAGTATCGCTGCGCGAGGGCCGGAAGAATTTTGTTCTGCACGTCATTGCGGTCCAGCGCGATCACGATCCAATCCACTCCATTTCGCGGAGGAATCTGGCGTCCGGCGGAGACATCCGGAGCACGCGCAACCGAGCGGACCAGAGCGGGGATTTGCGGATCGAACTGCCAGCCCGCCAGGGCCCCGCCCGCATACAAACGGTTTGCGAATTCGGAATTCACGTCCAGCGCCGTCGCGTCATTCGTTCCCACCGGCGAAGCAGAGGATGTGTCGCTCGCGGGTTTGGAGGAGGATTGCTGGAGTTCTTCACGCAGTTCTTTGAATTTTGAGGGCCAGTCGCCCGGCTCGAAACGCTGGGCGGAAGCGGAAAGGCGGAGCACTTGCGCGGCGGGGGCTTCGTTGAACCGCAAGATGTAAAGGCCGGCAACGAGATTCGGATTCGCCGTGGTCTTTTTCCAATCCACGAATCTTCGCGCGTACTGATCCCAGTCCTGCTGCGTGTTGGAGTCGGGATCGACGCGCAGGGCTACGCAAATTTCAGAGAAGACGCGGAAGAAATCCAAGTGCCAGTTAATCATGGACATCTGCAGGCTGTCGGCAAGGCGGATACTCGTCGCTTCGCTGACCTGGTTGCTCCAGCGGTATTGCAGGACTCCCAGCACGATCACCACGACCACGGCGAGAATGATGATGACCGTCGAGAATTCACGCTCTTTGATGTGAAATTTCATAATCCGCCGGCAAATCCTTGCTGATCTCAACGACTCTGATCATTGGATCACAATCCAAAGCTCCAATAAAGGCGCAGGGTTTTCGTGGCGCCGGCGTCTCTTCGGCGGTTTTTCTGATCCCTGCACATCGCAAAAACGCCGGCGGGACGCCGGCGCCACAGCACCTCGCACGCCGCGAGCATTGCATTGTGCGGAAGGCGCACTAAGCCTTGAATTTGTATCCTAGCCCCTGCACAGTCAGAATAAATTTGGGCTGTTTGGGGTCGTCTTCCAGTTTTTGGCGCAGGCCGGCGACGTGCACGTCCACGGTGCGCGTATACATGTCGGCGCTGTAGCCCCAAACTTGTTTCAACAATTCGTCGCGCGAAAGCGTCGCGCCGCGATGCTCGATCAAATAGCGCAACAACTGAAATTCGCGCGCGGAAAGATTCACGGGCTTTCCGTCCCGCGTGGCCTCGGTTCCCACCAGGTCCACGCGAATTGATCCAAAATCCAGGAGCCCGCCGGTTTGGGCCGCCGGCCTGATGGGCGCGCGACGCATCAACGCCTCGACGCGCGCCATCAGCTCCAGCATGTTAAAAGGTTTGGTGACGTAATCGTCCGCGCCGATCTTCAGGCCATTCACCTTGTCGCTGGTCTGCCCGCGTGCGGTGAGCATGAGAATCGGGGTGATGAGTCCGGCTTCGCGGATGCCCCTGCACACGTCGAACCCGTCGCGTTTGGGCAGCATCACGTCGAGGATAATCAGGTCAAACGGGAGCTGCGTGGCTTTCTCGAATCCCTCATCGCCGTTGGCGGCGTACTCCACGGCGAAACCTTCGTTCCGCAGGCGGTCGCCGACGGTCATTTGCAGCGCCTGTTCATCCTCGACGAAAAGCACGTTTCCACGCATCCTAACCCCCCGCGGTAGCGTCTAAGTTATTGGGCAGGACGAGTTTTCCTGTGTCCTGAAAGTACGTATTTTCTAGTTGAATTCTTGACACGTTTTCACGCAGGATGCTAGCCTCGATAGATTAGCACAGCCTCCGCCAGCTACGCGGAGGCCACACATGAATCCAAAGCGCATACCAAGCCGACGATACGTTGCCGTGCTCCTGTTGTTATCGGGTGTATTGGTTCTTGGCATCGTGCAATGGAGTTTTCTTCCTTTATTAATTCAGAACGGACCGGTGGGGAGCGCGGCCATTCTGGAAATGTCCGCGAGCCATACATCGAAATTTGCGGCTCCGTTCAAATGCCTGTTCGGAGATGGGTTGAATCCGTGCCTTATGCAATCGAGGATCACCGTGCGGAGGGTTGCGTCCAGGATCGTTCGTTTGCCGGATGCCCCGATTTCCGGCCAGGATGATTTTTCCCTCACCCACCACCCGCTGCGCGCACCACCTTCCGCATAAATGATTACAAGCAGGGCTCGATCCCTGCGGTGATTCCCGTTGAAAATTTAGAGTAGACCGAATCGTTCCGTGCGGCGGACCACTTTTTCGTGCCGGGGCAGTAAACGATTCGAGAGTCGGCGGTGCCAGCGAAACGGCGTCCGGCAGGAATTCGGCCCGGGCAACTCGCTGTTATGGCGCGGCAAATGTTTATTAATTATTGGAGACTCGATGACCTCAATTCATGTAGAGCCTGCTGCGCTGGAGGAATTGCGCCATTTGGATTCCTGCAGCGTGGCCAACGCCATCGAAACCTTCGGCGTCCGTTTGCGTAATGCGGGATTTGCCGATTCCTGCGTTCACTGTATTTTTGAGGATTTCCCTCCGCTGGTCGGATACGCGGCCACGATGCGTATCCGCACTTCCGATCCGCCCATGGAAGGGGACGGATATTACTACCGGCTCGACTGGCTCGACCATGTCTTGAGTGTTCCGGCTCCGCGCGTTCTTGTCATTCAAGACTTGGACCGGAATCCCGGGCTGGGATCCTTCATCGGCGACGTCCACACCAATATCCTGCGGGCGGTCGGATGCGTTGGCGTGGTGACGAACGGCGCGGTCCGCAACGTCGATGCAGCGCGAGACCTCAAGTTTCAGATGTTTGCCGGCAACCTGTCGGTTTCCCACGCCTTCGCCCACGTTTTCGATTTCGGTGGCCCTGTCCAGGTCGGCCATATGCAAGTCCGGCCGAGCGACCTGCTGCACGGAGACCGCCACGGAATCCAGACCATTCCGATCGACATTGCGCAAAAGATTCCCCCGGTGGTGCGAAGGATGAACGGTGAGGAGCGGGAGATCATTGAATTTTGCCAGTCGGGCGGCTTCACCCTGGAAAAGCTCCGCTCGGAGGTAGACGCTCTTAGAATCAAAAGAAAGAATTTGCAGAAATGAGGAAGCGACAGGAGATCGTGGAGGTTGTCCAGTGAGGCGTATTCACAATTTCTTGATTTTTTTTATCTTTCTGATTTTTTCCACGGCTCTCATCGGATGCGGCGAGGGACACAAGGCGGCTGCCGACGATGCGTCGAACGCTCCCGACGCCGCCGTCGTGAAGGTGACGCGAGGAAACATTGCGGATAACCTGGAGATCGCTTCCGAATTCCAGCCCTTTCAGGAAGTGGACGTCTACGCAAAGGTTTCCGGCTACATCCAAAAACTCTACGTCGACTATGGAACCCACGTAAAGCAGGGACAGCTTCTCGCCGTGTTGGAAATCCCGGAACTGCAACAGCAATTGCAGCAGGATGAGGCCTCCGTCCGGCGCAGCGACCAGGAACTGGAACGGGCCCGCGAGGATTTGAATCGCGCGAAATCGGCTTACACCGTCGCGCACATCACCTATACGCGCCTCGCTGACGTGCAGAAATCGCGCCCTGAACTTGTCGCGCAGCAGGAAATCGACGTCGCAAAAGGGAAGGATCTGGAAGCGGACGCGGACGTCTCCGCGCAGAAAGCAGCGCTGGCCGGGGCCGAGCAGGCGTTGCTCGTCGCCAAGGCCACGCTCGGCAAGGATCAGGCCATGTTCGATTACGCGCGCATGACCGCGCCATTCGACGGCGTGATCACGCAAATTTATGCCTACACGGGCGCGTTGCTTCCCGCGGGAACTTCCTCAAACAAGGGCGATTCCGCGCTTTGCCGCATCTCGCAAAACAGTCTGCTGCGCCTGGTGATTCCTGTTCCCGAAAGAGCGGTATCCAATGTTCTGATTGGCGAATCTGTAGCCGTCAATGTTTCCGGCATGAACCGAACCTTTGATGGGAAAATTATCCGCTTCTCCGATCAAATTGATACGAACACCCGCACCATGCATACCGAAGTGGATGTTCCCAATCCCAAATACGAGTTGGTCCCCGGAATGTACGCCTCCGTAAAAATTCCCCTTCATGCGGCCGCAAAGGTATTGACCGTCCCGGTGCAGGCATTTCAGGCGGCAGGTGAAGGGAAGGGAATCGTGATGGTTGTGGGACCGGGAAACAAGATTGAAAGGCGGGAGGTGGCCGTGGGCTTGCAATCCGCCACCGATGTTGAAATAACCTCCGGCCTGCAAGAAAACGAAAGCGTCATTTTTGGAAGCATGGGGCAGTTCCGGCCGGGCGAAATTGTCACACCCAAGCCCGTCGAAGCGTCGCGTATGGATTAGGCCCATGGAACAGGCCCGCAGGAATAGGAGAGTTAGATGCCATCATTTGCTGTCCGCCATCCTTATCTGATTATTGTGTTTTGCCTGTTCGTCGTCGTTTTGGGATTAACCAGCGTGGCCCGCATGCCCGTGGATATGTTTCCTCCCATCAATATTCCTGTCGTGCTGGTTGCGACCTTCTACAGCGGCATGCCTCCGCAGCAGATCGAAGCCGACATCACGGATACGTTTGAGCGGTTCTTCACGCTGGCCAGCGGCGTGGACCACATGGAATCGCGATCCTTGCCCGGTGTGAGCCTTATCAAAATTTATTTCCAGCCCGGCACGGATGCGGACGCCGACGTCACGTCGATTTCCAACCTGGCCATGGCGGACCTGCGCAGACTCCCTCAGGGAACTCTGCCTCCCGTCGTGTTGAAGGTAGACGCCTCGAGCTTGCCCGTGTGCCTGCTGACGGTTAGTGGCGAAGGGCTGAACGAAACCCAACTGCACGACTATCTGCAATTCCAGATTCGCAACCAGATCGCGGGCGTTCCGGGGGCGACAGTTCCGCCACCCTACGGCGGCAAGTACCGGCAGATCATGGTCTACGTGGACCCGCAGAAGTTGCAGGCTAACGAATTGAGCCCTATGGACGTGGTTCGCGCGACGAACGACTCAAACCTGATTTTGCCTGCCGGTGACGTGCGCCTCGGCCCGATCGACTACAACATTTACACAAACGCGCAGGTCGCGGATGCGAAAGGCCTCAATGATGTCCCCCTCAAAACCGAGGGACAAAAATCTGTTTTTATTTCCGATGTCGGGAAAGCGGTGGACGGCTCCGCCCTGCAATACAACATCGTGCGGGTGGATGGGCAGAAGTCCGTGTACGTGGCGGTCCAGAAGCAGGGAGGAGATACCAATACGATCGCCGTCGTGAACGGGATCCGAGCCGCGATAAAGAACCTACGCGATATTCCCTCGCAGATGAAAGCGTCTGTCGCCTTCGATCAATCTGTTTTTGTCAAGCAAGCCATTTCCACGGTGTTGCGCGAGGGCGGAATTGGAATCCTGTTGACCGGGTTGATGATCATGATGTTCCTGGGAAGTTTTCGCGCCACGGTCGCCGTTTTCCTGTCGATTCCGATCTCGGTGTTCATTACATTCTTTATTCTGCACAGCGCCGACAAATCGATCAATGCCATGGTGCTGAGCGGGCTAGCGCTGGCGTTTTCACGCCTGATTGACGACTCCGTGGTGGTGATTGAAAACATATATCGCCACCTGGAAATGGGCGAAGAGCCGGCCGTGGCGGCGGTCAAAGGTACCAACGAAGTCGCCCTCGCGGTTCTGGCCATCATGCTGGTCGCGGTGGTCGTATTCTTTCCGGTCACGTTTCTGTTCGGCGTGAGTTCGTACTTGTTCGGAGCTCTGGCGCTCGGCGTTGTCCTGGCTTTGTTTGCCTCGTATTTTGACGCGGTGACAGTCGTGCCCCTGTTCTGCGCCAATTACCTGAAGGCCATCCACGAACATAGCCACGGGGTGGACGGGGAGAAAAAGTCCTGGGGGCAGAGATTCCACGCTGGATTCAACGCGAAATTCGAAATGATGCTGAATTTTTACGAGAAATGGGTCCGCAGAGCGCTCGAGTATCCGGTCCAGGTGGTCGTGGGTTTCCTGATATTTTTCTTTCTCTGTTTCCTGTTGTATCCCTTCATGGGCGTTTCCTTCTTTCCGCGCACCGACGCCGGCCAATTTGTCATTAACCTGAAGGCGCCGACAGGCACGCGGATTGAGCTGACCGATAATTATGTGAAGCGCGTGGAAGACATCGTGCATCAAGTCGTCCCGGCGAAAGAACTGGAAACCACTGTTTCCAATATCGGCCTGACGCCCGACCTGTCGTCGTTGTTCACGCCGAACTCTGGTATGCACACCGCATTTATTCAAGTGGGATTGAAGGAAGACCATAAGGAAAGCAGCTTCGTTTACATGGATCACATGCGCGCGCGCATTGCGTCTCAAATTCCGGAACTGCGAACATACTTTCAGTCCGGCGGCCTGGTGGATGCGGTACTCAACCAGGGTGCTCCTGCGCCTATCGACGTTCAGGTGAGCGGGATGGATCTGACCGAAGACGATCGCATCGCGCAAGATCTGGCGCGCCAGTTCCGCGCCCTCCCAGGAATTTCCGATGTTTATATTCCCCAGGATATGGATTATCCCGCGCTGCAGGTAAACGTGAACCGCGCACGGGCAAACGAACTCGGCCTCAATCCTCAGGAAATCGTGGACAACCTCATCACTTCCCTGACATCCAACGCCATGATCGCCCCCGGTTATTGGGTCGATCCGAATAGCGGCAACAATTATTTCGTGACCGTGCAGTATCCGGAAAATCAGGTGCGCACCATTCAGGATTTGAAAGCCATGCCGTTGCGCGGCCTCGGCTTGAAACTTCCAACTTACCTGAATCAAGTAGCGGACGTGAGCGTGGTGCGGTCGCCCACCGAAGTGGACCACTATCAACTGCAACGCTCCGTGGACGTTTATGTGGCTCCTTCCGGGGAAGATATCGGCAAGCCCGCCGCAGCCATCTCAAAAATTGTGGACAACACCAAACTGCCTGCGAATCTCCGGATTAACATGCGCGGTCTGATCATCACCATGCAGAATTCTTTCCGAAGTTTCGGGATCGGCCTGATCCTGGCCATTCTTCTGGTGTACTTAATTCTAGTCGCACAGTTCGCCTCTTTTACCGATCCCTTCTTGATCGTGCTGGCCGTCCCCACGGGGCTGGTGGGAGTGATCATCACGCTGGTTTTAACGGGGACGACGCTGAACATTCAGTCGCTGATGGGAATTGTGATGCTGCAAGGGATGGTGGTTTCCAACAGCATTCTGATCGTGGATTTCGCCAACGTGCTGCGCGGCGAAGGACGCAGCGTCGTCGAGGCGGTGGCCCATGCCTGCCGCATCCGCCTGCGCCCAATTCTGATGACCTCGCTCGCGACCGTGGTGGGTCTGCTGCCGATGGCGTTCAAGCTGGAGACGGGGAGCGAAGCTTATGCGCCGCTGGCGCGGGCCATCATCGGTGGCCTGATCTCGTCCATCCTGCTGACCATTTTCGTGGTGCCGGCGGCGTACCTGATGATTTACCGGCGTCGCGAAGCAACGGCTGGCGCTCCGGCGATTGAGGGGGCGCGCTGATGTTATTTCCACGCCGATTGCTGATCTTCGTATTGGCTTATTGCGTTGCACCCGCCGCCGTCCCCGGTCGAGCACAAAATCCGCCACCATATACGAGTCCTGCTCCAGCGCAACCGCAGGATCAAAATGGACAGCGACTCACGCTGGCGGAAGCGGAGAATATTGCCATTCAAAACCACCCGCAAATTCAGGCGGCAGCGCAACTGGCTTCCGCCGCGGCCGCGCAAGTGAGGGAAGTTCAATCCCTCTATTATCCCCAGGCCACCGGGGCCGCCACCGGGGCCTATGCGGAAAACAACAGCCGTATCGCCGCGGGATTCCTGAACAGCCCGTCCATCTTCAACAAGTTTTCTGAGGGCGTTTCCGTGAGCCAGCTGGTGACCGATTTCGGCCGGACCCACGAGCTTTCCAAGAGTTCGCATTTGCATGCGCAAGCCCAACAGGAAAACGTCATCACCACGCGAGCGGACGTGCTGCTGCGCGTCAGCGTGTCCTACTTCGGCGTCATGAAGGCACAATCGGTTCTTCACGTCGCCGAGGAAACTGTGAAGGCGCGCCAGTTGGTTGCCGATCAGGTCAGCGCGCTGGCAAAGAGCAGCCTCAAATCCGGCTTGGACGTGAGCTTTGCGAATGTGGACCTCGCCAGAGCGCAACTCCTGCTGGTCCAGGCGCAGAACGACCTGCAGTCCTCCTATGCGCAACTTTCCGACGCATTGGGCTATTCCGATCAGCGGACATTCCAGCTTGTCGAAGAGCCTTTGCCGGGTTCTCCTCCTCCCGACGTCGCGCCGCTCCTCGCGGAGGCGTTTCAGAATCGGCCGGAAATCATCAGCCAGGGGCTGGATGTCAAGTCGGCGCAAAGCTACGCCACGGCGGAACGCGATCTCTGGTTTCCCACGATCTCGGCCGTCGGAGTGACCGGCCTTGTGCCCTACCGGCAGGACACCTTGGCCAGCCGCTACGCCGCGGCAGGTTTCAACGTCAATGTCCCCCTCTTTAACGGACGCCTCTTCAACGCCGAACACACTGAAGCGACGGCCCGGGCCCGCGCGCAGGAACAATTTCTTCGTGATCTTGAGGATCGCATCGCCCAGGACGTCCGCACCTCTTGGCTCAATGTCATTTCCGCATACCAGCGCCTTTCGCTCACCCAACAACTGTTGGACCAGACCACGCAGGCGTTTGATCTGGCGAAGGGGCGGTATGGGCTGGGCCTCAGCTCGATCATTGAACTGAGCCAGGCGCAGTTGAACCTGACCGAGGCTCAAGTCGAGCAAGTCAGCGCGCAATACGACTACGAAAGCCAAACGGCCAATTTGAATTACCAGC
This sequence comes from Candidatus Acidiferrum sp., assembly GCA_035483715.1. Taxonomy (GTDB): domain Bacteria; phylum Acidobacteriota; class Terriglobia; order Acidiferrales; family UBA7541; genus Palsa-360. The sequence goes on from DATHPN010000126.1 coordinate 32,384, forward strand.
TGGGACGAGTAAAGTGAATTGGGATTGTCGTATTGCCGTAGCCGTCTCCGCGCTTGACAACCTGATTTCCCACGCCCTATTCTGAGGCCCTTGAAGATAGCCATTGGTTCGGACCACGCTGGATTTGAGTACAAAGAAAAAATAAGGGCGGTATTGACTTCGCTCGGGCATGAAGTCCGGGATTTCGGCACGTTCAGCGCGGACCCGGTCGACTACCCGCTGTTTATCCGTCCCACTGCGGAAGCAGTGGCCCGCGGCGAGTGCGAGCGCGGCATTGTGCTCGGCGGATCGGGGAACGGCGAAGCGATTGTCGCCAACAAAGTGCGAGGCATTCGTTGCGCGCTTTGCTGGAATGTAGAGACAGCCCGGCTGGCCCGGGAACACAATGACAGCAATGTCCTCTCGCTCGGCCAGAGAATGATTCCCGAGGACCTGGCCCTGGAAATTGTAAAGGTTTGGCTGGTCACGCCGTTTGCGGGTGGACGCCATGTTCGTCGGATTGCCGAGATCGAATAAAACAATTGAGCGCTGACCGGGGTGATGATGAAGAAGTTCCTGAAAATATCCTTCACGGTTGCACTGTGCCTCGTCGCCGTGCTGGCCGTGGGAATTACAGCGACGATTGGTTGGCGACCGTTCATCGGACCGCGCTCGCGCCCCCTGACCAATCGAGTGTTCGAACGGACCCCGGAGCGCTGGGCGCGCGGCAAATACATTGTGGAAAACCTCGCGGCGTGCGTGGATTGCCATTCCCCGCACGATTGGACCAAGCATGACAATCCGATTCCTCCCGGCATGGAAGGTGCGGGCGGAGATTTTTCGATTTTGAAGGGTTTGCCAGGCCACGTCGTTGCGCCCAATCTCACGCCGGATATGGAGACCGGATCCGGCACCTGGAGCGACGATGCGCTGGCCCGTGCGATTCGCGAAGGGATCGGACACGACGGCCGCACGTTGTTTCCTTTTATGGCCTATGAAAGGTACCGCTATCTGCCGGACGAGGACGTGGCTTCCATCATCGTGTACTTGCGTTCGCTGCCTCCGGTCCGAAATCCATTGCCGAAAACGGAAATTATTTTCCCAGTGAAGTATCTCATGCGGAGCGCGCCTCAGCCCATCACGGATCCCGTTCCCGCTCCCGACGTTTCCGATCCGGTGAAGAGGGGCGCCTTCCTGGTCACGATTGCGAGTTGCAGGGATTGTCACACGCCGATGGATAAAGGCGAACCCCTCCCGAACATGGATTTGTCGGGCGGGCAGATATTCGAAGGGCCCTGGGGGAAAGTTGCCAGCGCAAACCTGACTCCCGACCCATCGGGCATCTCCTACTATGACGAAACCCTGTTCTTGCAAGCGATTCGGACCGGATACGTCAAAGCACGGGTGTTGAATCAGATCATGCCCTGGCGGAATTTCAGCGGCATGACAGACGACGACTTGAAGGCCATTTTCGCCTATTTGAAGACGGTCAAGCCGATTCATCACGTTGTGGATAACGCCGAGCCGCCGACCATGTGCGTAGCTTGCGGAGCAATGCACGGCGGAGGAGATAAGAATCAGAAGAATTAGACTGGATTATTCGCCATAACAGTAGGACGGGCTTCAGCCTGTCTGGTTTGGAGGTTGCATTGACGAAAATCAAAACCAGACAGGCTGAAGCCCGTCCTACTATTGCCCGATCACCAGCACTGAAAACGTGCCGGGGATAATCGGGGGTCTTGGCCGCGGATTTTCAGGCGTCGCAGCGGGGCGCGGGCCAAGTTCCGCAACCGCAACGTAGACCCTGCCGGTTTTTCGATCGACGGCCATCGTTCGCGCTCCTGGCTGGGTCGGCACGCTTTCGACCAGCTCATACTGGTCCGGAGATTTTTCCCGGAAAATCGAGAGAACGCCATCCGCGCCGGTCGAAAAGTAGGCCAGCCCGGTTTTCGGATCGAATTCCGCTGCGTCGACGCCTCCGCCAATCGGGTTCATGGCGACGATCTTGCCTGTTGTCGCGTCCACAACGATCATCATGCCCGCGCCCCGGCATCCAATGAAAATGCGCGCGTGAACACGGTCCATGTCCATGCTGCTCGGGGCCTGGCATGGATCGGTGGGCCACGTTTCCAGCACCTTCAAGTTCTTCGCGTCGAGTTTCAAAAGAGTGTTGCGATCCTGCATGTTCAGGAAGACGTGTCCGGATTCGTCCGAGGCCAGGTGCTCTGTCCTGCCGCCGAGGTTTTCGATGGTGCCGGCGATCTCGCCGGTGCGCGCATCGATTGCGGTGATGCGTTTGCTGCCGCGATCCGCGGTAAAGATGCGTTTTGTGAATCGGTCGTAGATGATTCCGTTCGGGTCGTCGCCCACCCTCACTTCGCCGATCTTGGCGAGCGTTTTCAGATCGAAAATCACGACCGAGCCGGGATTACTTTCACTGATGAAGCCCCGCCCAAATTCCGAAGAGATTGCCGCTCCGTGCATGCCCGGCCCGCCAGAGATTTTTCCGACAATTGCCCCGGTATCGAGGTCCAGGACAACGATCTCGGTATCATGCGAAATGTACAACCGGCGGGCTTCACTGTCAGCGGCGACATAGTCCCATCCGCCATCGCCGGGGATGGGAATTCTTCTGATCAGATGGTAGGCCCCTGCGGCTACCATGGCGATGCCGAATGTCGTGAAAAATGCTAGCGACACCGCAGCCAGCCGCAGGATCCCCGTTCCTGTACTTTTCATCACAAGGTTCCTCGAATGCGAACTACGAAGAGGGCCTCGAAAGCGATCATTCAGGCAGCGGCATTCTAACTCGAATTTCTCGCCGGGAATCCATAATTTGGCAGTCGAACCAAAAGTTGATATGACGTGAGCCGTGATGTGGCGCCGGCATCCCGCCGGCGCCACGACAGACTTGCGGTCACAATCGAGAAGGAACGAAGGCTAATCCACCGCGGGAAGTTTGGAAACATCCCAGCCGCCGCCGAGAGCTTTTACCAGGAGGACAGTCGACGTCAGGCGGCGCGTCAGCAGGCTTACGGCGGTGCGTTCGTTGGCCAGCGCCGCGCTTTGCGCGGTGATCACAGTCAGATAGGTGTCGAGACCTCCCTTGTACCGGTTGGTGGATTGCTCGAGGGCGCGATTGGCGGCGGCGACCGCGGCATCCTGCGTTTTGGCTTCCTCTTCGAGAACTCGGAGATCGGACAGAGAATCTTCCACTTCCTGAAAAGAGGTAAGCACCGTCTGCTGATAATCCGCAACCATTTCGTCGTACGTCGCTTTGGCCTGATCGGAAACCGCCCGCCTTCGCCCGGCATCAAATGCAGTTTCCACCGCGGACCCGCCGATGGACCAAAGCGCGCTCGGCCCCGTCAGCCAGTTTGGAAATCGCCCGCTCTCGAATCCTCCCAGGAGCCCCAGAGTGATCGTCGGGAAAAAAGCTGCCCGGGCGATTCCAATTTGTTCGTTGGCGGAAGCGACTCTTCTTTCCGCTTCGGCGATATCGGGTCGCCGTTCCAGCAGCTCGGACGGAAGTCCGGGAGGAGGCACCGGCGGAGTGGCGGGCAACTGGGCGGGATCCAGAGTGAACGAGGAAGCCGGCTGTCCGATGAGGACCGCGACGGCGTGCTCAAATTGGTCACGCGCCGAAGTAATGTCAATATCCTGGGCGCGCGTTTGCTCGAGCTGTGTTGCGGCCAGGTCGACATCTTCACGAGAAGCGACGCCGCCTCGAAAACGGTCCTCCGTGAGTTGAAGCGCTTTCGCAAAAGCGTCGACATTGGTATCAAACAGCTGCTTCTGCGCATCCAGTCCGCGCAGGGTCATGTACTCCAGGGCCAGCTCCGCGTGCAGGCTGAGGCGAATCGTTTCCAAATCCGCTGCCGAGGCCTGCGCCAGCGTGCGGCTGGCCTGCACGCTCCGCCGGACGCTTCCCCAAACGTCAGCCTCGTACGAGAGATCTCCCTCGAGGATCAAATCCGAATAATTGACCGGAGCTGCTCCGCCGAACAGGGCTTTATTTCGGGACTGGCGATTTTGCGATGGTGTTACGCTGGCCGTGACGAGTGGAAACAGGGCCGATCGCGTTTCTCGCAGCACGTCTCGCGCTTCCTGAAACCGGTCCACGGCCGCACGCAGGGATTGGTTGGAGACATTGACTTTTTCTTCCAGCGCATTTAACTGCGGATCCTGAAAAATCTCCCACCAATTTCCCTTTTGCGCCTGATCGCTCGGCTGCGCCGGTTTCCAGTTTGCATTCTCCTTGTAGGAAGGTGGAATTTGCGTCGTGGGCCTTTCATACTTCGGCCCCACCGAGCAGCCGCAGATCAGGAGAAATCCCAGGGAAAGAATCGGCGACATTCGCAGGCGAAAGACGTTTGCCAACTGGAATGTGCGGAGAAGTTCAACCGGCCGGACCATCAAGGTTTCCTCTGCGCAGGAGCCGGATTCTCAGCCACGCGAACCGCCGCGCCATCGGTAAGCGAGTCGGATGGATTCAGGACGACGGATTCATCGCCTTTAAGTCCCGCGACGATTTCAATCTCCGTTCCGAAATCCCGGCCCGGCGTAACCGGGATCAGGGAAATTGTTTTCCCGTTTTTTACGATGGCCACTTGCAAGCCCGCGGATTTGAAAATGGTCGCATTCACAGGGAGCGTGAAGGTGTTCACAGGGGAAGGAAGCTTGAGGTGCACTTCGACGTAGCCGCCGGGCTTGAGCAGGCGCGCGGAATTGTCCACGTCAACTTCAGTCAGCAACGTACGTGACGTGTTGTCAATGGCTCCGGAACTCCGCACTACGGTTCCTTGGAATCGCCGGCCGGGAAATTCGGCGAGAGCCAGCTCGGCGTGCAGCCCTGGCCTGATCTCAGGAGAATCGAATTGCGGGACATTGACATAGACGCGCAATGGGTTCATGGCCGCGATGTGAAACAGTTCGCGCGAGGCGCCGCCGCTGCTGCCGGAATCGATCAGCTGTCCGATATCGGTGTTGCGTGCCGTGATCACGCCGTCAAAAGGCGCATAAACTTTTTCGAAGGCTTGCATGTCTTGCAGCCGCTTCACATTGGCCTGGGCCGATTCAACGGTGGTCCTGCGAGCATCGTAATTACCGGTGGCATTGTCGACGTCCTGCTGTGCGACGGAATCGGTTTTCAGCAAATCCTTGTAGCGAGTGGCGGTGACTTCCGCCAGGTTCATGTTGGCCTGGGCAGTTGACAGGTCCGCGCGCGCCTGCTGCAATTGCTGATCCACTTCCGGCGAATCGATCTCGGCGAGCAGTTGTCCGGCTTTCACATTCGCGCCGATATCGGCGTACCATTTCTTCAAGTACCCGTTGGTCCGCGCAAAAATAGGCGCATCGGTATACGGTTGCATGTCTCCCGGAATGACAATTTCCTGCTGGGGCGCGCCGGCCTTTGGATGAATGACGGAGACAGTCGGGATAGCGAGTTCTTGCGTCTCCTGCGAGAGCTGCGCATTGGCCTTGCGCCGGCTTGAAATTCCCCAGAGAACAACCAGGGCGACCACAATCACGACAACCAGAAGCACCACGCCGCGGGCCACTTTGCTGCCCGGCGAAGGCGGGCCTACATGGGCAGGCCGTTCTCTGGCCGGCGCTTCCGCCTGATCCCGCTGATTGGAAACAACCTCCATCTGATCCTCCGGAAAATTGCTGCGGGCCCTACTTCCGCACTGAACGCTTGCCGCGGCGAGCGTGGAGCCCGTCTGAACACTGGGCCAACTACTCGCCCGGAATTTCGATTACGGCGGATTCGCCCCGCTCTCCGCGGAATCCGTGAATCAAACTGTACACCGACGGCACGAAGAGAAGCGTCGCGACCGTCGCAAACAGCAGCCCGCCGATCACCGCTCTTCCCAGTGGCGCGTTCTGCTCACCGCCTTCGCCGAGGCCAACGGCCATCGGCAGCATGCCGATGATCATGGCCATGGCCGTCATGATCACCGGCCGAAAACGAGTAAACCCGGCCTCTTCGGCGGCCTGGACGGGAGCGAGCCCTTCCTGAACCCGTTCTTTTGAAAAGCTGACCACCAGGATGCTGTTCGCCGTGGCCACGCCCATGCACATGATCGAGCCCGTCAGCGCCGGCACACTGATCGTCGTGTGCGTCACGAACAGCATCCACACAATCCCGGCCAGAGCCGCGGGCAGGGCGGAAATGATGATGAAGGGATCGAGCCAGGACTGGAAGTTGACCACGATCAGCAGATAAATCAGAAGAATCGCGAATCCCAGCCCGGCCAAGAGGCCCACGAACGAACTGCGCATCGTGTCAATCTGCCCGCGCACGAATATTTGGGAGCCGCGCGGCAAGCGGCTGCGATTCCGGTTCACGATCGTGTCGATATCCTTGGCGACCCCGCCCAGATCTCGTCCTTGCGTAGCTCCAAAAATGTCAATCATGTTCTGAGCGTCATAGTGGGACACCGTCGCCATTCCCACTCCCCGCGAAACGGTTCCCAGGTTCGCAAGCTGCTGCCAGGGCGCTCGCGCGCTGCCGCTACCGCTCGCCCCGGTCACAGGAATGTTTTCCAGGTCTTGCAGGGACTGGAAATCGTACTGCGGGGCTTGCGTGGCCACGAGGTAGGTGACCCCGGACTTGGGGTCGAGCCAGAAAGACGGCGAAGTTTGAAAGCTGCCACTCAACGAAACCAGCAGGTTCCCGGCGACATCGCGCTGCGTAAAGCCGGCCTGAAGAGTCTTGGTGCGATCCACGTTGATGTGCAACTTTGGCTGATTGAAAGGCTGCTGAATCCGCAAGTCGGCGATTCCAGTGACCGCGTTCAATTGCTCCATCAGATCGTTGGCGAACTGATGGTTGGCCTCGACATCGCGTCCCATGATTTGAATATCAATCGGCGCGGGCAGGCCGAAATTCAGGATCTGGCTGACGATGTCCGCGGGCGGGAAGTAAAACATTACGCCCGGAAATTCCCTGGTGAGTTTCTGGCGCAAATCATGCATGTACCATTCGGTGGGGTGGTGATTCGCGTTTAGGGAAATCATGATGTCGGCGTCTTCCGGACCGATCGGGGCCGACGTGCTATACACGTAATTGTATGCGCTGTAGGGAAGCCCAATGTTGTCAATCACACTTTCAATCTCGTTCGCCGGAATTTGCTCGTGGATGGTTCGCTCCACCTCGCTGCAGAGTTCCGCAGTTTCCTCAATGCGGGTGGCTGTCGGCGCACGCAGGTGCAGCTTGATTTGCCCCGCGTCGACGCTCGGAAAGAAATCCTCGCCCAGCCACGGGTACAGCGCAAAGGAAGCAACGCACACCGCCAGAAAAAGGAGCGGAAAAAACACGGTATGCGCCAGGCAGGTTTTCAGGATCCCCCGGTAAAAATTCCTGAGTCTTTCGAATTGCAATTCAAAATGTCCCTGCAAGCGCACCAGGGGATTTCTGCTGGCAAGCGACGTTTCCACGGATTCTTCGCCGTGGGCTTTCAGCAGATACCGAGCCATCGTGGGCACAAGTGTGCGCGAGAGCAAATAGGATGCCAGCATCGCGAATACGACAGCTTCCGCCAGCGGCACGAACAAATACTTGGCCACGCCCGTCAGGAAGAACATGGGCACAAACACGATGCAGATCGAAAGAGTGGAGACGAACGCCGGCACGGCGATTTGCTGGGCGCCGTCCAGGATGGCCTGAATAATTTCCTTCCCCTGGGCGAGGTTGCGGTTGATGTTCTCGATTTCCACCGTGGCGTCATCGACCAGGATGCCGACCGCCAGCGCCAGGCCCCCGAGCGTCATGATGTTGATGGTCTGTCCGATGGCGCTCAGGACGATGATCGACGTAAGGATCGAAAGTGGAATGGAAACCGCAATGATCAGCGTGCTGCGCCAGCTTCCCAAGAAAATCAAAATCATCAGCCCGGTGAGGCAGGCGGCAATGACCGCCTCACGAACGACTCCGTTGATGGAGGCGCGGACAAACAACGATTGGTCGGCGATCGGGCGGGCGCGAAACTCCGGCGGCAGGCTTGCGAGGACCGTGGGCAACTGCTGTTTGATCTCGTTGATGATGTCCAGCGTCGAGGTGTTGCCGAGCTTCAGGACAGTCATCAGCGCGGCTCTTTGCCCGTCCACCATGACGATATTGGTTTGTGGAGGATTGCCGTCGCGGACGTGCGCCACGTCCCGAATGTAAATCGTATTCGTGCCCACCGTTTTGATCGGCAAATCATTCATTTCTTCGACGGTCTGGGGACTCGCATTCAGGTCCACATCGTCTTCCGTGGAACCGATTTTTACCGTGCCGGCAGGCAAGATCAGGTTTTGATTTCCGATCGCGGTGACCACATCATTCGGCGAAAGCCCTTTGGCCTGCAGCGCGGGGATATTCAGGTCCACCTGGATTTGGCGCTGCTTGCCCCCGTAGGGGTTCGGGAAAACGGCGCCCTGCACGGTCGCCAGCTGCGAACGCAGGAAATTCGCCGCCAGGTCGTTCAACTGCTGTTCGGAAAGGCCCTTCCCGGAAAGCGCGAGTTGAATAATGGGGACGGAGGACGCGTTGTAGGCCAGGATAAACGGCGGAGTCGTTCCCGGTGGATCTTGCCGGACGGCGGATTGCGCGATGGCCGTAACTTGCGCCATAGCCATGTCAATGCGCACGCTGGGATAGAAAAAAATCTTGATAACGCCGAGCCCGTTCAACGATTGCGATTCGATGTGCTCAACATCGTTGACCGTCGCGGTGAGCCCGCGCTCGAAGCCCACGACCAGGCGCTGGGATACATCCTCGGCCGAAAGCCCTGCATATCCGTAAACAACGGCGACGATCGGGATATCGATATTCGGGAAAATATCAATGGGCGTGGTATATACCGCCAGCGTCCCCAGAATCAGAATCAGCAAAGACATCACCACAAAGGTGTAGGGTCTTCGCAGCGCTAATCGAACAATCCACATACAGAAACCTTAACTCCATGGCCTGCCCATGCCGGGCTTTGCCGACACGAGCGCGAAAATCATTGAAAGCAATTCCAGCGATTGTATTTCAGTCCGACTTCCCGCAAATAAAATCCGGTCTGCGCTGGCGATACTGAAGTTTGTTGATAGCTTGCGTCTTTCTTTCCCCAACTCGCGTTGCTCGGGGGATAGGCCGAGGCGCTTCTACTGTACTATCTTCAGATGCGCGAATCTAAACTCCCGTTACATTTTCATTCGATAATGGCACTATGCCGTGCGGCTAACCGGCCTAAGCGCAGCCTGAAAAAGCGAATCGAAAAATAGCCCCAGAACTTCGCGGACGTCTCCATCCGATACCGTCTTGAGGTCCAACAGATGCTCGAGTAGCAATCCCTGCGAGACCGCGCCGAGGCAGGCCGAGGCGGCCGGATAGGCGATCGGAATGCTCTTGCCGAGCGCGGTCATGATTTCGGAAAACAGTTGGCCGAACGAGGCCCGGATGCGGCGGTGGCGGTTGCGCAGCCGCTGATGCGCCTCGGGGTGGCGCAGGGCAAACAGCTTGAATTCCATGGAGATCAGTACCAGGCGGCGGTCGGTGGCCTGCTCCGCGTAATGCGTGCGCAGCGCCGCGAGCTTTTCGGCGGGATCGGAGTGGCGGCGGACGGCGCTGCTGAAGGTTTCGATGCGTTCGCGCACCCATTCCTCGAACAGGGCAAAGAAGATGTCTTCCTTGCTTTTGAAGTTGGCGTAAAAGGCGCCCCGGGTATAACCGGCGCCGGCGGCGATATCCTCGAGGCGGGCCGCTTCAAAGCCATCCTGCGCGAAAATGCGTTTGGCGGCGTCCAGCAATTTCCGGCGGGTGGCCCGAGTGCGTTCGGTCTGGCGGCTGCGGGAGCGCACCGCCGGGGAAGGGCGCACCCGGCCCCTCTTCTTGCCCGCGGGAAGCATAAGTTCTCTCATCCCCGCGCCGCGCTTGTCTTGACAGGATACATGCGTGTATGTATCTTACTTGGGTGTCCCTGGCCGCGCAAGCCTAAATTGCAAGACTAGATTGCAAGATCGGACCAGCCGCCTGGCCTCCCCCTTGGTTCGCGCATCCCGAGTGCGGCAGGCGCGGCTGGCAATTCCCGAAGAATCGAGCGCTGAACATGCGAACTTCCTGGCTTCTTTTGTCTTTTCTGACGGTCGGCATGCTGGCTCTGGTTCCTGGGGCCGCGGCGCAGTCCGGCCCATACCAAGGCAGCGCGACCGCGGGCCCGGCCTCCGAGCAGCCGCTCTCGCTGACACTTGACACGGCTCTGAAGATGGGCCTTCGCTATAATCTCGGAGGAATTACTTCCGAGCAGAACTCGCAATACGCCAAAGGGGAGAGCATCGTGGTGCGCAGCGCGCTGTATCCCAACTTCTCCGGCGCCCTTCGCGAGAATGTAGAACAAATCGATC
>DATHPN010000127.1:0-39220 GCA_035483715.1 Candidatus Acidiferrum sp.
TTTTTCCTGCCTCCCTCCGATCCGAACAACTGTCCTGCTGCGAACTTCATCGGCCAGTTGGGCACAGCCGGACGCAATATCCTGAGCGGGCCACCCGAAAGGAATTGGGACTTTTCGCTGGTCAAGGACACAAAGCTAGGATTTTTGGGAGAAGCCGGCACGCTGGAGTTCCGCGCAGAATTCTTCAACATCCTGAACCATGCCAACTTCAGCGGCGATCACCTGAGCACCACTGTATTCGATGGTGCCCAAGGTGACATTACCCCGTTCTCAGAGCCCATAAGCCCGAGTGCAGGCCAGGTCACAAGACAGCTAGCAGATAACCAACGCCAAATCCAGCTTGCGCTCAGAATTGAATTCTGAGGTTTGCGGAATTGCGGGGGTCTTCGCGGGAGGAACACGCGAGGACCCTGCGCAAGTTGGCATTTCAGAAAGTCGTGTCGCCGGTGGACGTGCGCTCCATCGTGACCTGTAGCACCTTCAGGACCCGGGGCGAATGATTTCCCTTCTTGCCGTGTTTCTCACACTTCTTCTCACACCGGCCCCCAGGCGATGTCTTGCTGGTCATTTGCTTCTTGCGGGCAGCAAGGCTGCATGATCGTGTGCTATAAGTGGCCGCACAACAGGGAAGAAAGTCCTGAAGAGGAGATGAGCTTGGCTCTGCCTTTATTCTTGCAGACGATTGAAGACACCGGCTTCAGCACTTGGCTGCGCGAATCGGAATCGCCCTTTGCGTTCTATTTCATTCTCTTGTTTCACACTTTTGGTCTGGCGTTATTAGTCGGCGCGAACATGGTAGTCGATCTGCGTCTTCTGGGTTTTGCGCGCGGCATACCACTTGCGCCGCTCAAGCGGCTATTCAGCATCATGTGGATCGGCTTGGCCATGAACGCCGTCACCGGCATTTTGCTCGTCATTGCCTATCCGACTAAGTCACTAACGAATATTGACTTCTATGTGAAACTGACGCTCATCGGGTTCGCAGTTTGGGTCATGCAGCGCCTGCAGAGTCAGGTGTTTGGAGAAGCGAGCCTGAGCGAAGAAGCCATGACGGCAAGAGGAGTCGCTCTGGCAAAGTGGTCTCTCGTCTTATGGTTCGGAGCCATTACCGCGGGCCGCTTGCTGGCATATACTTATAAGTATCTAACCTTTCCATGAGAAGCCAGTCAAGGGGCCGCCCATGAATTTCGTGCAATTACACCTGTTGCTGAATCATTTTCCGATCATCGGCACCATGGTCGGGCTTGGCCTGCTGCTCATTTCACTGTCCGGAAAAAATGACGACCTCCGGCGCGCCAGCCTCATCATTTTCCTGGCCATGGCCCTGCTTTCAATTCCCACGTTTTTTAGCGGCCCCGGCGCGGAGGGCGCCATCAAGAAGCTCCCGGGAATCTCGGATGACTTGATCGAAAGGCACCATGGAGCGGCGATGCTGGCCCTGCTCTTTATGGAATTTACCGGCGCGCTGGCGTTAACCGCCCTCTGGAAGTCGCGCGGTATTTCTCGCCCGGCGCGCTGGAATGGAATCATGTCCGCCGTGCTCCTTTTTTCGATCGTGACCGTGGGCCTGATGGCCAGAGTCGGAAACACCGGCGGCGACATCCGCCATCCCGAGATCGCGTCCCAGAAACAGGGAGTAACTGAAGAATTAATGATCTCAAAAATTATTTATACTTTTGAGCCCTCGCCCGATAAGTTTGCCGAATTGATGACCGCCAGCAAGTGGTGGTGGGCCTTCATGATGGACTTGCACTTCGTGGGACTGGTCATGCTCATCGGGACGGTCGGGATACTCGATCTGCGGGTCCTGGGTTTTGCCAAGCAAATCCCGATCGATCCCTTGCACCGTTTACTCCCGTTCGCCATGGCCGGCTTCGCCCTGAATCTCGTAACGGGCGTCCTGGCATTTACCGGCATGGACAAGTATTACACCTATGACTGGGCCTTTTGGTTCAAGATGCTGGCGATCCTGCTTCTTGGCGTGAATGTGGCGGCCTTCTACTTGACCAGCGCTTTCGATTCCGTCGAGCACATGGGGCCGGGAGACGACGCGCCCCCGCTCGCCAAATTTATCGCCGCGACCTCTTTGTTCCTGTGGTTCGCGGTCATCACCCTGGGCCGATACATCCAGTCCTTTTCCGATACTATATCGGTCCATAAATGAATGACCGTAGCGGAATTCGTTGTATCCAGTCCGCGCCCAGAGTTAAGATAGCGCAAAGAATTCTCTTGTAACGAAATCGGCAAGGAACGCGTCAAGATAGCACGGAGGAAATACGATGCATTATAAAAACAGCAATGTTGCGGTCCGCGGCGCATTGTTGATTTTGGTTTTGCTCCTGGCTGGAACTGTTTCCGCGCACCATTCCGTCCAGGCTCAGTTCGACATTCATAAGACGTTTACCGTTTCCGGGACGGTGGCCAAGGTCGAGTGGATCAATCCCCATTCGTACCTGACCATCAACGTGAAAGACGGCGACGGCAAAGTTCAAAAGTGGGCCTTCGAACTCGGCGGCCCCGGCGCCCTCCGCAGGGCCGGAATGAGCAGGGAAGATCGCGGCGGCTTGAAGCCTGGCGACGAAGTGACCGCTTCCGGCCTGGCCGCCAAAGATGGCTCGACCACCGGTTTCTTACAGGAATTGAAACTTGCCGATGGCCGCGTGTTTAAGTTCGCCGCCGATCCCAACGGCAACTGAGCCTTGAAAGGAGCTTCCACATGGCGCCTCACCTTAGATTGAATAGAGGTATCGTTTTAGCTGCGTTGCTGTGCCTGTTGCCGGCAGCCCTTTTTGCGCAGAATAACGGCGGTCCGCGCATGGACCATGAAAACACCTTGCCTCCGACGCCCACCGGCCCCACGCCCATGACTCCGGATGGGCATCCCGATTTGACCGGCCTCTGGAACGGCCTGGCGGATAATTTGCTCGGTGTCCCCAATCAAATGCACAACGTCGGCATCGAAGTCGGGCCGGACTCCACCCGCGACATTCACAGCGGCGTGCAGATTGCTACCTGGCCGCTGCAGAATCGCCAGCGGCAGAATAACGAGCAGAACGAACGCGCCGCCACGCTGCTGCGACGCATGGGCTCCAATCGTCCCATTTACAAGCCTCAGTACTGGCAGCGAGTGAAAGACTTCGACGCGAATTCCAATGAAGAGGACCCCTCCAATAATTGCATGCCGGCGGGAGTTCCGCGCATGGGCGTCCCGTCTTACATCGCCCAAACTCCCACGTACCTGGTCTTCGTTTACCCCGGCCAGGGTGGATTGATTGCCACTGCCACGAGCTATCGCATGATTCCTACCGATGGCCGCAAGCATACCAACATCGAAGATCTGGACGGAACCTGGAACGGCGAAGCGATTGGCCACTGGGAGGGCGACACCATGGTCGTCGACACCATTGGTTTCAACAGCACCAGCTGGTTTGACCAGCTCGGGGGCTATTTCCACAGCGAAAACATGCACGTCATCGAACGCTTTCACCGCGACGGCAACACTCTCACTTGGACCGCGACGGTTGAGGATCCCGACGTGCTCCTCGAACCCTGGACCACGACTCCGCGCGTAGCTCTTCTCAATCCCGATCCGAAGGCGGTGCTGCCGGAATCGCTGCCTTGCAGCGAAAGAGATTTCGCTCACGTGGTCACCAAAGAACACCACTAGAAATTTAATTCTTACGCTCGGGTTCCGGGAATTTGCGCCAGGAGGCGGTATGCCTTTGCGAGCATCAATGACAAAAGAGATAGCGAGAAGGGCACTGCTGGTCGCGGCCCTCGCGGCACTCGCCTTTCAGACTGCCGCTGGCCAAAGTAACGAATCCAAGGCGGGCGCCGGCACGAAACCTATGGCTGCCGGAGCTGCGAGCGCCGCACCTGTATCGAATGCCTCTGACGCGACCAAAACCCTGAAGACTGCGGCGGAAGCCATCGGCCTGGCTCGCTGGTCAGGAGTTGGAGGCCAGCGGCTGCCCGAAGTTGATGTCGTCAACACCATTGAAATTTGGGGCAGCGGCACGACCTACAGCCCCGGCCCATCGTCCAAATCCGGCGACCCATGGACAGCATTCAAAACCGATTATCACGTGGCTCTCGGATACAATCCGCCCGCCATGCGTGTGGAAATGACTCGTACCTCTTCTGCCGCGCCCGCAGGTGGCGCCGCGCCGCTGCACACGATCGAAGTGGTGCGCGATAATTACGCCTGGGACGAGTCCGAAATCGGCGCCGGCCTGGTGCCGGGAAAGGGCACCGCAACTCCAGCCGTGGCTGCGGCTAACTATCGTTTTCTCCAACTCTGGATTCTTCCCTACGGTGTCCTGAAGGCCGCGTTGGCTGCCGGGGACAAGACCAAGGTCTCCACCGAGAACGGCGCCACGGTCATTACCTTCCCCTTGAGCGGACAACTTGCCGGAGTGACGGTAAAAGCGACACTCGACGCCCACAATGAGATTGCCAAAGTCGAAACTCGTCCCGATAATCCCGCTCTCTCGGATCTGATTACCGAAACAGAATATTCCGCCTATGCGGATCATGGGGAGATCGCCACCGACGTATTGTCTCCGGGGCACATCGTTCGCAAACAGGGCGGCCACGCGGTGCTCGACATCCAGATCAAGACGCTGGACGCCAACAATCCATATCTGGTCTTTCCAGTTCCAGAAAACGTTAAGAAGGCGGCCGCGCGCTAGCGCAAGTCTTCTAGGTCGATACGCCAAAGCGTCGCGCGCTATCCCTGCGGGAGATTGTTGAATTATGCTTCTTCACCTGTGCAGGTGGCTGCAAGAAAATTCAATTATCGCTGTGCTGAACGGAACCTCCTGGACCGCCGCGGTTCTGGAAATCATCCATTACTTCAGCATGTTTATCCTGGTTGGGTCGATGATCATCGTGGATTTGCGCGTTCTGGGCCTGGTGGGCCGCCGTCAGGACGCGACGCTGCTCGCTGACCGGCTATTCCCATGGATGTGGATTTCGTTGCTTTTCAATTTCCTTTCCGGATTCGTCATGTTCGCAGGATCCGCCACCGCTTATTACCACAACGATATTTTCTACGACAAAGTAATCGTGGTCCTGTTGGCCATCGCGGCGAGCATCACCGTTCAGCAAAAAGTGCGCAAGTGGAATCAGTCGCCGGCGATGCCGGCGTGGGCGAAATTAATCGCCGTCCTTTCAATTGGCTTGTGGATCGGAGCCATCATCGCGGGGGTCGAAGTCCCGGCTCTGACTGGCATCGGATAGATGGCTCGAATTCGTAAATAATTTCTGCTTGTGCGCTGTGCGGATTCAACCCGTCGGCTTCGCGGAAATGAAGATCTGTCCAGGCCGCGAACAATCGGAGGTCTGTAGGAATGGACGGTTCCCTGATTATTTTCGGACACTGGCTGCAAAACAGGTCCTTTGCCTTGTCCATTGCCGGGTCGGATTGGGCCTACCCGTTGGTTCAAGCCACCCACTTCACCGGATTGTCACTATGGGTGGGGACCAACGTCGCCGTCGATCTTAGCCTCCTTGGAATCGGCAAAAAATCTTCTTCGCCTCTGCAGTTATCGGATGCCCTGTTCATCTGGAATTGGATCGGATTTGCCATCGCCGTCACGGGAGGATTTCTGCTCTTCTCCGTTTCAGCCGAAACCTATCTCGTCAACATCGCCTTCCTCACCAAGCTCGGCTTGCTGATTCCTTTGGGGCTCGTCCTGCACATTTTCGTTCAGCAAAAGGCCCCCACCTGGGAGAGAGCATCGGAAACCCCTCGAATGGCGAAAGTCGCGGGATTCACGGAATTGTTGTTGTGGCTCTGTGTTGCCACCGCCGCGGTCCTGATCCCTTACGTAGGTTAGGCGCCCCGGTGAACCTTGACAGAAACTTGGCGCTGGCATACGTTGCGCCTGACCCAGACCAGGCGAAATTGAAAATTGTAAAGCCGCGCCTCCAGGCGGCCGGAAGGTTGAGCGAGCCTCAGGTGCAAAAAGAAAGCAGGTCCCGCGGCGGCAAGTTCTCGCTGTTCGATGCTCTCGTCGAATCAGCCAGCGTGACGTCGTCCGCACATTCCCATGTTTCATCTTCTTAACTTCGTCCAGTGGCTTAACGATACCCGCATCAGCGTTTACCTTCGTGAAAGCGATTGGCCTTTCCCCATCATTGAGACCGTTCACATCCTGGGTCTCGGCTTTTCCGTCGGAACGATCATGTGGCTGGACCTGCGCCTCCTGGGACTGGCTATGCGCGACGCGCCCGTAACCGACGTGATTGAGCAACTGGAGCCGTGGGCCATCGGAGGCTTCGCCGTCATGTTCGTCAGTGGAAGCCTCCTGATCCTGTCGGAACCTTTGAAGTGCTACAACACCGTGGCCTTCCGCATCAAAGTGGTCTTGCTGATCCTCGCGGCCCTGAATGTTCTGTACTTTCATAAAAGGGTCATGCATAACGTCGAGGAATGGGATCGCCTCATGCCTTGGCGCGCAAAATTGGTCGGCATCCTTTCGCTAATCTTGTGGCTGGGCGTCGTAATCGCGGGGCGCTGGACGGCATATTTTTAAGCGAAGCTCGGCTTCTGGCGGCCTTCACCGGCGAGGAATCGTAAGAGGAGAATGAAGTGACCTTCGGAAGAATCTTGCCCGGTTGGTTTTTTGCCCTATGCGAATATTCCTGGCCGGGCAGCTGGTTCAAGCACGCGCAATGGTTTTTTGCCATTGACGAAACTTTTCACATCATGGCGCTGGGCATGCTCATCGGAACACTGGTCATCGTTGATTTACGTTTGCTGGGTTTCGGGATGCGCCGCCAATCCGTTTCCCAGCTCGCCGGCTATCTCGGCCGGTGGACCATTTTTGGAGTGGCCATGATGATCGCCACTGGCATTCCGCTCTTCATGTCGGAAGCCGAAAAATTAAGTAAAAGCTCACCTTTCTTCTACAAGATGGTCTTTCTGACGTGCGCCATCACTCTTCATTTCACGCTGCACCGCAAAGCCACCGCCCCCGGCGCGATGCCCGGTTCCGGGTTAGGCAAACTGGCGGCCTGTCTGTCCCTGTTCTGCTGGTTGGGAGTAGCGCTTGCCGGCCGTGCAATCGCATTCCTATAGCCCCATACGACAAATGGGTTCGAACGGTCGCTGCAGGGCATCTCAGGATTCATCTTCCGCGGCCGGTAGTCACAACTCCGATTCTGATGCTTGGCAACTCGATGAGCGCTGAATCGCTTTTACGCCATTTCCTGGGATTCCGTGAGGCACACGGATCCGATTTAAAATTGGATGATGATCGGACCATGATCCGGTAAACGAGGACGCTTTGGAGGTCACTATGAAGTTTCTTGCGGCTCTGGGCTTTTCGGCGGCTTGCCTGGTCCTTGCCGGTTTGCCACTCGTCAGCCCCGCGCAATTTCAATCCACCAGTCCGCAAGGAAGATGGTCGATGCAGGCGCCGCTGCTAACACCGCGTGCTGAAGTGGGCGTCGCAGAGTTGGACGGCAAGATCTATGTCCTCGGCGGCGAAGCGCTCGGCAACACAGCTTCGCAGCTCAATCAGGAGTACGACCCGGCGACAGATCGCTGGCGCAACCGCGCTCCCCTGCCGCATGCCATGACCCATATCGGGGCCGCCGGATTCAACGGCAAGCTCTACACGATCGGCGGCTTCACCAGGGATGTCCATGTTGGCGCTCTCGACCTCGTTTTCGAATACGATCCCGCGGCCGACATATGGCGGCAGCTGGCTCCGCTCAGCAGCCCCCGCGGTTCGGTTGGTGTGGCCGTGGCCGGCGGCAAAATCCACGCGATCGGAGGGCGGGGACTCAACAAAGCAACCGTCGCCACGCACGAGGTTTATGATCCCTCAACCGGAAAATGGAGCAAGGCCGCGCCTCTGCCCACGGCCCGTGACCACATGGGGGTGGTTGCCGTGGATGGTCGAATCCATGTCATCGGCGGGCGCACCGCTGACAATACCGACAACACGAATCTCCACGACGTCTACGACCCGTCGACGGATTCCTGGCAATCGGCGGCCCCGCTACCAATCGCGCGGAGCAGCGGCGCGGCAGCCTATTATCATGGGCTGATCCTCTACGCCGGTGGCGAATGCAATCAGCGCCGAGGCACTTTTTCCGAAAACGAAGCCTACGACCCGAAGACCGGCAAGTGGCTGACGCTGGCGCCGCTACCTGCGGGGCGGCACGGCTTCGGCGCGGCAGCAACGGGGGAATCCGCCTATTTCGCAGGTGGCGGTCTGGGCTGCGGCGGTGGTAGCGCGTCGGATCAGTTGCTGGTCTTCAACCTTCCCTGAGTGCACGAAATGACGGCGAGCTAAAAACTAATTTCCCCCGGCGGGATGATTTAAATTTGGGTCGTATTCCATTTACCTGCTTATTGTAATCTGACTCTTTGCCCTTCGACCATAATGGCACGACTGCACGAGGATATAAGCTCACGGAAGAAAACTGCAAAGGGTGGACGTATTTCCAGTCAACAGACACCGCCGATACACAAAAACTTTGCCTTGCAAACAACACTTCTTTGGTGCTATTAACAACAGCAATCGATCATCCATGTTAGATGTTTCCGGGTCCAAGTTGGACCAGCGTTTTGCGCCCATATCTTACCGGAGAGAGAGGTGTCGTCATGGATGAAAGCCTTCCGATTTACGTACACTCCCTTTGGTTTCGGTGCGGACAATGCGCGGAACCAATCGTCATTTCAGTTACAAGTGCGGAGCGCAACTTAGAGAGCATCGACGGCAATCCCTTCGACGTGAAATGCGATTGTGGATGGTCCAAAAGGTTCTTGGGACTGGAAGCTGTAGGACGCTCTGTAACCCCGTCGGGAGACATCGAAAACTTAAAGCATCTGTGTGAATGATCTCTTGAGCATCCAGGCTGACCAGCAGATAGCCCTAGCAGGTTGCGGAAAAAACCCTTCCAGAATCTCGTCATTCCGAGCGAAGCGAGGAATCTCTCTTTCTTTTCATAGGGCCAAATCAAAGAGAGATTCCTCGCTTCGTTCGGAATGACAAAATGATCCACTTATTCCGCAGCCTGCTAGGACATGACCTCACGGAATGCCGCCGGGTTTACATGTCAAGCCCGCAAGTTTGGAACCTGCTATGCGGATTTTGAACTTGTGCGAATTCCTTGGGATTGGCCTGTGACACGCTCGATGGTTGCGATTAGTTCAGCTACGGACGTGGATTTTGAAACAAAAGCATCGGCGCCGACTTCGCTGACAGCCGTTGGGACATCGTGAATACTAAACAAGATAATCTTGGTCAATGGTGCGACGCGCCGTATTTCTGCTGCGGCTTCAAAGCCGTTCATTACGGGCATTGAGAGGTCCAGAAGGACGACGTCCGGCGAAAGGTCCCCAACTTTGGCGATTGCCTCTCGACCATTCTCAGCATCCCCACAAATTTCCCATTCGTGCTTTTTCTTTAGGTAGATGCGCATCGCAACGCGCACAATCTCGTTGTCGTCAGCGATTAAGAGACGCAGCGGCACGCTTCATCCCTCCTAATAAGCCAAATGTATGTTCGAAAGTCGCATGCGGGTATACTGCGAACCCTGTAATAACTCAGCTTTGAGCACCTACTGGTTTCGCTTTATTGCCAGGAAGCCAGGATTACGACACTGCGGGTTTCCTTCGTGGATTCGCCGCACTGCGGCGCGGCCGGGAGCGCAACAGAGTCTCGAAGCGTTCCCTCCTCGGATTTCGTGTTACTCCCTATGTTCTGCCGATGCAACAAAAATGGATCGGTACGCGGGGCAATGAGGCGACGACCCATTAAGATGACACCGCTTATTATTATTAAGCAACAGCAATCAGGTCTATGAGTACTAACTGTTCCCACCTGAGGAATCCTACACTCATTGCTGTATGGTGTCGTGAGGGCGCGTAATGTATGGTCTCATACTATCCGTCTCCAGATGGCATTTCCCAGAATGCCGGCGAACGGCCGGAGGGTTGGTTGGCATTATGGCGAAGTCCGTATTGATTGTAGACGACAGTGCTATCGTTCGAAAAGTTATGCGTCAATTTTTCGAAAGATTAGCAGACTGGGACGTCCGGGGTGAGGCGGCAGATGGTGACGAAGCGATCCAAAAAGCGATGGAACTAAGGCCCGACCTGATTCTCCTGGATGTTTCCATGCCGAAATTGAATGGCATAGCGGCTGCGTCCGTACTCAAGAAAATCATATCGGATGTTCGCATCATTGTATTCACTTTGTTCGATGATGCCTTGGGCTCTGGAAGACTGAGTTCCGCTGTTGGCGTGGACCTGGTTATTTCCAAAGCAGACGGCTTAACCGGCTTGGTGAAAGCTGTCCACCATTTGATGGGAACCACCGGGCTGATTAAAGCTGACTCCAAGGTAGACTGTCAGCAACCCGGTGCCCCGGAGCAAGTTTAGCGCCTCGCACCGAAACCCTTCTGGCTTCGTACTCATTGGATCCAAGTCCCGATAAATCGTGCCAGTTCAAGCAGTCGATGCAACACCGGTGCTGCCAATTTAAATGATTGTCTTCCGTTGGGATCCGTAACAGGAGGATAATAATCCCGCTTTGCCTAATCCCAGGCGAGGGGATGACGATGGAAATCAAGCAAGTCTTGCTTATCGCAGCTGGCGCTCTTACTGCCATCCTTTTTCAAGCTGGGTCCCCACAACTTCACGCAGCGGCTCAGACGGCTTCCATCTTGAGCGGGCAAGTCACCTCTGCTGAGGAAGGCCCGATGGAAGGTGTGGTAGTCAGCGCGAAGAAGGACGGCTCGACAATCAGCATCAGCGTTGTTACCGACGCCGCGGGCCGCTTTGCTTTCCCGGTCGCGAGACTCGAACCCGGACACTACGCATTGAGCGCGCGCGCGGCCGGCTATGAGCTGGACGGCGCCCGGGCCGTGGATGTCGCCTCAGGCCAGGAAGCCAAGACTGAGATCAAGCTTAAAAAAGTGAAGAACTTGTCCGCCCATCTCACCAATGCCGAATGGTTGATCAGCATGCCGGGCACGGACGAGCAGAAACGCTTCCTGCTCAATTGTACGGGCTGCCACACGCTCGAGCGCATCATGAGGTCGACGCATGACGCTGACGAGTTCATGGAAGTTTTCCACCGGATGAGCCTCTATTATCCCGGCAGCACTCCCCTGAAGCCGCAACGGCTCACGGGCGCTGCAAGTCGCGATGTGGAACGAGGCGGAAACGGCAGGAAGACCGCGGAATGGCTCGCCAGCGTCAACCTGAGCGAGGAGCCCACCTGGACTTTCCCTTTAAAGACCCAGCCTCGGCTCACGGGCAGGTCAACCCACGTGATCGTCACCGAATACGATTTGCCTAATCCCTTGATACAGCCGCACGACGTGGTGCTCGATCGCGCGGGCAAAGTCTGGTACTCCGACTTCGGCCAGATGTTCCTCGGCAAGATGGACACCAGGACCGGCAAGGTGACGCAATATGCCATCCCGGTTGTTAAGCCCGGATGGCCGGAAGGCACGCTCGATCTGGAATTCGATACGGACGACAATCCCTGGATCGGCGTGATGTACCAGAGCGCTGTTGCCAAGTTCGATAAAAAGACCGAGAAGTTCCAGATGTGGTCCACTCCCAAGGAATGGGACACCGACGGCGGCCAGCTCGGCCATATCGCCATCGAAGGCACTCCTGCCGACAATAAGGTGTGGATCAAGAATTCCGATGGCAGCAACATCTACCGGCTCGATCTGATCTCTAACAAGATGGAGAACCTTGGCAGCTTCAAGGATCCGCAGACAGGCAAGCGCATCGGTCCCTACGGCATCCACTCGGACGCGCAAAACAATGTTTATCTGCTCGATTTTTCAGCCGGCAATATTGTCAAGATCGATGCCAAAACGAAAAACCCGACCGTATACCGGACTCCAACGCCGGATTCCCGCCCGCGGCGCGGTCGCGTCGATGGCGAAGGCCGCTTGTGGTTTGCCGAATATCAGGGCAACGCGATTGGCATGTTCGATCCCAAGACCGAACACATAACCGAGTGGAAAGTGCCAACGGCGTGGAGCGCTCCGTATGACGCCGTGGCCGACCGCAACGGTGAAGCGTGGACCGGGTCCATGCTAACCGACCGTGTGGCGCGTCTTGATATCAAGAGCGGCCGGTATACGGAATACATGCTGCCGCGCCCGACCAACATTCGCCGAGTCTATGTCGACGATTCCAAGAACCCCGGTACGCTCTGGGTCGGCAGCGACCACGGCGCATCGATTGTCAAGGTTGAACCGCTCGACTAGAGATCGTTCCGATTCAGCCGTTTGGAAGTAGCGCAGGCTTCAGCCTGTGGCTTTTGATTCGGGACCTAGCTCACGCTCTACCCAACAGGCCGAACCCCGCCCTACTTTCGCGCAACAAGATTCTGTGCGCAAAACCAGCCCCAATGCTTTATATTATTAAACTGCCTTAAATCAAAAATAGACGAAAGGATGTTTCTCCTACAATTATGGATACTCGATTTATCGGCCAGCCCCATCATTGGGATCCGCGTCGCTTGTACAGCCAAACCGGAGCGGATTGGCAAATGCGCGTGGATTTCGAGCGTTTGCGCAAGGAGCGCCTCGCGAAATTGCGCGCCTCCATGAAAGCGAACGATCTGGGTGCGCTGGTCCTTTTCGCTGGCGCCAACATTCGCTACGCCACGGCCTCTTATCAGGGCAATTGGAAATACAACATCAACATTCGCTACTGCGTGGTCACGCACACCGGAGAACCCATTTTGTTTGAGACGGCGGGTTCCGACCTGCACTGCGCGGAAATCGATTTGCCCTGGATGGAAGGGCGCATCCGCCCGGCCATCACCTGGCAATGGGCCGAGGGCGCCGTCCCGTACATGGCCGGACGCATGGCCGAAAGCGTCATGGACGTCCTGAAAGAAGCCGGCGTGACCAAGGAACGCATCGGGATCGACAACTTTGACATGCCCGCGCTCGAAGCCTTCCAGAAAACCGGATTAAAAATTGTGAACGGCTGGCCCGCCGTCTCGCAGGCCCGCGTGATCAAGACCCAGGATGAAATCGAACTGCTCAAGCAAGCGTCCAGCATCGGCGACGCCGCGATGTGGAAAATCAAATACGAATGGCTGAAGCCCGGCGTGCGCGAGCGGGAAATCGAAGCCAATGTGCACCAGTTCATGCTCGAGCGCGGCTGCGAAATTATTTACGACATCATCGTCGCCTCAGGAGGCAACACCAGCCCCTATCGCCGCTGGGCCACGGACAAACTGATCCGCCAGGGCGACCTGGTGATCGTGGACATCAACGCCGTCGGACCATCGGGATACTTCATCGACTTCGTGCGCTGCTTCAAGTGCGGCGGCGCGCAGGGCATGAAGATGACCCAGAAGGAAATCGATCTCTACCGCGAAGTGTACGACTCCATGTACGCAGGGCTGGCGCAGCTAAAGCCCGGAAATACCACAGCGGATGTCGCCAAAGCTTTCCCGGAATACGATGACGATAAATACGGCACCGTGACACTCCAACAGTTTGCGCACAGTATTGGCATCACGCTGTATGAAGGCATGTGGATGTCGCGCGCGTATTCCTTGAAATATCCCGCCGAGATCAAGGAGAACATGTACTTCGCCATCGAAACTTTTGCGGGACATCCGGGTTTGCAGCAGACCTGCCGGCTCGAGGAAAACGTGCTGGTGAGCGGCAAGGGCCCGGTGGTCTTCACATTGATGGAGCACATGGAAGAGGCCATGAAGCGCTGATGCCTTCTCTTCTGGTTGCAGTAGCGGACTCTGTGTTTCCGAACCTGGACCTGGCCCGCGCGGTAGTTTCGCGGGCCGGGGCCGAGTTGCGCCTGGCGTCGCAGCCCACGCCGGAGGGCATCGTGGCAACGGCGAAGGACGCCGACGCGCTGCTCGTTACCTACGCAAAAATCAATGCCGATATGATTCGTGAAATGAAGAAGTGCAGGATCATTTCGCGCTTTGGAATCGGCGTGGACAATGTGGATATCGAAGCCGCCACACGCCAGGGAATCGTCGTAACCAAGGTGCCGGACTATTGCATCGACGAAGTTTCCGATCACGCCATGGCGCTGTTGCTTTCCCTCGTTCGCAAAATTCCGTTTTCCAGCGCGCGGGCCCACGCAGGCCGCTGGGAGATGCCGGCCGTCACGCCGATTCATCGCCTGCGCGGCACGGTTTTGGGGCTCGTCGGATTCGGAAGGATTCCGCAACTCGTTGCTCCCAAGGCCAAAGCATTCGGCCTTCGCGTGGTGGCGTCGGATCCATTCGTTCCGCAAGCGGTGATGGACCAGGCCGGCGTCGAAAAAGTGGAATTCGCCGAACTCTTGAAAATTTCGGATTACATTTCCATTCACTCGCCCCTTTTGCCCGAAACGCATCACCTGTTCAGCACCGAGGTATTTCGCCAGATGAAGCCCGGCGCTCTCATCGTGAACACCTCGCGCGGTCCGGTGGTCGATGAAGCCGCGCTCGCGGCCGCGCTCGACGCAAAGCAAATTGCCGGCGCCGCGCTCGATGTTCTCGAACAGGAACCGCCGGTGAGCTCGCCGCTCTTCGGCCGCGACAACGTGATCTTGACTCCCCACACCAGTTTCTATTCCGTGGAGTCGCTCGAAGAATTGCAGACGAAAGCAGCGGAAGAGGTCGTGCGCGTCCTTTCCGGCCAGCCGCCTCGCAATCCAGTCAATCCCGAAGCGCTCGCAACCGCGCGCAGCAAGTAATAACATCATTAAGGAGGAAGTCATCATGCCCGATCAGCCATGGAAGACAGACAAGTGGTTCGTAAGCCCCTGGAATTTCAACCCCGCCGTCAACGGCGGGTTCAAATTCGCCAAGAACATCAAGTTTCACGACGTGACCCTGCGCGACGGCGAGCAGCAGACCGGCGTCATCTTCACCAAAGATGACAAGATCCGTATCGCCGAAGGATTGGCCGAAGCCGGCGTCCACCGCATCGAGGCGGGCATGCCCGTCGTATCGCCGAGCGACGCCGCGGCCATCAAGGAAATCGTGAAGCGCAATCTCGGCCCGCAAATTTTCGCGTTCTCACGCTGCATGGTGGACGACGTCAAGCGCGCCGTGGACTGCGGCGTCAAGGGCGTGGTGATGGAAGTGCCCTCGAGCGAGCACATCATCAAGTACGCCTACAAGTGGTCGCTCGAAAAAGCCATCGACCTCTCCATCGAATCGACGAAATACGCCCACGAGCAGGGACTCGAAGTGGTGTTCTTCCCCATCGACTTCTCGCGCGCGGAAATGAACTGGGTGCTCGATCTCATCCTGAAAGTCGCAACGCAAGGCCACATGGACGCCCTCGCCCTGGTCGATACGTTCGGCGTGCTTTCTCCCCACTCCATTCAGTACCTGGTGCGTTCCGTGAAAGCGCGCATCAATAAGCGCCTCGAAGCCCACTTCCACATGGATTTCGGCATGGGCGTGGCCAACACCATCATGGCGCTGGCCGAGGGCGTCGAAGTCGTTCACTCGACCGTCCTCGGACTCGGCGAGCGCGCCGGCAACGTGCCCATGGAAGACACCGCCATGGCGCTCCTGACCCTCTACGGCATCGACACCGGCCTCAAGTACGACAAGTTCTACGGCCTCTCGAAACTCGTGCAGCACCTTTCCGGCCACGCCGTGCCCACAAACCGGCAGGTTGTTGGCGATTCGCTCTTCAAGATCGAGTCCGGCATCATCGCCAGCTGGTTTGAAAACTGCGGCGTCGAAAACGCCACCGAACTTTTCCCGTTCCGTTGGGACGTGGTCGGCCAGGAAGAGGTCAGCGTTGTATTCGGCAAGGGCAGCGGTATCGACTCTGTGAAGTGGGGCATGCGAAAGCTCGGAGTTCAGTTCAACGAAGAAGAAGCGATGCGCGTGGTCGCCGCCATCAAGGAATTCTCGCTGCAAAGAAAACGGCTGCTGACGGACGAGGAATTTCGCAGCGTCGTCAGCGCCACTCTTCCAGGCCGCGCCGTTGGTTCCGGAAAGTCCGGCAAGGCCGCGGATTGACGAAAGCAGCTCTCATGAAAGCCATGGTCCTGCGAGGGCCCCGCAAATTGGCCCTTGCGGAAGTCGAGCGGCCCGCTCTCGGACACAACCAGGTCCTCGTCCGCGTCACGCACAGCGGCGTCTGCGGGACCGATCTGCACATCTACGAAGGCGCCATCCCCGTCCGCCACCCGCTGATCATGGGCCATGAAATGATCGGCGAAGTGGTCGACGGCGGAGACGCCACGCTCCACCGCGGCGATCGCGTCATCGTGGACCCGGCCATCTACTGTGGCATGTGCCTTAATTGCCGCGCCGGCCAGACCAACTTGTGCCCCAACGGCTCGCTTGTCGGCCGCGATTCCGACGGCGGCTTCGCCGATTACCTCGTCGCTCCCCGCAGCCACGTCTACCTCCTGCCGGACTCGATTGACAACGAAGTCGCGCCGCTCATCCAGCCGGTAACCACATGCGTGCACGGCCATCAACGCATGAAGGTTTTCCCCGGCCAGTCCGTCGCCGTGATCGGTCTCGGTGTCACAGGACAAGTTCACGTGCAATTGGCCAAGGCCTGGGGAGCGTATCCCGTGATTGGGATCACGAGGAGCGCCTACAAGCGAACCCTCGCCGAGCAGCTCGGAGCCGACGTGACCCTGCCTAGCGGCCCCGATGCCGCACGTCGCGTGAAGGAAGCGACCGGCGGACACGGCGCCGAAATCGTCATCGAATGTACCGGCGTTCCCGCCGGGCTGGCCGAAGCAATTAACATGGCGCGTCTGGGCGGAACTTTGTTACTCTTCGGAATCATGTCGGCCACGCAAGCGGCGTTGCCGTTCTATCAGCTGTACTACAAGGAACTCAATGTGGTGAACACGCGCGCCGCGAAAGGCGAGGATTATCCGCCCTCGATCGATCTGGTGGCGCGGGGAGCGCTGAAACTGAAGCCGCTCGTGACGCACGTTGTCCCGCTTCTCGACTTGGAGAAAGCGATTGGGATGCTCGAATCCGACGAAGACCAGCGCATGAAAATTATTCTGGAAAATACACGGTGACAGCGCGCGGAAATATTCTGCAGGTGCCCGCCCTTTGCGCATTTCAAAGGGTGGGGTTTAGATGCAACGACCACCGGTAATTTGTGAATAATGGCCCGAAAATTCCCACGCAAGTCCGCCGCGGAGGACAAGGGTAGGGCAGTGGGCCATGTCCTGAAAGCGTAGCAAGCACGATGTCCATCTCTCTGTGAAACGGAGGATAAGACAATTCAGGACCAAGCTGCGGTAACCCAAGCAACGCCTCTGGAAACCACGTCCCACGCGCGCGGCGTCGCCATCGCGATGTATTGCGTTCTACTGGTTTCCTACACCCTCATGGCTGCGGACCGCTATCTGTTTCCGGTCCTGGCCCCCGACATTCGCAAGGCATTCGGCTTTTCTCTCGCCAATACCGGATTGCTCTCCACGATTTTCACTCTGGGCCTCGGACTCGGCGGCCTTCCCACCGGCTATCTGCTCGCGCACTACTCGCGCAAGATGGTCCTGCAGACGGGCATTGTTATTTTTTCCGCCGCGACGGCGCTCACCACGGTCGTACCCGGATTCTGGACCATGCTCGTATGCCTTGCGGCGCAGGGCATTGGCATGTCCATGCTGGCGACGTCAATGTTTGCGCTCGCCGCGAGTTATTTTTCAGAGAACCGGTCGGCGGCTATCGGCTCCGTGAATTTCAGCTACGGCATCGGCGGATTTCTTGGGCCTTATCTGGCAGGAAAACTTCGCCAGGCCTACAACACCTGGCACGCGCCAATGCTTTCGTTTGGCGCATTTGGTTTCGCCATGGTGGCTCTGATCGCCGTCGCGGTGCGCCCCTGGTTCAGTAATACGCGGCGCGCCGTGGAGGTCAAAGCCGATAGCGGCGGGGCCACGACCCTTGCCAACCGAAATACCGCGATCCTTACGATTTTGAGCGTCATTCACGGTCTCAGCATGTACGGCTTTCTCGGCCTCTATCCCACCTTTCTCCGCGAAACCCTCCATTACTCGCCGGTCGATGCCGGAAAAGTCATCGGTTTTTTCGGAATCGGCGCGCTGCTTTCGATCCCTTGCGGCATGATTGGAGACCGCTACTCACCCAAGCTGGTATTGAGCGGATCGCTGCTTTCGATCGCGGTACTTGGCTATCTCTTTTTCCAGCCGTCGCCGAGCATGTCCACACGCGAACTTCTGACCTTCATCTACGGAGTCACGGGCAGCGCCATCCTCTATGTCAATCTGGCCGGGTACCATGTGAAGGCCTTGCGCCGCAGCCTCTCCAGCCGCGGCTCCGGAATGTTCGTCACCAGCCTTTACGCCGGCGCAGCGTTCGGCGGCTACCTGCTTGGCGGAATCGTGAGCCGCGGCGGATGGCTCCTGGCTGGCGAGATTCAGATGTCGTTGCTCTGTATTCTTGGCGCGGTTCTTGCTCTCGCCTTGCGCCCCAGCGAAATGTCCCTCTAGGCTTTTAGTAGCGCAGGCTTCAGCCTGTGGAGTTTTGTCCTAGCAAGAACCAAACCCCACAGGCTGAAGCCTGCGCTACTCAACCCCCACCGCAGAAACGCAGTAGCGCGGACCGCACCCGCCAGTGTAGTATCAAGCCCAATTTCAGCGCGGCCAAAAATGGGAACCCCAAACGAAATGACCCTTGCCGGAAGCACGTCCACAAATTCCGCAAAAATCCAAAAGAACTCGGGCTGCCCGTGAGCGCATTGCAAGGCGCCCCTGCTGCGAATGCCCCTCGAATCTCGCCGCTCTCCGAATCCGCGCAGCGAGTAGCGATCATTTGCGGCTGCATCGTCGCCTTCGCCTATTCCGCCAATTACACGAATCACGCGCCGCTTGCCTCCGCTCTCATGCGCGAATTCGGCTTCAACAACGCCCTGGCGGGTTTTCTGACCACCGGCATTTTCCTGACCCACGCCGGCATGCAAATTCCCGGCGGCTACCTTGTAGATCGCTTCGGTTCCCGCCGCATGCTGCTCATCGCTTTGCTTTGGGTGGCGGCGGGGAACTTCCTCATGGCCGCTGCTGGAGCCTATTGGCAGCTGCTTTTTTGCAAGATTTTCACTGGCATAGGAACCGGTGTCTGCTTTGTGGGCGGGGCGCGCTACATTCACGAAGGTTGCGCCGGCCCTCGACTCCATGTGGCACAGGGATATTTCGGCGGTTCCATCCAACTCGGCGCGGGCTTCGTTATATTCGCGGTGCCACAGCTCTACAAGCTGGCTGGGTGGCGGGCCGCGTTTTTGACTTCTGCGGCAATGGTGCTGGTGGCGGCGGCCATTTGGATGGCCAAGGCGCCTCGCGTCGAGTTTCCTCCCTCGCCGCCTGGAAAATTCCTCACCATGCTCCTCGCGCCGCAACTCTGGCTTTTGGGCCTGTTTCAGATGGCTACTTTCGGCATGTCCGTGGTTGTGGGTTCGTGGGTGGTCGTTCTGCTGGTAAAGGTCATGAAGGTACCCGCCACGCAGGCGGGGATGATTGGCTCGCTCGTTTTGCTCTTCGGCATCGTGTCCCGGCCACTGGGAGGAGCGCTGCGGCGGCACATCGGAATCCGCCCGCTGTTTGCCGGAAGCCTGGTCATGACCGCGCTCGGCTGCTTCCTTCTTTTGCCGGCGTCGATTTCCCTGATTACGGCTCTGACGGCGGTTATCCTGATCGGCATCGGCGTGGGGATTCCCTATGCTGCCATGTTTTCGCGAGCCGGCGTGTTATTTCCGGGCCGGGCGGCAGCGGCCATGGGGTTTGTGAATATGCTCGGCATCATCATGATTCTGGGCGGAGCTCCGCTTGTCGGGCACCTGGCCGACTTGACGGGCTCTTTTAGGATCAGCTTTGCAGTCCTCGGCGGGTTCACCCTGGCGACGTGCGCACTGGTACCCCTGATTGACCGCGAAGATCCCACGCCGCGCGCGCAATAGCCGGGAAACTATTTTCGATTCCGGAAAATTACCCCGCGGAAGCGTGAGCCGCCGTTTTCCCCCGCGCCATTTTCTGGGCCATGAAAAGCAGCAACTTCCGGTCGCTTTCCTTGGTCCGGCTCAGGAGCTGGCGGAACCTTTCGAGCATTCGCGCATCTTTGCCCGAACTGCCCCACACGATTTCTCCTGCGCTCTTGCGCTTCAAAATGTTCGGCAGGACAGGCGGCTTGTCGCTATCGTAGAAGAGCTGGTAAAGAGGAACTTCCAGGGCGCGGGCGAATTTCTCGAGCGTTTCGACGGCGGGGACGGTGTGTCCGTTCTCCACGCGCGAGATATAGCACCGCAGAAGTCCTGTACGTTTTTCAATTTCGCCCTGCGAGAGTTTCTTTTCTTCGCGAATCGTCCTCAAGTGGTCCCCAATAATCATTTTTTTATCCTTTCAGATTTGTGCGACTCGAATTCCCCTGGTGTTCAGAACTTTCGGTTCCGGGTCCAACCAATCGGCCGCCTTCTAAAGTTAAAGGCGAGATGGCCTGCTTAAATCCTGCAGCGTGGCTTTTACGTGCGGCACTGTCACTCGCGATCTATATCACATTGGTCAATAAGACTCAAGCTAGACTAATGGATGCGCCGGAAGGGCGTCAGCTTTCCGGATGGAGAGGTCGGGCTGGGTGGCCGGTACTTGGCGATCCGGGCGCGCGCAAATTCCGCCCACGGGCCGTTCGGTTCGTACCGCACGTACAACGACAAATGCCGCAGCGCGTTATGCACCTCCCCGTTTTTCTCATAGGCCAGCGCGAGATTCAAATGCGCATCCGCGAGCGACGGCACCAGCTCGACCGCGCGGCCAAGATGCAGGATCGCTTCCACCGTCTTCCCCAGCTGTTCGAGCACGCACCCCAGATTGAATTCCGCCAGGCCGTTTTCCGGTTCAAGCTCCACGGCAAGTGAAAAATGTTCGTGCGCCTCTTCCATCCGGCCCAGTTGATACATCGCGGTTCCGAGATTGATGCGCGCTTCCACCCATTCCGGCGCTGCGTCCACCGCCTTTCGATAGGCCTCGGCCGCTTGTTCGAGCGATTCGGTATGGGAATCGCACATCATGCCGAATTCAAACCATTCCTCGGCCGAGCGTGACGCCATGGCATGAACTTTCGCCGCCAATTCCGATGTCTCGAAATTCAGCACGAATTGCCCAGTGAGCGGTTCAAAAGGGCGCGCGGTCGCCATCGGAGGATGCACGACCACTTGTTTTCCGTTCGTCGAAATGCGCAACATGGAGAGCGGCGTCTGCGTCGATCCCAATTCGGTTTGCAGAATGGTCATGGCGCGGCGAATGCGCCTTGCTGGAACCTTGCGAGCCGCCAGCCGCTTGATGGTCTCCAGCGCAACCAGATCCGAAAAATTAAAAAATCGCTCGCCCCACCGCGCGCGCGGCAGCACCAGGCGCAGCCGCGTCCAGTAATCCAGCTCGCGGCGCGTGACGCCCATCATGCGTTCCACTTCGTTACGTGTGTAGCGGTGTTCCACTCGGCTTGCTCCACGGGCATTCCCAAGGTGCATGATTATCGCTCGAAACCTCCGGTTTTGAACAAGAAATTGTGGCCCGGCTGAAAATATTCAGCGGCGCAATTCATGGGAGTTGCTGCGCAGGAAAGCCTACCTTGCGCGAGAACCCATTCTTGTTAGACTGATTCTCGTTCGAATTGTTGCCTCGCCCAATCTATGCAACCCCACGCAGCCGAACGGCGCCACCTGGAACGCCAGATTGCCTATGCACGCCCCATCTTCATGGTGCTTGCCCTGGTCGATTTATTGGACCGCCCTCCTGCACAACGTGGTCCCCAGGCCGTTCTCTTCGTTACCGTCTACTTGATCGTGTCGCTGGTCCTGGCCCTGACCCAAAACCTGAAATGGATCGGAGAGGTACCCGTCCCTCTTCCCGTCGATTTGGCCGCGCTGGCCGTGTTCCTGGTCCTGACTCGATCTGTCGTGGCATTCTGGTTCCTCTACCTGTTCGTCGCCCTGGCCTCGGGCATTCGTTGGGGCACCCGCCGCTCCGTAGTGCTGGCCGGCATCGTCACCTTGGCTCTCCTGATTCGAACGGCCATCAACGGCCCGCTGGCCTGGGACCAGATGATTTCCTGGATTGCGCTTTCCACCGGCACCTTTGCCGCCGGGGCAGGCATTGCCTTTCTTGGCAGCCGCCAGAGGCGCCACGCAACCGAGCAGGAGTTTCTCGCCCAACTCAC
Organism: Candidatus Acidiferrum sp.; assembly: GCA_035483715.1. GTDB lineage: Bacteria > Acidobacteriota > Terriglobia > Acidiferrales > UBA7541 > Palsa-360. The sequence continues at coordinate 22,188 of DATHPN010000127.1, forward strand.
CGGTCAATTGGAAGTGGACCGCGGCATGGCCGAATCCCTGCGGCTCGTGCTCAGGGAACTTGTTCGCGCCTTTGACTGCGAAGAGGCCATCCTGGCGTTTCGCGATACCGACATTGAGCGTATTTTCGTTTGGAGACTCCGGTCCGGGGACGAGTCACGCCTTACCCCGGAAAACCTGCCCATCAATCGCAGCGATGGCTTCCTGCTTGACCAGCCGGACGCCAGCGTGTGCTGGAATCAATTAGAGGGACCTGGTGAGGGTTTCGGCTGGAATCGGAAAGATGGGCGCCGCCTGAAGGATCTGCCGCGCCTGCCAGGCCCTATGCGCCAGGAACTGGGGTGGCGCTCGGTCCTGGGGGTCACACTCGACCTCGGCAGCCAGCCGGTGGGCCGCCTCATGCTTGGCAACGCCCGCCGGCGCTTCCTCCCCCAGGACTTGCACTGGCTGGAACGAATCGTCCGCCACCTAGGGCAGCCTCTGCAGAACTTGTTCCTTCTTCGACACATCCGCGCGCACGCCATCGAAGGGGAGCGTAGCCGCATCTCCCGGGAGATTCACGACGGCATCCTGCAAACGCTGCTCAGTGTCGATATCCAGCTTGACGTTTTACGGCGCAAGGTGCCCGCCGATCCCGAACAGGCGGTTGGTGGAATCTCATCCCTGCAGCAAACGGTTCGGAATGAGACAGATGAACTCCGCCGCATGGTCACCGACATGCGCCCCCTGCGGGTCCAGAGCGCCGACCTGGTGGACCTGATGCGCGGCTTTGCCGAGCGCTTTCGCAATGAATCCGGGCTGGCGCTCGATCTGCTCATTGACGCCGCCGAACTGCAGATCCCGGACCGCATCTGCCGTGACCTCTTTCAGATATATAGGGAATCGTTACACAATGTGAAAAAACATGCGCAGGCTTCCCACGTCGTGGTAAAACTGTGGCAGAATGAAGGAGAAGTAGTCCTGGTCGTGGATGACAACGGGGAAGGCTTTAGCTTCGCAGGCCGGTTCACTGGCGATGAGTTGGACCGCCTCCGTTTGGGGCCCATTTCCATCAAGGAGCGAACGCGTAGCGTTGGTGGTGTGTTGACTGTGGAATCCACTCCTGGTCACGGCGCACGTTTGACTATAGAGGTTCCTCTCGGCTGATATGGCCAAAGCGGCGAAACAACAAATCCGGGTCTTGATGGCGGATGATCACGCCATCTTCCGTGAAGGTCTGCGCAAACTGCTGGACGGCGATGATGAAATCACCATCGTCGGCGAGGCTTCCAACGGGAACGATTGCATCAAAATGCTGGCCAAGCTCAAGCCCGATATTCTACTGCTTGACCTGCGCATGCCGGACAAGGATGGGCTGGCCGTTCTCGAGGAAGTGAATTTCGACCAGTTGCCCACGCGCGTTGTGGTGCTCACCGCCGCCGAAGATGACCGCGACGTTGTTCGCGCCATGCGCCTCGGCGCGCGCGGCGTAGTGCTCAAGCAATCCGCCACCGACCTGCTGGTGCGCAGCATTCACAAAGTTTTTGGCGGCGAGATCTGGCTTGACAATCACATGACCGCGGAAGTCATGAAGGCGTTTTCAAAGTCCTCCGACGGCGGGCCGCGGCGTGAAAAACCTCTGCTTAGCGACCGCGAAAAAGAAATCGTCCAACTCGTCGCGCAGGGCTACCGCAACAAGGAAATCGGCGAAAAGCTGTTCATCAGCGAACAGACTGTAAAAAATCACCTGCACAACATCTTCGATAAGCTCGGCGTTTCCGATCGCCTGGAGCTGGCCCTTTACGCCATTCATCATCGCCTCATCGATCAGGCGTAGCCTCCCTGAACCACGCCTCTTGCTGGTGTAGCTTCGCCCCGTAAACGTATTCGTTTCTATAGCCTCCCGGTGCTGGCAAAAGCCCTACCTAGTTTGCTTTCAACTGCCCTGAAATCCTAGTACCTGCGTACCAAATTCCGACCCGCGAATCGGGACTCCTGCGCTATTGAGCCTTCCCTCTCCTCAACGTAATCTCGTGTCCATGAACAACAGCGGTGCAAATCAGGAGGAAGATACTTTGACAGCCGAAGAGCGACGCGCGACACAGCGGTTTCAGATTCGGCTACCTATGATCGTTCGCTGGACCAGCGGTTCGGCGATTGGTGAGGCTAATACGGAATCTCGGGATGTGAGTTCGCGCGGGGTCTATTTCTTCCTGCCGAAGGAGGTCTCCAGCGGTTCGCCCGTGGAGATCCTGCTGACGCTGCCCCATGAAATCACTCTCGCCGGTCCTGTGAAGGTTCGCTGTCTCGGGCGCATCAAGCGCGCCGAAGTTGACGAGCCGGGCCGCATCGGTGTGGTAGCCCAAATTGAACGATACGAGTTTCTGCGCGGCGACGAACACGCCGCGTAGTAAAAGTCTTGCCCGCCACCTGCGGAGGCGGACAGGGAAGACCGGGGTGCTCCGGCCCCTCAGCTGAGCACCCCGGTTAATTTTTTGTGCAGTAGTTTTTCGCGGCGCCCCGGTTTCGCTTTTCTCCCGCGGGCAGTAGCCTATCGGCGAAGTGATTGGTGGCTAGTGACAAGTGACTAGTGAATGGTGCCTGGTGATTAGTGATTGGTGACTAGGGACTGGTGATTGGTAACTGGTGACTGGTGACCCGTGGAAAAACTCGGCCGAGACGAGTCCCGCCCTTCCGAGAGTCTTTCGTCTTTCAAATCTCAAATTTGAAATTTCAAATTTCAAATTTCAGATCAAAACCCGCGAATCACGCCCCAAAAATCACCAATCATATTTCACGAGTCGCAAATCACCAGTCACTAGTCACCCGTCACCAATCACGCGTCACTCGTCACCAATCACCCGTTACTCGTACCGCAGCGCCTCCACCGGATCCAGCCGCGCCGCCCGGGACGCTGGATAAATTCCCGACGCCAGGCTGACCACTATGGCGAAGGCAATCGCGCCCAGCACCAGCCACCATGGCACCGACCAGATGTTCGGCGGATTCACTCCTTGCCGCTTGAGATAAATCATGGTGGCGAACTGAATGGCCCGGCCTATCCCCCAGCCCAACAGCACGCCAAACAAGCCGCCCGCCAAACCCATCACGCCGGCCTCGGCAAAAAAAAGTTGCCGGACATCGCGGTCCGCCGCGCCCAATGCCTTCAGCACTCCAATTTCGCGGCGCCGCTCGAGGATGGCCATGACCAGCGTGTTGATAATTCCCAGCGAAGCCACCGCCAGCGCCAGGCTGCCGAAAATTCCCAGGAACAAATCGAAAATTGCAAAAAATGTGCGCAGGTTGCGCGTCACGTCAATCAGCGAAAATGTCGCGAATCCCATGTGCGTAACGCTGGACTCGATCTCGGCCACCGCCGTGGGACTGCTGGCGCGAATATTCAGGGCGGCATAGCGCGTCCCCTCGGCCGGATTGGAGCGGGCCATATCCCGCAAGTCGCTCTGCTGCACGACCTGGAGCTTTTCCGCCACAGCAAGCGGCAAATAAATTCCAGCGTTGTTGAAACCCACTGGCCCGCCGCCGGCATCTGAAGCCGGAGTCACTCCCACGACCCGGAACTTCTTCTCGCTCGGCACAATCGAATATCCCATGGCCTCTTCATCGGGCCCGACCGCCTGATTGGGCGCGTCCGTGGAAGCTTGCTGGGACGGCGGCGGCAGCGCCTGCCTCTGCGCAAATCGCAACGTAATTTCCTGCCCCACGAGCGAGGCCGGCGCTTGCCCGGCGTCCAGAAGCCGTTTGGCCAGATCGCCTTGAATGATGGCTTCTTCGGCGCCCGGGCCGGAGAAAAAATGCCCGTTTAAGCCGTCCAGTGTTCCGCTGGACTGCGAAGACGGGGCCATCCCCGAAACCATCACCAGTTGACTGATCGGTTCGCGCCGCGCCTCAGCCGTAAATCGCACTTCCGGATTCACTTCCAACACGTTGGGCAGCGCGGCGATCTCCTTGCGCGCCGCGTCGTCCAGCGGCCGTGGCGGCGCCAGTTCCGCGGCGTCGCGCGGATTGCGCCGCCCGCCGCCCGGCTGCCCGAACGGCGCGCTCTGCCGGGACCGCACTGAAATGGTGTCGAATAATCCAGCGCGAGCGACGGAACGGTCCACCAGTTGTTGCAATCCCACGCCCAGCGAAAGCAGCGCCACGAGCGAAGCCACGCCGACCGAAATGCCCAGCGTCGTCAGCGAATTGCGCAGCACCGCCTCACGCAAATTCCGGGCAGCCAGTTCGGTCAGGTCCCCAAGTTTCATCGCAAGCGCTCCTCGCGGGAAATGGCTCCGTCGGACAGCGTGACGATGCGGTCCGCGTATCGCTCCGCCAGCAAACGCTCATGCGTCACCATGACGATGGTCCTTCCCGGCCCCGACGAGGGCCGGTGAATTTGCGCGATCAAGCTCATGATTTCTTCGCCCGTCTTGGTGTCCAGGTTTCCCGTGGGTTCATCCGCCAGCAGGATCATCGGCTGGTTTACGAGCGCCCGCGCAATCGCCGCGCGCTGCTGCTCCCCGCCGGAAAGCTCCGTCGGACGATGCCGGGTTCGCGCAGCCAGGCCCACGCGCTCTAGGGCCTCCCGCACGCGCGCCGCGCGGTCGCTGCGCGGCACTTCCGCCAGGCGCAGGGGCAACTCCACGTTCTCTTCCAGGGTCATTCGCGGAAGCAGTTGAAAGGACTGAAACACGATGCCTATCGTGCGGTTGCGATGCGTCGCCAGGTCCGCGCTGGACATGGTCGCCAGGTCGCGCCCGAGCGCGAGAATGGTCCCCGAGGAGGGCCTGTCGAGCCCAGCCATCAGGTTGAGCAGCGTGGACTTACCCGATCCGCTGGCGCCCAGCAACGCCAGAAACTCCCCCCCGCGCACTTCCAGCGAAATTTCATCCACGGCGCGGATCAGCGCCTCTCCCATCTGGTAATGGCGGGAGACTCTCTCCGCGCGGATCGCAAATCCATTCGAGCTTGCGCCTGCTTCCGTCACATTCATACTACGCAGAGTAACATGCAAAGGTTTCAGAGAGGAATTTCGGGCCTGCAAAGGCCATTGGCAGGCCGCCGCTTGCTTGAAGAGGGCCTGACACTGCCCCTAAAGATTTTGCTTGAAAATTGCTTGGATTCTGCAAAGTGATGACCGAGCGCAATTTCCCTGTATTATGATCAAGAAGAAGTATAAGCTACGTAAATCAAGAGCCCCTCCCGGCTAGCGTCTGCGCACAGCAACTTAAAATAGATGGAGAATCTCTAATAATTGATATATACATAGACCCGGCATAACTAGTTGGCACGGAAGGTGACACACATGCTGCAGGAAGTGAACGTCCCAGTTTGGTCTAGTTCGATCCTTACCCTTCGACAGCGCCTTGGCCTCAGCCAATCCGATTTTGGCTCCCGCCTGCATTACTCCGCAATGGCCGTATCGCGCTGGGAGACGGGGAAGCAGGAACCCACCTCCAGATGTTTTATCCAACTCGGAAATATGGCCGGACAGCCCGAGTGCTGGCTTTTTTGGGCCAGAGCCGGCCTGAAGAGTTCCGACCTCCGCCAAATGTTTCCCGGCACGGGCGCCATTGCGCGCATGACCACCTCCGTGGATTTTGAAATCGTTCGCGCAGGAAGCGGCGCGAAGAGGAACAGACCCAAGGGTGCACCCAAACTGCAAATGGTCGCGATCCCTCTGCTCGACGTCCAAGTGGGCACCATTGGACAGCCCGGCGGCCAATTTGCCGATTTTGACAGTGCCATGGCCGAAGAGATGATCGCGGCACCGGCAATCTGGTGTCCGGACCCAGTGCAGACCAATTGCCTTCGCGTGAAGGGAACTTCCATGAGCCCGCTCATCAACGACGGGGACATTGTGGCCGTGGATGGCTCGCAAACCAATCCGGAAGAGTTGAACGGAAAAATTGTTGTGGCCTGGCACCGGGTGAGCGGCCTGTCCCTGGCGAGGTTCATCGCAGCGGATGGAGTCCACCTTCTGGAATCGGAAAATCGCGATTACAGCCCCGTCACGGTTGAGAAAGACAGATTGTGGCAGATTATGGGAAAGGTTCTGTGGTGGATTCGCCAAGGGCCGTGAGAGTTTTTTGTAGCGCACACTTCAGTCTGCAGGTTTCCCGGCGTCGCGTTTTTTACCAAACCTTTCAGGTCCCGCCCGAGGAGACCCAGGGGCGCCTCAGCTACGATCTCGGCAACCGGCAGTGGGAGTTCCCCAAGCAGCGCGGCTTATTTCACGAGATTACGACTCGCAACGCGTGCGTCGATGGTATTAAAGTCCACCACAAATTCCCGCACCTCGGACCTCAGCGCATGATCCTGAACGCCCGACGTATCGAACCGCCAGGCGGATCGCAAATCACCCTGCTGTCGATTGAAGAGCTCACCAGAAAAAATAAGGTTGGAGTGATGACTTTGCGCGGTCTTCCCCAATAGCAATGGGGAATGGTCGGGGCGTCCGGATTTGAACCGGAGGCCTCCTGCGCCCAAGGCAGGCGCGCTACCAGGCTGCGCTACGCCCCGACATGAAGTGGCCCTCAATTCTAAGACACTTCCGCGAACGCGGCTACCTCAAACCCGAACGCAATCGATCTGCGGCTTAAATGGACTTTAATGGCAAAGACAAATTGAATTCTGCGCGAACGTTATGAACGGCAGCGCCTCGTGCGGATCCCCAAACGGGGACTGCCCGAATGCACGGCCACGGCCCCTCCAACTCCGCATTAGAATACAAAATCGGCCCGTTGTAGCGCCCTCCTTCAGGCAGGAATCTGCTGGATTCCAAATTGCGCGCCTGAAGGGCGCGAATCACACGCATCAAAACTGTGGCCCGACACAGCTTGTATTTCGCCCCCTCTCCCACAAGCCAAACGCTACTTCATTCGACAACTGCTGCCTTTGCCGCCAGACCATGGCGGTTCCCGCAGTGTTAAATTAAGTGCGGGTAGGGTCCATTCGCTGGATGAGCGTCGAGATTCTCCTGCCCGGGCCAGGTTTTTGCGCTGGGGGCCTTTCTTGATCAAGATTCGCCTGCGAACTAAATTTCTGTTCTCTCTTCTGGCAATAACAGCCGGATTAACCGCCGCTACTCTGCTCATTGTCAGCTACAGCGTGCGCAGGCGAGTCCGTGAAAACATTCGCGAAGAGGTTCGCAACTCCGTAGCAAACTATCAGACCTTCCAGGCGCAGCAGGAGGAAGCCCTCACTCGTTCCGCGGCTTTGCTTGCCAACCTGCCCAATGTCCGCGCGCTGATGACCACCGAGGATGCGGCGACCATCGAGGACGCCTCCGCCGATGTGTGGAAGTTGAGCGGGAGCGACTTGCTGGTCCTGGCGAACCGCACGGGCGGCGTGGTTGCGCTCCGGGCCAGCGCTCCGGGCCTCGATTCCCGCACCGCACAGGAGCTCCTGCGCCAGTCGCTCGATCGCAACGATTCGAAGGATTGGTGGTTTGGCGGCGGCCATCTATACGAGGTGCGCATTCAGCCAATCTATTTTGGCTCGTCTTCACAGAATACGACGGTTGGCCTGCTTACGATTGGCCACGAAGTGAATCAGCGTGCAGCGGGAGAATTTGCCGGCGTGGCCTCGAGCGAAGTGTCGTTCAACTTTGAAGGCAAGCCCGTCGCCAGCACGCTGCCCCCCGCGCTGCAATCCGACCTGGCGCGCCAAATTCGCGAACCAGTACCCATTCCCTCCACCAGCGAGCAGGAAATTCAGCTTGGCTCCGAGCTGTATGTTGCCGAAACCGTGATTCTCTCGCCCGATCGCGGCCCGCTGGTTTCACTGACTGTGCTGAAATCATTCGACAAGGCCACGTTGTTCCTCGGCGGACTGGACCATGTCCTGATCAGCCTGGGTTTGTTGAGCATCCTGGCGGGCAGCGCGCTGGTTCTCTGGATTTCCCACTCGTACACAAAGCCCCTCGCAGGTCTGGTCGCCGGCGTTCGCGCTCTTGGACAGGGTGACTTCAGCTATCCGCTGGACACGCATGGTGGCGACGAAGTTACCGAGGTTACCGACGCTTTCGTGCGCATGCGAGCCAGTCTCGAAAGCACCCAGCGGGAACACAAGCAACTTGAGGAACGCTTGCGACAGGCCCACAAAATGGAAGCCGTGGGAAGGCTGGCGGGCGGCGTCGCTCACGACTTCAATAATTTGCTGACCATCATCCGCGGCAACAGCGATCTTCTCAAGGACCGCGAAGGCTCGGACTCTTTTCACCAGAAGTGCGTGGATCAGATTCAGAAGGCCGCCGGCCGCGCGGTTTCCATGACCCGGCAGTTGCTGGCCTTCAGCCGCATGCAGGTGCTGCAGCCGCGCGTGATGGACATGAACGGCGTTGTCGGGGAATTGGGCAAGATGCTTCCGCGCCTCATCGGCGAGCACATCGAGTACACTTTCTCGCCCGATCCGAAGCTTGCTGCCGTGAAAGCCGATCCCGGACAAATCGAACAGGTGGTCTTAAACCTCGCCGTCAACGCGCGCGATGCCATGCCCAGAGGAGGCAAACTTTCTGTACGCACGTCCAATATTTCGATCGACCAGGCCGAGGCCGCCAAACGCCCTCCCATGACTGCCGGCCAGTACATCTTGCTTTCCGTCAGCGATACGGGACATGGAATGAATGAGGCCACCAAAGCTCACATTTTTGAGCCGTTTTTCACCACCAAGGAAATCGGTAAAGGGACGGGCCTAGGTCTGGCTACCGTCTACGGCGTCGTGAAGCAGAGCGGCGGGTTTATCTGGGTAGACACTACTCCCGGCGAGGGCACGACATTTGAGATCTACCTTCCGCAAGCGGCGGGCAGGGCAGTCAACGCCGATACGGATGAAAAGCCCTCCGCGATTCCAGGCGGCACCGAAACGGTTCTGGTCGTCGAAGACGAAGCGGGCGTGCGCGAACTGGCCTGCCAATTCTTGCGCGTCAAAGGCTATACCGTCCTCGAAGCCAGCGGAGGACTGGAGGCGCTGATCATCTCGCGCAGCCATCCGGGCGTGATTCACCTTCTTTTGAGCGACATGGTCATGCCCAAGATGAGCGGCGGCGAACTCGCGGCGCAACTGCGAGCCGTCCGGCCGAACGTCCACCTCGCGTTCATGTCCGGCTATTCCGAATTTTCCAGAGGAGACCTGGGCAAGGAATTTCCGGAAGCGCCTGTTCTGCAAAAACCCTTCTCTCCGTCTTCCTTGATCGAAATTGTCCGCGCCGCGCTTGCGCAGCCTCTGGCCGCTCCGGCGCGCCAGGGCAACGAACTCCACGTGATTTAGAAGCCCCGCGATTCTGCTCTGCTCGAAGTTGGCGCCTTGAGGCATTATATTCGGGGCATTCAAGGAGGCGGACATGCAGGGCAAGAGCTACCCCCAACTATTTGTGGGAATTTGTGTGGTTGCCGGTCTTCTAATGCCGTGCTCGCTTGCGGTGCGGGCACAGGTAGACCGCAGCGCGGCTTCGTCCAGTCCGTCTTCATCCGAAGCGGCTGAAACGCCGGCCGAAGTCCGCGCGCTCGCCGGCCTGATTCGCGGTCTCCAGGACCAGGTGCAAACGCTCAACTCGCAGTTGGGCGAGCTCCGGATGGCGCAAGAGCGCTCGAGCGAAGAGGCACGCGAGCTTCACCGCGAACTCGAGCTTGTGAAAGCACAAGGGGTTCCTGCTCCCAGTGCGCCCTTGAACGCATATTCGGCGCCTCCCGCGCAAGAAATTGCGGCGCAACCCGCGCCGGTGATCCCTCCGGCGCCGCCCCAATCTCAGACGGCCGAGGATCGCATCGCCAAATTGGAAGAAGACCAGCAAGTCATGGAAGGCAAGATCAACGATCAGTACCAGACCAAGGTCGAAAGCGGATCGAAGTACCGCTTGCGGCTATCCGGCATCGTCCTCATGAATCTGTTCGAAAGGCGCGGCACCACGGACAACCTGGATTTCCCGGAAGTCGCTGAATCGCAGCAGGCAAACGAGCCCAACGCCTCGCCGGGAGCATTCGGAGGATCGCTTCGCCAATCGCAAATCCGGCTGCAGGCCTTTGGCCCGGATGTAGCAGGCGCGCGCAGCAGTGCCGACGTAAATCTGGATTTCAGCGGCGGATTACCAGACACGCCGAACGGCGCTTGGATGGGGATCGTTCGAATGCGTACCGCTACCGTTAGGCTGGATTGGACGAACACCTCCCTCGTTGCCGGTCAGGATCGTCTTTTTTTTGCTCCGCTGGCCCCCACATCGCTCGCGAGCCTTGCAATCCCCGCGCTTTCCTATTCGGGAAATTTGTGGGCCTGGACGCCGCAAGTGCGCGTCGAACACCGCTTTGTTTTGTCCGACGCTTCCAGTCTCTCCATTCAGGGAGGAATTCTTGATAATCTCACGGGAGATATTCCACCTGATGATTTCAATCGCTACCCCGCCTGGGGCGAGCAATCGGGACAGCCGGGCTATGCCGCGCGAGTTTCCTGGAGCCGTCAAATGTTTGGCCAGGTGTTCACAGTGGGCGCTGCCGGGTACTATGGGCGCCAGGACTGGGGGTTTAGTCGGGGGGTGGACGGCTGGGACGGAACGGCGGATCTAACGCTGCCTTTGGGGAAGCGTTTCGAGTTTACAGGCGCGTTTTATCGTGGCCGCGCCGTGGCCGGTTTTGGCGGTGGAATCGGACAGAGTGTCCTGCTCAACGGCCCGTTTAATAACCCGGCTACAAGGTTTCGCGGTTTGGATTCGGAGGGAGGCTGGGCTCAGTTAAAATTCAAGGTGAAATCCAATTTCGAGATCAACGGCGCCTTTGGCTCCGATAATCCTTTCGCCGGCGAATTAAGGCAGTACAATGCAAATACGATTTATCCCGGCAACTATACGAGGAATCTCAGCCCACTCGTGAATTTCATCTACCAAATTCGCTCGGACATTTTGTTTTCCACCGAATATCGCTACTTGAAATCCACGGTGCTCGACAGCGGCTCGCTCAATGCCACGCACGTCACCCTGAGCCTGGGGTATATTTTCTAGTGCGGCGTGTTAAACGAATGCGGCAAATCGTGATCCTGGCGCTCGCCTGTTTCGGGGCTGGCGCCTTGCTTGCGCAGACCGCGTCGCCGCCCGTCACGGTCAAAGTGGAAATCGTGAATGCCCGGTCGGCGAAAACGGCTGCACCGGCGATGCCGTCGGGTGACGCTTCCAAGATCGTCGTCTGGCTTACGCCGCTCGGCGCCCCTCCGAGCGTTCCTTCCCCGCTTTCCACTGGCCGCTCCGGGCCCCAAGTTGCCCAGATCAATAAGAGCTTCGATCCTCACGTTCTGGTGATTCAGGTGGGAACGCCGGTCCAGTTTCCCAACAAAGATCCATTCCTGCACAATGTCTTCTCGCTTTTCGACGGCAAACGATTTGACCTGGGATTTTACGAGGCGGGTTCGAGCAAGACGGTTCACTTTGACCGTCCCGGCGTGAGCTTCCTTTTCTGCAACATTCATCCGGAAATGAGCGGCGCGGTCGTTGCGGTCGACACCCCTTACTTCGGCACGTCCGATCGCAATGGCCGAGTGTCCATCCCGAATGTTCCCGATGGCCGCTACCAGCTGAATGTTTGGTACGAGCGCAGCCTGCCCGAAGACCTGAAAGCCGCGGGCCGCGCGGTGGCGATTTCCGACGCCACCAGAACGCTGGAACCCGTTCGTGTCGTCGAGAATCCCAACTTCACCCTGGAACACAAAAACAAGTACGGCCAGGACTACATCCCGCCCGCGGATTCCAGTCCGGTGTACCATCCCTGATCGCCATTCGTTTCGCACAACTTGGCGTGAGGTTCTTTCGTGGCCCCGGCGTCCCGCCGGCGATTTTCCGCACTCCACACAGCGCAAAAACGCCGGCGGGACGCCGGCGCCACAAAGCTTCGCGCTCCATGATCTTCATTTCCTGTGTGGCGTCGAGGATTTAAATCCAACGCGAAAATTGCGGGCCAGCGGGCAAAGTGAGGAAACTTGATCCTATTTTTTCCGTTTGGAACGGCTGGATTTTGAAGAACTGCTCTTGCGCGGCGCCATGGCCGATCTCCCCTTTTCGTCGATGCGGAACAAACGCACGCGGGCAATGCGCGCATTCTCTTTCACCCGCATTTGCAGAACTCCCACGGTCAGCAGTAATTCCACCGGATCCACGTGTCCCCGCACGAAGAGCGGCACGTGCCATCCACCGGCGCGCAAAAGACGATCTTCAGGTTCGATCAGCGCGATCTGGTCCTGCGCAAGGTTGAGCGTTTCATTGCATTCGACGAAATAACTGTCCCGGTCCAGATCCCACCACAGATAATTGTCATCCGGGCGAAGCTGGTTCGGAGTGATTTCCACTCGCCCGGCCGGCACGTATTCGCCGCCGCCGAAATCCAGCTTTCCCACCGGATCGACGGCATATATTTTTCGGACCGTGAGATGCACGGAAACTCCATGCACCTGATATTTCGGATGGATGATTCCTGAAATATGGTTTGCCGCATCCTTCCCGGACAAAATCTGCATGCTGGGACTATATCCAACCGAAAAGAGCCAGTCCATAACCGTGACGACCCCATGCGGCGAAAAGAACAGCCCGGGAACGCCAATCTCCCGATTGGCGTTTTGCGCGCACAGCCATCCAAAAAATGCCGTTCTCTGCCGGCACGGTCGGTCCCAAAAGCGACTTAGACGGTCTTGTCTTTCGCGTAGCAAAGAGTCTCAAGGTTGCACTCGGCGCACCTGGGTTTGCGCGCTCGGCACACCCTGCGTCCGTGCCAGATCAGTTGGTGGGAAAATAAGATCCACTTGTCTTGCGGAATCGCCTGCATCAGGTCCTGCTCAATTTTCTTGGGATCGGTGTTGCGGGAAAGGTCCAGCCGGGTGGAGAGCCGCATGACATGCGTATCCACAACCACCCCTACCGCAATGCCGTAAGCCGTGCCCAGGACCACGTTGGCCGTCTTGCGCGCCACTCCGGCCAGCGTCAGCAGTTCCTCCATCGTCCGCGGCACTTCGCCGCCGAACTCCTCCTCGATCTTTTTGCTCGCGCCCATAATGGATTTGGTCTTGTTCCGGAAAAATCCTGTGGGCCGGATTTCCTGCTCAAGTTCCGCCGGATTCGCGTAGGCAAAATCTTTTGGCGTGCGGTATTTCACGAACAGCGTTTTCGTAACCTGATTGACGCGCTCGTCCGTGCATTGCGCCGAAAGAATCGTGGAAATCAGCAATTGAAATGCAGTCTCGTGCTCGAGGGCGCAGGTCACATGCGGATAGGCTTCATCCAGCTTCTGCAAAATCGCTGCGACGCGCTGCGGACTCGCCCCCGCAGCCTTTCCATTTGCGCCGCCCGCTCTGGAGGCTTTCGCTTTTCGCGCCGTCGAAGGCGATTTCGATTTCTTCGCGGGTCGAACGACAGTCTTTTTGGTCTTGGTTATTCGTTTTTTCATCGGAACGATTTCATCTCGCCGCTTCCGCCACAATCCGGCGCACGAATATAACATACGCGCTTAAGTGGCACAGACTTCAGTCTGTCGGTTTCCGAATGATCTTGGCTGGCCCGTGCGTCCCGTCCCGGCTATCGCAGCCCCGCAAGCTGAAGTCCGTCCTACTGAGACTCTTGCTGCAACTCGATCTCTTCAGGCTGCCCGCGCGCCCAGAAAGAAATGGAGCGCCTTGTGAAACGCTTTCCCACGTTGGCTGTGCAGGTTTTTTTCTTCGCGCGAAATTTCCGCATACGTTTTTCCGAGAGCAGGGAAGTAGAAAATCGGATCATAGCCGAATCCGTCCTCCCCTCGCGGCTCCTCCAAAAGAATTCCTTCCGCCGATGCGGAAAACAGCCCGCGCATTCTGCCTGATTCAGCCGCGGCCACCACGCAAATAAATCGAGCCTGCCGGTCCTCGCCTTTCTTCCCGCGCATCTCGCCAAGCAATTTCCGGATGCGGTCCGCGTCCGAAGCGTCCGGCCCGGCATAACGCGCGGAATGCACTCCTGGCGCGCCACCGAGCGCCGGCACCACCAGCCCGGAATCATCCGCGATCACAATGCCCGGGGCAAACCGGCTGTAGTGCAACGCTTTTCCCGCCGCATTTTCCGCAAATGTCGGCCAGATTTCCTCAAAAGCAGGCAGCGAATCGAAATTAGGTAGGAATGCAAGATCGACAGAAGCGCCCGCAGGCTGGACCAGCGCGCGATATTCGCGCAGCTTCCCCGGGTTTGAGGAAGCCACGAACAATCGCAGTGGCTTACCTGGCGCGTGCACGGAAATCGGTTTGGACCAGCTTGGATTGATACTCGGTCATGCGGCGGATCCCCGCGGCTGCCAGCGCCAGCAGGTCCTGCAACTCGGCGCCGCCAAACGGCTGCCCTTCGGCCGTGGCCTGGACCTCGACAAATTTTCCGCTTCCGGTCATCACCACGTTCATGTCCACTTCGGCGCGGGAATCTTCCTCATACGCGAGGTCCAGCAGCGCCACCCCATCCACCACGCCGACGCTCGTCGCCGCGACGGAATCCAGGAGCGGAACCGTCTTCATAATTCCCGCCGCGACCAGCCGTTGCATCGCCAGCGCCAGCGCGATATACGCGCCGGTGATCGAAGCGGTGCGCGTTCCGCCGTCCGCCTGGATCACGTCGCAATCCAGCCACACGGTTCTCTCTCCCAATTTTTCCTGATCGATGATCGCGCGCAAGGATCTCCCGATCAGCCGTTGAATTTCCAGCGTGCGCCCCGACGGCCTCCCGCGCATGGATTCGCGCGCCGTGCGCTGCTCGGTCGCGCGCGGCAGCATGCCGTACTCCCCTGTCACCCAGCCCTTACCTTGTCCTTTCAAAAACGAAGGCACGCCATCGTCCACGCTCGCCGTGCAAATCACCCGCGTGTTCCCGATCTCAATCAGCACGCTCCCCTCCGCGCTGGTAATAAAATCCGGCGTTATCTTGACCGGGCGTATCTGATCGTGCGCGCGTCCATCAATCCGCAAGTTTCCCCCTCGTGACATGGCGATGAGTTTGCCCGCCGCCATCGCCGGTGTCAACCACAGACAGGGGTGGGCTGCGCCTCGGAGGAAAACGCGCGGTTTTTTGTGGCGGCGGCGTCCCGCCGGCGATTTTGATGATCTCAACACCGCGCAAGACCGCCGGCGGGATGCCAGCGCCACCGTCGCAGCGTAGGAGCTATCACTTCCAGGGTACGAACGCCGATGACATCGCTCCAAAAAATTGATATTGTTCACTTTAGTTCGGAAGTCATCCTGAAATTATCGGCATATGACCCGGAAGGGGTGCAATCACCATGACCAAACACGATGCATCTCGCCGCGCATTCTTAGTGCGCGCGGCGGTTGGCGCGGGAGCCGCTGCCGGAGCGGGCCTCGTCCCTGACGCGATCGCCCAAAATCACGAACATATGGAAGGAGGCGCTGCAACTCCCGGAGCGCAGCATCCCAGCGGAAGCGAGCACGGCGCGTTCTTCAACCACGCCGACGCCGCCACGATCGCCGCGTTCACCGAACGCCTCATGCCCAGCGCGCCGGACAAACCGGGAGCGCGCGACGCCGACGTCCTCAATTACATTGATCTCGCACTGGCCGGCGCCTACGCCGAACTGCAGGACTTCTACCGCCGCGGCCTGGCCCAGCTGGAGGCCTACTGCCGCGGCACTCATAAAGAACCATTCGTGCGCCTCAATCCCGAGCAGCAGGACGAAGTCATCGCCTCGCTGGAAAACGGGAAAGCCACTGGTTTCACTTATCCCACCGCCCGCGAATTTTTCAGCACTCTTCGGACTCACACCATGGAAGGCATGTTCGCCGACCCGCTCTACGGCGGCAACAAGGACTTCGCCGGATGGCGGCTCGTCGGTTTCCCCGGCGCGCAAGCCGTGTTCACGCCGACGGATCTGCAGAGCAAGCAAGCGTTCACGCGCGAACCCATAATTGGCCTGCAGACGATCGCCAAGGGCCCGGCGGGGAGAGCATAAGTTATGGCACTCGTAAAAACAGATGTCGTCATAGTCGGCGTAGGCGCGGTCGGCGGAATTCTCGCGGCCGAGCTGGGCAAGGCGGGCATGAAAGTCATTGCTCTCGAACGCGGACCGCGCCTGACCACCGCGGACTTCAACCCGCATGATGAATTGCGTTACTTCCAGCGCCAGGATCTGCGCCCAAACTGGAAGCGCCAACCTGTCACCTGGCGCCCCAACACCGGAGTGCGCGCGCACCCGATGCCCATCCTGAATTACGGCAACCAGGCGGGCGGCGGCACGGTCCACTACGGCACGCTCTCCTGGCGCATGCATGAAGACGATTTCCGCGCCCGTTCGCAAACTATCGAGCGCTATGGAGCATCGGTCATCCCGCAAGATTCTTCGCTGGCCGACTGGCCGGTAAGCTATGCCGATCTCGAGCCCTTTTACGATCAAGCCGAATACGAGCTCGGCGTCTCAGGCAAGGCGGGCAATTTGCAGGGCCGCAAGGTTGACGGCGGCAATATTTTCGAAGCGCCGCGCAAGCGTGAATATCCTCTTCCGGCTTTGCTCATGGATCAATCCGGCGTCCTGTTTGCTGAAGGCGCGCGCAAGCTCGGCTACCACCCGTTTTCTTCCCCGCGCGCGATTATTTCGCAGCCCTATCACGATCGAGCCAGTTGCACCTACTGCGGATTTTGCCAATCCTTCGGCTGCCACGTCGGGGCCAAGTCCAGCATCCTCGTCACCAAGCTCCCCGAAGCGGATGCCACCGGCAACTTTAAATTGTTCACCGGCGCGACCTGCTACCACGTGAATACCGACAACAGCGGGCGAGCGACTGGCGTGTCTTACTATGGCCCCGATGGCTCTGACAATACCATCGAGGCCGAGCTGGTGATTCTCGCTCCCTTTATTTATGACAACACGCGTCTTCTGCTGCTCTCGAAAACGGATAAATTCCCCAACGGCCTCGGCAATTCGAGCGGACAATTGGGCAAGCACGTCATGGCGCATATCATGGCCAAGGTGTTCGCCGCTTACGACGACCGCTTTGTCAACATCTACATGGGCCCAAGCGCGCAGAAGCACACCATCGACGATTTCAACGCCGACAATTTCGA
>DATHPN010000128.1:0-34463 GCA_035483715.1 Candidatus Acidiferrum sp.
GCATTCCGGTAACTGCGGCCAGAGCTACAAGGGCCACGAGGAGGGCGTATTCGATGAGGTCCTGGCCTTCCTCTTCCTTCCAGAGACGCTTCAGGAGATTATTCATGTCGGTTTTTTCCTTTCGAATTTGTGAATATGGCGACATGGACGCGTGCCGCTACTTACTTGAATAAGCACTTGAGTAACCATCGGGCCGGAGATTATCAGCTACCTTAAATGTCTTATTTAGAGATAGATAAGACCATTCCGGGGGAAGTCCCGCAGAGCGGGCCAAAAACCTTTGCAAACCGTTACCCTCTGTGTACACTGCGTCCCCCCTTTCAATTCGGATTGGTGACGCCTGAGCAAGAGAAGGCAGAGATCTTGACTCGCTGGGAAGGCCTGCCCGCCTAGGAGCGTCCACCATTGGCCCCCCTTTCGATGCCCGTTGCGCGGCGTCGTTCTTCCGCCTCACAAAGAGCGCGCTGGTGCCGTCCGTGTAGATTTTCTCCCAGTCGGGAAGCGCCTGAAGCACGACCGCCAAGGGCTCGTCATGCATGAGCAGACAGGATTGGATATTGTACTTGCCGAGTAAGGACAAAGAGCCCGGTTGGAGGTTCACAAAGGCGGCCTGATCCTGAAACACGCCGGTGCGCTCGTAGACTTCGGTTCTGCCGTCAATGAACACCTTATGCTCCGGGCCCCGCGCCCACAGCAAGTAACCACCGAATTCGTACGGGTTGTACATGGGGCCGGGAACGGAGTGAGTGTCCAAGTAACGGACCGCTTCGACCGGAAATTTTCTTTCCACGGCGCGCGCGTATTCGCTCCGTGAGGGGAAATACACCACAAACGAGGCCAATATGCCCAGGATAACGAGGGCGTTCAAAGCGTACACTTCCTTGGCCCGGTCATACTTCGGGAGCCAGCGCGCCAGGATGGCTACAAAAAATGGAGCGAAAAAAGCCACGAAAAGGAGGAGAAATCGAAGATGCGTGAACGCCATGAACGTCCCGAACAGGAACAGGCCCACCTCTTCCAAACGCCACTTGAGGTGCAGCAGAACCTGCACCAGCAGGAAGCCCAGTGGCAAAATAAGGAAGAGTTTATCGCCCGGCAGATAGAACGTCATCGGCTGCCACTCTTGGATGTTGGCAATGCCGGATGGCAATGAACTCACAATGAAGGGAAACTTGGCCAAGCCCGTCCCGTACGGAGTGATTAGGGTCGCGAGGACAGACATCAGAAACACCAGCGTCAACTGCCGGAGCTCCGCCGGAGTCCAGCGAATTGTTTCCAGATTGCCAAAACGTATACTCACAAGACCACACACGAGATACACGCCGACCGTACCCAATCCGATGATCCACAAACCGTGAGTGTTGATCCACACCAGCATCAGCAACGGCAGCAGCCACGCCGTGCCACGTTTGCCCCGGCGGAACCGTTCCAGAATGATGAGCGTGAAAATCAGAAACAGATAGCTCAGCATCTGTGGCCGCAAGTTAAACGTGTTGGCCAGATTGAGAAGGATCGCCGAAGCCAAAAAGCCCACCTTCGGATTCCCGCACCGCATGGTCGTGTAATAGTAGAGCGCCAACGCAAACAGGCATCCGAGAACGATCAGCAGCGCCCCCAGGCCCCGCAGCCCGCCAAGGTGATAGACCGTCGCGAGCATTACGTCGCCGAGCCACTCGTAGGCCAGCCAGTGCTGTCCCGTGACAGTAAAGGAATAGGTTTCCGTCACCGGCCAATGATGCGTGGCCAGAATGCTTTCACCGTATTTGATATGCCACCAGATATCCGGGTCCACGTTGAAAGAACGCAAGCTGAAAAACATTCTCGCAACCAGACACATTCCCAGCATGGTGGCAAAGGAGAAGACGACCTGAAAAATTGAGGCGCCAGCGAAGACACTTGGAGGAGCGATTGCATCGGTGGCGGCCTGCTGGCCACCGGCGCGATCGGTGCTGCAGAGTCCACCAGACATCTTCTCGGTGTGGACTTGCTGGCACGTATCCGCGAATTGATCGAAGTTGGCCAATTGAACTCCCGCGGTTAACCGCGCAGTGCGCTAGCGTACCCCGCCCGCCATTCCCATTCTCGGCCGCAACGCCTCCGCCGCGTCAGCAGCCTCAAATCCCATGCGTTCCCGAACCACGTACAAAGGACGGCGCTTGGATTCACCATAAATGCGACCAACATATTCGCCAATGATGCCCATACAGATGAGCTGGACGCCGCCCACAAACCAAATTGCGATCACCGTACTGGTCCAGCCGCGCACCAGACCGTGAGTGAAAATTTTGTCAAACAGGGCGATGGCGATTTCCGCCAGCGCGATTCCAGAAGCGGCAAAACCGATCCACGTGGCCATCCTGAGAGGCAGCGTGGAAAAAGAGACGATGCCGTCGGTGGCCAATCGCATCATTTTGAAAAGGGAAAATTTGGTATCGCCCGCGAAGCGCGCCGCGCGCCGGTAGGGAACCGCAACCTGAGAGAAGCCCAGCCAGCTCACCATGCCGCGCACGAACCGGTCGCGTTCCGGCATGGCCAGCAGGGCATCCACAACCCTGCGATCCATGAGGCGAAAGTCACCTGTATCGAGAGGAATCGCGGTGTCCGATAAGCGGCTGATGAACCGGTAGAAGATTTTCGCGGTCCCGCGCTTGAAGGCGGTTTCACCTTCCCGCTCTACACGGACTCCATAGACCACGTCATGCCCGTCCAGCCATTTTTGAAAAAACTCCCGGATTACTTCCGGGGGATCCTGAAGGTCGGCGTCGATGATTACAACGGCGTCGCCGCGGGTATGTTCCAGTCCGGCGGTGATGGCCACCTGGTGCCCGAAGTTCCTGGAAAATCGGATGGCGCGGATTCGATTTTCCTGGATTTGCATCTCACGCAGCAACTCGGGGGTGGAATCGGAGCTGCCATCGTCTATGTAAACGATTTCGAAATTCGCAGAAATCCCCTCGAGGACGGCAACGAGGCGGCAATTCGTTTCACGCAATACAGCCTCTTCGTTGCAGCACGGAACCACTACGGAAAGCACCGGGCGCTTTTCGCTGGGATCGATGGCATCGCTGGCTTCCGGAGCGCGGGCGCCAGTCATCAGTTGCCGGCCCATGACGCTTCCTCCTCGTTTTTCGGAATCCGGCTGCTCGCCGCCCCATGGACAGTTCGCAATGCGACGCGCCCGCCGTCGTTTCCGTGAGCAGAAAGGGTTTCGAGTTCCAATCCCGACACCCCGGCCGCGGCGGATTGGCGGGGAGCGGGAGGATCATTTCGCCTCACAAACAAAACGCTCGTCGGATCTTCGTAGACTTTCCGCCAGTCCGGCAACGCGGCCAGCAGTGTCGCCAGTGCCTCGTCATGATTGAGCAGACACGACTGAATGCCATACTTTTGCAGAACGAAAAGCGCGTCGGGGCTGATATCTGAAATCTTGTAATAATCGGCCAAAAACCCGGCCCGCTCGTATAGTTCGCTGCGGCCATCCATGAATACTTTATGTTCCGGCCCGCGCGTCAGGATCAGATATCCGCCAAATCCGTAGGTGTTGTACATCGGGCCGGGAACCGGGTAATGATTCAGGTATTCGACGGCGGCGACCGGGTAGGTCTTGCCAACATTGCTCAATAATTCGGCCTGCGATGGAAAATAGCGGACGGCGATTCCGAGAATAATCGCCATACCAATCGCGTTCAAAACGCGACGGTCCTTGTCCCGATCGTATCGCAGAACCCACCTGGCGAGGATGGTAGCCAGCATTTGCACGAAAACGGGCACGAAAATCAGAAGAAAGCGGCGGTGCATACAAGCCACAGCGGCGGCAAATAAGAAAAGTCCAAATTCTTCCAGGCGCCAAGTGAAGCGGTACGCGATCTGTAGAACGGTAAAGCCGAGCAACAGCACCAGGAACACTTTGCCCGCCATCAGATTGAAAGGCATCGGCTGCCACTCAATGACATTTGCCACACCGAGGGGGAGAGAAAAAGCAACGTCGAACGGATACTTGGCGAGCTTCGTGCCGTACGGCGTGATCACCGTGGCACCCGCACAAAGAGCCAGGACTACTGACAAGCGCAAGCGATCGCTATAACTACAACGGTGCGCTTCGATATCGCCGGTGTGGAACTCCAACAGACTGCCGGCCAGATAAACGCCAATCACACCAAGGCCGATAATCCAGGATCCGTGCGCGTTCACCCAAACCAGCATGAGTATGGGCAGCGCCCATACCTCTTGGCGCTTGCCCATGCGGAAGCGTTCCAAAATAATGAACGTCAGGACCAAAAAGAGATAGCCCAGCATCTGGGGACGAAGATTGAAGGACACGGTAGCTAGAACGAAGACCGCCGCGGTGGCCACAAACGCGGCTTTCGAATTCCCGGAGCGAATTGCGGCCAGGGTATAGAGTCCAATCAGAATCGCGCTGCCGAGGACCATCAGGAGCACATCCAGGCCACGCATTCCGCCAAGGCGATACATGGTCGCCAGCAGAACGTCGCCCAACCATTCATACGCAAACCAGGGCTTGCCGGATAACGTCAACGAATAAATGTCCTGCGTGGGCAAATGGCGGGTGGCGAGGATATATTCGCCCTGCTTGATATGCCACCAAACATCGGGGTCCACGAAAAACGTCTGCGTGATTGTTGCCACCGCACCGACCAGCAGAGATCCCAACAATGCCGGGAATGAGATCAAACGTTGCCAAAGCAAAGGCGGCGTGAGCGATTGCGACGTGAGAGTTCCATCCAGCGCGCCCGTATGGCGAGGTCGTGCTGCTGGAAGAAGCGGTACGCCACCAGGGATCCGGATTGTCACCTCTGAGTCGCTCATTCGTCTCTCTTGGATTTTCCTTAAGTTCCCTTATTGCAATCGAGAACCAAGTCACCGTGTAACCAAAATGTGACAGAGTGCTATTGCTTACATGCCAGTGCTTTCAAGGCCACCCGGCATATCTAACAGGAGCCCGAATATAGAGACAGGCGTTCACAAACAGATACGAATTCAGCGTCTGAGACAGAATCCACTTAACTTAGAGGCAATTTTGATTCCAAAGGGGACTGTTCGGGTCTTGCCTTAGATGGCGGAATTCGTGCAGTACGGTGAAAGGGTTGCGGACATCAGTGATACTCTCGCCCAGTTGTCGAATCTTTTGGGGTTCAATGTGGCCAAGCAATGTGGCAGCTTGAGCCAAATGTTTGACCTTTTCGGGCAATAAACCCATCACTCGCACGGAGGTGGAATCGACAGCAACCGGATCGTCCCCTAAAATAAGGACGCCCGCGGGTTTCAAGGATCCTTGGATGGGTCCATTGCCTTCCATCCCTACGATGCCGTCGACGATCGCAAAATCCGGACGCACCGCCGCATTAATGTCCAGAATTGCCGGGTCAATTCCAGCCCAATGGAGAACGTTCTTTGGCCACCCGTAGCAGGCTCCCGGCACGGCCCCGAACATGTTCTTGAGCGAGAGAGTAACGCCGGCCCAATGGTGCGTTTTGAGTTTCGGCATGGAGACTACGAAATCGGCGCGGAGAAGAATTTTCGGAAAGTACAATTCCTTCAACCGCGAGGCGCGCGTCCGGAAGCGGAGACGTTCGACGTCGTCCACGTTCAAATCCACAAAGATTTTGGCGAGCGGCCTGGTAAACTCCCGCAGCCGCATGGATTCGAGTATGGCTTGTGAATCTCGATCGATGCCCGAGCCGTCTCCAATGAAAACTTCCGAGGCTCCCAGACGCAGAAATGATTCGCGAGCGGCGGCGATCACAGCAGGGTTGGTGTTGGTGATTCCCAGGGGATCCAGGGTAATGAGATTCGGCTTCAGGAGCACCACTTTTCCGCGCACGGGCAGGTCAAACTCGCGGAGAGTTTCGTAGAGTACCGCGGCGATATCCGACTGATAATTGGGGACACGCCGGATAGCAACGCGTGAATCGGGTCTCGAAAACGGTGGCAAGAGCGCTGGAGTTTCTCGGGGCATGGGTCACGCAGGCTTGCTGGAAACAACATTCAGCCAACCAGGGTTCTCGCTGAACGCCAGAGCGGCCCAGGTAATGGCTTGAACGCTCCAGGGAAGCGCGCTTGAGTCATGAGAACTCTGCAGGCGTTCCGCCAATTTTGAGTTCTGTCTGCCGTAGAGGCCCAGGCCAATGTGCGCCAGAGCAAGAGACTCCGGGCTCACAATCGTGTCTTGAATGCTCTCGAGCCAATCGAGGCTCTCGCGATTTGCCCGGCGATCTGCGGTCTCATGGAGGGCAATTAAGGCCCATACCGTCGGCCCGACCTGCGGCTGACCGGCAACCCCGTAAACCCGTGGATTTCCGCAATTCCACCCGCCTCCGGGGCACATGCGGTCGTAGAGCATTCCATGTGCGAGACCGATTCTTCGTGGCAAATTAGACAGGGAGGCCGCCGCTTTGGCATGCAGTACGATCATTGCGTAGCAGGTTGGTTCGACCCAACTGGCGGTATGAGGAGTCCAACTCCATCCGCTGAAAGAGGCGCTTTGAGCATTAATCCGACTGCGGTCAACCAATTTTCGGGCCATCCGCCATAAGAAGCCCGAATCGCGCGGCCGATCATCGTTCAGCCAGCGCAATCCGCTGAGCAGTTTTGCCGAAAATTGCGGGTGTGCTAGGAGTGCCCAGCAAGCAAGGGAAGTAACCCAACATCCTTCGCTCTGGCCGGCCGCGGCTCCCCAGGAACCATCTTCGCGCTGCGCTGCGGTGAGAAAACGAAGACCTCGTTCCAGAGGTTCGTCCACGGCCCCCGGGGAACTGAATTCATGGAGAGCGATGAGCGCCCAGGCGGTCGGCTCGATACGGCTATCGCATCCGGCGTTAAAGCCCCAGCCTCCATCAACGTTCTGCAATCCACGCAGGCAAGCCAGAAATTCGCGATCCACGAATGACCGGCCCCTTCCAAGTTCTCTCATTAAGCTGGTAGTTGTATCACCGGGCGACCCTTTGTGGCTAGTCCCCGCCGCGGATCACATGATTCTCTTGGGCGCTAAAGGGAGCTCGTTAGTGACAATCAGATTCGGTTCTTCGGACTCGCGAATCTCAAGCTGGTTCATCAGCCGGTGCAAGTAGCCCCGAGCTACGCCTAAGGTGCGCGCGCTTTCCGTTTTATTCCAGCCAGTTTGCCGCAGGGTGCGCAGGATGAGCCGACGTTTGAACTGACGAACCTCTTGTTCGTACGATTGGTCGAAACTCAAGGTCTCGCCGGTGCCGCGGACCGAAGTCGGCAAGTGCCAGAGTTCGACGGCTTGCCCATCGCAAATGACTGCCGCTCGCTGCACAACATTCTCGAGCTCCCGGACGTTCCCGGGCCAGGCATATTCGTCGAGCGCGTGCAAGGCGGCTTTGGAAAACTTTCTGACCTTCTTGTTGAATTGCTGGGCCGACACCTGAAGGAAATGCTGTGCCAGGAGATGAATATCATCGCGCCGGTCGCGCAAAGGAGGCAGGTGCAACTGGACGACGTTCAAGCGGTAGTAGAGGTCTTCGCGAAACTCTCTCCGCTGCACCATCTCAGCCAGGTTCCGATTCGTCGCCGTGATCAGGCGGACATTGACGCTGACCGTTGCATTGCTGCCGAGCCGCTCGAAACTGCGCTCCTGAAGCACGCGCAGCAGCTTGGGTTGCAAACCCAAACTTAAATCGCCAATTTCATCGAGGAATAAAGTGCCCTGATCCGCCGCCTCGAGACGCCCTCGCCTATTCGCCAGCGCGCCCGTGAAAGCGCCCTTCTCATGGCCGAAGAGTTCATCGTCGATCAGTGTTTCCGGCAAGTTCGTGCAGGAAAATGCAACCATTGGGCGGGCCGCGCGCGCGCTCATCTGGTGAATGGCTTTCGCCAGCAGTTCCTTTCCGGTCCCTGTCTCACCGGTGATCAAGACGTTGACGTCACAAGGGGCAATTGTCTGGGCGAAGGCAAAGAGTTCCTGCATAACCGGGGAGGTCCCTAGCAGGTGATGCATTCGACCCGAATTGCGTGCGGCCGCCCGCAAAGTCTCAAGTTCTTTATTCGCTCTAGCGGATTTGTGCGCGCGCCGCAGAATCTGCCGGAGTTCCGCGATGCTCAGGCCGTCCGTAATCGTGTCGCAGGCGCCATGCTCCATCATGCTGGTAGCGAATGCACTGCTATTTTCGTCACAAAACACAACCATGGGAGGACGGGAAGCGCTCTGCTGTATCTTTTCCATGAGCTGGATGCCCGCAGTGAGGTTGGTGCTGGTCGCACCGGACCGTATATCCAGCACTACAACGTCACACCACTCCTGCCAGTCCGGCCATTGACTGATGTTGAGATCGCTGCGGTGGCGGGTCTCAAATCCCGAGTCCAGGGCCCGGGCAATTGCATCCGCAAGCCCAAATTCCTTGCCAAGTAAACAAACACGTATGGTTTGTTCCTGCATTACAGGTCCCCCTTTTGATTAGAACCGACAATCCGTTGATGAGAGGCCGGGCACAAACCCCAATGGCAACCGTCTGAGAGCAAGTCGAGGTCCAAATGGACCGTCACCAATAGGATTCAGCCATCCGGAAGTAATTCATTAGGCACATGATGCGGCGGGCCGACGCAGTGTGCCCTCTGAGGGACAGGAGCGCGGGAAAAAGTTTGCGACATTGGAGCAAGCATTTTCCACCATCATTCGGGCCAAGGCCGATGGCGTTCCTTTCTTTGCGCTTCGAAAGGGATTTTTGGCCGACGCCGCGGCCGCCACAACCGGGATTTTCACGAAGTTTGTGGAATCGACGGCACCTGGAACTGCGCGGCTATTAGATTTGAGGAACTCATATAGGCGGGAGGGGTTTGATGGCGTCAGTGGGCACACCACAACCTGCGCCTGGAAGGTTTCCAAGTCAAAAAGAAACCCGAGACTATACATTGCGGAGAGCGAAAGTCAAGCGACCTGGGTGCCACGCGGAAGAGGCAGGCCCAAAGCCCTCACTCAACCCCCTCACGGCTTTCCACGCCGGCTCCTGAAAATCAGCCCGGGGGGCTTCACGATGAACCTGACTAAATCCCTGAAAGTTGTGGGGGGCGTGCTTGACGAACACTCGCAAGCTGCTGCCATTGAGATTTTGTTGATCGCGAGAACAGAGCGCATACGCGCTTCCATGCGTAAATTTAGGCACTCAAAATAACGCGCCAACGGAGTGGCTGGGTAGGATGCGGCACAGGGGACAATCTGCGTTAGCTTTCTGAATAATTACCTGCAGGTCAATCAGCCTGTGTGTAGGCCATTGTTACACTTTTATGACTCTGAGGACGCCTGCCGAGCCCGGCGCATCGCGGAATTCTCAAGTACTCTTTTCTGCAATCAACCGACGGCCGAATGTCTCCAGAAAGAGACTAAAAATGTCTCAGATTCACGCCAAGTGGCGGAAATACGGAACATAGAATGAATTTCTACCTTTGGCCTTTACCTTGCTGTGATTGCACAGGTGGTTCATACCCGGCGAAAATTGTGGTGTGCCTTTGCCGGCTGGGAAGAATTTGCAAACGCGTCTCATGGCCTGGTTTCACACCGAATGCAACGCGTCGGCAAACAACTAATGCATTTCATGCAGGCAGGCTGGCGATCCTGAGGGGTCGAACGCCCTGACCACGAGAGGCTATCATTTATGAAGAGATTAGCGAGGCCGCTTCGCGCACCGGGGAGGCTCGGTGCTGTCATGGCTTTTTGCCTTGTTTGCGGTATATGCGTCTTTACACCGACTCTAAAAAGTCAGGATCGCGGGGCGGATGCAACAGCGGTCACGCCGAGAAAAGGTTTGTCTCCAGGCCACTCCGATCGGACGTCGAGCGCAAGAATTGCTGGGTATCTTG
Source organism: Candidatus Acidiferrum sp. (assembly GCA_035483715.1). Taxonomy (GTDB): domain Bacteria; phylum Acidobacteriota; class Terriglobia; order Acidiferrales; family UBA7541; genus Palsa-360. Next base: position 9,835 of record DATHPN010000128.1, read on the forward strand.
GGGCGCTGCCGCTCGCGTTTGAACCCAATCGAGGGCAGAGCAGCGATGGAGTAAAGTACGTTGCGCGGGGGGCCCGCTACAACGTTTTCTTCACGCCTGCTGAAACGGTATTGGTCCTGGAAGGATCGTCCGGGACAAAGCTTGCTGAAAGCCAGGGTGCGAATCCCGTTGACATTCTGCGAATGAGCCTGAAGGGCGCTGATGCATCCGCTGATTTTATTGCGGCCGATCAGTTGCCGGGCAAGACGAATTACTTCATCGGGCCGCGCGAAAACTGGCACTCGGATATTCCGAATTACCGGAGGATTTTGCAGCGACAAGTTTATCCGGGCATCGATATTTCTTATCACGGGACAGAAGGCCAACTCGAGGAAGATTTTGTCGTTTCTCCGGGCGCCGATCCGCGCGCGATTCGACTGGCATTTCAAGGTGCGAAAACGCTGCGCACAAACTCAAACCGCGAACTTGATGTCCGTTTGCAAGGCGGGGCAGTCACGCTCCGCCGGCCGGTGGCTTACCAGGAAACACACGGCTCGAAACAATTGGTCTCGGCAAATTACGTCGTAATGAACAACGGCCTCGTCGGATTTCGGCTTGGCGATTATGACCGGCGTTTGCCGTTGGTGATCGATCCGATCCTTTCGTATTCGACATACCTGGGCGGCAGCAACATTGACGGCGCAAACGCGATTGCCGTTGCGCCGGACGGCACAGCATTCGTGGCTGGAGGAACCTTCTCTACGGATTTCCCAACCGTTCACGCGCTCCAGCCGAATCATGGCGGACAGCAAGATTTCTTTCAGGATGCATTCATAGCCAAGTTGAGTGCGGATGGTTCTACCCTCCTGTACGCGACATACCTGGGGGGCAAGAACGAGGACGTCGCGAACGGCATCGCTGTGGATACCTTCGGCGATGCATACGTAACCGGGACGACTGATTCTCCGGATTTTCCGGTCACGTTCGGCTCAATTAATACTGAATGCGGCGGCGACGGGAAATGCGGCGCGACTTTCAATCCCGGCGGGCTCATCGTTTCAAATGGCTTCATCACAAAACTGAACCCCGCTGGTTCTGAGATCGTCTATTCAGGCTTCATTGGATTCTATGAAATCGTCAAGAGCCAAGCGATCGCAGTGGATAACGACCAGATCGCATACGTGACGGGTCAGACCGGTCCGAATCTGCCCGTTACTATTGTGATCGATCCTCCGCCTCCTCCCCCGCCTTTTCCGATTACCGGGAGTGCCTTTCAACCACTATTCGGCGGCGCTGAGGACGCATTTGTAATGAAAATTAGCGCCACCGGCTCCACGGTTCTGTACTCGAGCTACCTCGGCGGGGTAGGTGAAGATATCGCCAACGGAATTGCAGTCGACTCCAGTGCCAACGCATATGTCACCGGGCTCACATATTCAGTGAATTTTCCAACCGTAAATGCTTTCCAGCCCTCATTCGGGGGAGCCGGAGACGCCTTCCTTTCGAAAGTGAACACGGACGGTGCAGGTTTCTCTTCGCTCGCCTACTCAACCTACCTTGGAGGAAGCGGACTCGATCAAGGCAATGGTATTGCCGTGGATCGCGGCGGCAGTGTTTTCGTTGCCGGCGGAACCTCTTCGACGTCGCTGGGAACACCGGGTGTGCTTCAGCCAAATTGCCGTTTGGATTCTTCTAACACATGCGAAGGAGATGCATTTGTCGCGAAATTCAATCCTGGAGCGAGTCCTGCTCTGACCCTTGGGTATCTGACATATCTCGGAGGGTCATTCGCCGACACGGCAACGTCCATCGCGGTCGAGCCTGTCAACCCGCCCAACGGTTTTGCTTACGTGGCCGGTTCAACGGTATCGCAGGACTTCCCGGTCACCAGCGCCGTGTTCCAATCAAAATATGGCGGGGGCAATGCAGACGCTTTTGTGGCGAAACTGGATCCCAACGGCGCGGCACTCTTATATTCCAGCTACTTGGGTGGCACGAACACTGACGCGGCCTTCGGAATTGCCGCGGACACGAGCGGGAACGCCTACGTTGCGGGCCAAACTTGCTCTTTGGATTTTCCACTTTCGAATCCGGAGCAAGCCAGTCCTGCCGGAAATTGCGACGCGTTTGTCTCGAAGGTAAGCATCCTGAACGGCATTCAAGTGAATCCTGCCGGACTAGTGTTTTCCGCCCAAAGCCTTGGAACGACCAGCCAGTCGCAAGTCATTACTCTTACCAACGGCGACAACGCAGTTACGCTTTCGTCAATTACAGTCGACCCGACCTCACAGAATCCGGCGGATTTTGCTGTGTCCACGACTTGCACCTCTTCGCTGCTTCCGGGAGGCCAATGTACGATCTCTGTATCGTTCACTCCTCAGGGGGCCGGACTTCGAAAGGCGTCAATTCCGATTGCAGTCACCGCCCCTGGGTTTTCGCAAAGCGTGGTGGTGCCCCTGAACGGACAGGCGTCCACTCTCACTCTGTCCGCTTCCAGCTTGTCGTTTGGGCAGCAGCAGGTAGGCGCTAACAACACGGGTCCATTGTCTGTCGTAGCTACAAACAATGGCACTACTCCGGTAACGTTCACAAGTATCACTGCGAGCGGTGATTTCTCCGAAACCGACAACTGCACGAAGGCGCCGCTACAACCGACCACAACGTGCGGCATTCAAGTCACCTTCGCTCCGACCAGTGCAGGATCGAGCGTCGGCGCTTTAACGCTTACTGACAACGCTCCGGGAAGTCCGCAGATCGTTTTGTTGATGGGAACGGGAGTCGGGCAACAGTCAGGCTTTGGGATCAACGCTACGCCGTCATCCGCGACTGTCGCAGCGGGCAACTCCGCGACGATTTCCATCAGCGTGAATTCATCTTCTGGATTATCTCAACCCATAACGCTCAGTTGCAGTGGTTTGCCTGTCGCGGCGAGCTGTTCGTTTTCGCCCAGCACGCTGACGCCATCTGGCATCGGAGCATTAACCTCGACACTGACCATCTCTACGGGTCTGCGCACACAAGTTCCACTTCGCATTCCAGGGAACTCACCACTGGCCCCCGGCTTCAGGGGAATACCGATGTCCTGGTTGCTTTGCGGGATTGCGATCGCGGCTTTGATCAGCATGGCTTCGCTGAAAGGGCGGCGCGCAAGAACTGCGCTAGGAGCCAGCGTTGTGCTCGCGGTTCTACTGGCGGCATGCAGCGGTGGCGGTGGCGCGCCCGGTGTGCCCGCGGGGACGCCTGCAGGAAACAGTCAAGTCACCGTGACAGCAGTCTCCGGACAGATATCGCGCACGGCCACCGTTTCGTTGCAGGTGAAGTAGTAAGGCGGCAGTTTTAAAACGAATTGTTGTACGAAGGCGGATGAAGCAGCTAGCTGCATGAAAATATTTGGCTGCTGCTTTCAGACAATAGGAATTCGATTTATAGCGTTCTCAGCGCGCGGTTGGCGCGCTCAAGGAGAGTAATCATGAAGCGGCTTATCTGGCTCCTGCCTGTTGCCCTGCTGTTTTGCACAGGCGCACAGGCTCAAGAAACCCCAGGCTGGGAGCTTTCCGGCGGGTACTCGAACCTTTGGGTGCACTTCAACGGCTCAAGTTTTCGCTTGAATGGGGGGAATTTAACTCTGGCGCAGAACGTGAACTCCTGGTTCGGCGGAAGATTCGAATTCAATGCGTTTCGGGGAGCGGAAGCAGGTGTGAATGTGAACGCGTATACGCTGACGTATGGGCCCGTCTTTTCGTACCGGCGATGGGATCGCGTAGTGCCATTTGCCCACGTGCAAGTCGGCGCGATTCACGGGACGCAAGGCTATCTCGGGATTTCCCAGGATGCGTTCAAATTCGATTTATCTGGTGGAGGAGGCGCGAACTTTGTGATTAACCGCCGAATTGCGGTCCGGGCGCAAGCCGATTACATGCTCACCCGCTTTCTGGGGCTAAACCAGAACAATCTACAAACGTCGGTCGGTCTGGTTTACACATTTGACTACAAATAGAGGCCTCTTGTGCCTGTTTGAAAACGTGCGGCTCCGCGAATTGGATGTAAACCTCGGTAGCTTTGAATCCTTCTATTCCTGAACAACTCGAGCAGGTGCGCTGGCCAGTTCGGCCGCCGCATAGGTGGCCTGCGCGTCCTTGGTCATCACGATTATCTTTGGTAGAAGGAGCACGAGCGGGACGGCCAGAAGGGAAGTCGCGGCGTTGGCGACGACCAGCGTGCTGAAGTGCAAATGAAAAGTTTCAAGAAGCTTCGACCCGAACCAGTCGCTGCCAAATAAAGTGACATTGCGGACGCTCATCATCAGCGAGAAGCCCAGACCTTCACTGCCGGATGGGGTTGCGCGCACGGCCAGATCCATCATGGCGATTTCAGCTAACGTGTACCCGAAACCGTTGAAGCTTTCGATGATTCGCGCGTTGCCCGCCGAAGAATAAAATAAATATCCAAGGTTGGCCGCAGTACCCAGACCAATACACCACATGAGCAAGGTGCGAAGGGTGAAACGGCGGCAGGCAAACGCGCCATACAGGACCGCAGCCAGCACGCCAAACGCTCCGCTCAAAAACTGCAAGAATCCCTGCCCTTGCGTGTTGAGATGCAAATCGTTCTGCTGTTTGTAGAACACCGCGGTGTATAACCCAGGTGCGCAATAGAACAAGGCCATGAGACCTGCGGCGGCCCACATGGTCCCGGCACTGGCGATTTTCACCAGTTGCTTGCCGGCATTGTCGAGTAGTTCTTTGCTGTCGATGCTCTTGCGCTGTTCGTGCAGAAACAAAACGGTCCCCGGCACTACAAGGAACATGACACTGCCGCAAGCCACGGCGGTCCAGCCAAAAGCGACACTGCCCAGAAAACCGCCCGCGGGACCGGCAATGAGGATGCTGAACTGCTCGACAGAGTTCCGGACGGACGTGAGTCGGCCCGAGCCGGACGCCGCTTGCGCCACTTCAACCATGTAGCCGCCTACGACAGTGCTCGTGCACATCATGAAAAGATTGATGGCGATACATACCCACAGCAGTTGGTTATATTGACGCGGGGTGAAATACAGTGCAGCCCAGGAGAGTGTCGCGAGCGTCGCCCCGAGGATCATGTAGCTCTTGCGGCGGCTCCCGAAGAGCGGAAAAGCGTCGGTGACGATCCCGAAAAGAGGCTTGAAATACCATACCAGAGTTATCCAAAAGAAAAAGGCGGCGTTGGCGGCGCGGTCCACGTGCAGCTCATTTTTCAGGAGATTCTGCAGGGGGATGCGGCCGAGGACATGGGGCAGAGCAAGGACGGTGCCGAGAATCCCAATTACGATTACAATCGCGGCTTCAATTAGCGGCTTTGCGCTTTCTTGCCGATTCTGTGTGACCGTCACCGATGCCATGGTTTCCGGCACCCCTTTTGGATCATATTGAATTTCGCGGACGGCCTCCATCTTATATTGGGTGGGCTGGTCGCAATCGCGCACCGACGGCCTGCCCCCAATGAGCCGGGAGCTTGCTTGTGGCTTCGTCCAAAGCTAAAGTTGAGGCCGGAACTTTTTGGGATTGGGCGAGATGCCAGTGCGAAAGATTTCAGTGTTCGATGGTGACTGAAAGGGTCGCGAGACCGCAATCGTGGCCCCGGAGTTTTGAGCAACGACAATGTCTAATTTCTGGCGCCTCAAAATGCATATTACCTGCGTGGCCGTTCTCGTTGCGCTGATTTCCGGAGTCCCTGCCCAGGCGCAAGATCAGGACCAGGGCACCATCCGCGTGGCCGTGAACCTGGTGTTGGTGGACGCGACCGTGAAGACCAAGGATGGCCAAATCATGGCCAATCTCAAAAAGGACGACTTCGAGGTTCGCGAAGACGGCGTGGTTCAAAAAATTGACGTTTTCAGCCGCGACGAATTGCCTCTGGATGTGGCACTGGTGTTGGATCTGAGCGATTCGATTGGTCCATTCCTGTCCCCGTTGCGCGACGCCGCGACGATCGCGCTGGCAGCCCTGAAACCGAACGATGAAGTGGCGCTGTTTACATTTTCCACGGAAGCGGAATTGCGCCTGCCGCTCTCAAAAGACAAGAACAAGATTGCCGATCAGATCAATACATTCGAGGCTCGCGGCGCCACTAATATCAATGATGGTATTTTCGTGGCCGCCGAATATCTCCTCAAGGCGCCGCCGACGGGCCGCCGCGTGATCATCCTGATCAGCGACGATGTGGGCACGACCGCCGGCGGACAGGGAACGCGCGACATCGTTACCGAAGCGATTGCCTCGGATTCCGTTTTATACAACCTGAAAATACCCGGATACAACCCGCCGGCAACCATGTTGCACGCGGCCATGACTCCTGGACTTGTCAACATTCACAAAGTGATGGAGGCAACGGGCGGGGAATTATTCGACGTCCAGGATGTGGCTCATCTGGGTTCCGTCTTCAGCGCCCTGATTCAGCGGATCAAAACCCGTTACACGTTGGGGTATTACACGATGGCGAATGGGGCCGAGGGCAAACCGCACAAGCTGGAGGTTCGTCTGGCCTCCTCGTTTGGAAAAAAGGGGCGCGATTACACCATCCTGGCTAGAAACGGCTATTACATTCATTAGGGAACGCTCAGCCACTCGCCTGAAATCCTCGCAAATTTAGTGTCGCGCGATCCGGCAGCCCGGCCTACGAATGTCCCATAGTGAACAGACACTGCTGCGTCTCTCTCCTAACATGACTGGAGCAAACGGAATAGTGAGATGAGGAGCAACCCATGATGAAACCAGGGACGCAAGACCAAGTGGAAGGCAAGCTCCACGATGTGAAGGGGAAAGTGAAGGAAGTAGCAGGAGAGGTTATGAACGATCCCGACCTGGAAGCCGAAGGCGAGGCGGAGGAGATCGCCGGGAAAATCCAAAATAAAGTGGGACAGATAAAGAAAGTTCTTGGCAAGTAACGAAGCAGTTCCGCATGAGTCGGCGATACCCGCGTTGTCCTTTCAACGCGGCCCCTCGGCCAGAATCCTGGACACATAGAAGGAATGGAGGCAAGTCATGGACTTGAGTGCATTCAGCACAACGCAATTGGCATTGATCATTGGTCTCGTAGTGATTGTGGTTGCGGGCATCGCCACGCTGCTTTACATGAGAAAGCGCCGTACGGCGAGGCTGCGCAGCCAGTTTGGCGGCCCGGAATATAACCGCGCCGTGAAGGAAGGCGGGAACCAGCGCCGCGCGGAAAACAAGCTCGAAAAGCGCGCCGAGCGCGTGGAGAGTTTCCATATCCGTGCGCTCTCTCCCGCCGATCACGCACGCTTCCTGGAATCGTGGCGCAAAGTGCAGGCTCGGTTCGTAGACAGCCCCGGAGGGGCGGTAACGGAAGCCGACCAACTTCTGGGCGATGTAATGTCCCTGAGGGGCTATCCGGTAAGTGATTTCGAACAGCGTGCCGCGGATATTTCCGTAGACCATCCGCAGGTTATGGAAAATTACCGGGCAGGTCACGGAATCGCGATTCGTCAAACGCTGGGGCAAGCCAGCACCGAAGAGTTGCGACAGGCCATGATCCATTACCGGACGCTTTTTGAGGAACTCGTTGGCGAACCGGAGATAGCCCGTGCCAAGGCTGCGTCGTAAGCACGGATCGCAAGAAGGAATTAATTCGCAGTAGCGGTCTGCGAAAATTGCTGTCCGATCGGCCAACCACGCTTGATGCATGGTTGGCCGGAATCGGTGCGGTGCCGAGCTTGCTTTGCGCGAAGCAATGGAAATTTCACTATCGGCGGTTCCTTAATTTTTTAACTTCGCATCGAAGGCCACAGTTGAGGCAGGCAACTCGATCGTAGTTTTTGTGATAGCCGATCTTGGCTCCGCAACAAGGGCTGCGAGTGCCCAGCCAAATCATCAAGGTCGTCCACGGGAACTTCATCCAACTACTGTAGTCCTCTTCGTGGTGAATAGCTCTGTTATTATGTGAATTGGGTCTTCTATCACGCCACGATTCGAGTCATTGGATCGGTGGTTGCGGGTTTCGTTATGGGAAGTGGAATTGGTGGCGCCGGCGTCCCGCCGGCGATTTTCGTACTGGTCGTGCGGCTCAAAACCGCCGGCGGGACGCCGGCGCCACCAAACGCGCGTCGCCCTGCGAGATAAAATAGGAAATTATTCTATCGAGACAGAATTGAGGCGATGATAAAGCTTTCGGTTCTTGACCAATCACCTGTGTCCGACGGGTTTACTCCGGCAGACGGACTGCGCAATACCATCGAACTGGCGCGCCTGGCCGATCAGCTCGGCTATGAGCGGTACTGGATCGCAGAACATCATGCCATCGTGACTCTGGCCAGCCCGGCGCCCGAAATTCTTATCGCCAGGATTGGCGCCGAAACTTCCGGCATCCGCATCGGGTCCGGCGGCGTGTTGCTCCCTCACTACAGCCCTCTCAAAGTTGCGGAAATTTTTCGCATGCTGCACGCAATGTATCCGGGGCGTATTGATCTCGGCATCGGCCGCGCGCCTGGAGGAAGCGGCCTTGAAGCCTTCGCTTTGCGGCGCGACCGCAGCGAGCGCCTGCAGAATGACGATTTTGAAGAGCAGTTGCTCGAGTTGCTGGCATTTCTTCACCATGGTTTTCCTTCCGATCATCCCTTCGCGCGCATCAAGGTTTCGCCGGACATGCCCGGCGCCCCCGAAGTTTGGCTGCTGGGTTCCAGTTCCTGGAGTTCGGCGGTCGCCGCCAAATTGGGGCTTCCGTACGCGTTTGCGCACTTCATAGCTCCCGAAGAGACGCCGATGGCCCTGGAGTTTTATCGCTTGAATTTTCAGCGATCGAAACATCTGGCCGAGCCGCGAGCGATCGTGGCCCTTGGAGTGATTTGCGCGGACACCGAAACGGAAGCGAAGCGCCTGTACACCAGCACCCAGCTGCACATTCGCCGCATTCGCCTGCAGGGCAAACGTCTTCCTGTGCCCACTCCCGAGCAGGCCATCGCGGAACTTGGGAACTTTGCGTTCGGAGCGGATCCGGTCGCGCGCGGAGCGGGCGAATGGCCGCGGTATGTCGTGGGCGCGCCCGAGCAGGTCCGCGATGAACTCGAGCGCATGGCGAGCAATTTACAGGTCGAGGAGATCATGATCATCGCAGTTCTGCACGATTACCAGGCTCGTCTGCGGTCGTACCGGCTCATCGCCGAAGCGGTGAACATCCCTTGCCGCTTGTCAAATAGTCGCAGGGAAATTTCCAGATAGCGAATTTAAAAGTAATTCCTTATGAAAATCCCCTTTGCGGATAAGCATCGTGCGAGGATTTTCGTGGCGCCGGCGTCCCGCCGGCGTTTTTTCCGAAGTATCGAGATTAGCGAAATCGCCGGCGGGACGCCGGCGCCACGAAAACCTGTCTTCCATCGCGCGCGATGCGCGATCATGCTTTGCGGATCGGCTTGGTCATTAAGTCGACGAAGAGTTTTTTAAAGCGGTCGTGGTCGATTTCCTGAAGGACGGTCACCAATCCCGCCGATGGTGACGGGCCGAGATAGAATTGCCGGGGGTCCACAAAGACCCGGCGGTCCGCCGCGCTCACGGATTTTCCGGCGTCGGGAACGGCTTGCCAATTTTTTGGCCAGAACATGGAATCGCCGTAGCGCGGGCCGGGCGTCGTGCAAATATCCACGTACATCTCCTCGGATTTCGTGAAGACGCTGGGGTCGATTACTTGCGCGGCGATCATTTCGTCCGCCATTCGAAAAAAATGCAGATTGGGATCGCGCTGCAGCGGCTTCACGGCATGCAGTTGGAAAAGATCGGAAATTGGGCTCTGCGCGCGGGCGGCGATCTCCTCGATCATCCTTCGGCCAGGCGCGATTTCATCGCCTTCGTGAATTTCCTCGGCGATGTCCACGGTGACGATGCTGCATTTCGGCCACCCGGCGCGCAAAACTTTTCGCGCCGATTCGGGATCGAAAAAAATATTGAAGGCGTTGGTGAACATGTGGAAGCCGGTTCCCATGATCACCAGTTCGGGCACAAGCGGAACGATGTCGGGAGCAAGAGCAATCGCCATGGCCAGGTTCGTCAGCGGCCCTCCGGCATAGATCGTCACTTGGCCAGGATTGGCCCGAACGGTTTTGATGATGAAACGCGCGGCGTGGTCCTGCTGAGCTGTCAAGTTCGCGAAGCGATCGTATGGTGGCGGCAGAGGCTTAATCTCGTCCGGCCCGCCATTCGCGCGATTGAAAGCGCCCATCCATGGGTCCAGGCGATGACCGCCGTAAAGTTGTTGCCGGAGCTGCCATTCCTCCTTGGTATTGAGCATGGGGAACTCAGCGCCGGGGTATACCGGAATTTCCGGGCGCCCCAGCATCTCCAGCAAGCGCAGTGTGTAGGCCATTTCCTGTTTCATCCAGGCGTCGCCCGTCACCAGCGTGATGCCGAGTAGATCGATATTGTCGGCCTGCAACATCATCAGCGTTCCCAGAATGTCGGTGCCGAACGGGCCGGAATTGTCCTGGTCGTAAATTACTTTTCGTTTTGCGCCGGGCTGCTGCGCTGCGGGCCCGGGCGCCGGAAGGGGAGCGGCGTCCGCACCCAGCACTGCCGGTTCAGGAGGAATTTGCGATGTTGCAATCGCGGCTCCAACAGTCTTGATAAATTCGCGGCGCGTTGTACTCATTGGGCCTCGCTTTTGTAGGATGGGCTTCAGCCTGTCTTCTTTTGAGTTTTGCCGGAATTGCGCAAATCAAAACCAGACAAGCTGAAGCCTGCCCTACTTGATCGGTCTTGTCATTAGATCCGTGAACAGCTCGCGAAAACGCGTTTTGTCGATGCTATTCAGCACCTGCACACGGCCCGCTTTGATCGAAGGATAGTTCTGGCCTGCAAGTTCGCCGCCCCGGTCCCTCCAATCCCCGTCCCAAAAGGAAGTGTCGCCATAGTGGCCGTCGTTGTGGGTCACGATATCGATATACATTTCGTCGTAGCCGGTAAAAATGGAAGGATCGATCGCATGGGCGGCCATCATTTCATCGGGCATGCGGAAGGAGCGCCTTTGCGGATTGGCGCGTTGCGGCTTCTGTTCGTACTCGCGGAACAATTCGGCAATCGGCGAATGGGCGCGATCCACGATGGCATCCACCTTGCCGTCGTCCTGCATGTGGACTTGTTCGGCAAGATCCGTGGTGACTAAAGTGAATTTCGGCCAGGCCGCGCGAAAGCCGATCTTGGCGGCTTCGGCGTCGAAATAAACGTTTACGGAACTGGTGGAGTGGTGAATGCCTCCGCCCATGAAAATCACCTCCTTCGTGATGGGCACGATGTCGGGCGCGAGCATCACGGCGATCGCGAGGTTGGTCATGGGGCCGCCGCAATACATGGTCACCTCGTTAGGGTTCGCGCGAATCGTGCGGATGATGAAGTCCGCGGCGGGCTCGGGCTGGGCCTTGATCTGAGCGAAGCGATTGTAGGGCGGCGGCAGCGGCGTTACTTCATCGCGGGCCGCAGCGTCTTTCGCGAAGCAGCCCAGATATCCTTCGTTTCCGAGCGACCTCGAGCCAAACATCTGGTAGCGCATCTGCGCTTCGGCCTTGGTGTTGAGCAAAGGTTCCTGCGCGCCCATGTAAACGGGGATTTCGGGCCGCCCCATGATTTCCAGCAGACGCAGGGCATAGGCGGTTTCCTGCTTTGCCCACATATCGCAGCTCACGGTGCAAATCCCGAGGAGATCGATATTGTCCGCCTGCAAGAGCATCAACGTCGCAACCGTGTCCGTGGAAAGCGGCCCGCGATGGTCCTGGTCGTAAATTAGTTTTTTCTTGCCGCTTGATGTTGAAGGATTTTGCGGCGTAGCGGAAAGAATGGCGCTGTGCGCTAGCAGATCGGATGGTATTTGCATTGGGTTCCTTTTATTTCAGTCAACCGCTCAAATCGCAGCTGTCGATCCATTTTCAATAGTCGTGAGCCGATCCCGCGATTCTACCGTGCGAATCAAAGGTCATAAACGGATGATACAGCTTCCAGGGATCGGACTGATGGCGTGACTTTTCATCGCGGCGGAGGCGCATTAAGATCTGGCGATACATGGCTGCGCAGCCACAGCACAAGCTTGTCGAAGCTGAGCTGATTTGCCCCATAGAGTGCCGCGAGGAATTCGTGCGTCTCTTCGGCGTCCGCTGTGAGACGCGCGCCATTGATGGCGAGAAAAGTATACGCGGCGGCGAAAGCTGTGCGTTTGTTGCCGTCGAGGAAGGGATGATTCTGCGAGAGGCTCTCCCAGAGCGCGGCGGCTTCTTCGATCAGGTCGACGTAATAGCCGGTTTGGGGGCGGTAGAGAGCGGCTTCGAGCAGTCCCTGGTCTCTGACACCCTGTGTCCCGCCGTAGCGTTCGATGAGGTCGGCGTGCATCGCCAGCACTTCAGCTACGGTCAGGAAGTCGGTCATTCAGCAAGCTTCTTAAAGAGACGGCCATATCTTTCGTGGCTGGCTAGGTATACGCCCATGACGTGCGGGCGGGGATTGGCGTTCTTGCGCTTCTCGATCAGGTCGGCCAGGGCTTCGTCCATCAGCGCCTGAAGTTGCCGGCCCTCCTTTTCGGCCAACGTGCGAACGGCGGAGAGTATTTCGGAGTTGACCTGGGTAGCGAATTTTTCGCGAGTCTGGGACAAGAGGCACCTTTTCCTTGATGAAGTCAAAATATCATGATGTTTCATGAAACGTCAAGTTGATATAGCAATGTGTGCCGTTCCCGCTGCGGCGAGGGTGCGGCTCCTGCCATCCATGTGAAGGAAATAAAGGCTAAAACCCCAACTTTGCAAAAACCGCAAAGATGGAGGACCGACGGCAAACCAACCCAAAGCAGTGGCGAGAGGCGGCCGACATCTTAGAACTTGCGAGTGTGCTGGTCTCCCCACCGTTCGATGACGACTTTCTTATCGGTGTAGAACTCAATGGCGTCGCGTCCCTGCGCGTGCATGTCGCCGAAGAAACTGCCCTTCCATCCGGTGAAAGGGAAATACGCCATGGGTGCGGCTACACCGATATTGATGCCAATGTTGCCCGCGGGCGCCTCGTAACGAAACCGGCGCGCCGCCGCTCCGCTGGAAGTAAAGAGCGAAGCCTGGTTGCCGTATGGGCTGCGCTCCAGGAAAGTGATCGCTTCGTCCATGTCTCTCGCGTGGACCAAGCTCAGCACGGGGCCAAAAATTTCCGTATCGGTCAGCTCGCTCGTTGCGGGAACGCCGTCGAGAACGGTTGGCTTCACGAAGTTTCCGGCCTCATGTTTCGGAATCCTGGCGTTTCGGCCGTCGAGGAGGACCTTTGCTCCTTCTTTTTCGCCGACTGCGATCAGCGATTCGATTCGTGATTTGCTCTGGGCGGTGATCACCGGTCCCATTTGAACGCCTTCTTCAAGTCCGTCGCCCACGCGCAGGGACGCGGCCGCTTCGGTGATCGAATCGCGAAAACTTTTTTGCGCCTCGGCAATCGTGACCGCAACTGAAACGGCCAGGCAGCGCTGGCCGGCGCATCCGAAAGCGCTGTCGCTGATGATCTGCGTGGCCATCTTCATATCGGCATCAGGGAGAACGATCACGTGGTTCTTGGCGCCGCCCTGGCACTGCGCGCGCTTGCCGTTGGCGGCCGCTCTGGCATACACATATTTGGCGATGGGAGTCGAACCCACAAAACTGATGGCGCGGACTTTGGGGTGGTCGAGAATCGCGTCGACCACTGCTTTTCCGCCGTTCACCAGACTGACGACGCCTTTGGGCAGTCCAATCTGTTCGAGCAGCTCGAACACGCGCATCATCGTGAGCGGCACGCGTTCCGACGGCTTCAGCACGAACGTGTTGCCGGTGGCGATGGCGTAGGGCAGAAACCAGAAAGGAATCATCCCCGGAAAATTAAACGGGGTGATCGCGGCCACTACGCCGAGCGGCTGGCGGATCATGATCTCGTCGACGCCGCGCGCAACGTCTTCGAGATTGTAGCCCTGCATCATGGTCGGGATTCCGCAGGCCACCTCCACATTTTCGATGGCCCGGCGCAGTTCGGCCTTGCCTTCGGCAAACGTTTTGCCATTTTCCTGCGAGATGATGCGTCCCAGTTCGTCCACATGTTCTTCGAGCAACATTTTCAGTTTGAACAGCGGCTGGATGCGGTCTTCTGCGGGTGTGCGCCGCCAATCGAAATAGGCGGCGGCAGCTCCCTGGACCGCAGCATCGACTTCGGCCACGGTCGACATTGGCGTGAGGGCCATCGTCTCGCCATTCGCGGGATTCAAAACCTCTTTCCACTCGGCGGATTTCGATTCCATCCAACTGCCGTTTATGTAGTTCAAAACTTTGGTGTGAGTTGCGGCAACTCCGGTCATAACTGTCCTCAATTCAGGCGCCATCGGCAAACTGCTTTTCGATGTCCCGGCGTGATTTGAATTCGACTCGTATCAAAGCCCATGGAGAAGGTTTTCATTCGCGACAACGGCGGGGCCAAACGCCACGAAAAATACACCGTGCGTCTCAGAACCCGTGAAAAATAGCGACGGGGCAAACATAATCCCTAAGCGGATTTAATGCAACTTCAAGGTGCGCGGGCTTCAGCCTGCGGGTTTTCGTCCTTGCATAACCAAAACCCACGGGCTGAAGCCTGCGCCACTGGGAAGTACTATGCGCTGGCCTTCGCCGCCGAATTGAGGAACCTCTCGATCCGGTCCAGAACGTCCATGGCGGTGAGGCATTGGGCGACGCTGGCATTGGGTTCGCGTTTTTCCCGGATGGCGGCGAAAAATTCGCGGTCCTGCAGCTCGATCCCGTTCATGGAGACATCCACTTTGGATACATCGATCGGTTTCTCATCTCCATCCAGCAGGTCGTCGTACCGGGCGATGAACGTGCCGTTGTCGCAGATGTAGCGGAAGAACGTGCCCAGCGGCCCTTTGTTGTTGAAGGAAAGCGACAGCGTGCAGATTGCTCCGGAGGGCGTCTTCAGAACGATGCCCATGTCCATGGCGATTTTCAGGTCTGGATGAATCGGGCCCTGCACGGCGTAACACTGGGAAACCAGCTCACCGGTTTGATATTGGAACAGGTCAACGGTGTGGCAGGCATGGTGCCACAGGAGGTGATCGGTCCAACTCCTCGGCTTTCCGGCTGCGTTCATATTCGTGCGCCGGAAAAAATAAGTCTGCACGTTCATCTGCTGGATTTTCAACTCTCCCGCTTTTATTTTCTTGTGCACGTACTGGTGGCTGGGATTGAAGCGGCGCGTGTGGCCGCCCATGCAGATGACGCCGGTTTCTCTCTGCACTTTCACGAGGCGCTCGGAATCCGCGAGAGTATCGGCGATGGGGATCTCGATCTGAACGTGTTTTCCCGCGCGCATGCACTGTTCGCCCTGCTTGGCATGCATTTGAGTGGGAGTGGCGAGGATCATCGCTTCCAAGCCGGGTTGCTTCAAGCTTTCGGCGAGATCACCTGTCCAATGAGGGATCTTGAATTTCCTGGCGACTTCTTCCGTGGCGGTTTGATTGCCGCCCGTCAGCGTAATCACTTCGACGCCCGGAATTTTGGCGATGCCCTCCAGGTGTTTCTGTCCAAACGCGCCTTGTCCAGCGACGCCCACCTTCATGATTTTTCTCCCCGAATATGACGCTTTGCTTCACCACCTTATCATAATCGAGCCACGCTATGGCGAGGCGGAGCGCCGCCCGCGCTTCGATCATGGCAAATGCGCGACCGGATCCAAGACGGGATCGGCCGGAAATGTTTTGCGGAAAAAAGCGAGCGAAGACCTGCCCGCCGACCCGGCGTGACCAAAACGCCCGCCGGAGCCACGCTCAAGGATCTTAAGAAGATGTCGCTACTCTCCGGGCGAAGCCGGAACGCATACTTTGTCCGCGTGTACGAAATCGACGTCGTGAATTTCGCTCGTCACTTTCACTGACTCGGTTCCTGCTTTCTTCTGGGGCTTGGCCAGGAATGTCAGCAGGAATTGATTCGGGAGCTGTTCATTCACCTGTTTGAAATACGGTGCAAAAGACACGGCACCCTGCGGCCCTAACAGGTCATAGGCCTCACCGCCGGTGGCCTCAGTAATTTCCGAGAGATAGTTCTGGCCCCATGTGGTCCGGAAGTAGCTGTGCCCCAAGTGTCCGGCGCTTGGCGTATAGATGGAGTAAATGACTATCCCGGCGCACTGTGCATCCTGAATGGCCGCATCCACATAAGGGTTGTCAAGAACGCCCATATAAACGTTGTCGATGCCGGAAGTGACCATGAGAATCTCGCGTCGAGGGACAGCGGGGTCGGCATTCCACCGCTTGATGAATTCGGATAAGGAGAGATACGGGCTTCCTTCCGCGCCGTAGAAACCCTGCGCAAGCCGCACGGATTTGGCAGCAGCCGTGTGATCCTGCGTGAAATTCTGCGCCATGAAGACCGTTCCGTTCTGCATGTAGCCAACAGCGACCAGCGTAGTCGGCGCCTGCGCTTGAATAAAGGTCCGGATTTCATTCAATTGAGAGCCCAGGCTGAATCCGGCACTATCGTCAATCAGAATCGCCAACGCCAGTCCGGCCTTGTCTCCTTTAACCGGGATCCAGCCCGTGACGGTCCGGCGATCGTGCCCCTGGTACACCATCACGTCCTGCTGCGTGATCTCTGGTATCACCTTGGTATGCTTCGGCTCCAAGGTGACAATCATTTGAACCGGAACTCCTTGGTCCGCTGCGGATTGCTGCGCCCATGCCGGAGCCGTGAGTGAGAACAGCACTAAGGCGAGAGAAATTGCTGAGGCAAGATGTTGGGTGTCGATCAGTCTCCTT
This sequence comes from Candidatus Acidiferrum sp., assembly GCA_035483715.1. Lineage (GTDB taxonomy): Bacteria > Acidobacteriota > Terriglobia > Acidiferrales > UBA7541 > Palsa-360. The sequence continues at coordinate 26,587 of DATHPN010000128.1, forward strand.
TGGAATGCCGACCAAGCCTTGGCCGCTCGGTTCATTTCTTCTTGAATTCCGGGAAGGGTCAGCCACCTGAAGTGTAGGGGTTTCATGATCCATTCCTCCTATCTTGAAGTTGTGATTGGCCGTCTTGCGCTGGAAGTGCGCCTGGCTGAAGCTACTCAGAAGCAAACCGGTCGCGAATTCATGAGAGAACCCTGACTTGTGTAATTCTTCAATACAGTGAGCCCTGTAGAGTTGGTTGTTCTAATCAGGTATTTGGTTGGTCGAAGTCTATAGAAATATCGATTCGCTGGGCGCGGTGAGGTTGTGCGGGCCGGCAATTAGTGCCACAATTCCCGCCGGTGATTCCTGCCGGTCGCCGGATTCACACCTCAGTTCAAAATTGGAGAGCCGAGCCATGAGACGAATTTTTCTGTCTGTCATCGCCGTCGCAATAACGCTGACCGTTTCCAGCGCCGCCCGTGCGCAATCGGAGGTTACTTTAATCGCGCCGGGGGGAATTCGCGCTGCGGTCGAGAAGCTCATTCCGGGCTTTGAAAAAAAGAGCGGCTACAAGGTCAACGCGACATTTGGCTCGGGAGGCGGGACCAAGCAGCAAGTTGTGCATGGCGATGTGTTTGACGTGCCCATCGTGCAGCCGCCGTACCCGGATGTGATTGCCTCGGGCAATGTTGTCGAAAGCACCGCGACGCCGCTTGCCTCCGTGGCCGTGGGCGTTTGCGTAAAGCAAGGCGCTCCCAAGCCCGATATCTCGACGACCGAAGCTGTGAAGAAAATGCTGCTGTCGGCGAAGTCGATCGCCATACCGGATGCGGCGCTTGGTGCGGCTGCCGGGGTCACGATCAACAAGATGTTAAAGGACATGGGCATCGACGACCAGGTCGAACCGAAGCTGAAACGTCCCCGCGGGAGCGGCCCGGGAGGCTCCGGAGGCGGGAATGCGGTCGCGGCGATGGTCGCAAACGGCGAGGTGGAAATCGGGATGACTTTTTTTAGTGAGATCAATGATCCCGGAGTGGACAAGATAGGAATGCTGCCAAAGATGGTTTCACCGCGAACGGCTCTCGTGGGATTCGTCTCCGCTCACGCGAAAAATCCGGAAGGCGCCAAGGCGCTGTTGAAATATATCTCTTCGCCAGAGGCCATGGCAGTTTACAAAGAAGTGGGGATGGAGCCCGGCAAGTGAAACAAGTTTCCGCTGGAATTTCGGAGCTGAATGGCGAATCAATCCGAGATGGATTCAGTCAGCGGATTGACAACACGAACGGAACCATAAGTCTGCCCGTCCGAAAGTTCTTCTGAGTAGAGGATCGCGGCGCCGGAACTCTCTGCTGCGTGAATAATGAGCGCGTCCCAAAAGGAAATCTGGTAACGAGTCTCCATCGATAGTGCTTCGATCACCGAGTCTGGCGTATTGACCACAATCTGCCAGTCCATGTAATCCAAAATCAGATCTCGAGTCTCTTCCACCGTCCATGGTTTTGCCATCTTTCGGCGCAAACTGACGCACAATTCCTGTAGGACTTGTGTGCTCAGGACACCGTCGCCAGTATTCCAAAGCTTATCGATTAGCGCTCGGGCGCGGTCATGTTTGATTCCTAGTGAGGGCTCGTGCGCGTACACTAAAACATTTGTGTCCAGGAATACCTTATCGCTCATGAAGCTCGTCTCGCGAGGCGGGACGCACCCAACCGTGATCCGTGCAATTGCGGAGGCGCGCCAAGGCGCGAGCTTTGGAGCGCGCGTAGCTCTTGCGTTGACGGACCAGTTCCTGAAGCTTTGAGGCCAGCAATCCGCTGATCGAATTGCCCTCTTCAGCGGCGATGATTCGCACCTGGCGCAGGATTTCGGAGTCCAGTTTAAGAGTGATGTTGGTTTTCATGATTCGCACGTAAATGTGTGCAGCACCATTATGCGTGCAACATTCCCACACTGTCGAGGGATATGCATATCCCACTTCATTTCAATGATATAGCGGAAAAATACGGAGCCATAAGCGCTCTAATTGACGACAGCGTCAGGTCTGTCCTTTGCGTAAGCATGGCAGGCCAGAAGAAAAAGTGCCGCGGCAAGGTAGCTCAGTGTGAATTCCGGAGCGACCCACCAGCCGAGGCGGTTTTCAATGCCTTGCGGGGTCAACTGGTACGCGTGGATCACGCCAAGGCACGACAATACCGCAGCTACGAGCATCCAGGCAGAAGCTTGGAGGAAACGTCGCTCGATGATCCACACCAACGCAGCCGCCCAGACCATGGATACAAGCAAGGCCCCTTGGCCCAGCGCGATCATGCCGTAAATTGCCAGTTCTCCGCCAAAGCGCGGGGCTACGGTCAGCAAGTCGCTGCCGGACTTGCGAATGGCCAGATCCACAATTTGCGTTACCCACTGCGCCAGCATGGGCACGATTCCCAGCGCGACAGCAACCGTGTGCGCCGCGGGGACTTCTTGGAACGCCTGTCCGACCATCGCCAATCCGAACCAGACCACGGCAAAGGCGACGACCTCCAACGGCACGAAGCGCAGCACTGCGGGCACAAGTCCCGTCAGGCACAGTGTGGCGCTCACTACGCCGCCCAATATGGAATATCCAATTCTTGCGCCATTCGCCTTGTGTGCATTGTGGCCAATATAGAGCGTTGTGGGGAAGGCGCTGCCCAGGGCCGCTCCCAGCAACGTGGCCAGGCCATTGACCAGCAACGAAGGAGTGGTCGGATAGTCATCACCGGCGAGCTTGACGCTTTCCAGGATCTGCAGCGAAACGATGGTATCGAGCAGACTCAGCGGCAGAAAAATCGAAGCGTAGCGCCAGCCTTCGCCAACAACGAGAATCTGGTATAGGTTCACCGGCCTGGGGAGATATATTCCTGGAGGAAGAAGCGGGGGCTGCGGCGGCAGGTGGTACAAATGAAAAGCTCTCAGAAGCACCACGAGGACTCCGCCCACAACCATGGCCACGAGTCCCGACGGAATGCGCCAGGGCAGACGCATTCGTGAAGCATAGGTTGCGAGCAGAATCACCGCTGGCAGCAGCGCCACCGCCGGGATCTGAAAGATTCCGAAAATAAATCCCAGGCACAGGAATGCCATTGCGAGACCCGCGAGCGGGCAGAGCAACGCAGCGAGGGGTGTCGTGCGCCGCAGCCAATCGATGCAAAACGCGCTTGCGGCTTGCACCACGCCGCTCACCAGGCTTGCGAAAATTCCCATGTGCCACGCCAGGTTGGCATCGTGCGTGCGCTGGTAGACAGGCAGCATGATCAGGGAAATGTAGGCAAAAATCGTGGGGGTATTGATGCCGAAGGGGATCGCGGTCACATCGTCGCGGCCGGAATTCCGCGCCAGGCGGTGGGCCTGCCAGGCATAAAACAAATTGCCGAAAAGAATGGAAAACGCCACAGCGGGCAAAATTCGGCCGGTGACCAATTGCTGCGGAAGGCCGCACAGCGGAGTCAAACTCGCGATCAGCAGCAGGTCCGGAAAGCCGCTGAAAAAAAGCCCGAAAAAACCATCGAGGTCACCCGCGACAAACCAGCGCGGTCCGGCGCTCGCATGAGTTTGGATCGCGCTAGGGATGAAGGAGTCCTCGCGTCATGAAGTTCCATACTGCAGGCCCAATTGCTTGAGCCACCGCCGGTAGGCGATGGCAATTTGATCCGACCGCAGATGGAGCTCGGATTGCAGATCGAGGGGCAGCAATTCGGGGCGCTGGGAATTGACGATGCGGATATCCTGCTCGGTTACTTTATCCTGAAAGCGGCGCAATTCTTCTGCCGGGACATCGTAGGCATAGTCCATGGCAATCACGACCCACGCCAGCGTGTTTTCCGCGTCGACGGGCGTGACGGTTCCCAGAATCGCGAAATGCTGGCTGGGGTGCAACTTGGTCAAACGCGTTGTGAACGGGCGTTCAACCCAATACGTGTAGTGGACCTTGGCGGAACGGCCGGTGCCATCGGGATCCGGCTGCCAAATCGGAATGTCGCGCGCCACGATCCCTTCCGCCGTGGTGGTGACCGAGTATTCGCCAATCTCCGCATGCGCCGGATCTCCAAGCATGCCCGCGTGGGCGATCGGCAAGTGCGCAAGGTCTAGAATATTTTCAATGATGCGCGGTCCCTGCGCATGGAACTGATATGGTCCCGTGGAAATCAGGCGGAAATCAGGAGCCTCGCCTTCAGGAAACGATGGAATATTTCCATTGGGTTTGCCCAAACACACCCACACCAGGCCGTATTTTTCCTGAACCGCGAAACGATCCACGCGCGCCCGCGAGGGAGGCGCCTGCTCCGGGTGCGCAGGCATTCGCACACATTCGCCGGCGGGGTTGTACTCCCAGCCATGGTACGGGCACACCACGCATGCGCCTTTTTCCGTGGGTGCGATCCTGCCGAGCGAGAGTTTCGCCCCGCGGTGAACGCACAAATCTTTCCAAGCGTGCACGCCTTCGCTCGTCCGCCACAAGACGAGATCCTGTCCCAGCACGCGCACTGCTTCCAATTTGTTTTCCGGCACGGAGGAAGTCCAGGCAACCGCAAACCATTCATTCAAGAGGAGAGGGTCGTTCAATCCGAGATCTGGCGGCATAGAAACGATTGCCCCTGAATGGAGGGCCTATCGTAACCCAACTTGTGGGCCCGAAGAAGAAATTGTCCTTTGATCAAAAAAGTTGAGCGGCCGTAGCGTGCAGGCTCTTTTCTTAAACGGCGGGCATGGCTATAATAGCCACATGGATAGAGAGCCCCCATGCGCAGCGTGAACGTGGCGACGTTAAAAAATCAGCTCAGCAAGTATCTGACCTTCGCAAAAGCCGGCGAGGAGGTGATCATCCGCGACCGCAATCTTCCCGTCGCCAAGCTGGTTCCTTTCTCCGCTGAAGATGCGGACGAACAGGAGTTGCGGCTTGCCGCCGAGGGCAAACTGAGGCTTCCCAATGCCCGGTTAAACCTAAGAGAGTTTCTGAAGATACGCGGCGGCAAAGTAGCCGGACATAAAGCAATAAAAGCCCTCCTGGCCGATCGAGAAGAGGGATGAAGGGAACGACTGCGTTTTGGGATGCCAGCGCGCTCGTCCCGCTTTGCGTGCCCGAAGCAGCGACTTTGGCAGCCGCGTCACATTTGAGGAAGCTTCCACCTGTGGTGTGGTGGGGAAGTCCCATCGAGATCCAGAGCGCAATTTGCCGGCTGCATCGCGAAAGGACGCTCACGGATGCTGGCAAGCAAGCGGCCGTCACGCGCCTGGAGATGCTCAGCAGAACGTGGAGAGAAATATCAGCCGGGGACAGGCTGCGCGAATTGGCTCTCGATCTGCTCCATGATCATCCATTGAAGTCGGTGGAGAGTTTCCAGATGGCCGCGGCACTCATTTGGTGTGGCGAGCGTCCGGCAAAAAGACCTTTCGTTTGCGCGGACCAAAAATTGTCGAGGGCGGCGCGATCCGTTGGGTTTGCAGTCCTCGAGCTTTTTGGCGAGGCATCGCGATCATGAACATACGCCAGGCGACCATAAATTATGAAAAGTGGGTTGCGTCCTGCATCCCTTTGGATCGCCGCGCGCTTTCATTCAAGCATAAGCAAATGACGATGGGGCTTTTTCCTTTTCTGCGCGCGACGTTCTACCGTTGGGTCCAGATTTGGCGCGAGGTCGCGGGAGAGGCCGCGATCGCGCCCTCTCTCTTGGCTGTGGGCGATCTGCACCTTGAAAATTTCGGGACCTGGAGGGATGTCGAGGGGCGGCTCATCTGGGGCATTAATGATTTTGATGAAGTGTACATCATGCCCTACAGCATGGACCTCGTGCGACTGGCGACCAGCGCACATGCGGCGGCCGTGGAACAGCACCTAAACATCCGACCGCGCACCGCGAGCAACGCGATCCTGGAAGGCTACCGCGACGCGCTGAAAGCGGGCGGCCGGCCATTCGTGCTTGCCGAAAATCACCGGTGGCTTCGCAAAATCGCGCTCAGCCGGCTGCGCGATGCCACCGTGTTCTGGCAAAAATTGGAGCGGCTCCCCAAATCACAGGTTCGGCTGCCGCGGGAGGTCGAGACGGAGCTTCGCAAACTGCTCCCCGATCAGACTTCGCCGTACGAGAGGAAGCATCGCATGTCTGGTTTGGGAAGCCTGGGGCACACGCGTGTGGTACTTCTCGCTCAGTGGCATGGGTGCTACGTTGCCCGGGAGGCCAAGGAATTGACTCCTTCGGCGTGCGTTTGGGTGCGCGGCAAGCCTGCGAAAGGACAACGTACCCGTTACGGAAAGATTCTCGACTGCGCCGTGCGTGTCCCGGACCCCTTTGTCCGCCCCTACGACGGTTGGTTGCTGCGCCGCCTTGCCCCGGACTGCTCGCGCATCGAACTTGCTTCTCTCCCCGAGAGCCGCGACGAGGAACGCCTGCTCTATTCCATGGGTTGGGAGACCGCCAACATCCATTTCGGAACGCCGCGCGCTATTCCCGCGATCAGGCGCGACTTGGCTAAACGTCCCGGCAATTGGCTGCACAAAGCTGCGAAGGCGATGCTTCGCGCCACCGAGCGCGATTGGCGCGAATGGAAGCGCAAATAATCGCGCCCAGCACGCGGTTTGGATGATACCTAGGAGACTCAAATTGCTTTCGTATCGCCGGGATAATCCGACCTCAGGCGCTAGGTTGCAGAATCCTGAATCGGGCCAATCTCGATAACCTAGCCGCCTCGAATTGAGGCCAGAGCCGAACGGCACGCGAGTATGAGTGGAAGGAGGTCTGCCAATCGACTTGAATTCGCGCGCAATACGAGAACAGAAATTTTCCGCCCAGTCACGTTTTGTTGAAATTTAATGTTCTGGTCGTTCGTTACCAGAACATCCCACTCACCATCGGCGAGGGAAAGAAGTTCGCCATTCTTTTTGTTGGCTATACCAAGATCCTGAACGGTCTTGCATTCGTGACCAGATTGGACGAAGGAATTCTTGAGGCGAGCGGGCAGGCATTCATCGATGAGGATTCTCATGTAACGAAGCGAGCGATGAGAAGCGCTTTCGCCTCTTCCAGGGCCGCGACGGCGCTGTCCCGAGAGACTGCCGGAAAATCGATCAGGAACTCATCAATGGTCTCGCCGCCTTCCAGGTAGTCCAGAAGGGCCCGAAATGGGACGCGCGTACCCCGAAACACGGGCTCTCCACTCAGGATTTCGAGGTCTCGAATGACGACGCTCTGATTAGGGGGCACCATCAGGATCCTCCCCGATGCACACCCTATTATCGCACCGACACAAAGGAATCGCACAGCGCGATGATCAGGAATCATATACTTGCCTACCGAAAGATCTATCATCACAAGAGTTGCCGACATCCCGATTCCCATTCGATTTTATTTCTCGCATTTAGAAGCTAAGTATAAAAGTCCCCGATGATCAAAGCCTTCCCTGCGCGGTGCCAGGTAGCGGCATGCTTCGCGTGAGCGCGTCGGCGTCTTCTGGCAACACAAAACCTTGCTGCACGAGCGCACCGACAGCGTGTTTACGTTTGTCGGCGTAGTCTTGCGCGCTCTTGTAGCGCTCTTCGAGAGAGAGGCGCGGGTCGCCGTTGGCCAGGCGCTCCTGCTTCGTGGCGGCGAAGGGGATGTAGGAGCCGGCAAGCCCGCACAATTCTCCAGCCGAAAAACCTTCGGCGCGCACATTGCGGCCTGAATACGTTGCAATCGGGACTGCAATCTCAGGGAGAATGATCCCTCCTTGCGGATTGCCATCCGCGTCCACCGGGGGGAAGAACACGGGATAGGCGGGGCCGGAAGATTCAGGCGGCATGCTTTTCTGGTCAACGACCTGGAGTTGACTGTGGAGAGGGCTAAACGGCGCACCGGGGATTGCCGGATAGGACGCCTGGACTTTGGCCAGCGGGAGCAAAG
>DATHPN010000129.1:0-8846 GCA_035483715.1 Candidatus Acidiferrum sp.
CACTGCGGGCGTAAAAATATTCATGACCAGGCAGTCCTCTCCCTCCACGGCGGGCTGCCGGTGATTCAGAATCAGGGGATTGGGCGGGCCGCCTAGTTGCGGCGCGGTGGGGCCGTTCTCGAACACTTCGCGCACTCCCGCCCACGGTTCGGGCTTGCGAGGCGGCATGAAACGGTTGCTGCCGGCTGTCGATGCGCCGTAAGGAATTCCTCTGAAGGTGTGGGTGCCGGCCTGAATGACGCCGCGAACTTTTCCGGCGGTGGTCTCCACGATGGGTCCTTCGTATTTTGAGGCCTCGTCGATGGCCAGAGCAGTCGCAGGGATCAAGGCGCCAAAAAGTGCGCCGGCAGCGGCCGCTCCGCCGCCCAGCAAAGAGGACTTCAGGAGCGCACGGCGGCTCCAATTGAAATTCGAGACATCGCTTTGGGGATTGCGACTGCTTTTTCGGTGCATGGGTTTAGCCCCCGTTGCTCGCGTTATCACATAATTACGTACGACCACAGAAGATTACTTGTGCAGGAATCATCAGGTTGCGGTCAGCAGGCTGAGCAAGATCGCTGATCGCGCGCTCGCTTACTTTTCGAAATTGCTGAAATCCAGATAGTCGCCTGAGCAGGAAATTTCCCCGAGCTCCCATTTTGGCCTCAACTCATAATAAAAAGTTGTCGTCCAGGGTTTCACCAGGGCCTTGGGATCGTCCATGGTGATGTCGAGTTCCAAGTGATCAAAGTTCACGCGGCGGAAGCGCTCGGTGACGTGCAACTGATCGCTGTGCGGGTGGCCCAGGCGGTCCAGCCAGGTCTTGTCGTTAAATCCGGCCGTATCCACTACGAATGCGGTGTCCCCATCCCAATGGCCGACTGAAGTTCCCATCCAGAGCGGATCGGGGTCTTTTGGAAGGGGGCGGCCGTCGGTATAAATGCGGCGCACGGTGTGATCGTACTCGTAAAGCATGAGCGTGTATTTGGGTGTGTGCACGAATTCAAACGGATAGGGGTGGAAGTAGACGCGCGGCACGCCGGGGGGATCGCATTTCGTGAGCACCGGATCGTTGGTGGTCTTCAGAGTGAACTCACCGCCATTCGAGGCTTTGGCCTGTGCGTACTTGGCCTGGGCCCAGGGCGTTAACTCCGGAAGATCTTTCGTAAAAGTGTAGTTGGTAAAGCCGCGCTGTGAGCCGGGAGGATTGCGCATCATCCAGACGCCTGTCAAATCGTGCGCGGGAGCGGGCGCGGACGCAACCTTGGCGGGCGCATTGGATTGATTTGCCGGAGGCGCGGCGGTCTGCGCGCACAGGGTATTCGTGAGGAACAGCGCCGCGAACAATCCGAACAGCAACTTGTTCAAGCCCCTGCGCACATGACCCTCCTGTTCGCTTTCATTGCTGAACCGCACGCCCTGTCTTTTTGAGGACTGCAGCGGTTATTCCTCAAAGAGGTGCAGCGCCTCTCCGTCAGGCCCGATGAGTTTATTGATCCACATGGTGTGCGGGTCGTTCTTGGAAACGTAGCCGCTGGCGGTGATGGAGTCACCGGGCTTGAGCGTGTGTTTGTCCCAGCCGGCCCGGGCCAGCTTGTTGGGAGCGGTCAGTTCGGCCTGCCAATTTTCGGTTTCGCCCTTTTCGTTCTTCACGTCAAAAAAAAGTTGCACGTGCGGGTTAATAAAACGGAAGTCGGTCATGGTTCCCTTGACCGTGACGATGTTCTTGGTTTCGTAGGCTGCCGTCCCGTGGTGAGCGACCGCCGTTCCCGAAGCAATCAGAACAGCCACTACAAGCAGAATCATTACGAGTATTCTTGTTTTCATTGGGTCACCATTGGCGCCATCCTCTCATCGCGTCTTGCAATTTGTCAATTCCTTGTTCGGCATGGCAATCAACACGTAAATTCCGCAAATCTCTTCTCCCTGATTTGCAGTGAATTGAAAATCCAAACAGGATCGCCAAACCGGATAATAAGGGAAGCGCATTGACATCCCGATGGGGGGTCAACTAGACTCCGCGCAGTTGCCTGCCAACTCTTGAGTACACAGCAGATGGAGGAACATTTCATGCCGATTCGCAAGGGATGGAACGATGCGACCGCCGTGGCGATCCGCCTTTTCTGGTTTCTGATTTTCGCGGTTGTTCCCGCGGCGCGGGCGCAAAAGGCGCCGGTCTATGAAGTCGATCCCTCCTGGCCCAAGCCGTTGCCGAACCATTGGCTGATGCAGGGAGTTCCGGTAATGGTGACGGATAAGGACGACCACATCTGGGTGTACAACCGTCCGCGGGACATCAATCCCGATGAGGAGGGGGCAGCGACCACGCCGCCGCGCACGGATTGCTGCATCGCCGCGCCGGCGGTGTTGGAATTCGATACGGCGGGCAACTTGATCAAGGGCTGGGGCGGTCCGGGCTACGTGCCCGGCTGGCCGGCGGAGGGAATCGAAAAGCCAGGCGCCGGCGCAGAACACGCGATCCTTGTGGACCGGGAGGGAAACGTCTGGCTGGGAGGAAGCGCCCGAGGGGACAGCATCCAAAAATTTACGGGCGATGGGAAGCTGCTGTGGGACTTCGGCCATCGCGGACCAAGAACGGCGCCGGGGGAGAAGCCACAACCTCTGAAGCAGAACAACCAGGCCACCGATATTTTCCCGGGAGGGATTTTTTTCTTTGATCTGGACGAAGACGCGCACGAGCTATATATCGTGGATCAGAAACGCGTCCTGGTGTATGACATGGGCACCGGCGCGTTCAAGCGCGGCTGGGGCGGGCACGGCATACCTTTGAGCGAGATCGACAACGATCCTACTCCGCCCTACGACTGGAAATCAGGGCCGCCTCCGGATCAAAAACAATTTGCGCCCGCGCTGCACTGCGTGCACATCGCCAACGACGGGCTCGTCTATATCTGCGAGCGTGGAGACGACCGGGTTCAGGTATTTACCAAGGAAGGAAAATTCGTTTCCAGTTTCTTCGTGCATCCCTCGACGCCGTCTCGCGGTCCCGAGTGCGGCGGGCCCGGCAGCACATTGTTTGGCATGTGCGGGACCATCTACAATCTCACTTTTTCACATGACGCGGAGCAGAAGTACCTGCTGATTGCGGACGGCACGAACGACAAGATCTGGATCCATGACCGCAAAGACGGCACCCTGGCGGGCTCGATCGGCGACAACGGCCGCATGGCGGGGCAATTCCATTGGATCGATGCGATCGCCATGGACTCCAAGGGAAACATCTACACCGGTGAAGTGGATACCGGGAAACGCGCGCAGAAATTTATTTTGAAAAACGGAGACGGGAAATCCCGGCCGCATCCTCACGAGTAACCGCTCAGGCGAGCTTCAAGACGCGAAATTGAGGTGGCACGGTTACTCTGTGATTCTCTGTGATTTCTGTGTTGCGTTTTTCGGAATTTAACACAGAGGGCACAGAGAGCACAGAGAGTTCTGCGGAGACGGAAAGGAATAGACTTTGAGAAGATCCTGTTGGACTCGAACCTGCGCCGGAATGCTTGCGACTTTCTGCTTCGGAGTTCTAGGCGCGACTCCGGAGGCGCGCGCGCAAAAAGCTCCCCAGTACAAGGTTGACCCCTATTGGCCCAAGCCACTGCCGAACAAATGGAGCATGCAGCAAATCGTCGACATCTATGTGGACAAGGAAGACCACGTGTGGGTGCTCAATCGCGCTTCGGACGCGAGGCCCGATGAGTTGGGCGCAGCCACCACGCCGCCGCGCACCGAATGCTGCGTGATCGGGCCGGAAGTGCTGGAGTTCGATACCGATGGCAGCGTTCTGAGATCCTGGGGAGGCAAGGATTACGTTCCCGGCTGGCCGGGACGATTGCAGACCATCGGCGTGGATCGGGATGAAAACGTGTGGATCTCCGGAACGACGCCGGGCGACAGCATCATCAAATTCACGAAAGACGGAAAATTACTGTGGGACTTTGGCCATCGCGGACCCAAAGTACCGGCGTCGGAAGTGAAACAAAATAACCAGCAGACGGAAACTTTTCCGCCGGGAATCGCCGCGTTCGAGTTCGACGAAGACGCGCGGGAGATCTACATTCCGGACGGATTCCTGAACAAACGGATCCTGGTGTACGACATGGATACCGGCGCGTTTAAGCGCGGCTGGGGAGGCAAAGGCACGCCGCTCAGCGAAATCGATAATGATCCTACGCCGCCTTATGATCCATCGGGGCCGCCGCCGGATCAGAAGATGTTCGCGCCCGCGCTGCATTGCGCGCATCCCTCGAAGGACGGATTCGTTTACGTCTGCGAACGCGGCAGCGACAGAATCCAGGTGTTCACCAAGCAGGGAAAATACGTAAAAGAATTCTGGATTCATCCCTCGACGCAGTCGCGGGGGCCCCACTGCGGAGGCATCTGGAGCACGACCGATCCGCCCTGCGGGACGATTTACAATCTGACTCTCTCGACAGACTCGCAACAGAAATACATTTTAGTAGCGGACGGCACAAACAATATGGTCTGGATCCTGGATCGCAACGACGGGACGCTGGTGGGTTCCTTCGGCGGCAACGGGCGGTATGCGGGACAGCTTCATTGGATCGATTCGATCGCCATGGATTCCAAAGGAAACGTCTACACCGGCGAAGTGGAAGACGGCAAACGGATTCAGAAATTTGTGCCCGTGAAGTGAGACGGGAAAGGTTACGCTTTCAGTCTTGGGAGTAATTCCAGTGCGTTGTCGCGATCGATGCCGCGCAGTTCGCTTTCGCTGAATCCTCCATTGTCGATTAGCCCCTTGCTGACAGCCAGGCCCGAGCCTCCGCCGAGCGGGAAATCGGTCCCGAACAAAATGTGCGAGGCCGGAACGAGCTTCTTGAAAGACGGCAGCGTGTAAGGATTAAAGGCCTGCGCGGTGTCGTAATAAAATTTCTGCAATTCGCTGATCACGCCATTGGGAAGCTTGGGCGCCACTCCGTTGAGGCGGCTGGTGATATACGGCACGGTGCCGCCGCCATGAGACCAGATGAAACGAATGTCCGGGCAGCGCGTGACGGTGCCCGTGGACAGCAGGCTAACAATCGTTCGCGTGGTATCGAAAACAAATTCGATCCCGCGATTCTGTCCATCGGAAAGTACGGTTTGCGTGCCACAGGCGGCGCAATAAGGATGGCAGAACACAACTGCCTTTCGCCGGTTCAGTTCATCCATCAACGGAGCGAACTTGGGATTTCCGAGGTAATTGCCCCCGTAGCTCGAAAGCACGCATGCGCCGTCCGCTTTGAGCTTATCAAGGGCGTATTCGAGTTCTAGAAGTGAGCCGTCGACATCGGGGAGCGGCAAAGTAGCGAACAGGCCGAAGCGTCCCGGATAATCCTTGATCAACTTTGCCGCATAGTCGTTGCACTCTCGCGCCAGGGCGCGCGCGGCAGTGTTATCGCCAAACCAGACGCCGGGATCGCTGATCGAGATCATGGAGGTGGCTACACTGCCTTTATCCATCTGGTCGAGCGACTTTTGGGGAGTCCAATCCTGAAGGCCGGCCTGGGTGACGCCTTTGGCGGCGCTTTCCGCAAGCAATTTGGGCACGGTAAAGTGGTGGTGCGTGTCAATGCGAAAAGGACGCGGCGCGGCAGAGGATCCCGACTGCCCCGCGGAGCCGAAATCCGGCAGAACGGCGGAGGCGCCGAGCGCGGCCAATCCGAAGAGGAGGTCCCGCCTCGATAACGCGCCGGGATTCTTGCGACCGGTCTTACCATCCACATCGTGAATGCTCATGGCGGGCGCTCTTTCATCTGTGAATTCGGTGAAGAATCACAGAAACAATTTCTTGCGTCTCAAGAGACAGGACAATTCGCAGATCATACTTGCGCTTCCCTGCTGTTTCAAGGGCAACTATTCCGCGGGGGAAGAAGTCATCGAGTGAAATGCGATTGCGCACACCCCAGTAAAATACAGATCGGGACGATCCAGTCCGGTTAGTTTTTTTATTTTTGCTGCGGCATGTCCCTTGGTATACGATCCCGCCGAGGAACGAATAATTATGAAAAGAAATTCCATGTTCTTGCTGTGTCTATCTTTTGGGATAGCGATTGCCTGGTCCCCGACGCGCGCGCAATCTCCAACTGCGGGTCCCGTTGTCAAGTTCGATCCGAGGGCCGACCAGATTTTTTCGGCTGACGCCAAATTGGAATTGGTCAAAGGAGAAGGCACGTTTGAAGGCGGCGAGGGGCCTCTCTGGGTTCAACACGGCCAGTCCGGATATCTTTTGTTCAGCGACGTGGGCGGAAATCGCATCTTTCAGTGGACGCCCGAGTGTTTCAATTATCCTTGTTCGACCGACGGCAAGCTGTCCGTATTCTTGGATCACTCCGGCTATGCGGACGCGTCGCGCACGGGGAGTGTGAACGCAAGCGGCGCGCATTTATACGGATCGAATGGCCTGACGCTCGATCGCGAGGGAAGGATTCTGGTGGACGCCAACGGCGACCGCGCAGTCGAACGGCTGGAAAAAGACGGCAAACGTACTGCCCTGGCGGACCGCTTCGAGGGAAAGCGGCTCACTTGCCCAAACGATATCGTGGTCAAATCGGATGACGCGGTCTACTTCACGGATGGCATGGCCGGATGCCTCCCGAAGCGCGAGGATGATCCCGCACGGGAGCTGCCATTCCACGGAGTGTACTCCATACGAAATGGCAGCTTGCAACTTTTGGACAAGGACCCGGGGAACTTTCCGCCCAACGGACTCGCGTTTTCACCGGACGAAAAAATTCTCTATGTCAATAATGGCGGGCCCGGTCCAAATCAGAGGCAAATCTTTGCTTACGACGTCCAACCTGACGGGACGGTTAAGAATCGACGACTCTTCGCAGATTTCACCGGCGAGAAGGGCCCTGGCGGCCCGGACGGGATGAAGGTGGATGTCATGGGGAATCTCTATTCCACAGGGATGGGGGGCGTGTGGGTCCTATCGCCCGGCGGCAAGCGCCTGGGACTGATTCCGGCTCCCGAGGGAATGCGGTTCTCCAACCTGGCATTCGGCGATCAGGACAGCAAGACTCTCTATGTAGTAAGCCCAAAATCCTTGTGGAGAATCAGGCTGAAGGTCGCGGGGATTCGCCCGCAGTGAGAAAATTCGGGAACGACGAAAATTTCCGCTCTGTCAGCTAGTTGCGATCATCGTTTACCAGATGTCCGTAATCGTGGTCTACGCACGGGGCTTCTTCCAGTGCGTGGCCGCCTTTGAGGCCATGGATCAGGTGGCGCTCGATGACCCATGGGCGGGTGAACATCTTGGGATCCTCGATGGTGATTTGCCAGTCGATCATGAAACCCTCGCGGGTCAGCTTTTCCACCACATGCATGGCGTCGCTGTGAATCGTGCCGTTCTGGCTGAGCCAGGTGTCATCCACGAAATTGGTCACGTCGATGACCATGGTGTTTCCTTCCCAGTGGCCGATGGAGTCGCCGTAGTAGGAAGGGTTGAGAGTCGGATCATGCTCGCGGCCATCGGTGGAGACCACGCGAAAGGCGTTTTGTTCCGAGGAGTTGACGGTGTCGTATAGAAAGACGATCTCGTTGGGAACCTGAACAATTTCGGTGGGCGGGCCGACACGGGGAAAACCCTTCGGCGCGCACTTGAAGGCCGGGTCTTCATGACTTTGATGTGTGCCTAAGAATTTTACTCTCTCGATAACTTCGGGCTTGTAGGGAGGCAGGTTGGAACCCTCGAGGCGATGCTTCAGCTCAGCGACCTTATCGGGCGGCTGAACGGGACCCTCTTGCCTGCGCTGCGTGAAGTGCGTTTTACCGTCGGCGCTGTCCGATCCCGCGCTGACGGCGTAACCCCAGCCGGCCGGCGCCCAAAATCCGGTCAGATCGGGATGACCATCGGCCAAACGCGGAGTGGGGCCTTTCCTTGCGGCTTCCACCTCCTCCGGAGGAGGTTCCCGCCAGGGAAGCCCGGTTCCGTTCGGGTCTGCTCCGGCGAATGGCTGGTCCTTGTCCAGGCCGTAACCTGTGGCGACTTTTTTCCCTTGGGTGGGAGCGGGTGCGGTCTGCGCGGCGGCGATCGCGGGTATCAAACAAGAAACCGTCAGGGCGAGTCCTGCAACTCTGGCGCAGTCAACGAAACGGAATTTCAAATCGCACCTCCCTGGTTCACGACGTCACGCCAATCGGCTGATGGAAAATGTAATTCCCCAATTCGCAGGGCCTGGCTTGATTCGAGGAATCAGTAGTTCTTGCCTTCGCTGTCGGCGGCGCTGCCAAAGACAATCGTGTGGCCGTCAGCGAAGTGCACGGCCTTTAACAGCCCCAGGTGTTTGGTGCCATCCTTGGCCACGGAGGCATCAATGGTGACTACGTCGCCCACGTTGAACATGGTGCGAAGGACTCCCGCCCGGCGCAAGTTGCCTGGAGGGCCCGTCTCGAACGAATACGGTATCACCTTGCCGGTCTCATCGGTGACATCCGCGTACATATACACATGCGGGTTGATCCACTCGAGTTTTGTGAGCGTGGCCTTCACTGTAAACGTCTTCGAGGTATCAAATTCCGCCGTGGCGGAGTGGTGAGCCAGCACCGGAATTGCGAGCCAGAGCAAACCGAAAGGCACGGCCAAAACACTTCGGAGATTTCGTCTCATCGATCTTCTCCTGTCTACTTATTATTGCTTTTCCCGTCGGCGCCAGCTTCCTTCGATTTCAGCGCCTTGTATTGATCCACATCCTGATTGTTGGTGCAGAAATATTCCAGCAGATCCTCATGGCCGAGTGTCCAGACTCGAGGCGCAGAGGTCCAGGGCTTTGACAGAACTTTCGGATCTTCGATGGTCACCTGGTAAACAAGATAGTTCATGGACGGGCGTGTGATTCGCTCGACGA
>DATHPN010000130.1:0-17105 GCA_035483715.1 Candidatus Acidiferrum sp.
TATCCTTGACCCCTCTACTTCTTTCAAGTACGCTTTCAAATACCCTCTCGTGAGGGCGGAGGTCCATACCGCACCGGTTGGCGGCAATCGCACGCCTGACCAGCCGAATCTTCCATGCGACGCACCATACAAATTGCAGGCGGGATAGAGTCCCTCTTCGGCACTCTGGACGAAAACGTCAAATTGCTGGAATCCGCGCTGCGCGTTACCACCGAATTGCAGGATGACCGCCACCTGGCCATTGAAGGCGAGGCCAAACAGGTGGATCGAGCGGTCCGAATCGTCACCGAATACAATCAATTGGTCCAGGAAGGCCGCCAAATGAGCAATGGCGATGTGAAGGCCATGATCAAGGTGGCCACGCAGGACCCGAAGACCACGCTGCGCCAGGTCCTCGAGCCCGGCGCGCCCGCGCGACCTCGGATTTTTGGAAAGAAAAACGTCACGCCGAAAAGTTCCAACCAACGGCAATACATGGAAGCGATTGAGAAGCATGACATGACCTTCGCCGTGGGCCCGGGCGGCACAGGGAAAACGTATCTGGCCGTGGCCATGGCGGTTTCCGCGCTGCTCACCAAACAAGTGGACCGCATCATCCTGGCGCGTCCCGCGGTCGAAGCGGGCGAGCGGCTCGGATTTCTTCCCGGCACGCTGCAACAGAAGATCGACCCGTACATGCGGCCGCTCTACGACGCGCTCTATGACATGCTCGACGCGGACAAACTGGAACGGTTCCTGGAGAAGGGAATCGTGGAAGTTGCGCCGCTGGCGTTCATGCGCGGGCGCACTTTGAACGATTCGTTCGTGATTCTCGATGAAGCGCAGAATACGACCAGCGAACAGATGAAAATGTTTCTGACGCGCCTCGGTTTTAACTCCAAGGCCGTGGTCACCGGCGACGTCACGCAGATCGATTTGCCCCCAGGCCGTAAATCGGGCCTGGTCGAAGCGTTGGAAGTCACCGGCCGCATCGAAGGCATCGCCTTCATCAAGTTCGACGAACGCGACGTCGTTCGTCACAACCTGGTGCAGCAGATCATCAAGGCATACGAAGAATTTGGAGCCGGCGAAGCCCGGCGAAACGCTTCGCCTGAAAACAGCAAGTCCGAGCCCCCGAATTAGCGCGTGCGGGCTTGAGGGCCTGAGAAACAGCATTTATTTTGTCATTCCGAGCGAAGCGAGGAATCTCTCTTTCTTTTCTCGCCTGAAAATCGGAGAGAGATTCCTCGCTTCGCTCGGAATGACAAAATGTAAGGTTTTTTTGAGGCCTGTTCAATTGGAGCCTGCCCCAGCGTCGTTCAGATTTCGATGATCGTCAACCGCCAGCGCCGTGTGCCCGTGGCCATTCGCCCTTTGCAGCAGTTCTACGAACGCGTCCGCCGGGAGCTAGGATTCGCTCCCGAGTCCGTGACCATCGAACTGATCAGCAACGTCAACATGGCGCGCCTCAATAATACTTTTCACAAAAAGCATGGACCTACGGATGTGCTCTCCTTTCCCGCCAATGGCCACCGCCCGTCGCAGCGCGCCGCATATATTGGCGACATTGCCATCTCACCGGAAACCGCGCGCCGCAATGCGCGGCGCTTCTCGCGTTCCTTTCCCATCGAAATGCGCATCCTGATCCTCCACGGCATGATCCACCTGGCAGGGTTTGACCACGAAACCGACCAGGGAGAAATGGACCGCCTCGAGCGCCGGCTGCGAAAGCGGCTGGGAGTTGCCAGCAGATGATGACGTTTCTCTATGTGCTCGGAGTCTCCGCTCTCGGCGTGGGCCTGGTCATTTTTTCGTATCTGGACCGGATTTACCGGGAACTGGGCCGCGTGCACAAGGGCCGCGTTCGCGAGCATCTGGAAATTTTCGAGGCCGACATCGAGCCTCACTTTCACCTGGAGCGCGCGCGGGCGATCACCGGATTTCGTTTGCTCGCCAATCTCTGGCTGGTCCTGGTCACGGCGGAGACCGCGCGCGGCGTAATCGTCTTTGTCCCCGGCACCTGGGACGCACTCGTGCAAGCCCTGGTGTACGTGCTGGTCGAAGTTCTTTTGCTTGCCCAATTTATTCCGGATTTTTTGCTGGCGCGGACCAAAGGACGCTGGCTCATCCGATTGTCTTTGATTATCCGCGGATTCTTGTGGATCGTCTGGCCGTTCCGCGTTCTTCAGGAACTGGCGGCTTCTCTGGCTCGAATCTCCGACGATCCAATCGCCGAAGGGTCGGCCGCGCAGGACGAGGGCATCGAAGCTCTGGTGGACGCTGCCGAGCAGGAAGGATTTCTCGACCCGGGCGAAGCTCAAATGATCGAGCAGGTCGTTGAGTTCAGCGACAAGCGCGTCCTGGAATTCATGACGCCCCGCCCCGATGTGATCGCCATACCCGCCAACGTTACGGTTGCCGACCTGCGCAAAGTCATGATCAACACCAAATTTTCGCGTCTTCCTGTGTATGAAGATTCGCTGGACGACATCACCGGCATCGCCTTTGCCCGGGACTTGCTGCAGATTCCAGAAAGCGATGCGGCGACGCGAAAGGTGCGGGAACTGGCGCGCCCGGCCTTTTTCGTCCCCGAAACCAAGCGCGGGTCGGAGTTGCTGAAAGAAATGCAGCGGCGAAACCAGCAAATGGCGATCGTCGTCGACGAACACGGTTCGGTCGCGGGCATTGTGACGGTCGAGGACCTGGTGGAGGAAATCATCGGCGAAATTGGCGAGGATGATCGCGTGCCGATTCCTGATGCCGTGCGCGAGACGGACGGCAGCCTGATCCTGCGCGGCAGCGTCTCCGTCGAAAAAGTTCAGGAACTCTTCGGCGTGGAATGGGATGTCAGCGGAGAGGAATCGGCCACGACAATCGGCGGTCTGCTCAATCACATCGCAGGCCACGTGCCCACCGCTGGAGAACTTGTGGACTTCGGCGGGCTGCGCTTTGAAGTCCTGGAAGCCAATCAGCGCAAAGTCCTGCGGCTGAGAGGACGGCGCCTTTCCGCGGCAGTCACTGCGGACTGACGAGAAGTCAAAACCTTCAACACAGAGAACACTGAGAAAAGAGCACAGAGTTCACAGAGAAATTCCTTCTGAGCAAAAAACTTGAATGGTTTCCCCCGCTTTTCTCCGCCTTTCTCGGTGTTCTCTGTGGTAAAGCTTTTCGGCCCCATCCAAGCGCCCCCTCAGCTGATGAGCTTGGCGATCAGAAACGCCGCCGTAGCCGCAAGCCCCCCGATCACCACCGTTTGCAGCGCCCCCTTGAACGGACTGATCCCGGTAAAGGTCCCCTTCACCCAGCCGAAAACAGCAAGCGCCAGCAAGGTCACTCCCACGGAAAAATAAAGCGCCTTTTGGATATCGGTGAGCAAGATATAGGGCGCCAGCGGAATCAGACCGCCGACGATGTAGGACGCTGCGATGGTCAGCGCGCTGATGCGCGCGCGCTTCGGCCGCGGCTCTTCGAGGCCCAACTCGAAGCGCATCATGAAATCCACCCAGGACTTGTCGTTCCCGGTGATGGCCTTCACCACGGGAGCCATTTCCGTTTCGCTTAGCCCGTAATCGCGGAAGACTTTGGCGACCTCTTCGATTTCCACGTCCCGCAAGTCCACAATTTCGCGGACCTCCCGCTCGCGCTCCGAAGCGTAGTGTTCCTGATCCGTCTTCGCCGCAAGATAGCCTCCGAGCCCCATGGCAATGGAACCCGCGGCGATTTCCGCGAAGCCCGCCGTAACCACAAGAGTCGATGCATGCGGATTGGAAGCGATGGCCCCCGTAATTCCCGCCGCCAGCGCAAACGGCACCGTCAGCCCGTCGGACATTCCAATAACAACGTCGCGGACGGATTCCGGGGCGGTGAAATGGTGTTCCGTATGCGGCGTGGCGGGCATCTCAGTATCTCCGGCGATCAAAACTTTATTCAGCGACGAGTATTGCCGCAAAAGCCGTCGAGCCGGAAAAGTGTAACATGCCGTCACGCGATGCCGGACATGGGTTCGCGATTCTAGTAGGACAGCCACTCTTGGCTGTCCGCTTTCGCCCTGCCAAACCTCTGCGGGGACAGCCGAGAGTGGCTGTCCTACAAAAATCGCAAACTCTCTCACCACATGAGATTCGGACAATGTCTTTCCTGGCCCTGCGGGGTATCATGCGAGCATGGCCCAAGAATTCAAGTCAGGATTTGTCGCGGTAGTGGGCCGGCCCAACGCCGGGAAATCGACACTTGTAAACCGGCTGGTCGGCGAAAAAGTGGCTATCGTCACGCCGCGTCCGCAAACCACTCGCAACCGGATTCAGGGGATCGTAAACCGGCCGAACGCGCAGGTCGTTTTGATCGATACGCCGGGCCTGCACCGGCCGGAATCCGCGCTGGGCAAACAAATGATGGGCGAAGTGGACGCGGCCATCGATGCGGTCGACGTCGTGGCGCTGCTGCTCGACGCCAGCGAAGAGTTCGGCCAGGGCGACCGCCGCGCCGTCGAACGCGTGCAGCGTTTTGACGGCACGCGTTTCCTCCTACTCAATAAAATCGACCGCGTCCCCAAATCCGAGTTGCTCCCCTTCATTGAAACGCTGGCGAAATTAGGAAAGTTCGACGAAATTATTCCGATTTCCGCGCTGAAGGGCGACGGAGTTGATCGCCTGCTGGAAAAATTGATCGAATATCTCCCCGCGGGCGCGCCGCAATTTCCCGTGGACCAATATACGGACCAGCCGGAACGTTTCCTGGCGGCGGAAATTGTCCGCGAGAAGGCGATGGAGGCGACGACTCAAGAAGTTCCTCACGCCGTCGCTGTCATCTGCGATGCGTTCGAAGAATCCGAAAAGTTAATCCGCATTCGGGCGACGATCTACGTCGACCGCGAAGGACAAAAGGGAATTCTGATCGGCAGCGGCGGCGGCACCCTCAAGAAAATTGGCACGTCCGCGCGCAAAGAACTGGAAACCATCCTGGGCACAAAGATTTTTCTGGAGCTTTACGTGAAAGTTCTCAAAAACTGGCGGGAGAATCCTCAAATCGTCCGCCAACTCGACTGGCACTGGCAGCTGGAACGAATGGCGGGGGAGTAGCGCGATCTAGCATTCTCTTGCGCCGGTCAGTTCCGATAAGAGACTTGCCGCGTTAACTCTCCGGAGGTCTGTCTTTGGGTTCACTAGTCAGCTTGTGTACGTCCGTGGTCTTGCTAAAGGATTGAACGTCTTGCCTGGATATGTCCACGTTCACGCCCATGCGTTGACACAGTTTATGTGACATCTGAAGAATGGTGGTCAGTTCCTGACCGCTTCAAATCCTGGACGTATTAAACAGGCCGCTGGAACGATTCCGTTGAGATCAAGTCCCGCGCGCCAAACTCGGAGGCGGACAGACCGTCTTAAAACTGTTCATTACAGGACAGACTTCCGCGCTCGCAGTCGTCAGGATAGTGGCGCGTCAAAACGTGGACTGGAGGTTCTATGCGAATTCATTTGAAGCAATGTGTGTGGATCGGGGTGATGGCCCTGGGTTTGGGCATCACTGGAGGAACGGCGCGGGCCGCGGCAACTCCTTCTCAGGAACAGCACGAACAGGATTATTCGAAAAACAAAAACTACCAACTAGGCAGGCGCGACGGCAAGAATGATTTCGCCCATAACCGTGACCATTCCAAAAAGAGGAACTTCAAGGCCGACGATGACCAAAAAGCATATGAGGCTGGCTACCAGAACTCTCATCACAAATAGCCGCGGGCCTTATTCCTGGGCATCTAATAAGCAGGGAGGTGGCTCCATGTTAAGCCGCCTCCCATGTCTTCAAAGACCCGTTGTTATCCTATCGAATTCCGCCGCCCTTTCCACCTTTCCCGCCAGTACCGCGCGGCCCTGACGGCGCGGTGCGAGGAGACAACTATATTCGGGGACGAACTGATCGGTACGCTAGCGGTGATCTGCATGATTATTTACATCGTGAAGAAACACCAAGGTTACCTCGAGCCGAATATTCGCGACTGTGCGAAATGGAACTGCGCTGCTTCTCTCCGGGTGTCATGCTGGGTGTATGCGTCACAAGAAAATGAGGAAAAAGATCGACGCCCAAACACGCATCAGCGTCAATAGGGAAATGGCGAAGCCGCGCATGGCCAGGTCCGTGAAAATAGCCGAACTGAATTTGGATGCTGCGCGGATTCATGAACTGCCAAGCGTCACCTTGCCCGGAACCGTTGACTAAATCATCCCGCCCCCTCATCCGAGTAAGCCGGAAAAGGCGCAGATTTCCGTTGACGGAACCGACCAACGGTATCGAAATCTCCGTTTTGAAAATACGTTAACAGGCGAACACGGCGAAGATGTGAAGCTCAAAAAAGGGCGCTCACGTCGAGGTTACCGTCACAGCCACGCCAAGGTCATGAACCGCCAAAATTAGCGAAGATTGCTCGCCAACTCGGTAAAGATTCTCGGAAGATCACGCACTACCCCTGCTCTGAATATTGGCGGTGAAGCTGGATCCAGGAGGATAGGTTCAGCATCTCCGGTTTTCCGGCTCGCCCGCACGAACGGCAGAGAGGCAGAACAGCCTGCGGAAAAAACCCTCCAGGATTCTGTCATTCCGAGCGAAACGAGGAATCTCTCTTTCTTTTCTTGGGCCAAATCGAAGAGATTCCTCGTTTCGCCCGGAATGACAAAATAAATTACTTTTTCCGCAGCCTGAGAATACTGTCCTACTCTTCCGTCTTGATCCCAAGCGTGCGCATGCGGCGGTACAAGTGGCTGCGCTCAAGGCCCAGCGCTTCCGCGGTGCGCGTCATTTGCCACTGATTTTCCTCGAGCTTGCGGAGAATAAATTCGCGCTCGTACGCGCTGCGCGCTTCGTGCAGCGTGGCGTTCGGTTGCTGGGCCATGCGCGAGCTGGCGCGAAACAGTTCGGGCGGCAGATGCAGCGGCTCGATCTTGTCGTGCGGCACCACGATCATGAGGCGCTCGATCAGGTTGCGCAATTCGCGAACATTTCCCGGCCAGTGATAGCGCGCCATGACGCCGAGGGCCGCTTCGCTCAGCTCTTTTGGTTTGCGGCCGTACGCGGCGGCGAATTCCAGCATGAAATAGCGAGCCAGAACCGGAACGTCCTCGATCCGTTCGCGTAGCGGCGGCAGGGTGAAGGGAATGACGTTGAGCCGGTAGAAAAGGTCCTCGCGAAACCGGCCATGCGCGATCTCGTCTTCCAAGGTTTTGTTGGTCGCGGCAATCACGCGCACATCGACACTCACCGTTTGACTGGAGCCCACGGGCTCGAGGCGTTGCTCCTCTAGCACGCGCAGCACTTTGGCTTGCGTGCGCAGGCTCATGTCGGCCACCTCATCGAGGAATAAAGTCCCTCCATCGGCCTTCTCGAATTTCCCGACTTTATTCTCGGTCGCTCCGGTGAAGCTGCCTTTCACGTGCCCGAACAGTTCGGACTCGATAAGTTCCTCGGGAATCGCGGCGCAATTGACTTCGACAAATCCCCGGTCGCCGCGCAGACTCGCGGCGTGCAGCGCCCTGGCGACGAGTTCCTTGCCCGTGCCGCTTTCCCCGTAGATCAGGACGCGCCCGTTGGTGGGCGCGGTCAGAGCGATCTGCTGCCGCAATGCGCGCATCGGGACCGTATCCCCCTGCAACTGCGTGCGGCCGCCGAGTTCCTCCCGCAGTTGCCGGTTTTCCTGCGCCAGGCGATGGACTTCGAGCGCATTCTTGATAACCAGGATGACTTTTTCCAGCGAGAGCGGCTTCTCAATGAAATCAAATGCGCCAAGCTTCGTTGCGCGCACGGCGGTTTCGATGCTGGCGTGCCCGGAAATCATGACCACCATGGCGTCCACGCCATTCTTGCGTATGCGATCCAAAGTATCGAGGCCGTCAATTCCGTCGAGCCACACATCCAGCAGGACCAAATCGATCGAACGTTTTTCGAGCAACGTGAGGCATTCTTCACCCGAGGATACGGCGAGGGATTCGTATCCTTCGTCCGCCAGGATGGACGAAAGCGCTTCCCGTATGCCCTGCTCGTCATCCACGATGAGAATGGAATTGGACATGAAAGTAAGAGGAAAACTATCCGATTCGCGGGGACATCGGAGCCGATGCCACCTCCGCCATGGGAAGCTGAAGGACAAATTTCGCGCCGGTGGGCAAGTTGTCCTCGGCGCGAATCGAGCCGTGGTGCTCGGCCATGATGCGGCTGGCGATGGCCAGTCCGAGCCCCGTGCCGCGATCCTTGGTCGAGAAGTGAGGCAGAAAGAGGCGGTCCTTGTCCTCCGGAGAAATTCCGTGCCCGCTGTCGGCCACGATGATCTCCACGATTTCACGGTCGCTGTTGAATCGCGTGCACAGGAGCATTTCCTTCACCGATGAGCCTTCCATCGCCTCCGCGGCATTGTCGATCAGGTTCACGAGGACGCGCCGCAGCAGTTCGCCGTCGGCGCGAACCGCCGGCAAATCAGGCGCCAGATCCTTTCGCATGCGGATCCCTTCGAGCCGGCCGTCAAAAACCGAGAGCGCCTCGTTCACAATTTCATTCGGCGAAGCGGGCGAGAGTTTGGCGGTGGGGAACCTCGCGAATTGCGAGAATTCTCCGACCAGGGATTCGAGCACCCGCACCTCGCGCTCGATCAAGCTCGAGCACTCGCCGACCAGGCGCACCAGTTCCGGCGGTTCATTCTTCACGGGGTTCGCGCGATTTCGTTCCAGGTAGCGGGACAATCGCTGCGCGGAAAGCTGAATTGGCGTGAGCGGATTCTTGATTTCGTGGGCGATGCGCTGAGCAACTTCCTGCCAGGCCGCCGCTTTCTGCGCGCGAAGCAAGTCGGTCAAATCGTCCACCACCACGACGTAACCTCGATTCGACTTTCGCGAGCCCAGCGCGCTCACCGTCACCGCCGCCCGCAGCAACCGGCCCGCCGCCGAAAACTCCAGTTCCTGAGTGGCGGTGCCCAGCCGAAGCGAACGCCGCATCAGCACGTGCAGGGCGCGGGCCCCCTCTTCTCCCAGGAGTTGCACGAAGCTCATCGCCTGCCGCGCGCTCTCTCCAAACATGCGGACCGCGGCGGGATTGACGCGCCGGATCGTTTCCGTTTCGTCGACGGAAATAACTCCGGTCGGAATATTTTCGAGGATCGTTTCCATCAGCGTGCGGCGCCGCTCCAGCTCTTGCACCGCCTGTTGCAGGTTTTGCGTGAAGATGTCGATCTGCCGCCGGCTGTCGCCCAGCTGTTCGGTCATGCGATTAAACGAGCGGACCAGCGTCTCGAGTTCGTCCTTGGCCTGCACGTTGACTCGCGTTTCGTAATTGCCCTCAATGATCTCCTGCGTCGCCTGGGCCAGGGCCTGAATGGGGACGGTGACTTGTTTGGAAAGGAAAAATGCGGACCAGGTCGCGGCAAACATCAGAAGGATGGTGAAGAGCAGCAGAGTCGCCAGCATTTGATTCTTGTATGTCCGCAGGTGTTGGCGCTGCTGCTCGTAGGCGGTCTTCTGGGCGTCGATTTCCTTGATCCGTTCCTGAAAATCATCGGGCACAATTCGTCCGGCAAGAAGAGAACCGTTTGGCGTCTTGGCCCGGCCCGCGAGGAAGGTCTTCCCGCCGTATTCCCAAAGCTCCGTGCCATCCGGCAGTTGGCGGGCCAACGCGGGAGGATTCAGCCGCGAGTTTGTCTCTGGTCCGGTTTTCGGCGCCTGAAATTGGAGGTTGGGATTGGCAGCCACAGCGAAAGGGTGGCCGCCGGCGTCCACTTCCCAGGCCAGGTCCGCTCCTCGCGCGAAGGTTTGATCGAAGGCGTGCATCGTATCCCGCGCGGAATCGCTCGCCGCGGCCCCGGCCACCTCTTTGGCAATCCCAGACATGCGGTCGGCGTCGGCACGGCTCATTTCATTGACCAGGGAACGGCTCGATTCGGTGGCGATTTCGAGAGGGCGAGGGAACCACAGCACCAGCGTGCGATTCAGCAGCGCGTAGCTCACGAAAAACAAGACAATCACAGGCAGGAAGGAAACCGCAATTGCCGCCAAAACCATTTTCGTCTTGAACCGCGAGCCCGGCTTGTGCGCCAGCCTTTCCGCGGCAAGCCGCACCAGGGTGCGCGCCAGGATGAAAAGAAACACAACCAAAGCCGCCACAAGGAACATGGACAACGCATAAAGAACGACCTGGTCCGTCGATTCAAAGGGAAGTGTCAGCGACCCCAGCGTGAACACTCCGGCGAGCAGAAATACGACGGTTACGCCGCCCACGGCCAGCAGGAGTTGCGATTTGCGGCTGGTGCTCACGCCACGCTCCCGGAAAGCGGAGTCCTGGCCGGCAGGATTGGGGCCAGAATTGACAGCGGAGAGTTTGCCGGCAGCAGCGGCCGAAGCGGGCACCCCGCGCACAGCGGAGCGCCCTTGCGGCACCAGTTCTTTCCTGTATTTACAATCAGGGCATGTAATTCATTAAATAGTTCA
This sequence comes from Candidatus Acidiferrum sp., assembly GCA_035483715.1. Lineage (GTDB taxonomy): Bacteria > Acidobacteriota > Terriglobia > Acidiferrales > UBA7541 > Palsa-360. The sequence goes on from DATHPN010000130.1 coordinate 10,437, forward strand.
GGCTGCCGTGGAATCGATGTTTCCACCAGGGCGCGGACTTTTTCATAATCCGCCTTGCCATCGGTGATCCCGTGCCGGCCGAAGATCCTGTGTGTGTAAGCATCCACTACGAAAACCGGATGATTCCCTGCGTACAGCAAAATGGAGTCGGCCGTTTCCGGCCCAATGCCGTGGACAGACAGAAGTTTTTCGCGCAGTTCCGAAGTCGGCGTCAGGAACATGCGTTTCAGCGAGCCGCCGTACCCCTCCTGAAGAAATCGCACAAAGGCCTTCAATTTTTTGGCTTTTTGCCGGAAATATCCGGACGGCCGCACCAGCACGGCCAGTCGCGCAGTTCGCACGCGCAGCATGGCCGAAGCGGTCAGCAGTCCCGCCGCGCGCAGGTTGGCGATGGCGCGTTCCACGTTCCCCCATGCGGTACTTTGAGTCAGGATCGCCCCCACAATCACTTCAAATGGCGTCTCGGCCGGCCACCAGTGCATCGGGCCCAGCGCGCCGGCCATCGCTTCATAGTAACGCAAGAGTTCGCCAAACGGGGGAGCGGCCTCGACCGTGCCAGCCACGCCCCGCGATACGCGCCTCCTGCTACCGACTCCAGGCAGCGCGTACTTTTTAGCCGTCTTGCCGGTTGCATCGCCCATCGCTTCGGAAGATAGCGGGCGCCATACGTCTAGTCAAGATAAGGTCTCGCGTGTGGTGCCAATTCGCCTGTACCAAAGTACAGGAAACATCATAGTGCCCGTTTCAGTACGTCGGGGGAAAATGGACCCATAGCCATTCTCCCCTATCTGCTACTTTAATCTTACCGGGGGTGTGGATGCCCCGGGGAGTCCTCATTCGATGTCGTCCCGGCTCGGCGAAATTCTGATCAAGGAAAACTTGATCACGTCCGACCAACTCCGTCAGGCCTTAGACCACCAAAAGGCCAGCGGGGCCAGGTTGGGGACGTGCCTGATGAAGCTCGGCTTCATCAGTGACGATGAGATTACGGGTGTGCTTTCCCGCCAGTACGGGGTTCCCTCCATCAATCTTAAGTATTACGAAGTTGACGCCGCCGTCATCAAGCTGATCCCTCAGGATACGGCCATCCGCTACCAGATTGTTCCGCTCTCGCGCGTGGGCTCAACGCTTACCATTGCGATGACCGATCCGACCAACGTTTTCGCCATGGACGACATTAAGTTCATGACCGGGTTCAACGTTGAACCGGTGGTGGCCTCCGAGACAGCCATTTCCGAAGCCATTTCCAAGTTTTACGGCGAGGCCAAGAGCGAAGAAGAACTTTCCAAGGTGATGAAAGACCTCACGGGCGAGGATGGCGCTGACCTGGAACTCGCCGCTGAGGAACAGGAGATGAACCTCGCCGAGCTGGAACGCATGGCTGAGGAAGCTCCCATCATCAAGCTCGTCAACCTGGTCCTGACCGATGCGGTGAAGCGCGGGGCGAGCGATATTCACATCGAGCCTTACGAAAAAGAAGTCCGCGTGCGCTTCCGCATTGACGGAATTCTGCAAGCGGTCATGTCGCCTCCGATGAAGCTTCGCGACGCGATCATCAGCCGCGTCAAAATCATGGCCAAGCTGGACATCAGTGAAAAGCGCCTGCCGCAAGACGGCCGCATCATGATCAAGTACCGCAAGGACGGCAAGATCAAGGACCTCGACTTCCGCGTTTCCACCATCCCGGCTCTTTACGGCGAAAAAATAGTGATGCGCTTGCTGGACAAGGAAAACCTGAGATTGGACATGACCAAGCTCGGATTCGAGCCCGAGTCCCTGGCCAAGTTCGAGCGAGCTATTCTTCGTCCCTACGGGATGGTCCTGGTCACCGGGCCCACCGGCTCCGGCAAGACCAACACGCTGTATTCTTCCATCGCCCGGCTGAACACCCCCGAAACGAACATCATGACCGCGGAAGACCCCGTGGAATTCCAGCTCGCGGGTATCAACCAGGTTCAGATGAAGGATCAGATAGGACTGAATTTCGCTGCGGCGTTGCGCGCGTTCCTCCGGCAAGATCCGAATATCATTCTGGTCGGCGAAATCCGCGACTTTGAAACGGCGGAAATCGCCGTGAAGGCCGCGCTCACCGGGCACCTGGTGCTTTCCACCCTGCACACCAATGACGCCCCTTCGACCATCAGCCGCTTGATGAACATGGGAATCGAACCGTTTCTGGTGGCCACTTCGGTCAACCTGATTTGCGCACAGCGCCTGGTGCGCAGAATTTGCGCGAATTGCAAGCAAACATTGAAGGTTCCCGACCAAGCCATGCTGGACGCCGGATATTCCCAGGAAGAGCTTAAGACTACGGAGATCTTCATCGGCAAGGGCTGCGGAACCTGCAACAAGACCGGATACAAAGGGCGCGTCGGTCTCTACGAAGTCATGGAAATCAATGACGAACTGCGCGAATTGATTTTGGTCGGCGCTTCCGCGCTGGAACTAAAGAAAAAAGCCGTGGATAACGGAATGCTCACCCTGCGCCGCAGCGGATTGACCAAGGTCGCCTTGGGCATGACCACCATCGAGGAAGTTGTTCGGGAAACTGTACTGTAGGAAGGGGAACCGATGTCTGGAATCACACTCAGTGAATTGCTGAAAAACATGATCGAGTTGGGGGGCAGCGATTTACATATCACCACAAACAGCGCGCCCAGGGTCCGCGTCCACGGCAAGCTGAAGCCCATGGAAATGGCGCCCCTGACCGCGGCGGACACCAAGGCCCTGGCCTACAGCGTATTGACCGACGCGCAGAAGCACAGGTTCGAGGAAAACCTGGAACTGGACTTTTCCTTTGGACTGAAAAACCTGGCTCGCTTTCGCGGCAACGTGTTTCAACAGCGCGGCGCTGTGGGCGCCGTGTTTCGGACCATCCCCTGGGAAATTAAGAATTTCGATGCCCTGGGCCTTCCCGCCATCGTCAAGGGCTTGTGTGACAAGCCGCGCGGCCTGGTGCTGGTTACTGGCCCGACGGGATCCGGCAAGTCCACCACGCTTGCCGCCATGCTGGACAAGATCAACAGCGAGCACGATGAGCACATGATCACGATCGAAGATCCCATCGAATTTCTTCACAACCACAAGCGTTGCCTGGTGAATCAGCGGGAAGTCCACTCCGACACGCATTCCTTCGCCAATTCGCTGCGCGCGGCTCTTCGTGAAGACCCCGACGTCGTGCTCATCGGTGAAATGCGCGACCTTGAGACGATTGAGTCCGCCTTGCGCATCGCGGAAACCGGGCACTTGACTTTCGCCACCCTGCATACCAATTCCGCGGTTTCCACCATCAACCGTATCGTGGACGTGTTCCCGTCCTATCAGCAACCGCAAATCCGCGCCCAGCTTTCCATGGTGCTCGAAGGGGTTCTTTGCCAGGCGCTCTTGCCCCGTGTGGACGGCCGCGGGCGGGCCATGGTGATGGAAGTGCTCATTCCCAATCCCGCGATTCGCAACCTGATCCGCGAGGACAAAATTCATCAAATCTATTCCGCCATGCAGACCGGAACGGGCACCTCCGGCATGCAGACCTTCAATCAGGGTTTGGCGAATGCCTACTACGCGAAGTTAATCACTTTGGAAATCGCCTTATCTCGATCGTCGAATCCCGAGGAGCTACAGGATATGATTAATCGGGGAGTGACATCGCCCGCTTCGCGCGCGCCTGCCCCGGTTCGACGCTAACACTGGATGCGGGCTGTACTTGCGCGGAGTCGCGCAGGGCAGCCTGCCGGAAGATTTTAGCTGACGTCCCCGATGTGCCCGATGTGATGGATAAGAGTCGGGCAGGACGAATTTGAGGAGGAGAGCACGATGCCGGTCTTCACGTATCGAGGCACGAACCGCGGCGGAGCTACTGTCAGCGGAGAGTTGGCGGCCTCCAGCAAGACGGAGCTCATCAATACTCTCAAGCGCCAGCAGATCAATGTCACCAAGATGTCGGAGAAGGGCAAGGAATTCAACCTGCCCACGTTTGGTGGTGGCGTCGAGGCCAAGGAATTGGCCGTCTTCACCCGTCAATTTTCCGTGATGATTGATGCCGGATTGCCCCTGGTGCAGTGCCTGGAAATTCTTGCCGGACAGCAGGAAAACAAAGTCTTTCAAAACGTGCTGACCGCGACGCGCGCCTCCGTGGAGGGCGGTTCGACCCTGTCCGCGGCCATGCGCCAGCACGAAAAGGTTTTTGACGCCCTGTATGTGAACCTGGTGGAGGCGGGCGAGACGGGCGGTATTCTCGACACCATTCTGCAGCGCCTTTCCTCCTACATCGAAAAGAACGTCAAATTGAAGCGCGCCGTAAAGTCCGCGATGGTATACCCCGTCGCCGTCTTGTCGGTTGCCGCGGGAGTGATCGTCCTGTTGTTGTGGAAGGTGGTGCCGATTTTCGCGACCCTTTTTCTGGGCCTGGGCGTGGACCTCCCATTGCCCACTCGGATCGTCATTGCGCTGAGCAATTTTATCGGCAGTATTTTCGGTTTTCTGATCTTGCTTGCCATTGTCGCGATCATCATTGGCTTGAAGGTCTGGTACAAAACACCGGCCGGACGCATGGCCATCGATACCACCCTGCTGAAATTGCCGTTGATGGGAATCCTGCTCAGGAAAATCGCCGTGGCCCGCTTTACGCGCACGCTGGGCACGCTTATCTCCAGCGGCGTCCCCATCCTGGAAGGCCTGGAAATTACGGCGCGAACGGCCGGGAACGCCCTGATCGAAAAATCGCTCATGCAGGTTCGCAAAGGCCTGGAAGCGGGGCGCAACCTGGCCGATCCGCTCAAGGAAACCAATGTATTCCCGGGCATGGTCACGCAGATGATCGGAGTTGGCGAGCAGACCGGCGCGATGGATGCCATGCTGCAAAAAATTGCCGACTTTTATGAAGACGAAGTGGATGCGGCGGTAAAGGACCTGTTGGCGGCCTTGGAGCCGATGATGATCGTATTTCTGGGCGTTGTGGTGGGCGGCATCGTGATTTCCATGTATTTGCCGTTGTTCTCGCTGATCGGACAGCTCAGCAAGGCCCACTAGAGGCTGGCCAGAGAACGGTTCAGCGGTGTTAAAGATCGAGAGGGCGGTCCCCAACGGACCGCCCTCAATTTCTCCCCGGCTCGAGTCTGACGGAAAAATTAAAACGCAGGAAAGGGGCCGGCTGACAGGCTCGTCTCGAATGGAACTGACACAAAATGTCGCTGCATGGCTCGGCTGGCTTTCGCGCGTCCGCTTTTTTCTGATTACACTTCTGCTGGCCCTGGTCATCGTGCTCGGTAAGACCAGCCAGCTCGAAGTTTCCACCCGCTATTTCATTCCCTTGATGATCCTGTGGTACACGCTGGCGATTGTTTACTCAATCTTGATGCGCTGGATGCCGGTGGCCTCGTGGCACGCCGGAGTTCAACTGGTTTTCGACCTGATCGTGGTGACCTGCGTGATCTACCTGACGGGGACGCAGGACAGCTACTTCATCTGGCTGTACCCGCTGGCCATCATCGTCGCCAGCATTTTGTTCTCGCGCAAGGTCACCTTCATTGTGGCGGGGTTCAGCTTCATTCTGATCGGAGGCCTGGCCGAGCTCATCTTTTACAACGTCCTGCCGCGCATGCAGATTGTCGTGCCCAGCAGCCGCCAGTTGCAAACGTGGATCCTCAGCAATTTGTTTTATTTCATGGCCGTGGCCTATCTTTCGAGTCTTCTGGCGCAAACCCTGCGCCGCCACAGCGCGGAACTCGAAGTCAAGCGCGGCGAACTTCAGGACCTGCAGGCCTTCAATGAGGACATTATTCAGTCCATGCGCGGCGGGCTGCTCACTACCGATGTCGACGGGCGGATTCTCTTGCTGAATCGCACCGGAGAAGATATTACAGGAAGCCAATTTCGCCGTGTGAAGGGGTCGTTGCTGAACGAAGTGTGGCCCTCCTTTTGGCTTCCGGGAGAAATGACCGAAGACGGCAAGCTTCCCCAGCGGCGCGAGATTGATTTCAAGACGCATGACGGCCAGCAGCGATTTATCGGCATTTCGGTTTCCCCGCTGCGAACCGGGGAGCGCCGCACCACGGGCTACGTGTTCAATTTCCAAGACCTCACGGACCTGAAGCGCCTGGAACAGGAAGTGGCCACGAAGGAGCGCATGGCGGCGCTCGGGCGTCTTTCCTCGGCCATCGCGCACGAAATCCGCCAGCCCTTGACGGCCATGGCCGGCGCCGTCAAGGAACTGGGGCGCCTGGTGCCGATGGAAGAGGACGAAAAACACCTGGTGGGAATTGTGAGCAGGGAATCGGAGCGTCTGAACAAAATCATTACCGAATTCTTGAATTATTCCCGGGAAAAAACCTACGAGTTTTCAGAAGAAGATGTCTCGAATCTTCTGGACGAAACCCTGACGCTGCTGGAACGCAATCCCCAGGTGGACGGAAAGTATCGCATCGAACGCGCTTTTACGGGGGCCGAAGTCCGCGTGCGCGTCGACCGCAACCGCATCAAGCAGGTGTTTTGGAATTTGTCCGACAACGCTCTGCGCGCCATGCCCAACGGCGGAATTTTGACGGTGTCTCTGGAGGCCGCCCCTTTCTGGGTCCGCATCCGCTTCCGCGACACGGGAATGGGCCTCGATCCGAGGCAGCGCTCGAAAATCTTCGAGCCTTTGCAATCCAATTTTGCGGGCGGCACGGGCCT
>DATHPN010000131.1:0-103689 GCA_035483715.1 Candidatus Acidiferrum sp.
GGCATAGCGGAGCCACGGAATTCCGTAGCGCGTTCCGATGAGCGCTGCGCCCATGCCGAGCATTACGGTCAATGTGCTCCAGACGTCGGTGGAAAAATGAAGCGCGTCGGCTTCCAGCGCTTCGCTCGGATAATCCCGCGCCACGCGGGACAGCGCCCTGGAGCGGACGATATCAATGCCCATCGCCACGCCGAGGATGACCATGGCCAGCGCGCTGGGCTGCAAATGCACCTGCTTGAACAGCAGGCGCACAAACGCCTCCACGATGATGTACACGGAAGTCGCGAGCAGCAGTCCCGTTTCAACGAAGGCGGAGAAATTCTCAAATTTTCCGTGGCCGTAGGTGTGGCCGGAATCCGCGGGCTTGTCGGATACGCGCACTGAAAGCCACGTCAGGATGGCTGCGATCAGGTCCAGCCCGGAATGCAGCGCTTCGGAAAGCACGCCCAGGCTGCCCGTGGCGACGGCCAGAAACACTTTCAGGCTCACCAGAATGATCGCGGAGCCGATGGACCCAAGCGCCGCCATCTGCTTGACCGATGTTGGAGAACGTGTGATGAGAGAAGCCTCGAAAGGATTATACGATGGCGCGGGAACTTGTAGCGCAGGCTTCAGCCTGTGGGGTTTGTCCCCGCACGGTCAATCGTGCTGGGCACTAAAACCCACAGGCTGAAGCCTGCGCTACTTCTGGTCAGTTAATCGGCGGAGGAGGGACCAGCGGCAAACGCTCCGGCTCGCCGCGCGCGCCGTGGACTTCCACGTCATCCAGCAGCAGCGATGGCGCGATCACCGTGGACGGCACTCCGGAATCCGCCGAGCCGAAAGCGGCCAGCGCCGTCCCGGCAAAACCCGCCTGCTGGCTCTGCATGAAATCGAATGCAGTCTGGTCGTTTCCAATCGCGGCGATATTGCGCACGGCGCGAAGCGTAAGCCCGGTGAGGCGCGCGCCGCGAATCAAGGACTCCCTGCCGTCCGCCACGTCCACGCGGTACACCAGCAAAGGCAGCCGGTCGCCCGTGGCTGCGCCCGAAGCCGCGCCCATGACGATGTCGGAAAGATCTTCCTGCTCGCGCACGCCGAGGACCGGATTATCCATGGCACGCACGATCAGGCACCATTTGTTGCCGTTCTGCTTGCACTCATCCATGAATTTTTTCTTCAGCGCGTCAGGAGAAATGCCATCCAGGGAGCTGAAAAACAGATTGCTGCCCATCGGGCGCGGATCGCCGAGATACGCGGCGCGGCCGTGGCCGTTGGAATGATCCAGATCGGGGCCCGGACGGCGGGACATCAGAAAATTCAGCAGGAGGCCGCTGTTGACGACCTCGACGCGCTGCGCTTTCACGCCCTCCTGGTCCACATCGTACGTCCCCAGCAAATCCCGCCCCTGAAACTGTTTTGCCGTCGGATCATCCAGCAGCGATACCGGGCCGGGCAGAACGCGTGAGCCGAGTTTGCCGGTCCACTCGCTGCGCCCGCCGAGGCGGTCCATCAATTGATCGAAGGCCGTTTGCATCGCCAGCGGGCCGCGGGCGCCGGAAAGCGACGGCCCCAGCATTTGCGCAAGCAAGGAGCCGGCCGCGGGCGCTTCGAACAGCACCGGGCCATCGTAATCGGCTGCCGGAGGAGAAACGCGCAGCGTGATCAATTGTTCCCCGGCCTTTTCGAGGTCCTTTCGAACGGCATCGGCCGCGGGCAACTGGTCGGGGCGGTGGCGGTAAACGGCGTAAAAATTGTGCAGGGCCATGCCATCGTCTGATTCCGTTTCGAGGCTGGCTTCAATGGCCGCCAGGCTGCGATTTGCGCGAATCTTGCTGCCGTCGGTATTGAGCAGATAACTGGTGGTATAGATCAAGTGATAAGTTACGCGCGAGCTGTACAACTGCGGAAACTGGCGCAGTGCGGCGGAGACTGTCCTGGCCTCCTGTTCCCAGTTTCGCGTGGTCCAATCCGGGTCGGTCAGGGGATCGACCAAAACCGTTGGCGTGGCCTTTGAAAAATCGGGAATGCTGGGCGCCTTCGCCAGCCGCGACATGAACGCCTGCTTCTTGGAAAAATTCTCGACGGCGGCCTTGAACGATTGATCGGTGGCCAGCCACAGATCCTGGCGCAGGGAATCGTAATCGCGATCGATCCCTACCGTGCCCGTGGAGCCGAGGAAACCGCTGAAGCCTTCATCGGTGATGAAGTTGGAGCTGTCCAGATTGTCGTCGCCGACGCGGACGTCCACGCTCATGATGCGGTTCCGGCCGCTGGTCGAGGAAACCAGCGCGCCAAATTCCGCGACAATCGTGCGCACATCCAGGTCAAGAACCCGGTACTGGATGAAGTATGGGCGCGCTGGTTGATTCGTGCCCGGAATCGTCAATTCCAGGCGCGTTCGCGCGCGGTCGAGTTCATCTTGCATGGCCGCGAGTGTGTGATCGGAATCGGTCGCGGGGGCTTGTTGCGGCTGGGCCAGCGTTGCGGCGGGATGCTTCGGCGGAGCCGCACCGGCGGGTCCGGCGGACATCAGGAATAGCGCGGCACCAACGGCAAATGCCAGGGAAAGATTGCAAATGGAAAATTTCATGGTGGTCTTCGTCCGCCTTGTCATGGAGCGATTCACTTGTGCACCGCCTGTTCGTCGTGCCCCGGCGGCGGCAAGATCGGCGGCTTGTCGGTGGAGGTTTCCTTCTTCTGGACTTCCATTTCCGTAATCAGAATGGCGGGAGCCGAGGCGGAAACCGGCACGGAGCCCGATTCGGCTCCGCAATATCCGTTGAAGGTTTCCATGGTGTCGCCTGTGGCCACGATTTTTGTGAGAGAAACGAGCGGCGTGCCGACGATATCCACTCCGCGTACGAGCTCATCGGGACGCCCGTCCGCGTACACTTTGTAGACCACCAGCGGCTGCACCTGGAACGCTTGCGGCTGGCCGCGTCCGGTGAACGTAAATCCGCCGGCGATATCGTCGATCATCAGGCCGAACGGTTTCCCCTGGCGCTTGATTTCCTCGATCAGTTTTTTGCGCAGCTCGGCGTTGGAAACGGTCAGGCTGCTCTGGACAATCAAGTTGCCCTGGCGCGAAACCGGCTGCGCGCCGATCTGGCGGCGGCCGTGTCCGTTGGAGACCGGGAAACCGGTGAGCGGCTGGCGGGACATTTCAAAATTTTTCAAAACGCCGTGCTCGACCAGCGTGACGCGCTCGGAGGGAGTCCCTTCGTCATCGTAGGGATAGTAACCAATGAGTATATCCTTGCCGAGCTTTCTCTCCGTCGGATCGTCGTAGATGGAGAGAAATTTCGGAAGAATTTCTTCCCCGACTTTGCGGGCGAACGTCTGTCCTTCGTTGATATCTTTCTGGCGGAAGCCTTCGGCGCGATGGCCGAAGACTTCGTGGAAGAAAACGGCGGTGGCGCGGCCGGTCAAGAGCGCGGGCCCGGCGTAGGGCTCGACCAGCGGCGCGGCCACCAGCGCTTCCAGTTCCTTGCGCAGAACCTGACCCTCGGCCAGCACGGCCTTATCGTCCGGCGCATCAGAAGGGTTGACCCAGTCAAAATTGTAGTAACGGTTGATGTCCATTCCGTCCGGCGCTTTGCCCTGAATGAAAAGTTCCAGCCGGTAGTGGACCTGTCCAAATTGCAGGCGGGTGCCCTCGCTCGTGACCTGGTACTGGTTGTCGCCTGTGGCGCTGAACGTCACGATGGAATTCAGGATCTGCGGGGAGGCGCGAAAGGCGCGGGTATAAAGCCGGACTTTCTCTTCCCAGGGTTTGCGGTCAGGATGAATGGAAACTTCCGCGGCGTAAAAAGTGTGCGGCTTTTCGCGCGCAAAATCCGGAGCGTGTTCCTCGGCTGTTTGCACCTGAACTTCCTTGCTGGTGTTGATCTTGATCAGGCCTTCCGAGGCGGACCGGAATTGCTTGTCGGTCTCCTGCCACATGGCCCGGCGCAACACGTCGGGAGCGTCGTCGATCGGCACCGACATGCCAAAACTGCCCTGGCTGGGCGCGGAATTGCCGACCTTGTGAGTGTTGTCCAGATCGTAGCTTCCTACGCGCACCTGCGTCTCGAGCCACCGGGAGCGGCTTTCCTCGCTGGAGAGCAGCGCTCCGTTCGAGCCCATGACCTCGGAGCGGTCCGTCGAAGTCAGGATGTAGCTGACGAAGTAGGCCGGCGGATTCGCCTTGGAAAGAATGGGCATCTCGCGATCCAGTTCCTGGCCCATGGTCACAATCAAGGGCGATGGGGGTGCCTGGGCCGCCTGCTGCGCCGGGAGCGCGGGCTCGGCGCTACGAGCGGGTTTATTTGCCGCCCAGGTGTTTACAGAAATCAATGTTGCGAGAAGCGCGAGAACGAATATTTTCACTGAATTGCTCCATTCCGCCGAGGCAGGGTTCAAAGGTTAAGACGACTAGTGTATGCCTATGAGCCGCCGATCTCAACGCGCTCATTCCAAAGCGTTCATTATCCGGCGGTCCAGTGAGCAAAAACCCTAAAACAGTTGGATGCAAGAACATTGCGGGGAGTCGCCACACCCCCTCGCTTCTGTTAGACGCTGGAGAATGGGAATTGGTGTCGCAGGTTTGGTGACGCCGGCGTCCCGCCGGCGGTTTTGTGTTGCTACATGATTACAAAAAACGCCGGCGGGACGCCGGCGCCACCAAACCCGGTCTCAATTGGACGAACCCTTGCGCGACAGCATGGCAAGGCGGTCGGATCAGCAAGCAGAGGCCAGATTCTTGCAGCCAGAGCCAGTCGCTGCCGCCGGCGGATGGCTTCCGCGAGTGGCCAGCGGTATGACGATTGCCGGAATGGCCACGATCGCGGTCAGGGCAATAATCTGCCCTGCGCTGAGATGATGCGGCGGCGGGCCGCCTGCGGACGTCACCCCTACGGTGGTCGCTACCGCCGCCTCGGTCAGCTCCGCGGGAGTGGCTTGCCCGGGCTGGTCGGGGGCTTGATGACCGTCTCGGATCGTGGCAATTTGTCCTGCGAGAACGTCCACGCAGAGACCGTCCAGATTGCAGAATTTAACGTGGCCTTCAAACACGATGATCTGAAACAGGCCGTTCATGAAGCCCAGAAAAAAATCCGTGCCCACCACGCCCGCGACTCCCACGGAAGTGTGAACTTCAAATTTCGCCATGGGCTTGGATTGCTTGACCACCTGTGAACGCACCCGCCCATAGGTGAGTTCGATTTGCGTTTGCTGCGCGGCAGCATTGTGCTGCGTCACCGTAAGCGTGGAACTGGAGCCGACGTTCAGCACAGAACCGTCATCCAGCGCGACGCGAGCGCGCCCGCCATCGCCCGTTCGGACCACGTCGCCCCAATCCACCAGCGTCTTGACGATGGCGGGCAATTGCTGGGGGCCGCGGGCGATGGCCACCTCGGGTATGGCGCGCGAAATCTGGCCGGCTCTCTGCCCCACCTGGGCCGGGACGTCCGGCGGCACAAGGATCGACAAGGACGCGAGAAAAGCTAGAGCAATCAAGAAGGGGGAACGAGTCTTCATTAGGCTCTCCTGAGAGGGTCTATTCGCGCCGAGCAACACGCACCCTTAGTTACTGGATGGGTCAGCCGCTGTCAACTTCGGGAAATGAAGTTGTCCCGAATTTGATAACGCGTAAACCAGCCCATCAGTTGTCCGCAGGGGCATGACCTGTCGTTCCCCTGCAGTTGCAACGCGGCCAAAATTCCTCATCCCGGAATCGATAATGATCTTCGGCCGCTGCGTCAGAAATCGCGGCTCGAGGGTTGGGGAGTGGATTGTACTCCTGAATTTACCGGAAGCAGGGAGAAAAACTGTGGGTGCCAGACAAATTTCAGTAGGGTTTCAGTAGGGAGGATCCGCGGACGTGGCGGCGCGGCTCTCCTTCGTGGCGCGCAGGATTCCGGTGTCATCCAAATAGAAATTCCGGAAACCGTAATTCCCGGCCCGCGCCTGAAGCGCAAACGTGCGGATCGTTCCGCCGGAGTCGACTGGGCCGGGCGTGTATTGGACCTGGTAGTTCACGCTCTGGGCAAGCTGCGCGGCCAGGCGCACGCGTTCGCCCACGGACTCAAAACGCTGCGGATAGGCGCCGCCCTGCGCCGCCGCAAAATCGATCAGCGCGGCGCGGATGCCTCGCAAAGACTCGGCGGCGCGCGCTTCCGCCTGCGCTGTGGGATTGCCCTGCCGTTCGGGAACGATGAACCACAGAAAACTCCAGATTGCGGCCAGCAGCACGCCCAGCAGCACGCCCCAGCGCAGCAGAATTTTGCCGAGGCTGGGCTTCGCTTTCGGCGACTCCGCGCCCGGAAACGGTTCGGTCAGGTCCGCGCCGCAATGCGGACACAGTTCGGTGGCCTGATTGATTTCATTCTCGCATTCGCGACACGTGTACATAATAATTTGGAAGTTCGAGTGCGGCCCTTGGATGTGTTCTCTGGATATATTCGGCGGTCCCGCGCGCGGGTCGTCTGGATTCATCGTAGCGAAAGGCGGAGGTGCGAGTCAATTCGAGGCCGTGGCCCATCAGGCTGCGGAAAAAGTAATTTACTGTGTCATTCCGAACGAAGTGAGGAATCTCTCTCTGGTTTTATCGCAGGAAAAGAGAGATTCCTCGGCGCGCAGCGCGCCTCGGAAGGACAAACATTTGAGTTTCTCCGAAACTTCTTTTGCAACCAAAAATGCGCGGAAGATGAAATGGGTGGGATCGGTTTTCAGACAGATGCGGTCGGGCAATTAAACTTTTCCGGGCGGCGAAAAATAGAGGAAGCCGCGGAAACTTCCTCCCATGATCTACTATGTTGCGGCGGTGAAAATCCGTGTTTTATTGTATCGGAGCGCTGTTGGAATCCGCCGTGCCGCTTGAAGTGTTGCGAATTGTCCCGCTCTGATCGGTGAAGAACGATCGCTGGCCGGTCGAACCTGCCACCACGGGAGTGGCCGTGATCGTATACGTGAGCACATTGCCGCCGGGATCGATAGCCACGGGCGCATAGGCAAATTTGTACCCGCTCTTGACGCCGCTGGCGAGCACCGAGTCAATCAGATCTGCGGCAGCGGAGGATGCTCCCGCGCTGGCTGCAGCCGGTCCCATGTCGGAAAGGGCGTGAGGGAATCCGCCATAGGAGTTCGAGTACAACAGGATGCTTCCATTCAGAGTCCGGAGAGTTTCCACCGCCGCGGTCTCGTTTGCCTGGATTTTGTTGCGCATCAGGTTCGGAATGGCGATGGCCGCGATGATCAAAATAATCGTCACGACGATCAACAGCTCGATGAGCGAAAAGCCCTTGCGTTTATTGTGGCGAGCGATCATGCGATCTCCTGTGCCATCCCCTAAAGTTCCCGGTTCACCTTTGCGCCGGGCAGAACGATATTCGCAGCAGAACTCAGCAGCGGGCGGAACCCAGGTCTGCTTGAAACTCAGAGTTGAAGCGGTATTCTACACCGGGCAGGCCGGAATGGGGTGACGAGAAAGTACCTTTTTCGGTAGCCCCTGCGCACCGGTAGTCCTGGGTCGGCTATGATGCATCGAAATACTTGAAACCGGTCGAATCCATGCCCAAAGAATCATTTCCCGCGTCGCTCGACCAGTTTCTAGGGGAATACGCGCCCCTTGCCGGCGCGTTGCACGCGGAAGCGAAATGCGCGCGGTGGGGATTGCCGCAAGACGCATTTGCCGAGAGTTTGCTGCGCAGCGCAGGGAAGCGATTTGCGGGCGCGCACCCCGATCCGGGCGAGGTCGAGGCCTACCTAAAGTCGCTTCACCTTGAAGATCTGGGGCTGGCATGCGCTTGTAGCCAAGGTCTCGAGAAGGCCTGGGAATTTTTCATCGCTCACTTCCGGCAGGACCTGCGCAATGCCGCAAGCGCCATGCTTCGGGGATCGGGCCGCGCCGACGACGCGCGCGCCGAGGAACTGGCGGATTCCCTTTATGCGGAACTCTACGGCGTTCGTTCGGGCGCGGGCGGCCGGAGAAAATCACTGTTCGAATACTTCCACGGGCGCAGTAAGCTATCCACCTGGCTGCGCGCCGTGCTCGCGCAGAAACAGGTGGACCTGTTTCGAACGAGCGGCAAAACAGTTTCTCTGGAAGCCGAAATGGAAGGGGAGGCGCCGCGCGAGTTGGCCGGCCGTGTTGAATCTGCTCCCGCCGATCCTGATCCGGATCGCGAGAGGTATCTAGAGCGGTTCGACAGGGCGCTCTCGGCGGCGCTAGCGGGCTTGCTGCCGCGCGAACGCCTGATATTGGCTTCCTACTATGTGGATCAGCTTACGCTCGCGGAAATCGGCCGCCTGCTGCACGAACACGAGTCCACGGTGTCGCGGCAACTCGAACGCTTGCGGCGCGCATTGCGCGAGACTGTGACGCAAGCGCTGCAGCGCGAAATTCCGGCCTCCAATGGCCGCCCGGCGGAAGCCGCGCTGGACATCGCGCAAACCGAACTGGCGTTCGAATACGCGATGCAGGATTGGCCATTTGACCTGGCGGTGGCGCTTTCCGCGGCGGAGCCGGCTGCGGAGCCGCCGGAAGATTGACGCCAGAACCGGCCGAAGATCGCAGCGCACGAGGGTGCAAGATTTTTGTAACCAGCCGTTCTAAATTAGGGCTGTTCTAAACGAAAGAAGAGCTTAGATGGACTCACAAGACAGAGGCGATCCCAAAATCCGGCGGCGCGAAGAAATGCTGGCGCGGCGCGTGGGCGATGCCCTGGACCAACTGAATCGGCAGGACGCGGCGGAGTGCCCCGACGCCGAGGTGATCGCTGCCTACGCCGAGCAGGCGCTCGCGCCGGCGGAATCAGCGAAGTGGGAAGGCCATTTCGCGACGTGCGCGCGGTGCAGAAAGATTCTGCGAGTGCTTGCCGCGTCGGTTGAAACGCCTCTGGCCGAGAAGGAAGTCGCGCGGCTCGGAGAACTCGTTTCCACGGTTCGCTCCCCGGTTGAAATAACTGCGCGATCGGCATCGCCGGGCCATCCAAGAGTCGTGGATTGGCGCAGGCGCTGGCTGGCGCCTGCGCTCGGCGTTGCCGCTGTGCTGGTGGTGTGGCTCGCAATGCGCCCGCCATGGCGCGCCACGAATCCAGGCACTTCTACAACCTTGATCGCGCAAGCGCCCAATGAAGAATTGCCCATAAGCCCAGCGCCATCAGAAACGGACCGCCTTTCGAGAGTCGCGCCGCGGCAAGACTTAAAGACAGAGACCGCGCCGCAGCCGGACCGGTCCTCCGCGAATCCCCGGCCGCTTAATGCACCCGTGGGAGCGCCGGCAAAAGATCGCGCGGATGCCGGCGCCGCCCTGGACAGTGTCTCGCCGAGGGCGAGCGAAGAAAGGAATTCGCTTCAGGCAGAGAAGAAATTGAAAGGCTTGCAGGATGCGCGCGAGTTCCAGCCTCCCGCGATTCCTCCACCACCATCTGCACCTCCGAAAGCGGCGGCCGCGATGCAGGCGCCAGCCGCTCCACAGTCAGAGGCAAAAGCTTCATCGAGTACGATGGCTTCGGGAGGCGCGCAGGTCGAATCAAATGCGAACGCTATCGGCAATGCGCCATCGCGAGACAAGCAGGCGGTCGCAGTTCAAGCAGTTCAAGGAGAAGCGGCCGCGAATACCGGTGGCAAGGTCGCGCCAACAATTTCTCCGGAAGCGCGCTCGAGCGCACGAAAGGAACAACCACTTGCTGTATTTCGCCAGGTACAAAAATATGACTCCTTGTTGAAAGCCCCGTCCGGCTCGGCGGAGTGGCGCGCCGGAAAGGGCGGAATGATCGAGCGTTCAACGGATGCGGGGAAGACCTGGGCTTCACAAGCGAGCCCATTCCAGGAAGACTGGCTCGCGGGCGCGGCCGTTTCAGGCGCAGTTTGCTGGCTGGTGGGCCGCAATGGCGCGATTGCGCGAACTGCGGACGGAGAGCACTGGGAGAGCGTCGCGCCGCCGTCGCAGGCTGCCGGAGCCGATGCAAAATTGCCCGACTGGAAAGCCATCACCGCGCTGGATGGCCAATCCGCAACAATTACCGCGAACGACGGGCGCCGCTTTGCCACGGCGGATGCCGGGAAGACCTGGCGGCTGCAATAGCAAAAAACCCTGCAAGAAATTCGGGCTGTCCCGTTCTAAGGGGTGAAGAAAGAACTTCAACCCTCAACGGAGACTGCCATGAGAAACGCCATATTTTCGAGGATCCTGACCGCCGCCGGGCTCGTTGCGCTGCGGGCCTTGTTGCCGTTCCTGCACCGGCCGGTATGCGCCACCACTGTAGGCCAGGCTCCCGCACAGGCCGCCGGCGGGAACCTTACGACCACTCTTGCGGATCAGAGCGATCTCGCGCTTACTGTTTACAACTCGAATCTTTCGCTGGTGCGCGACGTTCGCCAGCTTAATTTGCCCTCCGGGGATTCGCTGCTGCGATTTATGGATATCGCCGCTTCCATAAATCCGGCGACGGTGCACTTCCGTTCGCTGACGGACCCGGCCAAGCTGAACGTGCTGGAGCAGAATTACGAGTACGATCTGCTCGACCCGAACAAGCTGCTGCAGAAATATGTGGGGCGGGAAGTCACCATGATTCGCGGAGATCAGGAAGTAAAAGCGACTCTGCTCTCCGACAATGGCGGACAAGTCTGGAAGATCGGCAACGACATCGTGACGAATATAAGTTACAGCAGCCTACGTTTTCCGGAAGTTCCGGACAATCTCTACGAACGGCCCACGCTGCTGTGGACGCTGCAGAATTCGGGAGCGAGAAGCCATCGCGTGGAAGCTTCCTACCTCACGGCAAATCTTTCCTGGAGCGCGGATTATGTGCTGAATGTCGGGAAGGATGAAACGAGCGGCGATCTGGACGAGTGGGTCACGCTCGTCAATCACAGCGGGACGGCGTTCAAGAATGCTTCGCTGCAATTGGTGGCGGGCGACCTGCACCGCGTCGTCGCCCAATACGCCATGGATGAAGTCAGGGCAATGAAGGCGGTGGCAGGTGCTGTAAATGCTCCCGCCCCTTTTCAGCAGGAATCGTTCAGTGAATATCATCTGTATTCGCTCAATCGCAGGACCTCGATCTTCGATCAGGAATCGAAGCAGATCAGCCTGCTGAACGCTTCGCATTTTCCATTGCGGAAAGTGTACGTGGTGAACGGGCAGGGGTACTACTACCGAGGGGCGGCGCAACCCGGCGCGCCCGTAAAAGATCCCGTGCAGGTCTTCTACAAATTCAAGAACGAAGAGAAGGCCGGGCTGGGCATGCCTCTGCCCGCGGGCACCATTCGCGTGTACCAGCAGGACTCGCGCGGTGGATCGCTCTTTGCCGGCGAAGATCACATCGATCACACGCCGAAGGACGAAGAGATCGGCCTGCACATCGGCAACGCTTTTGACATCGTGGCCGACCGCAAGCAGACGGACTACAAGAGAGTCGCCGACCGGCTGTACGAATTCGAGTACGAGATCACGCTGCGCAACCACAAGGACATGCCTGTCACGGTCGAGGTGAACGAACCGATTGGCGGCGATTGGGAGATGGTCAACTCGACGTACAAGTTTACGAAGACGGCCGCGTTTGCCGCGCAGTTCGATGTGCCGGTCGATAAGGATGGAACGTCGGTCCTGAAGTATCGCGTGCGCGTGAGATATTAGTCTGGATTGGGTTTGAGTAGCGCAGGCTTCAGCCTGTGGGTTTTCGTCCTTGCAAGGACTAACCCCCACAGGCTGAAGCCTGCGCTACTTAAATCGCTGCGCCAATTACTTCCTCCGGCGAATCTGCTTTGCGGCTCGCGGTTTTTTCAACTGATTCGATATCACGATGGCTTCGGCTTCGATTTCCACCAGCATTTCGGGAGATACCATGCCGACCACCTGCAGCATGGCCGTCGCGGGGCGAATCTTGCCGAAAAATTCTCCGTGGGCGCGGCCGATTTTTTCCCACTCGGCAATGTTAACGACGAACATGCGCGTACGCACCACGTCTTCCAGGCGCGCGCCCGCATTGTGCAGCGCGGATTCGATATTGCGCAGCGTTTGCACCGTCTGCGCGTAGGCGTCGCCGACGCCCACGATTTTGCCGTCCGTGCCGGTGGCCGTCGTGCCAGAAACGTGCACCGTATCGCCTACCCTCACCGCGCGCGAATAACCGATGATTGGTTCCCACGCCGTTCCCGTCGAAATGTTCGTTCGTTTCATGGTCGTCATTTTCTCCTGGATTGAAGTGGGGCTATTCTGCCACGAACATGCGCGCGTTGAGAAACTGGACAACGGCTCGCCGATCCACTTAAGCTGGGGTGGCGCGGGAGAAAAGCTTTAACACAGAGAAGACAGAGTAAAGAGGAGAGAGAAAAAACTAGGCGGAACGGCTGGCATTTGTAGCTTGATCGAAATGGCAACTTCTTTCTCCGTGCCCTCTGTGTTCTCTGTGTTAAAAAATTTTGAATTTTTTCCCGCCGCGAAGTAAGGAGCGTTCGTTGCGCTGCAACAGCATCCTCGAATCCATCGGACACACGCCACTGGTGCGCCTGAATCGGCTCACCGCCGGGTTCGCCGCGGACGTGTACGTCAAGGTCGATTACATGAATCCGGGCGGCTCGGTGAAGGACCGCATTGGCATATCTATGATCAACGATGCCGAGCGCAGGGGCCTGTTGAAGCCCGGCGGGACGATCATCGAGGGAACCTCAGGCAATACCGGCATCGGCCTTGCGCTCGTGGGCGCGGTGCGCGGGTACAAATTAGTGTTCACCATCACCGACAAGCAATCGAAGGAAAAAGTGGATTTGCTCAAGGCGCTGGGCGCCGAAGTGATCGTGTGCCCGACGGCGGTCGAGCCTGACGATCCTCGCAGCTATTATTCCGTAGCCAGAAAACTGGCCAAGGACATTCCTAATTCCTTTTACCCCAACCAGTACGAAAATCCGATGAACCCCGAGGCGCATTACCAGACCACCGGCCCGGAAATCTGGGAAGACTCCGAAGGAAAAATCACGCATTTCGTGTGCGGCATGGGTACCGGCGGGACGATCAGCGGCGTGGGCCGCTACCTGAAGGAAAAAAATCGCAACGTGCAAATCGTCGGCGTCGATCCGATCGGTTCTCTTTACTTCGAGTACGCCAAGACAGGAAAAGTGGGCAAGGCCAAAACGTACGTCGTCGAGGGCATCGGCGAGGATATTTTTCCGGCCACCATGGACTTCAAGATTGTCAACGATGTCGTCCAGGTGAACGACCAGGAATGTTTTGTGTGGGCGCGGCGGCTCGTGAAGCAGGAAGGGATTTTCACGGGCGGCTCGGGCGGGGGTTGCGTTTCGGGCGCGCTGCGCGTGGCCAAAACGCTGCCGAAGGGCTCATTCGTGGTGGCCTTTCTGCCCGACACGGGAATGCGCTACCTCAGCAAAGTGTACAGCGACGAATGGATGCGCGAGCGCGGGTACGTGGATTCGGAAGTGCCGCTCACCGTCGAAGACGTGGTCAACGCGAAGCACAAAGTCGCCAAGGACCGCGACCTGATTGTTGCGGGACCCGACCAGACCGTGTTTCACGCGCTGCACACGATGCAGACGCAGGACATCTCGCAATTGCCGGTGTTCGAGGCCCAGCAGCCGGTCGGCGCGATTCATGAAGATCAGATCCTGAATCTCGCGCTGCAGGGCAAGGATTTGCGGAAGATGGTGATCCGCGAAATCATGAGCGATCCACTGCCAACTATATCTTGTGAAGCCCCGGTTGAGCGGCTTACGTATTTGCTGAGCCACGAGGAGCCCGCCGTGTTTGTGAAGATGAGCGACGGGCGCCTGGAAATCATCACCAAGTACGATGTGATGGGAACCATCGCGGGCTTGATGGAGCAGAAGCGGTAAAGTACGACGGGCTTCAGCCTGTCTGGTTTTGAATTCTTGCGGGACTGACAGAGGTCAAAGGCAGACAGGCTGAAGCCTGTCCTACTTATGCCTTCTCGCCGCGTTGAAATAATTTTGCAAATTGATCTTGTGAGGCCGGCGCTACGCCGACGAGGGAAAGATTCTCGCGCACGTGCTCGACGCGGCTCATGCCCACGAGAGCGGTGGTGATTCCCGGCGTGGAGCGAACAAATTGCATGGCGCGCTCGGCATCGGATTTCATTCCCAGCGCGCTCGCCACGAAGGAAGGCAGGCCGCGCGAGAGCTGCCCCTGCAGCATCGCGGCGCTGGCCACGACTGTGATTCCGAGCTTGGAGGCGGCCGTGACAATCGGCGCGCGGGCGCCGTCCAGCGACTGATTGGCGCGCGTCAAAGCTTCGGTCATCCCGAGGTTGCAGGGCAACTGCACGAAACGAAAATGGTGCGATCCGCCGGCCACGTCCCGCGCCAGCGATTCCATCGCGGCGAGTGAAAGATAATCCTGGGCGGTTTCGTTCTGGCGGAACGCGTTCCAGGTGGCCAACCCGTAGAAGTGAATTTTTGCGGCAGCCACGGAGGATTCCAGAAATTCAAACGCGGCCCGCAGGCGCGTGTTGAACATTTCGCGCGGCACTTCGCCCAGCTGCGTTTCCGGATTATGCAGGTAATACACGTCAACGGTTTCGACGCCCAGATTGCGGCGGCTGCGCTCGAGCTGGTCGGCGATAAATTTCGGCGCCATGGAGTGGCAACCCGCGGCGACGTCTCCTTCTCGCAAAATTCCGGTTTCCACATACTCGCGATTGAAGTATTCGCCGGCGTCGGCGGGCATGTCGCCGTCGGGCGTGAGGAATCCGCCCTTCGTGCAAATCAGCAATTCTTCTCGGGCGTAGCCGCGGTGAGCGAGCTCGGCAAGCGCCGCGCCTACGGAACGCTCCGAGCGCTGAAAACGATAGTTGATCGCGGAGTCGATGACGTTCACGCCGGATTGCACGGCCTCCACAATCGCGTCCGTGTAGGCCTCGTCGGTGCGCGCGTCGGGCTCTCCGAGATACGTGCCGATGCCCAGTGAAGAAAGCAACAGGCCCCGCTGCTCGCGAAAGTGCCCCTCAGCCGCGTTTCCGGCAAATCGCGCGGCGTATTTCTTGGTGCCATCCGGAGTCGCAAACGTGGCCATGTCATCTCCCTCGATAGGAGCCGCGATTATATGTGAATCCGCGGCAATCCACGACCTAACAAACGGCGGGAGCTCGCAATTGGAAAGAACTGAATTTCAAATCTGAGATTGGAAATTTGAGATTGGAAAAGCGTGCGCCTGAAGCCTGCTCCCAACTCTCGATTTTCGACACCTAATTGACTCCCGATTTTTCGGCTTCTGGCGGGGCCAGGAGCCGCGAGCAAGCGCGAAGGATGCGGCGATAGGGCCACTCGCTGTTGCGGCGCGCGCTGGCCTCGTCCTGCGGCGCGGCGGCGGAAGAGCGCGCGGTGCTTTCGCGAAAGAAAATTTCCCCGACGCGCGGCTTCTTGTGGAACCAGCGCGCCAGCAGACTGAGGTGGTCCTCAAGCTCGCGAAAACTTTGTTGCGAAGCGGATGCCTTTGCGGGAAGCGACGTTGAGTCTCCCGCGCCTTCCAGCCACTCGCGCAGGATTTGTTCGACCGAGCGGGGCTCGCTGGCAAGCTCCGCGAAGCGCAGCATGCGCGGCTCTTCGATGCGTCCGGCGCCCACGGCAAAT
Source organism: Candidatus Acidiferrum sp. (assembly GCA_035483715.1). Lineage (GTDB taxonomy): Bacteria > Acidobacteriota > Terriglobia > Acidiferrales > UBA7541 > Palsa-360. Next base: position 15,565 of record DATHPN010000131.1, read on the forward strand.
ACGGCCACGGTGTTTTCTTCCGCCGCTCGCTGCAGAACGACGGCATTGAGGTCTTCAAGGCGCCGCGCAAGGTCGGGCAAGCCGCGCAACGCTTCGGCGGCTTTTTCGATGCGGCGATGAACCGCCGCCGCTCGCTCGAAATCGAGCGCTTCGCTGGCGGCTTCGCGCTCGCGTTCGAGTTCCGCCGTGAGGGATGCGCCGCCCGTCGCCAGAAACGCGACGACGCGGCCCACTTCCGCGTCGTAGTCTTCTTTCGAGCAGCCCGCGAAACAGGGCGCGAGACACATTTTCATTTCCGAATAGATGCAGCCGGGAAAACTGGGATCGCGGCGAATCTTGATCTGGCAGCGGCGGATTTTGAAGAGGTCGAGAAAGCCGGAGGCGAACGTATCGGCCGCGCGGCGCGAAGCAAAGGGCCCAAAATAAAATCCGTTCGCGCTGATGCGCCGCGTGGCGTAGCAGCGCGGATAGGCGTTCGCGAGACTGACCTTGAGCACGGCAGGCGGCCGGAGCCGCAGCCGCTCGCGATACGCCGCAGGCCAAAGCCGCCGCGCGTGCTGCCAGTGCAGAAAACTCAATTCAAACGGCGATCCCACGACGCGGTAGCGCACGCGGCCCGCGAATTCTCGCAAATTCAAACGCTTCGAAGCTGGATCGGGCGGTCCCAGCAGGCGAGTTAGCCGCTGCCGCAAATTCGCTGTGCGCAGCAGGTACGGCTTTGCGCCAACGAATTCCGCGCGAGGCTCGACGGCAAAAACCGCCGGCCGCGCCGGGAGCGAAGAGAAAAATTCGCCGTCCTGCGCGGCGTCGAATTCAGCGGTGGAATCGAATTCTTGCATGGAAGGGCGTGTGCCGTGATGCGTGACTTGTGATTCGTAATTCGTGATTTGTGATTCGAGCCCGATGCTCCTCTCACAGAATACGACGCAGTCCAGAACACAGGAAGGCAAAAATGGAGAATGCGTCAAATGGGATTTGAAATTTGAAATTTCAGATTTCAAGTCAAGAACGACAATGCCTGCTCAATACAAAGAGCGAAAGGGTGCAAATCCTGAACAAAAAGTTATGGCCAAACAATGCGAGCGGCGAGAGGGCGCCGAAGGCCCGAACTGAAAGACTTTCTCGGCTTGTTTCGGAGTGTCTGCGTTCACCTGTTTGCATCTGTGATATCAAAAAGATTTCAACACCCACGAGGCAATCACCAGGCGCTGGATTTCGCTGGTGCCTTCGTAGATTTCCGTGATGCGGGCGTCGCGGTACATGCGCTCGACTGGATATTCGGCGCTGTAGCCGTAGCCGCCGTGAATCTGTATCGCTTTGTGCGTCGCGCGCGTGGCCAGTTCCGAGGCGAATAATTTCGCAATCGAAGCTTCCATGGAATAGCGGGCGCCCGAATCCGATTTCCAGGCTGCCTTCCGCACCAGCAGCCGCGCGGCGTCAATTTCGGTGGCCATGTCGGCGAGCATGAACTGGATGGCCTGGAAATCCGCGATGGGATGGCCGAAGGCCTGCCGCTGCTTGGCGTAGGCCAGGGCTTGTTCGAGCGCGCCTTGCGCGATGCCGGTGGCCTGCGCGGCAATGCCGATGCGCCCGCCATCGAGCGTCGAGAGCGCGATCTTGTAGCCTTCGCCTTCGCTACCGATGCGATTCGCGGCGGGCACTTCGCAATCGGTGAAAGATAATTCCGTGCACGCAGTGGCATGGATGCCGAGCTTTTTTTCTTCCTTGCCCACCTTGAAGCCGGGCGTGCCGCGTTCGACGACCAGCGCGGTGATCCCTTTTTCGCCTTTGGCCGCGTCGGTATTTACGTACACCAGGGCCGCGTCAGCCACGCCGCCATTGGTGATCCACGCTTTCGTGCCGTTGATGACGTAGCGGTCGCCCTGGCGCACCGCCCGGGTCGCGAGCGCCGCCGCGTTCGAGCCGGCTTGCGGTTCGGTCAGCGCGTAGCATCCGATTTTTTCGCCGCGCGCGAAGGGCAGGAGGAGCCGTTTCTTTTGATCTTCCGTGCCGAAGCGATGGATCGGATCGCAATACAGCGAATTTTGCACGGAAAGAATCACGCCGGTGGAGGCGCACACGCGGGAAATTTCTTCGATGACGATGGAATAGGAAACGTGGTCAAAGCCCGCTCCGCCTTCGGATTCCGGCAGCGCGATCGCGGTCAGGCCGAGTTCCGCGGCCTTGCGAAACGTTTCGCGGGGAAATTGCCCGGTCTCGTCAATCTCGCGCGCAAGCGGCTTCACTTCGTTTTCGGCGAACTCGCGCACCGTGCGCTGCAGCATTTTTTGTTCTTCGGTGAGTGCGAAGTTCAACCGTGGCTCCTGGAAGGATGTAGCGCCCGCCTTCAGGCGGGCATCGGGTTAAATCTACAATGCCCGCCTGAAGGCGGGCGCTACAAAATCGTGTGAACCCTGGAATGCCACTCAGTTTCTACTGAGCCAGCGCCTTGCGCAGCTTCGTGTACGTGGTGGACAGCTCTTCGGGTTCGAGGCGCGTTTCGCTAATCGTGGTCATGAAATTGGTGTCGCCGGTCCAGCGCGGCACGAGGTGCATGTGCAGGTGATCGGCAATTCCGGCGCCCGCGGAGCGGCCCAGATTCATCCCCAGGTTGAAGCCGTCGGGATGGTAGACGTCATCAATCGCCGCCTGCACCCGCTGCGTGAGCAGCATCATTTCCGCCGCGGTATCTCGTTCCAGCCCGGAAAAATCCGCGGTGTGCGCGTACGGGACGATCATCACGTGCCCCGACGTGTACGGATAGCGATTCAGGATGACGTAATTTTTTACGGCGCGATGGACAATGAGCCACTCTTCATCCTCATTTGCGGCAGCAGCGTTGCAGAAGACGCAACCCGAAACATTTTTGGCTTCGGCGACGTATCGGTAGCGCCAGGGCGTCCAGAGGTAATCCATAGGGAGTATTGGCTGCGGACAGCGAAGGGCCGGGGTCCGCCGCGCGCCTCTAGCTCTGCGGCACTGCCGGAGCGGAGCCCGAGCCGGTGGCCGCCGGCGCGCCGGAGTTGACGTGGTCCTTCAACTCCTTGCTGGGCTTGAAGAACGGGATTTTCTTGGGCGGCACCTCGACCTTGGCGCCGGTCTTGGGATTGCGCCCGGTGCGGCCGCGGCGCTGCCGCGTGCGAAAACTGCCGAAGCCACGGATTTCGATGCGGTCGCCGCCCTGCAGCGCGCCGATGATGCTTTCAAAAATCGTTTCGACGACGGCCTCGGACTCTTTGCGTGGAAGTTCTGTGACGCGAACCACTTCTTCAACCAGGTCCGCCTTTGTCACGGTCGAATCGGTCATTGATGTATGCTCCGCCGAACTCTAAAAATAGCACCACTCGGTGCAGGCTAAGACGCGCCTCGGGAACGCGCCACCGGCTCGCGGGAGAAAAATCCCCCATCGGGCTGCCTTTAGTGGCAATTCCATATCACCAAACGAGGCTTAAGGGAAATATTATTTACACTCCGGCTGGGGGTCCGCCGAAGCCCTAACTACAGGGAACGCTTGGCCATAATCGCATCACCGATCGTGGCTTTGGCCGAAGACTTCGTCGACCGGTAATCATCCATGTCGCGGCGTTCCGCCTGCTTTTGCGCGCCACGGTAACTGAGCCCGATTTTATGCTGATCCATGCTGATCTTGACAATCTTGAACTCATAATCGCGGCCGGGATCGAGCAGTCCGCTCTGCCGGACGCCGGGACGCGGCGGTCCTTGCGGTTTATCGCCGCCCTTGCCGCGGCGGTCGTCGATTTCCGAAATATGGCACAGGCCTTCGATGCCGTCCGCCAGCTCGACGAATGCGCCAAACGTGGTGACGCGCGAAACTCTTCCGCGCACCAGGTCGCCGACCTTGTGTTTTTCAAACCACGAGGACCATATGTCGTTCACCTGTTTGACGCCGAGCGAAACGCGCCGCGTGCCCTGATCGATCTTCAAAACTTTGGCTTCGACGATGTCGCCCTTCTTGTACACTTCGGAAGGATTCTTGATTCGCCCGGTCCAGGAAATGTCGCTGACGTGAATAAGGCCGTCGAATCCTTCCTCAATTTCCAGGAAGGCCCCGAATTCGGTCAGATTGCGGATGCTGCCCTTCACCACCGTGCCCACGGGATATTTTTCCGCGAGCTGTTGCCACGGATCGGACTGCGCCTGCTTCATGCCCAGCGAAATTCGCCGCTCATTGGAATCGACACCCAGCACAATGACTTCGGCATCGTCGCCCACTTTCACGATTTTCGAGGGATGCTGCTTGCGCTTGGACCAGCTCATCTCGCTGACGTGCACCAGTCCTTCGATGCCGGGCTCGAGTTCCACAAACGCACCGTAATCGGTCAGGCCCATGATCTTGCCGGTGAGTTTTGTGCCCTTCGTGTAGCGTTCCACCACCGAGGCCCACGGGTCGGGCAGCAATTGTTTGCGTCCCAGCGACACGCGTCCCTTTTCCTTATCGTACTTGAGAATTTTGACTTCGACTTCCTCGCCCGGCGAAACTGCGTCGAGGGGGCTGGCCACGCGGCCCCAGGACATGTCGGTGATGTGCAGGAGTCCGTCAATGCCGCCCAGGTCCACGAACGCGCCGTAGCCGGTGACGTTCTTGACCACGCCGCGCACGGTCTGTCCCTCCGCCAGCGAGTCCAGCATGGCCTGGCGCTGCGAGGCCACCTGTTCGTCCAGAATCGCGCGGCGGCTGACGACCACGTTGCCGCGTTTGCGGTTCATCTTCAGCACGCGGACGGCGAGTTCGCGGCCCTTCCATTCGTCCAGGTCACGCACCGGATGCAGGTCGGCCTGCGATGCCGGTAAGAAGGCGCGCACACCGATGTCCACCACAAGGCCGCCCTTGATGTGGTCTACGATTTTTCCGTTGATGTCGGACTTGGTTCGGTAAGCCTCTTCAATCTTGCCCCAGACGCGGCGGCGCTTCACGCGCTGGTAGGAGAGCAGCACCATCCCTTCCTTGCGCTCGCCGGTGCGCTGGACTTCCACCGGTTGTCCGACCACGAGAGGGAACGGGCCGTCCAGTTCGGCAAATTCCTGCGCGGGAATCAGACCTTCGGTCTTGGCTCCCAGGTTCACGACCACGCCGAGATCGGTGATAGCCACAACCTGTCCCGATTCAATTTCACCTTCCGCCGGGGCCTGATGGGGAGCGGCGTACTGCTCCATGAGCTGTTCCATCTCGGCGTTTGATTCCGTGGCAGGCTCGCCGGAATCCAACGCGGTATCGACTGTTTCACTTACGTTGGAATGTTCGACGGCTGCCGCGCCATCCGGCGCAGCCACGGGTTCTGAAGGAGTCACGGTCACAACGGCGGGCTCTGCGGGAGGCGCTGTAAGAGCGGCAAGTGGATCTTGCGCTGGAACTGCGTCAGGCGCTGACTGCTCAGTGTTCAAATTTGAGGTTTCTTCAGGCGCCGCGGTTGCGGCGGTTGCGGTTTGTCCGGCGGAAAGCTCCGCGCCGGGGTTTTCATTGTCGGAAAACATCGTACTGCCTCCAGTGAGGTCCCTGCTTCGCTCCCAACAGGAAACGCTCGGGTTATCTTCCGAGTCACGGGGAGGTGCAAGGAAGGAAGCGCGGCTTCCCACCCAGGTGCCGCACCGAGGCGATGATACCCGCGCTTTGTGGCCCGTGTCAATTAAAGCGGTAGGAGTTAGTGGTGCAGTTTGAATCCGCTCCCCTTACTTTTGCAATCGGGGCATGGAAACCTGCCTTGCTGAAAGCCATGCCGCCGCAGTCAAACATATCGTAATTACGAATGAAAAAGCGATGGGCAGGACAAAGAGGTATCTCCAGCTCACAACCGTAATGGCGGCAAAGCAAAGGGCGAACGCCCACGCAGTGCCGCGCATGAGCGCTAAAGTCGCTGCCGGAAGACCTCCTAGCTGCCATGCCAATATCGCCGCGAATAGATAAAACACGCCGACAGAGAATCCGGCCGCCTCAAAGATGTCCCAATACGTGCGATCGAATCCCTGCACGTCAAAGTGAATTGACCGCATGGAGCTGAGAAGGGCATCAACTCCCCATTTAGGATCAGATTCGCGAAAGCCAAGTGTATGACCTGCGGCGAAAAGCAGCAAAAGAACAGCAGCGATTCGATAAAACATGGATGCTTTCATCCTTGCCTCCACGGATCACGGCGGCGGCCGCCAAGATCCTGTCGCGTAGGTTCAAACTGTACCCCTCCTGGTAAGGGGGGTCGTAATTCGCGATTTGTAGGCGGAAGTTGAGAGTTTACAGTTGAGGGTTAAGAGATCGGAAAGACCCTTGTTCCGCCGAGCAAATCCCGGGCCGACTGAAAAGTCGATTCTGAACTCTCAACTCTTAACTCTCGACGGTTGACGATTCATGATCGCGCTCCCCCGGCCTGGCGGACCTCGCGGCGGTAGTCGGGAGCGAAGAGCTCGACCATGCGGCACATTTCATACAGGCGGGAGCGGATCCGCATGCCCAAACGGTCCGTGAGAGAATCCTCGCGCGCGGGGGAAACCGCCTGGCCGGAAGGGAGATGGCGGCTCCTCGATGCCGGCGTCGTATTCGGGCCGGCATTATCGAGATAATTGGTCGTCAGCAGCGTGATGCGCCGTTCGTTGTAGCGGGAGTTGAGGATGTGGCCGACGGTTTCCATGGCCCAGGCAGAAGGCTTGTTGGCGCCGAGATCATCAAGGAGCAAAACGTCGGCAGTCAACACGGGCTCGAGCACGCCGAGTTCGCTGGTCTGACTTTCCGGATTGTAGCTTCCCTGGATTTCCTTGAGCAGTTCGCGGTAATCGTAAAAAAGTCCCGTGTGGCCGCGCAAAACGATTTGCCGGAGCGTGGCCACGGCAAGATGGGTCTTGCCCGCGCCGCACGGCCCCATCAGCAGGAGTCCCGTATCGGTGCCCACTGGATAATCGCGGGCGAATGCTTCCGTGACCAGCTTGGCCTGCTCGAGGGCCTGGTTCCACTTGGGATACTCCGGGCCATTTTCAGCGTCATAAAGTTTGGTATCGAAGTTGTCGAAGTCGCAGTGTTCGTAGCGGTTTGGAAGGCGCGCGCGTCCCATCGCACGCGCGACTCGGTCCTTGCCCGTGCAATCGCAGGGCACGGCCCAGACGCGTTTGGTTGCGTTGGCGCCTTCGATGGGCTTCACCCAGGAACCGCTCGTGAGCTTTTCTTCTTCCGCAACGCGGTCGACGGTCTTCCATCCTGTTCCGCCGCATAGCGGGCAATTCGGTTGCGCCATAAAGCCAGCATAGGCGCGCGGCTAAGCTTGCGCAAGTTGTCCCGCCCTGTGGAAAGTATCGCGTGTGTGGAAAAGCAGGAAAATGAACCACGGATGAACACGGATTCACACGGATGAAGACAGTGATTCGTGATTTGTGATTTGTAATTCGTGCGAAAATCGAGAGGAACAGACGTTGGTGGCAATAATCCAAACGCAGCGAATGGTTTTCACGAATTACGAATCACAAATCACGCTACTTGTGCACGCGAATCACCTTCGGCGGCGGAACGCGCGCCAGGGCGTCTTCCTGCGGGCGCGCGTTGACGGAGCGGAGGCCGCGCGCGAGTTCCTGCTGAACGAAAGAAGTGAACGCTTCCATCTGGTGCTGCATCTCGGCCATTTTTTCGCGCATGTTCAAGATGATTTCGATTCCTGCGAGGTTCACGCCCATTTCGCGTGTCAGGGTCAGGATGACTTCCAGGCGTTCCAGGTCCGAGTCCGTGTAAAGCCGCGTGTTGCCGTCGGAGCGTGAAGGCTTCAGCAGCCCCACGCGCTCGTAGAGGCGCAGGGTTTGGGGGTGCAGTTTGTACAATTCCGCTACCGCCGAAATCATGTATCCGGCGCGGGCCTTTTTTCGTTTTGGATTTACGCGTGTCATCGCTGCATTCCTTACGCTTGCCAGGTTGCGGAAAAAGCGCTGCACATTTTTGCCATTCCGGGCGAAGCGAGGAATCTCTCAGTCTTTTTTCTCTGGCTGAGACGAAAGAGAGATTCCTCGCTTCGCTCGGAATGACAAAATAGACTCCTTTTTCCACGCCCTGTTACGCCTTGGCTTTCTCAAACAGATCCTTGCGCGGATCTTCCGGCGCAATTTTCTGCAGTTCTTTCAAGAGTTCGCGCACGCGTTCGTCCACCGGTTTCGGCACCACCACTTGCAGATCCACGTACTGGTCGCCGCGATGCCCCGGAGTGCGCACGGAAGGCACGCCCTTTTCTCGCAGGCGCAATTTCTGCCCACTGTTCGTACCCGGGGGAACGCGCAGGAGCGATCGCCCGTCGATGGTGGGCACTTCGATTTTCGCGCCGAGCGCGGCCTCGGTGACGGTAATTGGCACGCTGGTGTAGATGTCGTCGCCGCGGCGGTCGAAAAACGGGTGGGGCTGAACGTCGGTGATGATGTAGAGGTCTCCCGGCGGCTCCCCCGCGGTTCCTGCGTTGCCGCGCCCGGGCACGCGAACGCGCGAGCCGGTTTGCACGCCTGCGGGAATACGAATTTCAATCGTGTCCGCGCGCCGCACGCGTCCATCGCCGCCGCAGAGGCGGCAGATGTTTCGCAGGCGTCCCGTGCCGCCGCAGCGCGAACACGTTAAATTGAAACGCATCTTTCCGCTCGTCTGCGTGACCTGTCCCGTGCCGCCGCATGCGGTGCAGGTTTGCGGCTGGCCCACGGCGCCAGTGCCGTGGCATTCGCTGCAGGCGTCCAGGCGCGAGATGGTGAGTTTTTTTACCGTGCCGCGAACGGCTTCCCAGAAACTGATTTCAATCTGATATTCGAGGCTGGTGCCCGGCTCGGCATGCGAAGGAGCTTCGACCGCTGCGCCTCCACCGCGAAAGAACTGACTGAACAGATCGCGGAAACTCGGCCCCGCGCCGCCTGCGCCCGCTCCGCCGCCAAAATCAAAGCCGCCAAAATCAAAATGAACGTCGCCGCCATCCCCTGTGCCGGGGATTCCTCCGGCACCGGGAGTTTCAAAGCCGAACTGATCGTACATTTGCCGTTTTTTGGCGTCGGAGAGAACGTCGTAGGCTTCCTGGACCTGCTTGAATTTTTCTTCCGCGGATTTGTCCCCGGGATTCAGGTCTGGATGATACTTGCGCGCGAGTTTCCTGTAGGCCTGGCGGATTTCCTTTTGCGCCGCCTTGCGGGAAACGCCCAGCAGTTCGTAGTAGTCCTGTTTGGTGGTTGTGGCCATAAAGACTCAGTGACTGGTAACTAGTGATTGGTGACTGGTGATTCGTGACTCGTGGTTTGTAATTCTTGACCAATCACTCGCAAACCCCGGTCGTGCATCATTTCCAAAAATAGTTGCCGCTCGCTTTTGGCTTGTGTAGCGCCCGCCTTCAGGCGGGCAGCCGCTTGGTTCCGAAATGCCAACCTGAAGGGTGGCGCTACAAAAGCCCGGCGAAATTAAGTTCTCTCACAGGCTCTTTCGCCTGTGATACCCACATCACAACTTTTCCCAGTGCGCGTTGATGGCCGCCAATTCCTGCTGCTCGCGCTGGTGTTCGTCGCGACGGCGCCGGCGCTCTTCGTCGAGCTTGCCGCCCATGGCCGCTTCCTTCTGATTGGCGCGCTCGATCCATCGATCGATCCAGGCGGTCCTGGCTTCCACGCTCGGGACGTCGGAGCGGAATCGAATGAGCGCCGCGCTGATATCCACGGAGCGGGGAGGGAAGTCGGGCGGCGGCGCCTGCTGCGCCTCGTAAAACAAACGTTTCCAATCGGCCGTCGGGGTCTCCGAAAGGACGATTTGAATCATAAACAAACCTTCCCGCAATTTTTGGATCGCATGCGGCGGTCCGGTCCGCTTGATGCCCTCAAACGTGGTCAACGCTTGCTCCTGTAAATCGTCTGAAAATCTCACGCTGCACGGAGCAGAGATTTGCATCTCCGCGCAGCGTGTGCCGCTTAGTTCGGCTTCTTGGTTTCATCGACGTCCACGTACTCGGCGTCGATCACTTCGCCTTCAGGTGCGGACCCCGGTCCGCCCTTGGACGCGCCCGGCCCAGGGCCCGCAGGACCCTCGGCGCCGGCTTGCGCTCCGCTGGCTTGTGCGGACTTGTAAAGCACCTCAGCAAGTTTGTGCGAGACGCTCTCAAGCTGTACCGTCGCCGACTGAATCTGTTCGAGGATGCCGCCGGCGAGCGCCGACTTTGCCGCCACGACCGCTTCTTCCACCGGCTTGGTGTCGGATTCGGAAAGCTTTTCGCGATTGTCGGCGATCAGCTTCTCGACCTGATACACGCGGTTGTCGAGAATGTTGCGCGCCTCGATTTCCGCGAGCTTCTTCTTGTCCTCTTCGGCGTGCGCCTCGGCGTCGGAGCGCATCTTCTCGGCCTCTTCTTTGCTGAGCCCGGTCGATGCGGTGATGGTGATCTTCTGCTCCTTGTTCGTGGCGCGATCTTTCGCGGAAACGTTGAGGATGCCGTTGGCGTCGATGTCAAAGGTGACCTCGACCTGCGGCAATCCCCGCGGAGCCGGCGGAATTCCCATCAGATGGAATTTGCCGAGCGTGCGGTTGTCGGGCGCCATCTTGCGCTCGCCCTGCAGCACATGAATTTCAACCGACGGCTGGTTGTCCGCCGCGGTCGAGAACACTTCCGATTTGCGCGTCGGAATGGTGGTGTTCCGAGGGATCAGCACGGTCATCACGCCGCCCAGGGTTTCCACGCCCAGCGACAACGGGGTCACGTCCAGCAGCAGGATGTCCTTCACCTCGCCGCCGAGCACGCCGCCCTGAATCGCCGCGCCCACCGCGACCACTTCGTCCGGGTTGACGCCCTTGTGCGGTTCCTTGCCGCCAAACAATTCCTTGACGATCTCCAACACGCGCGGGATGCGCGTCGAGCCGCCCACGAGCACGACTTCGTCGATCTTGTCCGGCGTAATGCCGGCGTCGGAAAGCGCCTGCTTGGTCGGACCGATGGTTCGCTGCAGGATGTCTTCCATCAGCTGTTCGAGCTTCGCGCGCGTCAGTTTTAACTGCAGGTGCTTGGGGCCCGAGGCATCGGCGGTCAAGAAGGGCAGATTGATGTCTGTCTCCTGCATCTGCGACAACTCGATCTTGGCTTTTTCCGCGGCTTCCTTCAGCCGCTGTACGGCCATGCGATCCTTGCTGACGTCAATGCCCTGATCCTTTTTGAATTCCGCGATCAGCCAATCGACGACGCGATTGTCGACGTCATCGCCCCCCAGATGGGTGTCGCCGGCAGTGGCCTTCACTTCCACCACGCCTTCGCCCACCTCCAGAATGGAAATGTCGAAGGTGCCACCACCCAAGTCGTAGACCGCGATGGTTTCATCCTTCTTTTTGTCCAGGCCGTAAGCCAGCGCCGCGGCCGTGGGTTCATTGATGATGCGGAGCACTTCCATGCCCGCCACTTCGCCTGCTTGCTTGGTGGCTTGCCGCTGGCTGTCATTGAAGTACGCCGGGACCGTGATGACCGCTTTGGTCACCTTCTCGCCGAGGAAATCTTCCGCGGCGGTCTTCAGCTTCTGCAAAATCATCGCGGATAATTCCGGCGGGGTATAAGCCTTGCCGAAAATCTCGACGCGCGCATCGTCATGCGCCCCGCGCGTAACTTTGTAAGGTACCCGCTTGGTCTCGTCCGTCACTTCATCGAACCTGTGGCCCATGAACCTCTTGATCGAATAAACTGTGTTTTCCGGATTGGTAACCGCCTGGCGCTTGGCTACCTGGCCAACCAGCCGTTCGCCCGACTTGGTGATGGCCACGACCGAAGGGGTCGTTCGCCCGCCTTCCTGGTTCGGGATCACTACCGGCTCGCCGCCCTGCATCACAGAAACAACGGAATTGGTCGTACCCAGGTCAATTCCAATAATTTTACTCATGACTGACTCCCCTCCTCATGATCTTGCCCGGTATGATCCGGCAACAAAACATTAGATGCAGCGATTCTACAAATTGAGTGTGTTGTTGTCAAGTATTTTGACTGTCTAATATCCTTATTAATTACATAGAGTTACATGGCTATTTCAATCCATTTCCTCTTTTGCCCGCCAGCCAATCCTGGGTCGCTTCGAACCTGCTGGTCGGCATGGGTTCGTTCGCCGAGGTTCCTGGTAACCTGTTGGCAGCCAAGATGGGCATCGAAAGGCTTAGAAAGCGCCGCGCGGCGGATAACCCCACGTTTCGTCCGCGCGTCTATCCGTGCAGAAGGACCCGTTTCGGGTTAGAATACGGTGCTCACCAAATCCAAGGAGATCGTCAAGTGAAATCGCTTCGCGTCCGCCAGATTGGATTTCTGACCTTTGTCGCGCTGTGCCTGGCCGCATCGGCGGCTTTGGCAAAGCAGCAAGCCAAGGCCCCGGCGCCAGCGAGCGCAAAAGCAGCCGCAGCGCCGGCAAACCCGAACTTTGTAAAGGCGATTGGAAATCCGAGCGCTCCAATCACAATGGAAGTCTTTGGCGATTTTCAGTGTCCCGCGTGCCGCGGATTCTTTGAAGGCTCGGTCAAGCAGGTGATCGACGACTATGTCATCCCGGGGAAGGTTTATCTCATCCACCGCGACTTCCCGCTCGATATGCACCCCTATGCGCGCCAGGCCGCGCGCCTTGCCAATGCCGCGGCGGAATTCGGGCAATTTGAAGCCATTGAGCGGGCCCTGTACGATCACCAGGATGAGTGGTCCACCAAAGGGAACATTGACGAGGTCATGGCCACCTACTTCCCCCCAACGCAATTCAAAAAATTCCAGGCGTTTGAATCGCAACACATGGGTGAAATCAACGCCTCCATCGAGCGAGACCGGGCCATGGGTGTGCAGCGCAACGTCAACCAGACGCCGACGATTTATATCACGGCGCGCGGCAAGACCGAGGCTCTTCCCGGCGGCGGTGTGGACTACAAGCTGCTGAAAAGTTATTTCGATTACCTGCTGCGCCAATAATCATGGCCACTACCGCGATTTCATCCGAGACCGCACCGCGTACGGCCGCATGGCCGCGCATGCTCCTTGTGCTGGGTCGCGTCGCGCTGGGCTTGATTTTTCTATTTGCGGCGTACACGAAACTGCATTTCAACGGCAGCTGGCACTTTGGCGATTACCATTTCTTCTTCGCCATGGCCATCGATTCCTACAACATGCTCCCGTTATGGGCGGTAGAATTGATGGCGCGAGTCCTTCCGCTGCTGGAGGCCGCCTTGGGAGCGCTGCTGGTTTTGGGCCTGGGTCTTCGATGGGTCGCTGCGATTACCAGCGCCTTGCTGCTCGTCTTTATCGGGGCCATGACACGCGCCTTGATTCTGCACATTCAGATCAAGTGTGGCTGCTTCGGCAACGATGAGCCGCTGACAATTTTTACACTGCTTCGCGACAGCAGCTTGCTCGTTCTGGCCCTGGCCGTCACCGTCGGAGCATTTCTCATCAGGAAACAAAGGAACACAGTATCTTCCTGATCCGCGCGTGCTTATCCCGTGATTGCGCTAGAATGAAACCCCCATGGTAGAGTTGCCGCCGATTACGCTCCGCTTGCGCGGCCGCAAGGTTGTCGGCCGTGTGGCCTTTTCCCTGCTGCTGCTCGCCTCGATTGCCGTCGGCTCCCTGGCAGGCCTGCTGTTTGTGGATTCCAGCGATCTTCCGCAGATTCACGCCCTCGAAGATTTTCAGCCCGACGTGGTCACCGAGCTGTACGCCGACGACGGCCAGGTAGTCGGCAACTTCGCCCTGCAGCGCCGCGTTCTTCTGAGCTACGAGCAAATCCCGCCGGTCCTGAAGGACGCGATCCTGACCACCGAGGATCAGCACTTCGAAGAGCACTGGGGCGTGGATTTCACGCGCGTGGCCGGCGCGGCCTGGAGAAATATTCTGGCGCATCGGGTGGTGGAGGGCGCCAGCACCATCACCATGCAACTTGCCGGGACGCTTTTTCTGGACCGCTCCGACCGCCGGATGGGCCGCAAGGTCCAGGAAGCGCTGCTGGCTCTTCAAATCGAACGGCATTACTCGAAGCAGCAGATTTTCACCATGTACTGCAATCAGATTTATCTGTCCCACGGCAATTACGGATTTGAAGCGGCTTCGGAATATTATTTCGGCAAGCCGGTGGGAAAACTGAATGTGCAGGAAGCCGCGTTGCTTGCGGGATTGATCCGCGGTCCGAGCTATTCGCCGGTGCTTCACCCGCAACGGTCGCTGGCGCGCCGCAATCTGGTGCTGGAACTCATGGCGCACTCGGGCAAAATCACGGCGGCCCAGTCGCGGCAAGCCATCGCGCAGCCGCTGGGAGTGCATCTGCAGTCGCCGCGAAATACGCTGGCGCCATATTATGTGGAAGAAATCCGCAAATATCTGGAAAGCACCTATGGCACCGAAATGGTGCACCAGCGCGGCCTGCGCGTGTACACCACGCTCAACGTCACCATGCAGCAGGCCGCCGATCGGGCCATTCGCGACGGCCTGCACGCCTACGACCGCCGGCACGGCTGGCGCGGCAAACTGGACAATATCCTGGTGGACAAGACCGACACGCTGGATTCGTATGAGGACGACGACTGGCGCTGGCCCATCAATAAGGGCGACTATGTGCAAGGCCTGGTGACGGCCGTCGATCAAAAAGCGGCGGCGATTAAAATCGGCTCGCTTCACGCCGTGCTCACGCCGCCGGATTTTGCCTGGACCAGCCGCAAATCCCCCGCCGATCTTTTGAAGGCCGGGGATCTTGTGGAGGTCAGCATCAAGGAGATTAACGGGACCGTGGCGCGCGTCCAGCTGGAGCAGAATGTCGGCCCGCAAGCGGCTATGGTGGCGATCGATAATCCGACCGGTGAAATCAAGGCCATGGTCGGCGGTTACAGTTTCGATGAATCAAAATTCAACCGCGCGACGCAGGCGCAGCGGCAGGTCGGGTCGTCCTTTAAGATCTACGTTTATTCGGCGGCCATCGAGCAGGGCTTTTCTCCTTTCGATACTATTCTTGACGCCCCGTTCACCACCATGAGCGGCGGCCAACCCTACTCTCCGCACAATTACGACGAGAAATTTGAGGGCGTGATCACCCTGCGCCGAGCGCTGGACGGCTCGCGCAACGTTCCCGCCGTGAAGCTCGCCGAAAAAGTCGGCATGAACAGCGTGATTGATATGGCCCGCCGCTTCGGCATCACCAGCCCGTTGCCGCCGTATCTTCCCATCACGCTGGGCGCGGCGGATTTGAATCTGCTCGAACACACCTCGGCGTTCACCGTGTTTCCGGATGACGGCATCCGCATCGATCCGCACATGATTCGGCGCGTGACCACCTACGACGGAGCGCTGCTCGAACAGGCGCATCCCCTGGTTCACGATGTGGTGGAACCTGATGTAGCGCGCACGATGACGTCGATGCTCCAGGATGTCGTTGAGCGTGGCACGGGAACACCGGCGCGCGCTCTGGGCCGCCCCGCCGGCGGCAAGACCGGCACGACGAACGATTTCACCGACGCCTGGTTCATCGGCTTCACTCCGGAAATAACCGCCGGCGTATGGGTCGGCTACGACGATAAATCGGTTTCGCTCGGCAAGCCCGAAACGGGCGCGGTCGCCGCGTTGCCGATTTGGCTCGAATTCATGCAAGGGGCGCTGGACGGCAAGCCCGTTCAAGCCTTCCAAAATGTGGTGCCGCTGGAGAAAGTCGCGCTGACGAAGAATGTGAAGGTGGATACTCCGGACAGCGCTCCCACGGAAGCCGGCGAGGGTCCGACCACGATGCAGCCCAATCAAGGAAACGGTCCGACCGTGCCCGAAGTCACGCCGCCGGGGGAAGCTCCCGCTAAGGCTATCTCCCCGCAGCAAAATCCGCCCTCGTCGCCCAATCCTCGCAGCTAGAGCTGAATGGCCACGAATAAGGAACGGCTTGGTCGTTGCGCTTTTAGACCTTGCGTGCTAAAAAGCGACTACTGGAGGTGCCGCCTTGAGACGAATTTTCGTACCTTCTGCAATCTTGGCACTGGGCATTCTGATATGTGGCGCTCCTCTGTTCGCGCACCACGGGACTGGCGTGGCGTATCAAGAGGACAAGTTGGTCACGCTGAAGGGAACCGTGACCGAATGGATTTGGTCCAACCCTCATTGCGGGATTCTGCTCGATGTGACCGACGAGCAGGGCAACGTCGCGCATTGGGGCGCCGAGATGGGCAATCCGCACATGTTGTCCAGCGCGGGCTTTAATAAAGACTTGCTGAAGCCAGGGGACAAAGTAACCATCACCGGACACCCTTCCCGATCCGGCGCGCCGCGTGTCGAGTTCAAAAATATGGTGCTCTCCGATGGCCGCACTTTCACGATGGGTGGCGTTAAGGGAAATGGTGAGAAGGCGGACACGGATTACCAGTAAATAGATCCAACAGTTCGGCGCAATTTCACGCAGAACTGCGCCTTTCGCGCTGGCGACCCATGCTATGAAATCCAATTCGAAAACAGGATCGGAATGAACTGCCGAAGGAGATTGAACATGCGGAATCGACTCCTCAAATCGGTCGAGGTCCTGGCGGCAACGCTGGCGTTCTCATCTGTTGCATTCGGTCAAACGTACGGCACGCCCGGATACTCGCCGGGAGCGTGGAAGCCGGAAGAACTGCCCAAGGAACTTTCCAAGCCGAAGACTTTCAATCCCCACGATCTTTCCGGCGTCTGGTCCACGCCCACAACCGCGGGCTATTTCGAGAGGCACTCCCTGGACGACAAGTGGGTGGACATCAAAGATAAAAAAGTCCCGCCGCAGATGAGATCAAACACTTCGCCCCCGCCGATGACAGAATGGGGCAAGGCAAAATTTGACGCCAACAAGGTCAGCTATGGGCCCAGGGCAGTTGAGCCGGAATTGAACAACGATCCCGTATCGCAATGCGAGCCGCTGGGCTATCCGCGGGATTTGTGGGAGGCCAATCTGAGGCCTTTTGAATTTGTTCAGATTTCGGACAGGGTACTTCAGCACATGCAGTATCACGACGTCTGGCGAACGATCTGGACCGATGGGCGCGCGCTTCCGAAGGATCCCGATCCGGCCTGGTATGGTTATTCCGTCGGCAAGTGGGAGGGAGATACCTTCGTCGTGGAGTCGATCGGCTACGACGACAGAACCTGGCTCGACCATTTCGGCAATCCGCACAGCGACCAGATGCGCCTCGTGGAGCGATGGCGGCGCGTCGACAAGGACACCTTGATGCTGGACATGACGCTCACGGATCCGAAAACGTACACCAAGCCGTGGGTGGCGGAAACCATCAAATTCGTCAATCCGAAAGCGGCAATTTTTGAAGAGATCTGTTCCCCGTCGGAAGAACACCGGTTCAACAACGAAATCAGGGATGAATCCAAGGCAATTTCAAAACCCTAGCGTCTTTGTATTACATGCCTTCAGGCCCTGCCGTACTGTATGCGGAATAGATACGGCTTTAAGCCACTGGCCCTTCAAAATTAAAATTGCCACACTCGCTCTGAATCGTTCACGGCGGGATATCAGGCTGCTTCCAAGTTCGCGTGATCATTTCATCCACTTCGCGTACGCCTGCCTCAAGATTTTCGGCTGGAAGAAACGCAGCGGCGTAGCGATCCGGACGAATCAGGACCAGGCCCGCAGGCAGGCTTTTCGTGGAGCGTGAGAAATCGCCGCTCGTGTCAACAACAGCCGTGACTCCATTTGGCAGAGGCATGGAGTCGTCGTGCGTGCGAATCGCGACTCGCTGTACTTTAAGTGGCGGCCATAAATCGGCGGGCAATTTCTCAAAGAGGCCGGCTGGAGTTTGAGGCAAAGAGACTAGCGCGAAATTGTTCCCCAGAAATTCATCCAGCAACGCAGTGCGATTCGCAGCGCGAACCTCGGGCTGCGGGAAGAGCCTTCCGATCAACGGCACTGCGCCGTGTTTATTTCCGTGTGCCAGGAAGCCGGAGCCGAATCGCGGCTGGGGTTTGTATTTCATCTCCGCGAAATAGACGCGCGCGGGCGGGACCACGCTGAGCAGGCGGAACGCGGCCTGCAATGCAAACGCGCTCCAGAAGTTGCGGGGCATCATCACTTTGCCCATGCGCATCGCCAGGAGAATCATTTCCCAGGCATGGTTGCGGCGTTCCTGCTCGTAGGATTCGAGCAGGCGCGGACCCAGCCGGCCCTGGATGACTGCCGCGAGCTTCCACGCGAGATTATGCGCGTCGCGGATCCCGCTGTTCATTCCCTGCCCGGCAAAGGGAGGCGTGAGATGCGCGGCGTCGCCGACCAGAAAAATGCGGGCGTCGCGCCAGCGGTCCGCCATGCGCGCGTGGAACGTGTAGACCCGGCTGCGGCGGAGGGGAGTGTTCTCTTCTCCATGCCGGCTCAGCAACTTTCCGGTGAATTGGGGAGAGGTGACCTCCGGTTCCACTTCCCCGTCGTGCAACATGAATTCAAAACGCCGCGTCCGGTCCGGGCCGGGAAGCGAGAGACAAGGGCGAGCGGGATCGCAAAAAACTTTTGTATCGCGAGTGTGATCCCGGGTTTCCTCCAGGTCCAGGATGAGCCAGCGTTCCCGGAAGGTCGAGCCGCTGAGTTTGATGCGCAGCTTCTCGCGCACGAAGCTGCGGCCTCCGTCGCAGGCAACGAGGTATGCAGTGGAAACCTCGGTCAAGTTTCCATCGGCGCGGCGCAAAACAAGATCAACCGCGTCCGGGCCTTGCCGGAAATCGATCAATTCGGTGCTGAACCAGGCCTCAGAGCGAGTTTTGGCAACCGCGTGCTCGCAGAAATAATCCCATAACTGCTGCTCGAAGACCGGCTGGCGAAATGCGTTCCGCCGCGGATAGCCGAATTCCTTTGCGGTGGGCCGAACCCGTAGAAAACACGATCCACCGGCACTGAAATAGTCGGAGCCATAACCGAGCACCACGCGTGACAGGACGGCGTCGACCACGCCGATCGCCTGCATGGTGCGCAGTGATTCATCGTCAATCGAGACCGCCCGGGGCTCCTGGACGGTCGTCTCGTTGCGCTCGACGAGCAGAACATCAACGCCATAGCGCGCAAGAAGATTTGCAATGGTAAGGCCGTTTGGCCCTGCTCCAACAACGACGACGGGCCATACCTTATCTGCTCTCATAAGATAGCAAGGATCTAATCAGGCTGACTTACAAGGTGCGGCAAACTACGGGGTCCTGAGCCGCTTCGCAACGTCCCCTGAGAATTGCTGGAAATGGCGGACATTCCAGGTATAAATCAGTTCGGCTTCCGCTTTTACAGCGCATCGGCAAAGCAACGCATCGTAAATCGTGCCTCCCACAATCCCCTCGCCTGCGGCGTCGCTGATCGTGGAGTAGTACTCCTCCGGCGAAAGCGCCACGATGGCGAGCCGATCGCGGACTTCGTCGATGAACAACAAGGCTTGATCGCCGCCCAGGCGGTTCTTGCCCGGGAATCGTGTCGCGTTAGCGTACAATTCCGCCAGGCTATGAGCCCCGCAGCATCCTTGTTCTTTGTTTACTTCCAGAAAAACTCGGAGGCTTGCCTCGTGGTGTATGTGGTTTTCAAAGAAGCACGGAAGAAGAACTGACGTATCGAAGAAAAATCTCACGACCCCTTGCCCCAAATCCGATCGTCGCGTTCCCGGCGGATTTCGCGCGCAGTCCGCTCCACAGTCTCCTCCGTGAGAGGTTCACCGGATCGAAACACCCACACACCATGCTTTTTTCTGAGCTGCGTATTACCGCGGGCGGGCCGCAGAGTAATCTTGTCGCCGGAACTTTCCAGTTCCAGGGTGTCGCCGGCCTCTAATTGCAATTCATCCCGAACCGGTTTGGGGAGGACAATTCGTCCAGCTTTATCGAGAGTAATTCGTCCAACCATGCACCCATTTTACCATGACATATGCCACTTGTGAATGCCATTCCTGTAAATCTAGACCGCCGCTCTTTGGTAACCCCTTTACTTTTCACGACATTAGGTGATCTATTTAATCGCGATGGGATTCACGGGAGATCCGACCGCCTTGGTGATCGGTAGCGGCGGGGCGCAGAAAAAAAATTCGTAAACGTGGTCCTGCGCGCAATCGGCCGCCAGATCTTTCAAATAAAAAATTTCTCCCATACTGATGCCGATCATGGGGATGACCACCCAGTGCCAGGGCTGGCTGGCGGCGCTGGTTTCGTTTGGCCGCACTTCGCAACCCCAGGTATCGGCGCAGATCGCGGCCATGTCCGTCTTGCGAATCCACTCCGCCGTTTGAAAGCGGAGGCCGGGGGCGTGGCCGCCCGCATAGCCTTCCCATTTGCCCGCGCTCAGGCAGCGTTCCATGTGCCCCGTGCGGACGATTACAAAATCGCCCTTGCGAATTTCAACGCCCTGCGCGGCGGCGCATTTTTCGAGCTCGGCGGTGCCGATTCCGTAACCGTCCTCGAGCGATTCCACGCCTTTAAGACGGGCCACATCGAGCAGCACGCCCCGGCCGACCATTTTATCTTTCACGTTTTCGATGCCGTTTTTTTGCGCGCCCGTCGAATCAACCAGGCGGGCATCGTAACCGTTCCACATTTTCTCGCCGTTAAAAACGTGGCCCAGCGCGTCCCACTGCGTGCCGCACTGCAGCGGCATGGAAACCATGTCGTCGGCATATCGTATTCCGATAGATTCCTGGCGGCCGGCGACCGCGTCCGTACCGGTGGCCAGCATGGTGTGGATGGGATTGAAACGATTGCCCCACAGGCCGGTCTGCGGGCCGTTGCTGTCAAAATTGAGCGCCAGCGAGAATACTTTTCCTTTGCGGATGAGGCGCGCCGCGTTCACGATGTCCTGCGGCGAAATATTATTCAGTGTGCCGGCCTGGTCGTCGGCGCCCCAGCGTCCCCAATTTTTCAAGCGTTCCCCGGTGGCTTGGATATCCTGGAGCGTTATGGTGTCCTTGGATTTGGTCATGACCCTCAATCCTCGATGGGATGTTCGCAACCGTGCGCACAAACTTATAGATTATCATGGCGGAAAATTCCAGCGCTTCGCGATTCATCATGGCGCTTTTTGGGGATTCGGCCTAAATCAAATTTCTCACTACGTGGCGCCGGCATCTCGCCGGCGATTTTTCGGTCCCTACGCGATTCAAAAACGCCGGCGGGACGCCGGCGCCACAAAATCATCGATGCGGTTTAACTTTTTTCCAGCGGCGGCGGCTTCTGCTAAAGTTGAACTTCGCGGTTAGAACATCGCGACAAATTGGAAGGAGTGACATGGAGTCGAAGGCTATAGGCATGATTGGGCTGGGAATCATGGGATCGGCCATGTCGGCCAACCTCATTCGGGCGGGATTCAAGGTCCTGGGGTACGACGTGCTCCCGCGACGCCGAAAGGAACATAGCAAAGCCGGAGGAAGCGCCGCGCGAAGTTGCCGGCAAGTGGCTGCTGGCTGCGACATTGTGGTGACCTCGCTGCCATCCTCCGACGCGCTGCTGGAGACGGCCGCGGAAATCGCCAAGTCATCCCGCGTGAATCAAATCGTCATCGAAACCAGCACGCTGCCGATCCCCGTGAAAGAAGAAGCGCGCAAACGCCTCGCGGCGCGCGGCGCGATTCTGCTCGATTGCACGCTGAGCGGCACAGGCGCGCAGGCGCGCGTCAAAGACCTGGTGGTGTACGCGAGCGGCGACCGCAAGTCCTACCGACGCATCGCACCTGTGCTGGAAGGTTTTGCGCGCGCGCATTATTATGTCGGCGCCTTTGGCGCGGGCTGCAAAGTAAAATTCGTCGCGAATCTTCTGGTGGCGATTCACAACGTGGCCGCCGCCGAGGCCATGGTGATGGCCATGAAATCGGGACTCGACCCGGCAGTGGTGCTGAAGGTGGTGGCCGACGGCGCGGGATCGTCGCGGATGCTGCAGGTGCGCGGGCCGATGATGGTGAAGGGAGATTACTCCGAAGCGACCATGAAAGTGCAGACCTGGCAGAAGGACATGACGATTATTGCCGACTACGCGCGGAAGATCGATTGTCCGACGCCGTTGTTTTCCGCCAGCGCGCCTTTCTATACCGCGGCGATGGCCATGGGCCATGGAGAGGAAGACACGGGAGTGGTGTGTGCTGTCCTGGAGCAGATGGCGAACCACTCGCGCCGGCGATCTTAGTAGCGCAGGCTTCAGCCTGTGGGGTTTGTCCTTGTAAGTACCAAAACCCACAGGCTGAAGCCTGCGCTACTGACTGCCTACGCGCGGCGGTCTTCGGCCTTTACGGATTCAAGCTCTGTGGCGCGTGACGCGTCCAAATCTTTCTCAATTGTCTCGAGCGAGCGGCCCTTCGTTTCCATGCCAATGAAAAGGTAGGCGAAACCCGCGAGAGCAAACCATGCCGCCAGGTAAGAGAAGGACGGCAGCAGGGCCGCGACCGAAGCTTTCGGCGTGATGATGTTCGAGGAACCCACGATGAGCGCGAGGCCCAGCGGACCGATCACCTTTCCCAGTCCGCCGAATCCGTAGGCCGAGCCCATGCCGGTGGTTCGCAGCGCCACGGGCCATACTTCGGCTGAATAGGGGCCAATGATGGCAAATCCTCCATCGGCAAACGCGTTGTTGACGATCAGTAGCAGCCAGAACACAGATACGGTTCCGAAAAACACGGTATGGGAAAGCGCCGCGGCGACAATCAAAATCGCCGCGCCAAAACTGGCGATCGCGCCCGACGACTTCCGGCCGATGGCGTCGGACAGATAGGACAACCCTACGCGCCCGAACAGGCCGGCAAAGTTGACAAAGATCAACAGGAAGGACGCCCGCGCGGGCGTGACGCCCAATAACTGGACCAACAGGGTGGGAACCCACAGCGTGAGCCCATAGTAGCCCGTCTGCGCGCCCAGATTCGTGATCCAGGAGACCGCCAGGCTCCTTGGGTACCGGAAGATGTCCGAGAGCCGCGACATGGGCTGCTTTTGACCCTCCGGGGATCTCGAGTCTATCGGCAGGTCCGCAGGGTCCATTTCCAGGGCCCAGGCCAGCGATTTCCTGGCTTCCTCGATTCTCCCCATCTGGATCAGCCAGCGAGGAGATTCCGGCACCCAGGAACGGATGAGAAGTGTCAGGAGCGCGGGAACCACTCCAATTGCAAAAAGGCCTCGCCAGCCCACATACGGCGTTGCAAAGGCACCCAGCGCTGAGCCCAGGAGGACTCCGATGGGAACGGCTGCGGTGACCAAGCCGCCGACCATGCCGCGCTTGGAGGCCGGGACAAACTCCTGCACCAGCGGAAGGTCCACGCAGTACAAGCCTCCCACGCCGAATCCAATCAGAAAACGGAAGACGGAGAGAAAAATCCAGGCGTTGTCGGGCGTAAAGGTCAGGATGCCGGTGGCGAGCGAAAAATTGACGACCGTCATGAGGAAAACTTTGCGCCGGCCGATTTTGTCCGCGAGCCAGCCGTAAAATACGGCGCCGAACATTGCGCCAAATCCCGAAGACAACAAAATGACGGCGGATTCGCCAAAGGTGAGCTTCCACGGCCCGGCGATGAAGGCCACCACGTAGCCGATCAGGAAGTAGTCGAAGAACTCGAGCATGTCGCCCAAAACCGCGGCAGTGATAATCCGGCGCTGATTGCCCGTCAGCCTTGTTTGCTGCTCGAGGTATTGGAGCATGTTGGGGTTTGTTCCGGCGGATCATACACCACGGGCGAAGAAGAAGCACCAGTAGGACGGGCTTCAGCCTGCCTGCTTTTGATTTTTGTTAACTCCAATGCAAAAACCAGACAGGCTGAAGCCTGCCCTACTAAATCCAGAGCATTTGGATTTTGCATGGTCAATCGCCAGCCGCTTCGTTATGATTCGCAAGGGCGCGGATCGAATTCGCCGGGCGGCAACACAGCGCAAAATGCATCTCACGCCACGAGAAATAGACAAACTGATGATCGCCACGGCGGCGGAACTTGCGCGCAAGCGGCGGGCGCGCGGACTGCGGCTGAATTATCCCGAAGCGGTTGCTCTCATCACCGCGGATCTGCTCGAAGGAATCCGCGACGGGCGCTCGGTCTCCGATCTCATGGAATTTGGCGCGACGATTTTGAAGCGCGATGACGTCATGGAAGGCGTGCCGGAAATGGTGGACGAAGTGCAGGTGGAAGGGACGTTTCCCGACGGCACAAAACTCGTGACGGTTCATCACCCGATTCGGTAAACAGTGGCGCATGCTTCAGCTTGCGGGGTTGCGGCCTCGCACAAACCAAAACCCGCAAGCTGAAGCATGCGCCACTGGAACGGAAGCGGAAGCCTGGAGGTGTCCGATGAGTCCCGGTGAGTATTTTCTGGCGGAAGGCGATGTGATCGCCAACGAAGGGCGCCGAGAAATCCAAATGGAAGTCGCCAACACCGGTGACCGTCCCATTCAGGTTGGTTCCCATTTCCATTTCTTTGAAGTGAATCGCGCGCTGCGCTTTGACCGCGCGGCGGCTTTCGGCATGCGCTTGAATATTCCCGCGGGGACCGCGGTGCGATTTGAACCCGGCGATACAAAGAAAATTGCGCTGGTAGAAATCGGCGGCGCCAAACACGTTTATGGCCTCAACGGTTTGACCAACGGGCTCGCGGACGAATCGACCCGGCCCGGCGCGTTGAAACGCGCCGGCGAGCAAGGTTTTTAAGCGGTTTCGGAAACGATTCCGAAAGGTTTCTTTCATGAGTCTGAAAATTCCCCGGCGGCAATATGCGGATCTCTATGGACCGACCACGGGCGACCGCGTTCGCCTGGCCGACACGGAATTGTTCATCGAAATTGAAAAGGACCTCACCATCCCCGGCGAGGAAGCAAAATTCGGCGGGGGCAAAGTGATTCGCGACGGCATGGGGCAATCCTCAACGGCGACATCGGCGGACGGCGCACTCGATCTGGTCATCACCAACGCTGTGATCGTGGACCACGGCGGCATTTATAAAGCCGACATCGGCATCCGCCACGGACGCATCGTGGGAATCGGAAAGGCCGGCAATCCGGACATCATGGGCGGGGTAACGTCCGGCATGGTCATCGGCGCGGGAACCGAAGTGATCGCCGGCGAAGGAAAAATCGTGACCGCCGGCGGGATTGACGCGCACGTCCATTTTATTTGCCCGCAGCTTGTCGAGACGGCGCTCTCCGGCGGCCTGACAACACTGATCGGCGGCGGCACCGGCCCAGCCACTGGCACGGACGCCACCACGTGCACGCCGGGCGCGTGGAACATGCATCGTATGTTGGAATCCGCCGACGGCTTTCCCGTCAACCTGGGATTTCTGGGGAAAGGAAATTCTTCTTCTCCGGAGCCGCTGCGCGAGCAAATCGAGGCTGGCGCGATTGGCTTGAAGCTGCACGAAGACTGGGGAACTACTCCGGCGGCCATCGATTGCGCGCTCTCGGTAGCGGAAGAATTTGACGTGCAGGTCGCGATTCACACGGACACCATCAACGAAGCCGGCTACGTGCAAGATTCCATCCGCGCGCTCAAGGGACGCACGATTCACACCTACCACACCGAAGGGGCCGGCGGCGGACACGCGCCGGACATCATCAAAGTTTGCGGCGAGCCGAATTGCCTGCCTTCCTCGACGAATCCCACCATGCCGTTCACGGTGAATACGCTCAACGAGCATCTGGACATGCTCATGGTGTGCCATCACCTGAGCCCTTCGATTCCCGAAGATGTGGCCTTCGCGGAATCGCGCATTCGCGCGGAAACGATTGCCGCCGAGGACGTGCTTCACGATCTGGGCGCGATCAGCATGATGTCTTCGGATTCGCAGGCCATGGGCCGCATCGGCGAAGTGATCACGCGGACCTGGCAAACGGCGGACAAAATGAAACGCCAGCGCGGGCCGCTGCCCGGAGAAAAATCCGGCAGCGACAATGTGCGCGTGCGGCGCTACGTCGCGAAGTTCACCATCAATCCCGCGATCGCGCATGGCGTGGCGCACGAAATCGGCTCGGTGGAAACGGGGAAACTCGCGGACCTGGTGTTGTGGAAGCCCGCGTTTTTCGGGGTCAAGCCGGAGATGATTGTGAAGGGCGGGATGATCGCGTGGTCGGCGATGGGCGACGCAAACGCTTCGATCCCCACGCCGCAACCGGTGATTTACAGGCCGATGTTCGGCAGCTTCGGAGGGGCGCCGCATACGACGTCACTCACGTTCATGTCACGAGCCGCAATGAACGCGGGAGTACGCGAAAAGCTCGGGCTGAAGAAAAACGCTGTCGCTGTGAATCACTGCCGCGGCCTGACCAAGCGGGATATGGTCAACAACGACGCCCTGCCCCGCATCGAGGTCGATCCCGACACGTACGAAGTGCGCGCGGACGGCGCGCTCCTCACATGCGAGGCCGCCAAGGTCTTGCCCATGGCGCAGCGCTATTTTCTCTTTTAAATCATGTGGGGCAACACACTCATCATCGATCGCTTGCATCCTTCCGCAATTCAAAATGACTTGCGCGGAAAAGAAGAGGACAAACTGGTTCTCACGTGGGAGCAGCGGCGCTGGATGCGCGGAAGATTTACGACCGAGCGGGGACGCAAAATTGGAGTCGCGCTTCCTACAGGGACAACTCTTGCGCCGGGCGCGATTCTGCATGTTGGAGCGGATTGGTATCTGAAGGTCGAAGCCGCCGTCGAATCCGTCCTCGAAATTTATCCTTCGGGCTACAAGGAAGCGGTGAAGATTGCATTTGAAGTGGGCAACCGCCATTTTCCGCTGGCACTTGAGGAAAATAAAATTCTTGTTCCGGACGACAAGGTGATGATTCGCTTGATGGAACGCCTCGGCGCGCCGTACGATCAGCGTCAGACAATTTTTGATCCCATCGGAAACACGCAATTGCACCAACATGAATCAATTTCTTAGCCTGCTTCAATTTTCAGATGGGCTTTTCCCGGCGGGGGCCTACGCGCACTCGTTTGGCCTGGAGTGCTGCGTGCAATCCGGAGAGGTCCACGACGCCGCGGGAGTCGAAGCGTTTCTGCGCGCGTATTTGGAAGGCTGCGCCGGGCCTACGGATGCGGTCGCGCTCGTTTGTGCCCGGCGAGCCGCGGCAAATGAAAATCTGGACACCTGCCTGGCGCTCGACGAAACGCTCGACGCCATGAAAACACCGGGCGAATTGCGCGATGCCAGCAGGCAAATGGGGAGACAGATGTTGCGCGTCGCAACTCACTTGCCGTGTCATCCATTGCTGGAACAGTTTGGCAAAGCGGCGGCAGGCGAAACTACGCCCTGCCATAATCCCATTGTTTTCGGGATGATCGGCGGAGTCCTCGGATGGGACGCGCTCGAAATGACCGGCGCGCATCTCTATTCGACAAGCGCGGCCCTCGTTGGCGCTGCGCTGCGGCTGCTGCCGCTCGGCCAGCTCGCCGGACAGCGCGTACTGTGGAACGTGAGGCCGCTCATCGCCAGGCTTGCAAAAGAGGCGCAAGACAAAAATGAGCAGGACATGTGGTCCTTCGCTCCGGCGCTCGAAATCGCCAGCATGCGCCACGCGTTGCTGGATGCGAGGCTATTCCGGTCGTGATCTCCAAGCCGCTCAAAATCGGAATTGGCGGACCCGTCGGCTCGGGAAAAACCGCGCTGGTCGAAGCGCTGTGCACGCGCCTGAAACCCGCGTATCAACTTGCCGTGATCACAAACGACATTTACACGCGTGAGGATGCCGAATTTCTCACGCGGCGCGGCGTCCTTTCGCCCGAGCGGATCGTCGGCGTTGAAACCGGCGGCTGCCCGCACACGGCCATCCGCGAGGACGCCTCGGTGAACCTCGAAGCGTCGAGCGCGCTGATGAACAGATTTCCGGACCTGGACATTCTTTTCATTGAGAGCGGCGGCGACAACCTGGCGGCCACGTTCAGCCCGGAACTGGTTGACGCCACGTTTTACGTGATCGATGTGGCCGAGGGCGACAAAATTCCGCGCAAGGGCGGGCCGGGCATCATGTCGTCCGGAATGCTGGTGATCAACAAGATCGATCTCGCGCCCTACGTCGGCGCGGATCTGGCTGTGATGGATCGCGATGCGAGGCGCATGCGCGGGGAGAGGCCTTACGTCTTCACCAATCTCAAGACCGGTTCAGGAGTGGACGCGCTCATCGAGTGGATCCGCCACTCCCTTCTCTTTGAATAGAGAACGGAGCCGTGGGCGGGATGCGGATCGCGTCGGACGCGACGGATTCCTTCGCTTGCAATTTGCGCGCAGAGGCGCGTCGACGATTCTCGCGCAATCGCGTTTTTCGCTGCCGCTGCAGGCCCTGACGCCGCTGACTCTCGCCGATGGAGCCTCTTACTTGATGCTCCTGAATCCGACAGGAGGCGTGCTGGGCGGCGACCACCTGGTCACGGAAATTGTACAGGAAGCCGACACTCACGTTTGTCTGACCACGCCTTCGGCGACGCGAATTTATCGAACCGCGGAAAAACCCGCGATCCTCGAAACTGTCATTCATCTGGGCGAAGGAGGCTCGCTCGAATATTTTCCCGATCACGTCATTCCGCACATAGGCTCCGCGCTGCGCCAGTCTTTGCGCGTGGAAATGTCGCGCGGCAGCCGCGCCATCATTTTGGATTCCATGGCCTCC
This sequence comes from Candidatus Acidiferrum sp., assembly GCA_035483715.1. GTDB lineage: Bacteria > Acidobacteriota > Terriglobia > Acidiferrales > UBA7541 > Palsa-360. The sequence continues at coordinate 44,079 of DATHPN010000131.1, forward strand.
GGCCGCGTGGCCCATGGCGAAAGATGGTGTTTCACGGAGATGGATTCGCGCACCGAAGTGTATTCATGCGGGCGGCCGCTTTACATCAATCGGACGAAGATTGTCCCGGCATTGAAACGGCCCGATCAGCCGGGGATGATGGAACAATTCGATTACCTGTCATGTATCGGATTATTCGCGGACGGATTCACGCGCTGGAAAGAAGTTTCCGCCGCATTGAATGAGGAATTAAAAAGCGTGCCGGATGTTTACGGCGGAGCGAGCCGACTTTCGCGAGGGGGCTGCGCCGTGCGATTTCTGGCGCGCTCCGCATCCGATATGACGCTGGCGAACAAGAAACTGTGGGATGCCGCCCGCGGACAGATCGCTGGACTTCCGCCGTTCGAGCACCGAAAATATTGAGCGAATCCGATGACCGCGCTACTCGCCATCCTGCTGCTGGGATTTTTTCTCGGGATGCGGCACGCCACCGATCCCGATCACGTCGTGGCCGTCACCACCATCGTGAGCCGCGAACGCACCATGCTGCACGCGGCTTTGATCGGCGCGCTCTGGGGACTTGGGCACACGTTGACGATCCTCGCCGTCGGCTCGGCCATCATCCTCTTCAAGCTCACCGTCCCGCCGCGCCTCGGCCTGGGCATGGAACTATGCGTCGGCCTGATGCTGATTCTGCTGGGCGTTCTGAACCTCACGGGCATCCTGCGCCGCGCGATCGAGTGGATGACGATCAAGCGCCTCGGTTCCGGCGCGCATTCCCATTTTTTATTTGGCCGCCGGATGGTGCACAAGCATGATGAAGACGGCGAGCCGATTTTCATGGATTCCTCTTCCATCCTGGGATGGACTCCGAAGTGGTGGAGACAACTGGGGCTTTTTCATGTCCTGCGCCCGCTGGTGGTTGGTGTCGTTCACGGTCTGGCCGGATCGGCCGCCGTGGCTTTGCTGGTTTTGACAACCATCAGCCGCCCGTCGTGGGCCATCGGCTATCTGCTGATCTTTGGACTCGGAACCGTGGCGGGCATGATGCTGATCACGGCAGCTATCGCACTCCCCTTCGCTTATTCGCTTCAGCATTTCGTGCAGTTAAATCGCGGCCTGGCAGTGGCTTCCGGATTTGTGAGCGTCGCGTTTGGATTATTTCTGTGTTACCAGACGGGTTTCGCCGACGGACTTTTTACAGGTCATCCAAGCTGGATCCCGAGGTAGGACGGGCTTTAGCCTGTCTGGGCTGGGACCTCCGCATTCAAAAAAGTAGACAGGCTGAAGCGCTTCCTACTTTTTGCCGACGCGGGCGGCTGCCAACTCGATGGGCTTGCCGTGTGGTGTGTGGCGATAGGCATCGGCCCAGGCTTCTTTGCGGGCGGCGAGAGCCGCCGCGTCGCTCAAGCCCTTGGCTATGACCAGGCGCTCAAGAGTGGCCAGCCAATGCTCGTAGTAGTGCGAGCCATCGTCAGGCTCGCCGCGGTCGGAGGCGGCCTTGAGTTCATCCGCGAGCGCGGCCGCCCACTCCTTCCACGTGAAATGGCCTTGCTCGGAAAGTTTCACAGCGAGGGCGAACGCCTGGGCCTGCCACGGCTCGGCAAACACCGGGCCGCCCTGGTCGCGTGGAAGGCGCGGCAAGGCGGCGAGGGTTTCGGGATCGGGAGTAGATTTAGGCTGGCTCAAGGTAGTCATCCCATAAGTCGAGGTTTACAGTGTCGCGCGGCGCAGCCTGTTCGCCCCACAGTTCACGCGCGGCAAAGCGCACGGAATATACGTGCTGAGGTTTCTCGCCCAGGAACTGGGCATTCGTATCGGGGAACACAAAAACGCCGTGATCGCGTTCGATGGTGCCGAGTTTGCCGCGTGCGTAGCGGGGAAGTCGAGTGTGGCCGGTGGGGTTGATGTTGCGCGCGCGCACTTGCTCGCCTACTTTGAAATGCGGGGCTGCCGGCACGTCCCGGCCCGACACGACGCCTAACGCGAGCAACGGCATAACTCCGGCTACGGTAAGCGCCGGGGTAGCCTTGGATGAACCCGCCGCAGGCGCCCCGCTCTTTATCTCCGCGCTTGTGACCAAGCCGCGTTTCACCAGCAGCGCCACCAGCACCGCGAACCAGCGCTCGTAGTAGGAATAGCGCAGATATTCCGCGGGAGGAACCAACTCATTCTCGTAACGGTCGGCGTCAAGATTCCACTTGCGCCACGCCGCCATGGCGTGGGCGAGCGCGCGAACCCGAGCCTCCCAACGCGCATGAAAGACGGGCTCGTTCTTTTCATATTGAATCGGGCCCATATCTTGCATGCCGCCCATGTCATGCACGCCGTTCATGCGGAGCCTCCGGGCTGCGAGGGCTTGACCTTTGTAACTCCTATCATCGCGTCGCGCGTGACCAGTTCGGCCAGTTCCTGCTCATTTAGCTTCTCAGTGCCGGCCGGGCGCTCAGGGAGAACGATGTAGCGCACTTCCGCGGTGCTGTCCCAAACTCGTACCGCGGCATCCTCCGGAAGCTCCTGCCCAAATTCGCGCAGCACGCCGCGCGGATCAATCACCGCGCGCGAGCGATAAGCCGCCGACTTGTACCAAACCGGAGGCAGGCCCAGGACCGACCATGGATAACAGGAGCACAGAGTGCAGACAACCAGATTATGAAGCTTCGAGGTGTTCTCGACCGCTACCATGCGCGTGCCATGCTCGCTCGGAAATCCAAATTCCGCGATCGCAGCGGTGGCGTCGGCGAGCAGGCGCTTCTTGTAAGCAGGATCGACCCAGGCTCGCGCAATCACGCGCGCGCCGTTGCGCGGGCCGAGCTTGTGCTCGTACGCGTCGACCAGGGCATCGAGCGTTGCCGGGTCCACCAATCCTTTTTCGACGAGCAACGATTCCAGCGACTTCACGCGCAGCGTCAGGTCGGAAGGGACCGCCTGGTGGCTGTGCTGGTGCTCTGGTTCCTGCGCGTGGGCGAGGTCATTTGTCACCGCGGCACCTGCCGCTGTGGCAGCAGTCGCCAGGAAATCGCGCCTGGTCGCTTTCATGGGACGCTCCTTTCACTTTTTTCTCCACAAGATTCCAGCCGACCCGAAGTAGGGATGGACCGGAAATGGTAAGTCCCCATTTTTGATCTTAGTGCTGAATTTTTGCAAACTAAAAGTAAGTAGCGCAGGCTTCAGCCTGTGGGTTTAGATCTTGCACGCGTAAAACCCACAGGCTGAAGCCTGCGCTACTTACTACGCCGGCTGGCGATGCCAGCGCGGCAGCTTTTGCCGGCGCAGCCACGACGCCAGGCGCTCGAAAAAACCCTTGCGTAGGGCGACTTCCACGAAATTGAGAAGGAGAGCAAGGATCAGCCAGTAAGGCCACAGCGGCTGGCGTTCGCGCACCATAGCGCCCCGGTCATTCAACAATTGATCGATAGAGGGATGCATGCGTCCGCCCGTGACGCGGCTGATTTCGCCGAGCAGCGCGGTGTTGACCGCCTGGGGTTTGGTCTCCTCGGATTCGCGATAAAAACCGGCCTCGGGCAAAACCAGCTCCGAATTGCCCGAAACGATGTGGTACAGCCCGCCCTGATCGGCGGGAATGCGCGCCTCGTAATGGCCCGGCGCGGTCTGTTCAAGGGGGAGGGTGCGAGGCGCGGCGCCCTGCGTTTCAACCAGAATGTGCGGCGGCCCCGCGCTGTCGAGCGTCTCGCCAGTGGGATTGTCGGCATTGGCCAGCACGTCGTAATACACCACCGCCTCGCCTTCCTGATTTCCGGGACGCACGCCGGCGCGAATGGTGCGGTCGCGGTGCGAAACATCGCGCACCATTTGCGGCCACAAAGTGCCGAACGAATCCCAGCGCACCCAGGGCGCCGCCCAGCGGCTCTTGGCGTCGGACATGAAAGCGATTACGCGGCCCAGGCCATAGCGCCAGCGCACCAGGAGAGGCTTCTTTTCATCCACGCGCAGGATAATTTCCGAGCCGTCTTTGGCCTCCGCTTGGACGAAGCCGCGCAGGCGCGGGGACTTCGTGAAATCGATGCCGTCGATGAATTCCACGGGGCGCACTCGCACCGCGCGCACGGGGCGTTCCTGGATGGCCAGGTCCTCCGTGGACTTTACTTCCGCGTTGATAATCTGCGGAATCGTCTCGGGATTTTCGACGAAATGGGATTTGCCTTTCGTTTTGTGCGCCAGTTCGTCGAGCAGATCGCGATTGATGTAGTCGCCGACGCCGATGGTGGAGATGGTGACGTGTTTGGCCAGCGCGTCCTTCTCGAGTTTCGGGAAATCTTCCTGCGTGCCCGGAGTGGACACGCCGTCGGTGAGCAGGATGATGTGTTTGTGCGTGGCCTTTTGATCCACAATGGCCTCGAAGCCGGCCTCTACCGCCTGGTAAATCTTGGTGCCGCCGTTGGCGGTGATCTGGGCGATGAGGTTGCTCTTGTCTTCGAGCGACCCGGCGGGGCCCATGGGAATGACCCAGTTGAAAGTTTCGTCAAAGGAAATAACGCCGATCATGTCGATGGGGCGCAGCGTTTTGATGCTGGCGCGGGCCGCGTCGCGGGCCATTTCGATTTTCGGGCCGCTCATGCTTCCGGATTTATCGAGCACCAGTACAACGGCGGTCGGTTTTTCCGGCGGCGGCTCGGCGCGCACTGGAAGCATTTTCTCAAATGGTGTTTTCGGATCGTCGGGAAGCTTGGCATTGCTGTCGCCGGCGATAAAAATCAATCCGCCGCCGCCGTAGACGTATCGCTCGAGCGCCAGGTCCTCGTCCGCGGCAAGATCGTGATCGGGATAATTGTCCAGCAGGACAGCGTCCCAGTCGCGCGCCGCGTGGTTCACCGGAAAAGCCGTAACTTTTTCCACGTCGACGTCGGCCTGTTTCAAGGTGTCCAGCAGCGGCGCGGAAGTTTCATTGCCCCCCGAAACGTAAAGCACGTGAGGGCGGCGCACGGTAATCGCGCGCGACACGAGGACTTGCTCGGCGCCGGCGCTCGAAATGTGCACCTCCAAAAGGTTGACGCCGCTGTGCGAGATTCGCGCTTCCAGATTAACCACGTTGCCGCCCGCGGCCAGATCCGCCGTTTTGGACGCGATTTCCTGGCCCTCGGAGGTCATCCAGATTCGCGCTTTCATGGCGCTCCCGCTGTCCAGGCGCAGCGTCATGGGAAAACGCTCCCCCGAAAAAACATCTTGAGGTGATGCGACGCTCTCCACCTGGACGGACAGAGGGGCGGTGCCGCCGGCAGGCACGGTAAATACGGCCACGCCGCTTTCGCGCGCGCGCAGCGCTTCGGTCAGCGCGTGTCCGCGATTTTCGTTGCCGTCACTGATTAGTAATATTCGGCGCTGACCCTGCAACGGAAAGGTACTGAGGGCCAGTTGCAGGGCTTCTTCGAGGTTCGTGGCCATCCCTTCCTTGGGATCGACGCCTTGCGGAATATTCACCTGATCGGCCTGCGCGGGGATGCCGCGAAGCTTGGAGTGCTCGGCAAACGTGACCAGCCGCAAATCGGCGCCGGAATTTTTACGCACCAGGTCGCGCAGCATGGCCTCGCCACGCTGCAGCGATTCGCGCGGCATGCTAGCCGACGTATCCATCAGCACGGTGACGGCCAGCTTCTCGACGCGCAGCGGAGCCCAGGGACCGGCCAGCGCGATCACCAGCGCGGTGAAGGCCGCGCACTTCAGCGCGAGGCACGCCTGCGATGCGCCGGGCATCTTCCTCATCCAGACCCACAGGAGGGGAAGCAATCCGGTCAGTACCAGGAAGATGGGTTGGTCGAACGTCACTCTTTCACCTGCCTACGAAGTTTGGTTTGCGGAAACCGGATTCCTCTTCCAGTTCCCGATCAATCCCTGCCTGTGGTTCCGGCGGCGTCTGATCGCCGGGCGCTTCCTGTACTTCCGCAGCACGCTGCCGTTCCCGCGCCGCGTAGTACAGCCACCATTCCAGCCACAGAGCCACAATGGCCACGAGGACCAGCCAACGCCACAGGTCCCATGCCGGGGGCGGAAGAGGTTCTCGTTCAACTTCGGCTACCTCCGCCGGGGTCAACTGCACGCGCTGCGCGGGCAGCGCCGGGGGATTTACGGCGATCGTCTTTTCACCGCCGGGCGCGACGATCCGGTACATTCCTGTTTCCGACGCCAGGAAATGAATGTCCGCGCCCTGGTGCGCAAACGGCACATCACTCCCAGAAGGTGCGACGATTTTTGACGCAGGACCCGGAAGATCGATCTCGCCCGCGGAAAGCGAGTCAGCCACTTCGTCGACCGAATGCGTCATCCACTCGACGCTCCCGGCCATCAGCAGGGGGAACGCCGACTCCAGCGGAAAATTGGAATCGTGAGGGTTGAAACCGATGATCAGAATTCTGCGCCCGTCCTGCTCGCGCGCCAAAATTAACGGGGCGGGAGGATCTCCCTCTGTGTAAGCGAGAACGGTATCGCCGGGCTGGACTTTGAGCGCGGCGGGATTGCGCACGCTGATGTCACGCGTGCGGACCCAGCGCGTCGCGGGATGCTGCGAGTTCCATCCGGTAACGCGCTGCGGGCGGGATCCGGCAACCGGGGCGCCGCTGAGAAACCAGATGGAATTAAAATCCGGACGGGCGGGTGGATTAACTCCTTGGTAAATAGCGATATCCGGAGAAATGCCGGCGCCGAGTTCCGCCGGCAGAACCTGCGCCTGCACGTACGGATTGCTGGAAAGCACGCCGAGCAGGTCCGTGGCGAAGGGGCTGGCGCTGTCGGCAAACACCGCCACGCGCACCGTGCGGAACGTGGGGATATTGACGATGGCCCGGTCGTCCGCTTGCAGCGCGTCGGAAGGGCTGATTTCGGCCTGCAGCATTCCGCCCTGGTCCCAGGTGAATTCATCCTCCGCGTTGGCCAGTGCTTCCGGCGCGAGCGATACTTTGTGGCGGCCAATCGGCTGGCCGTTCACGGAAAACTCTAGCAGCACATCCGATTTCTGCTTGCTGTAATTTTTGAGTTGCGTAAGCAGTCGCCAGCGATCGGGCTGGGCGGCGTCACGGCGCAGTGAAAGCCGCGTCATGCCGCGGTTCTGAAGGGAAGCCCAGTCCCCCACGAGGCGCGCGAGAAATTGCGGCTGGCCGCCGCGATTGTCGGAGGATTCCACTTCCGCGCGAAATTCATCCAGGCCGTGCGCTTGGTCCGCATCGACAAGGCCGGGACCAACATAAACGAGCAGGCCGCGTCCCGTCCCGCCCAGCGCGGCGCGGCCCACTTCCAGCGCTCGCGGAAGATCCGCGGCGACGCTGGAAGGCTGCGTGTTCAGAATGGCGTGGCGCAGCGCCGCCCGGTCCGTCGTGAACGGGAGAATCGGCGGGGCATCGGCCTCGGCGCGCAGCAGTAATACGCGGTCTCCGCCGGGGAGCGAATCGAGCACACGCAAGGCTTCGGCGCGTTCCCGGTCCATCCAGGACGGTTCGCCCGCGGGGTGCGTCTGCGACCAGATGGAGGTATCGAGCACGATCGCTACGCTGCGGCCCTGGATGGCGGAACCCCATCGCGGATTCGCCAGCGCGAGAACGAGGAGCAATAAAAATAAGATTTGCGCCAGGAATGCCCAGGGCTCGCGAAGCTTGCGCCGGCGCGGCTGCGCAATCGGCTGCACGCTGGCCCAGAAACGCAGCGTGGAAACTTTCCGGTGCTGCGGCCGCCGGTGGTGCAGGTACAGCCACAGCGCCGCCGCGGCGAGCGCGGCCCACACAGCCGCAATTTCCAGGGGACTGAGCGCCAGCCAGTTCATGCCAGCACCTGTCCGCTGCGCAGGCTGCGCAGCACGAATTCCTGGTAGGGGATATTGGTCACCGCGCGCGCGTATCGTCCTCCGTTGCGGAGGGCCAGGCGGCGCAGGCGCGCGGAAAATTCCTGGAACCTGCGCTCGTACAGCGCCGTGCTTTGCGGGGAACACTCCACGGTGCGCTGCGTTCCTGTTTCGGCATCCTCCAGAATCAGTTCGCCCGCGGCGGAAGGATGCTGCTCCTCGGCGCTGTGTACCTGGAGCAAAACAAAATCGTGTCCGGCGGAGCGCAGCATTTCGACGGCGCGCTCGCAGCCCTGCTCGTCGAAGAAATCGGAAATCAGGATGGCGATTCCCCGGGTCGAAAAACTGCTCATGAATTCCTTCACCGACCCGAACAAATCCGTGCCGCCTCCGCAGGATTGTTCGCCGAGGAATTGCAGCACCGGCCACAGCCGCTCGCGACCGCCGGAAACGACCAGCGGTTTTTGCAGCCGGTCGGCAAAGGGAATTACCGAGGTGGTGTCCAGATGCAAAAGCGCGAGATACGCGAAAGTGGCCGCGAGCCGCTGGGCATAAAGAAATTTCGACTCGCCCTCATCGCCGAAATCCATGGACTCGCTGCGGTCCAGCAAAATACGCACGGGGATATGCTGCTCGGTTTCGTAAATCTTCAGGAAGAGTTTGCCGAGGCGAAGATAGGCGCTCCAGTCGAGGGACCGCGGATCGTCGCCAAAGCTGTAACGGCGGTAATCGGCGAATTCCATTCCCGGACCGCGCGTGCGGGAGCGGTGCTCGGGGCCGACCGCCCCGGACAGATTCGTGCGGCACAGAAGCGTGACCTGCTCCAGCGTTTTCAGAAATTCGCGGTCGAGCAAGAGCGGAGAAGTTGTGGCCATGGTTCAGCTCATAGTAGCGCAGGCTTCAGCCTGTGGGGTTTCGACCTTGCAACGACTAACCCCCACAGGCTGAAGCCTGCGCTACTTAAACCTATTTCGCGCAGACCTTGCCGGCGATTTCTTCCAGCAAGTCGTCGGGCGTGCGGCCATCCGCCTGGGCTTCAAAGTTCAGGATGATGCGGTGGCGCAGGGCGGGCAGCATCAGGGCTTGAATGTCTTCCATACTGACATTGTAGCGGCCGTCCAGGAGCGCGCGAACTTTTCCGCCGAGGATCAACGTCTGCGCGCCGCGCGGAGAGCTTCCGTAGCGAATGTATTTGCTGGCGAGAAGATTTTCGCGGTTCTCGGGATGCGTGGCCAGGGTGAGTTTGACGACATACTCTTGCACGTGCGGCGCCACGGGAACCGTGCGCACGACTTTGCGCATCTCCAGAATTTGCGTGCCGTTCACAACCGGCGAAACAATGGCGGCGGCCCCCCGCGTGGTGCGGTCCAGAATGTCGTGCAGGTCCTCGCGGCCGGGATAGGGCACGCGCAGTTTGAACAGGAAGCGGTCGAGCTGGGCTTCGGGCAGCGGGTAGGTGCCCTCCATCTCCAGCGGGTTCTGGGTGGCCATCACGAAAAAAGGTTCCTCGAGCAGGTGCGAGGTGTGGGCCACGGTGACCTGTTTTTCCTGCATGGCTTCGAGCAGCGCCGACTGCGTCTTGGGAGTGGCGCGATTAATTTCGTCTGCAAGTAGAAGATTAGTAAATATTGGTCCGGGCTGGAAGCCCAGCGATTTTCTGCCGTCCCCGTTTTCCTGGACCACGGAGGTGCCAATCACGTCGGCCGGCATCAGGTCGGGAGTGAACTGGATGCGCGAATATTTCAGCGCCACGGCCTGCGCCAGCGTGCGCACCAGCATGGTCTTGCCGAGGCCCGGCGCTCCCTCCAGAAGCACGTGCCCGCCGGCCAGCAAGGCGATCAGCACTCCGTCGACAACTTCCGTCTGGCCGACGATGGCCTTGGAAATTTCTCCGCGAACTTCCGCCATTTTTTCGGCAAGAAATTCCGCTTGCTGGCCGAGGGGTTGGCCACCCGTCTGGCCTTCCGTTCCCACCGAACTGGTCATGAATCCATCCTTGATCTAGCGGGCTCTCCCCGGCTGCTCAGGAAAATCAAGCAGAGCCCGGCCCCCCGGAACCGTGTGCGATTTCTCCGAGATTCTAACTCAATGCTTGCCATTATCGGCATGCTCAAAATAACGCTGCACGTAAAACCGGTAGCGCGCCGGAATATTTTCCTGTTCCGCGCCGTTGGTCACGGCATCCTGCTGCGGCGACAGGCCGCGGTCGGCAAGCTGCGCGGTTCCAGTCTCGGTGGCAACTTTCATTCGCGTCTGTTCCTTGAACCCGCTGGCCTCGAGGGCGACGCGGTCCGGAACCGCGTTGACCGGATGCGTTTCCTGATCCTTGCGCAACTCTTTCGATCCTTGCTGGCTCCCGGCGCCTTCGCTGGCGGTCTGCGTGGCCTTTTGTTTGGCGTCGGAATTTCCCCGCGATTCGCCGCGCTTGTCGCTTTCCGTCGCGCCGGGCTGCTGGGAATTGCCCGACTGCGGCGTGCCCTGGGCGCTCGGCTTCTGGGCGGCACGATTGTTGGATTGCTGATTCGGCGAATTCGACATCATGTTTTTCAGGGCCTGCATCAGAGACTGCCCCAGGGATTGACGGCCCTCCGGCCCCTGCTGTTCGGATTGTTGCTGCGATTTGTCGTCTGCGCTTTCGTTTCCGCTCTTGCCTTCTTGCGATTGCGAGTTGTTCTCTTGCTGGCGGGCTTCGCCGGAAGGATTGCCTTCCTGGCTGCCGGGCGCCTGCAACTGGTCCTGCGGCTGATCGCCTTCGCCGGCATCGGCCGCATCTTTTTGTTCTTCCGCGGCGGCCTTGTCGTCAGCCTTCCAGAGGTCGTCGCTACTCGAAGCGGCATCGCTGCGCGGCGTTTCTTCGCCGGTCGCGTCCGGCTTCATGCTGACCAGGGCAACAGTTCTTTGCAGATCTTTTTCCATGGCGTGCACGATGGGAGAAAGGATGGATTGCACCAATTGCGAATGCGCCGTGGATTTCAGCAGCGAAATGAGCGGCGCCTGGTGATGAATGCGATAGGCGAACAATCCGGCCGCGAGCAGGGCTAGCACGAAAGCGCGCCTGGCATTTCCCGGCCTCTGCACGGGAAAAAATCCGCGCGGCTCCACTTTCCGGAGATGCGCGAGTGCGTCCTTGCGCTGCTCGCCGATCATGCCGTCCGAATCGGCCATGCCGCCGAGGTAGATGGCCGTGGAAATCCGGTCTTTAAGTCCGGCAGCGGAATCGAGGCGCCGCGCGGTTTCGTAATGAGAAGGCCGGTTCCGCCACGACCAGGCCAATACCGCCGCCGCGCCCGCGGCCGAGAGCGCAGCGATCACGAGCAACGCTCCGGCAAGTTTGGCGCTGACCGCCGCCACCGCGATGAGCACGGCCAACATCCAAACGAACCCTTTCGCCCAGCCGCGTAAAAGCGCGTTGGCTAAAATCCTCTGGCGGATCGTTTTGAGTATGGCGATGACTCCGTGCAATTCGGGGGAGGACGGTTGCCCGTCAAAGGAACGCGCGAGCGAAATTGGATTCTGGTGGGATTGCGTTGGATCGCCGGAGAACATTCGCCGCCAGAATTCTCTCAACGCAGAGAAGCAGGCCCTCCCGGATAATGCACCGGGCACGAGCAACTTGATCTTCTCGCGATGAAGCAAAGGCAGCCTCCCCAGAGGTTCGGCCATGGCTTTTACTACTACAAATCTACTCCAAGATTCACGCTTTCCATACTAAATCCGAGGCGAAGCTGGATCGAACTCCGTGATTTGTGGCATATCGAAATCCAATGGGCAAGAAGAACTGAAGCAGGCGACTACCCATTCGCTTAGATGCCGGATCCGCCCGGATGGTGGTTCAAAACCAAAGGACTTGGTTCGAACGGCGCCCACCCGCCGCCACGGAATATGCAACAAATTGCGGTCTTGAGGCAAGTAAGTACCAAAACTGTTGTAGTGTGCGCAGGGAAGGGCCGCGCTTCGAATGGATCTTAACAGCGGAGGCTTCGATTTTTACCGGCTTTTCCATGGCTGCCGTCTGGCCGGGAGAGAGAGTTGCGTCCCAAATTCGGAGGTCGGACATTCGTGGCACAGGCTTCAGCCTGCGGGGTTTCGCCATTTCCACGATCAAAATCCACAGGCTGAAGCCTGCGCTACTAAAACGGGGCGGCGGATTTCAGGCGCGCTACAGCAGGGCAATCAAATCGATTTCTACTCGGACATTTTTGGGAAGGCGCGCCACCTCCACGGTCGAGCGCGCCGGGGGATGGGTGACGAAAAAGCGCGCGTAGACTTCGTTCATCGCGGCGAAATCGTTCATGTCGGCCAAGAATACGGTGGTCTTCACGACGCGCTGCATGGACGATCCTGCCGCTTCCACCACGCCCTTCAGATTTTCGAGGACGCGTTCGGTCTGCACTGCGGCATCGCCCTCGACCACTTGCTGTGTCTTCGGATCGAGCGGGATTTGTCCAGAGAGAAACACAAATCCATTTGCGCGGATGGCCTGCGAATAGGGGCCGATGGCTTTCGGCCCTCGATCGGTTGCGACGGTTTCGATCACGCGATCCTCCTTGTGAAATTTGTTTCGAGTCGAGTGCCTGTGCTACTAAAAACCGCTCCGAACCAACCCTTACTGATACCGCGCTCGAAAATCTTCGGGGATGCCCGGTTCAACAAGCCACTTACGAAACATTTCCCCCAGGTCTTTCCCGGACTCAATTTCCGCCGCGGCCCTGAGTTCCTCATAGCCGGTGTCGCTGCCCTCGCGGGCTCGAATCACGTCGCGCAACGCGGCCCTCAGGTTGTCGTGGCCGCACAAATCTTCCAGGGCCACCAAAAATAACGCGCCTCGATAACCCGTCGAAATTCGCTCGGCGCGCGAATAGCCCTCCGGCGGTTCCATGAGACGCTTGTCCGGCGCGGCGGCGCGTGCCTGGTCGTAACGGTCCACCAGGGACACAATCATGCCGCGCCGCGCGCCCTGCCCGCGGCCTTCGGCGGCAATCACCAGGCCGAAGACTCCCACCCCGCGTCCCATCAGAATCTGCGCTTCCGGGCGCGGGCGAACCCGCCAGCCGAACCAGGTTCGAGCCAGTTCGTATTCGGCGAGTTGCAGCACTTCTTCTTTCGCGATGCCCTGTTGAAAAATTCGCGGATCGAGAAGCACGCCTTCCGGAAAAGAAACTGCCCCGGGATCGAGCGATACGCCGAATTCGCCAGGCAATTCGACGGGGGCCTCAGCGATTCGTATGGCGCCTTTTTCTTTGGAAGAGGGGCCGTAAAATTCCCTGAGCGTTGTCATGGTGTACGAAAGCCGCTCCGCCGCTGTTTGCGCAGCCGGGCCGTCCAGCGGGCGGACCGTCCAGAATTGGACTTCTCCCCGGCGCGACTGGATAACTTTCTCCTGGTAACGGCCCGCGACGACGTACGGAATGAAATCAATATCCGGATTGATCAGAAAACGCTGGACTACATAATTGCCGTCCATGGCGCGCTTGAGAGCCTTGCCGGGAGCGAGAACTCGAAAATCCGGCGGCGAAAATACCGTGAGGAGTTCTTTGGCCGGATCCCTTCCTCCCCGGGGAAAAACACCGATGGGAGTCTGCCAGACGGGAAGCGCTGTTTCGTCGGCGACAAAAAAACCGTCCCGCGAGGCCACAATCGTTCCACGCGCCGAGGACTCGGGCACCAGATCCCATTCCGTGACGACTTTGCGCATCTCATTTTGCGGCCATGGAGGATCGAACGGCGCGCGCATCATGCGCACATCCGTCGGCGAACTACGCTGCGCGGAAACCTCCGCGCCCTCAATCACTACGCGCAGATTTTCCTCGCCAAACACTCGTCCTTCGGGCAAGCGAACTTCGAGCGAGCGCAGCGGACGATCGCCGGCATTTTCGAGTTCGTCGGCAACATGAAAATGAATGCGGGAAGGGGTTGCGGGGGATACCAGGATTTCCGCTTGCCGGTCGGCAAAATGATAGCCAGGGCCCAATGGCTGGACACAGCCTGACGCGAGAATTGCGCAGGCCACCAGCGCGGCCGGAAAAAAAATGGGCAATCGAGTCTCGGCAAGCAAGGTGAAGTGATTCTACCGGGGCGGAAGTTGCGGGTCAAAAGTTGATTGTCCGGAATTTGTAGCGCGGGGGTCTTGTCGTCGCTTTTTGCGTGACTGCGGATCGGACAAATCGCCGGCGGGACGCCGGCGCCACGAAATGCGGCGATTCTTCTGGGGCTTGTTTTTTCGATTGCTGGAAAATGGCTAGGTCAATTTCAGCTCGAGTTCCGACTTAATCTCTTCCACCGGCTTGCCTTTCCAGAAGGCCGCCAGATTTTCCATCGAAGTGAAGGATCTGGTGCGCATGCGATCGATGTAGAGCGTGCCCGCCAGATGATCGACCTCATGCTGCAGGATCCGCGCATACCATCCGGAAGCTTCGATCACTTTGTGCTTCCCGTGCTCGTCCAGGCAAGTGACGCGCACGGAGCGCGCACGCGGTACCAGTGCTGTGAAGCCGGAGAGGCTCAGGCAGCCCTCGAAGAACTCGGCCCGCTCGCTCCCGATTTCCTCGAGGACCGGATTGACGATGACATGGAAGGGGACCGGGCTTCGCTCGCGCTCTTTCAACAGCGCTTCCGGAACTTCCTTGTGATATTCCTCGCGGTCTTCGATTACCGCAAGTTGCAGCGCGAGGCCCAGTTGGGGAGCCGCGAGGCCCACGCCGGGCGCACCGCGCATGCACGTCCGCATGCTCTCGATTAATTTTCGGGTTTCGCGGCTGCGGATTTCCGCGATGGTCAGCGGTTGGGCGCGCTGCCGCAGAACGGGATTTCCAGCCTGGACGATTTCAATTTTCACGGGAGTCACAATGGCCGCTCGCGAGCGTGCGCGATCCACACGCTTTTTGATTTTATTTCAATCCGCGAGGATATACGGGAAGAGCCCCGCCGCAAAATGAAATCGTCAAGAATGGACGGCCGTCAGTGCGATTTGCGGGAATGCGCCTGGTATACGAAGCTATGGCCGCCAGCGGCGCGTTCACGCTGGGCAATGTATTTGGTGGCCGTCTCGTCGGTGTCGCCTTTTTGAATCATTTCCAGGATCTTCGCGTCGGGCACGCCGGTGTTCTTCAATTCCGCCAGCTTTTGTCCGGAGATTACTGGCAGATTCTGCGACCGGCGGTGGGCCACGGCCAGAAGTATCTTGTCGGAAAGTCCAGCCAGCCGAATGGCGCGGGCCTCTCCGGCCCACAGGCCCAATTGATTGAGGCGCGCAAGTTCCAGGACGGTTTGTTCGGACGACCCGGCATTGAGCAAATCTGCGATGGCTTGCCCGTCGGCAAACGGCAGCTTGCGATCGCGCGCAAGCTGAATCAGGACGACGCTGGAAGGATCGCTAAGACCAGCCTGATGCGCTTTGGTCAGTTCCGCGACCTCGGCGTTGGAAATGTTCATGGTCTTCAGTTGCGGGACGCTGTCTAACCACATCGCCAACTGGTCCGTCTGCTCGGTATTCGGCTTCTGGGCGGGCTTGCAGGAGCTAAAGAGCGCGATCGATGCCAGCAGAAATCCACAGGGCAGACGGCGGACCGGATTCAAGCGCCATAGACGTATGGAGGACATATTCCTATTTTAGCTGAACGGGCAGAGTGCGGAGTTGGCATGTGCCTGGAAGATTACGAGGGGTCTAGTAGCGCAGGCTTCAGCCTGTGGGTTTTGGTTGCTGCTGGTCGAAACCCCACAGGCTGAAGCCTGCGCTACAAACTACAAAGAGGAAGACGCACTCACACGTTATAGAGCCGTTCGACGCCGAACACGCCGGAGATTTTGCGGACATTGGCAGTAATGCGTTCCAGTTGCTTGCGGTCGCTGATTTCCAGGGTGAGATCGATGCGAGCGTGCAGATTGTCGGGGTGGCTGCCGAGGGTGCGAATGTTGGAGCCGGTCTCGCTGATGACGGCGGTGATGTCGGCAAGCATACCTGGGCGGTCCTGCGCGCGGATCAGCAAGGTGACAGGATAAGTGGACCCGGTCGCGCCGCCCCATTCCACGTCAATGCGGCGTTCCACCTGGTAGAGCAAATTCTGCACGTTGGGGCAGGATTGGGAGTGGACGGCGACGCCGCGGCCGCGGGTCACGTACCCGACGATCTCATCTCCGGGGATCGGATTGCAGCACTTGGCGCGGAAGACCATCAGGTCGCTCTGCCCGCCGACCTGTAGCGTCGGGTCGCCCACGCGCAGCATGCGCTTGACGGTCGAGACCAGGCGAGCGGAGGGATCTTCCTTCGCTCCCGCGGGCTTGGGCGGGGCCAGGGGTTCGCCCAGCGCATTGGAAATAATTTGCCGCGCCGAATATTTCCCGTAACCTAAATCCGCAAATAAATCGTCGAGCTTGGCGCAGCCGTATTCGGTGGCCACACGCATCAGGTCCGCCTCGGGAATCTTTTTCAGACTGCGGCCCACCTGCCGGGCTTCGCGCTCGAGCAAACGCCGGCCCACTTCGGTGGCCTGGCTGCGCTCGACGAAGTTAATGTGGTGGCGAATCTTGCTGCGCGCGCGCGAGGTGCGCACGAAATTCAGCCAGTCCCGGCTGGGGACGTGGCCTTTCTGCGTCAGCACCTCGACCACATCGCCGTTAGAGAGGCCGTGGCGCAGCGGGACAATTTGCCCGTTCACTTTGGCGCCGATGCATTGATTGCCGACTTCGGTGTGCACGGCGTAGGCGAAATCCACGGGAGTCGCGCCGCGAGGAAGCGCCAGCACTTTTCCCTTGGGCGTGAATGCGTACACTTCCTCGGGGTACAAGTCCACTTTGAGGGTGGACATGAATTCCGACGGCTCCTGCATATCCTTGACCCATTCAATCAGCTGGCGCATCCACAAAATGCGCTGATCGTCCGCGTCCGAGATGTCCTTGCCGTCTTTGTAACGCCAGTGCGCGGCGACTCCCTGTTCGGCGATGCGATGCATTTCCTGCGTGCGAATCTGCACTTCAAATGTCTGTCCGGAGTAGATCACCGTGGTGTGCAGCGACTGGTAGAGATTGGGCCGGGGCATGGCGATGTAATCCTTGAACCGGCCGGGGACGGGCCGCCACACCTGGTGGATCACGCCGAGCGCGGCGTAGCAATTGCGAATGGTGTCGGTAATGATGCGCACGGCCAGCAGGTCGTAAATCTGATCGACGGTGCGGTGCTGGCGCAAACTCTTCTGGTGAATGGAATACAGGCGCTTCACACGGCCGTCGACCTCGGCGGAAATTCCGTTTTCCTCCAGCCGCTTGCGAATGGTGTCCTTCAATTCCGCGAGAAACGTCTCGAATTCTTTACGTTTGGCAACTACGGTATTTTGCAGCTCCTGGTACGCCTCGGGCTCGAGATAGCTGAAGGCGAGGTCCTCCAGCTCTCCGCGGATCAAACCCATTCCCAGGCGGTGCGCGATCGGAGAATAAATATCGAGCGTTTCGCGGGCGATGCGCTGCTGCTTTTCGGGGGACAGGAAACCGAGGGTGCGCATGTTGTGCAGGCGGTCGGCCAGCTTCACGACGACAACGCGCACATCGTTCACCATGGCCAGCAACATTTTGCGGACGTTTTCGGCCTGGCGCGCCTCGGGGGCCAGGAGGTCCAGCCGGTTGATTTTCGTGACGCCTTCGACGAGCGTGGCGATATCCTGCCCGAAGCGCTCGGTTATGCGCTGCGTGGATACGCGCGTGTCTTCGACCACGTCATGCAACAAGGCGGCGCACAGTGTGGTGATGTCCAGCTTCATATCCGCCAGGATGTGCGCGACTTCCAGGGGATGCGAAAGGTAGGGGTCGCCCGATTTGCGCAACTGCGTGCGGTGCTGCTCGGCGGCAAAGTCAAAGGCCCGCCGCAGGAGCTCAATGTCGCTCGCCGGCCGCGTTTGCCGCACTTTTTCGACCAGCTCGAGAAAGCGCGCCTGGAGGGCCCGCGTGGTGCGCTCGGTCTTTCCGCCAACGCCCACCAGCGAAGACAGTCCTACCGGCTTTTCCAGTGAAGACATGTTCCTGTATTTTATGTCTATTTGATGCCCGAGGGGAGAAAAGAGTTCCCGGGGTGCCTTAGGTGTGCAGGGAGCCCGCGCTTTGCTGTCATTTTGATTTTTGCCGGGCGATCCACGCATTCGTGCGGGCGTCAAGGAGGTCTAGCGGAAGGGCTCCGCCGTCCAGCATCTCGTCGTGGAAGGCGCGGAGGTCAAACCTGGGGCCCAATTCTTTGCGGGCGCGTTCGCGGAGTTCGACGAACTTGAGCTGGCCCAGTTTGTAGGCAAGGGCTTGGGCAGGCCAGGAGATGTAGCGGTCGGTCTCGGATTGAATGGTGGGTTCATCGATAGCGCCGGACTTGCGGAAGAAGCCCACCACTTGATCGCGGGTCCAGCCTTGGGAATGGATTCCCGTGTCCACGACGAGCCGCACGGCGCGAAAGAGTTCGGAGGAGAGGCGGCCGTAGTCGGAGACGGGGTCCTGGTAAAAGCCTACTTCTTTGCCGAGTTGCTCTGAGTACAGACCCCACCCTTCGATATAGGCCGTAAACCCCAGGTGCTGGCGAAATTTCGGCAAACCCGCAAGTTGCTGCTGCACGGACAGCTGCATGTGGTGGCCGGGAATGCCTTCATGGTAAGCGGTGGACTCGTCGTCGATGGTGGAGCGCTCGGCAAAGTTGGAAGTGGCGACCACCACGCGGCCCGGGCGCTTGCCGTCCGGCGTCCCGGTCACGTAGTGAGTTGCGGCGCTGGCCTGGAAGTCGGGTATGGCTTCGACGGTTACCGGCGATTTAGGAAGCAGGGTAAAAAGCTCCGGGAGTTTTGGCTGCATCTGGGCAATGGCGCGGCGAAAATCGTCCAGGATTTGTTCCGCGGATTTCGGAACGTATTTCGGATCCGTTTTGAGAGCGGCGCGGAAGGAGGCCAGATCGGAAAAACCTTCTTTCCTGGCGATCACGGTCATCTCGGCCAGGATGCGGTCCATCTCGCGCAGACCCAGCAGGTGAATCTCGGCCGGGGACATGCGAGTGGTGGTCAGGCTGTAGATATCGTTTTTGTAGCGCATCACACCGTCCGGCAGCGAGGTGATCGCGAGCGTCGTGCGGCCGGCGGGGGCGTATTCCGTACGAACGAAGGCGGCGAAACTCCGGTACGCGGGAATTACTTGCGAGTTGACGGCGCCGGTAATCTGCTGGGTCAAGCGCTTCTGGTCTTCCGGAGAAATGTCCGAGGGATATTTTTTCGTGGGCAAAAGAAACGGGTCCGCTTCGATGATGCCCTGACATTGCGCGGGGATTTTTTCCAGAATGAACTGGACGGGCATCAGGTTGTCCTTCATGCCCGCACGGAGAACTTCCGTGGTCTGGCTGAGGGCGCGCGGAATCTGGCGAAGGCGCGCGATATAGTCCTCGTAGTGCTTGACGGAATCGAGAGGAACGGAAAGCGGCAAATCCGCCAGGTTGGTATGGAGGCCGCTTTGCGTGTTGATGGGCATTTCGTACTCTTTGAGGTCAAAGTCGGCGATGCGCTGCTGGAGCACTCGAATGAGGAGATCGTGCGAGAGTTGGTCCTGCTCGGAAAAGCCGGTCGTGGGGATGGCTTGTAGCCGGCGAAGGAAGGTCTGATCTTCCTTCTGACGCTGGTCGATTGCGCCGAGTGAATAATCGGCCAGCCTATCGTTATACCGGTAGTCGCCGCGCGCGGTGGCGCGCTGGGGAAAATTGCGGAGGTCCGTCTCGTATTGCTCTTCAAAGAGCGCATTCTGGGCGGCGAGGCGGTCGGCAACTGGCTGTACGCCCTGGGCGAAGACAGGACCGGCGAAGGCGGCCAGGAAAAACAGGCACCGGCGAAGGCACATAATTTTCGAAGCATACCAAATGGAACGATGGCAGCGCGAAGAAATGGCATTCCGCGGAAATAACGAAATGAAAAGGCGGGCCCGGAATAATTTTTGCGTGGCGGCTTGCCCGTGTTGCGCAAAAACGAAAAGCGGCCCGTTTCCGGGCCGCTTCATTTCCCAAAGTCAGGTTATCCGGTCTGGCATCCGTCAGGATTTGGCCGGGGCTTCCATTTTCTTCTGCTTGATTTCCTTGGCCTTCTCAACGAGATCATCGGCCTGTTTCAGCAAGGAGGCGCGTTCGTCAGGGCTGCCGGCCTCGTCTGCCTTGCGCCGCAGGAGGAGGTTCAGATAGGCCATGGCATCGTCGTAATCGGGGCGCAGCTCGATGGCCTTCTTAAGGTCGTCGATACCCTCATCGATCATCTGGCCGTTTTCCTTGATGTAGGCCTCGCGAACATCGGGAGGCATCGGGTCGTCGTCCTTGAGCGGCTTGCCCGGGTGCGCGAGGCGCCAGGTGCCGCGGGTTTCGAGGTTGGACCGGTAAGAGAGCGTCCAGTCGATCACGCCGATCCAGTAGTAGGGCTCGGGATCTTCCGGTTTCAAAGTGATGTGCTTCAAATGGTAGGTCTTGGATTCCTCGAAGCGCGACCGCGTGTAGGGAGTGCCGGCCATGTTGAAGAGAATGGAACCGATGCCGTCAATCGCCGAAATGTTATTGGGATCCGCGGAGAGCACGTCCTGGAATTCCTTGACCGCGGCCTGGCCCATGCGGATGTTTTCGTCCGAAGGCGCGCCGGGAATGTATTGCGTGGCATAGGCCGTGGCGAGATACAGGCGGGCGTTGGTAAGCGTAGGATCGTTGTCCTTGGCATCCTTGAAGAACTCGATGGCCTGGTCGTACTTGCCATCGCGATAGGCGGCCACGCCCTTGTTCAGGTCGTCGCGAGCCTTCAGCTTGGCGCAGCCCGAGGCGCCAAAGCCCACAGCAATCATGGCCACGGCAAAAAGGGCCATGGAATTTTTATTTTTGGAATACCGGAAATGCGCAAAAGGATTCATGGCAAACAATCCGTCCCCGCGAATATTTTGTTTTCCCCCGAGAGGGTAGTGAATTTACCTTTGCTTGTAACGGCCGAGCTACGATGAACAAAGCCGCTCATGATCGTTCCAGCCGGCTCCGCGGCCCACCTGGCAAGTGCAACACGCGAACGGAGCCCGCACCCAATTTCCCGCGCCACACAAATCCTTCGGGGCACAGGCCACAGCCGCACACTCTACACCAGCAATGCCTTGGATCAAAGCAACATTATTTATTTTTAGAGGGCAAAAAAACCGGCATTTCCGAAAGCAGGCCGGGCCCGCAACCGCCGGGGAGTTACTTCCCCGCTTCAAGATTGGCGGTGATCAATCCAACCTTGTCGATCCCGGAACCGCGCATGACATCGATCGCCCTGGCGACATCGGCAAACCGGACCGCGTCATCGCCCTTGACGAAGGCGACTTTCTCGGCCCGCTCTTTAAAGACGTCGGTGAGGCGCGGCCCGAGCGAATCCCAGGTGGCGTCCTCATCGTTGATTTTCAATTTCCCGGTGTCGAGAATTTGAACGACGATCGTCTTCTGAAGAGTCTGCGGCTGCTGCTGCTGGTTCGGCGGGGCGGGCTGCGGCACCAGCGCGTCCAGACCTTTCGGCGTCAGCGGTGTAATGACCATAAAAATGATGATCAAAACCAGGAGAATATCGATCAGGGGGACGACGTTCATCGTCGCCATCGAACCGCCCTGTTTTCCTCCAACGTCCATTCCCATTGTCGTGGCTCCTAATTCAATTTGTGCGTCCCCGGTGCAATCCAGGGAACGGATAACTCGACAAAACAAAACCGGGAAGCGGGGCCGAACGCCTCGCTTCCCAGCGGTGAAGATTAACCTGCTGGCGGTGGTGGAGCGGCCCGCCGATTCTGTTCGGCACGATCGGTGATCAAGCCGACGTTATCGACGCCCGCGGAGCGAATCTCATCCACGACCTTGACGACAGCGCCGTACTTGGCGCGACCGTCGCTCTTGACGAACACGGTCTTGTCCAGCTTGTTGGAAATGCGGTCCCGCACCTGGTCCGCAATCTGGGTGATGTCGGACTTCGTGCTGCCCAGATAGACGTCCCCGCTCGCTGAGATACCGACAATGACGGCATCGTCCTTATCGGCGTCGGGCATGTCGGAGGGGTTGTTGACCTTGGCCAACTCCACCGTCAAGCCCTTGGAGAGCATGGGCGTGACCACCATGAAGATGATCAACAGCACCAGCATGATGTCCGCCATCGGAATCACGTTCGGCGCCGCCATTTGCGGGCCGACGCTTGGCTTGTATGACATGGGTTACTTCTTTCCGCCTGCACGGCGCGTAATGAAGTAGTTCACCAGCTCCATCGAGGAATTGTCCATTTCGACGTCAAACGCCTCAACCTTGTTGGTGAAATAGTTGTACGCCCACACGGCAGGCACGGCCACGAGCAATCCAAGAGCGGTGGTGACCAGGGCTTCCGAAATACCGCCGGCAACCGCCGACAACCCGGTGGCCTTGGTGGTTTCAATTCCTTTGAACGCGTTGATGATTCCGACCACGGTGCCGAACAGTCCGACGAACGGGGCGGTCGAGCCGATGGTGGCGAGGCCGGAGAGGCCGCGCTTCATCTCGGCGTGCACGATGGCGACCGAGCGATCCAGGCCGCGCTTGGCGGCTTCGATCACTTCCGCGTCAGCGACCTGCGAAGAAGCGGATTGAAATTCGGAAAGGCCGGTGGCGACTACCTTGGCGATGTGGCTCTTCTTGTTGCGCTCGGCGATGGAGATGGCTTCGTCGAGTTTGCCCTCTCGCAGCGCCCCTGCCACCTGTTGAACAAAAACGCGGGACTGCTTGCGCGCCGCGCTGTACATCAGCACGCGATCGATCATGACGCCGAGCGACCACGCAGACAGAAGAAACAGAATGCCCACTACGACTTTGGCGATAATACTCATGCTGCCCCACATTGTCCTCAGGTCCCACTGGCCCTGCAGGACAACCAGGTTCATTGCCCAAACGGCTAGATTACCAAGCATATGATTCGCTCCTTTTTATTTCGTTTGAAACTTGCGTGCCGGAACCGGCGTTACCGGTCCCGGCCGACTCCCTGATTGGCGGCCTCAAATCGCGGGCTTCAATCCTCGTTGAAGTTGAAGACCGCTCCCCAAGCTGCCGTCCTGCACAAAGACTAACCACCCATCGTAAACGTAACTGTAATCGTGGTGTCGACTTCCACCGGGTCGCCGTTCAGCTGCGTCGGTTTGTAGCGCCACTGTTTTACGGCATCCAATGCCGCTTGCACCAAAAG
The DNA here is from genome assembly GCA_035483715.1 of Candidatus Acidiferrum sp. GTDB lineage: Bacteria > Acidobacteriota > Terriglobia > Acidiferrales > UBA7541 > Palsa-360. Next base: position 67,035 of record DATHPN010000131.1, read on the forward strand.
CGGGTGACCGGAGATCACTTCGAGCTGCGCGACCTTGCCGTCCTTATCGATGATCGCGTGAAGAACAACGTTGCCTTGAATGCGGGCCTGGCGAGCCAGTGCGGGATAGAGCGGCTTGGTCTGCGTGATGATCGACGCGGCCGTCACGTTACCGCCCTGCTTGACGCGCTGCGGAGCGGTCGGTTTGGGCGGAGGCGGAGCCACAGCGCTGACCATACCCTGACCCGGAATGCCGCCGAACACGCCGCCCGTCTGGCCGGCATTGTTAATCACGTCGGGAGGAAGCTCGGCTTCCTTGAACACGGCCACTTCCTTGGGAATCGCGCGCGGCTGCATCAGTTTTCCGGATTGGATCAAGCGCGCCACCGGCTTGACGATTGTCTTCACGGGCGCCGGCGGAGGAGGCGGTGGCGGAGGAGGAGGCGGGGCGATCAGCAAAGTCGAGAGCATCGCCTTTGGGAGCGCCTCGGTGTAGATCAAAGGAATCAAAATCAAGATGCCAAGGATGAGGGCTTGCACCATGCCGGAGAGGATAACGCTCCAGCCCTTGTTGGTTTTCTTCTTTTCTACTGTAGATTCGAGCAGATCATCAAACATCGTACGTCCCTCCTGCCGGAAAGCTCCCCGGACATTTTCTGTGCGGGCCTGCCGCGGCGGGCCCGCGCCCGTCCCTAGGTCTTCCGGAGTTTAGTACCGGCTGCGGTTCCGGATGCGACTACCGCCGCGCCCTGGCCTCTCCACTGGTTCCAGGCCACCACCAAGGGTGCGGCAATTCCAAAACTTGAGTACGTTCCTACCAGAATTCCAACCACCAATGCAAAGGAAAAAGCGCGCAGCACCTGGCCGCCCATGAGGAACAGAACCAGCACGGTAAGAAACGTCAGGCCGCTGGTCAGAATGGTGCGCGAAAGAGTCTGATTGATGGAGCGATTTACGATGGCCTTAAAAGGCTCGCGGCGCATGAGCCGCGCGTTCTCACGTATGCGGTCGAAGATGACGATCGTGTCATTCATGGAATAGCCGACCAGAGTCAGTAAAGCCGCAATCACCGTCAGCGAAATCTCAAAGTGAAAGATGGAAAAAAGGCCCAGCGTAATCAGCACGTCGTGAAACACCGCCAACACAGCGGCAGCACCGTACACCCACTCGAAGCGAAATGCAATATAAACCAGCATTCCGCCCAGCGCATACAGTGTTACCACTACGGCCTGGCGGCGCAGTTCGGAGCCGACTTTCGGACCGACAATCTCAACATTGATGATGGCGAACGTGCTGGTGTAGAAAGAGTCGCGCAATGCGGCGATTACATTTGCATTTGCGCCCGCTCCGGAAAGCTGGCCCAGGTCGGTTACAATGCCGCGGTGGTCGCGGTCGCGAAATTGCGCAAGCTGGCGTGCGAGTTGGTTGTAGCGATCGCCGGCGGCCGTGCCCAGCGCCAAAGGATCCTTGCGCGTCAGAGTTTCTGCGATGGTGTCAGCCCCGGCGGCGTTGAAATCCTGCTTGCCGGCTTCACCCGCGCCGAGCGTGGCATGGAGGGCATTGAGGATGGCCGTCTTGCCGGCGTCCAGCGCCTCGGCTCCCTGGCCCTTTTCCTCCAGGTTGATCAAAACTTCGTTCCCGTTGGCAGTGGTCAGGTCGCTGACAGGAACGATGGTGCTGTTTCCAATCCCCTGGGCCGCCAGCCCGCTGCGAAGGGTATCGATAGGCGGGGGGCCTGCAAAGCGCACGTCGACAACCGTACCACCTTTAAAATCAATGCCATAGAATAGGCCGCCATGGGCCAGGATAGAAGCCACCCCGGCCGCGAGCAATAGAAACGATAGGCCAAAGAAGTACTTGGCTTTGCCCATCCAGTCCAGATCAACTTGTTTGAAGAAATTCATGCTCGCTCTGACCCGTTAGAGTTGGACACCAACGATGATGGATTTGTTCCCGAAATTGCACTGTTCCTAAAAAATCCTCTTATGTGGCGCGGGCTTTAGCCTCGTGGTGTTTCCGCTCAAGGCAGCCCAAAACCCACAGGCTGAAGCCTGCGCTACTAAATACTGAGTTCCGCTTCGCGGGGCATCTTGGCCAGGTGCCAGTCAAAGATGACGCGCGATACATAAACTGATGTAAATAGGTTTGCGAGCAACCCTACCGCCAGGCTGACCGCGAAACCACGGATCGGGCCCGTTCCGAACAAGAACAAGAAAGCGGCCGAGACGATGGTGGTCACGTGCGTGTCGATAATCGTCAGGAAGGCGCGTTTAAATCCGATGTCGACGGCGGAAACCGGTGCTTTCGCCGCGCGCAATTCTTCCCGGATGCGCTCGAAAATCAGCACGTTCGAATCGACGCCCATACCAATCGTCAAAATCACGCCGGCAATGCCGGGCAAAGTCAGCACCGCGCCAAAATACGCCAGCGCCGCGAGCAGCAGGACAAGGTTCAGGATCAAGGCCACCACGGCATTGATGCCCGACAGGCGGTAGTAGACCACCATGAACATCATCACCACGATCAGGCTGATGATCGATGCCTGCACTCCGTGGCGAATGGAATCCGCTCCGAGCGAAGGACCGACGGTGCGCTCTTCAAGATACTTGATGGACGCAGGCAGCGCTCCGGAACGAAGGACCAGGCCAAGATCGTTTGCTTCCTGCTCGCCGAACTGGCCTTCGATTACACCTGTATCGTCAATGCGGCCGTTGATGACCGGAGCGGTCTGGAGCTTGTGCTCGAGCACGATACCCAGTTGTTTGCCGATGTTCTGTTCCGTGAAGGGACCGAAGCGGCGGCCCGCCTCGGTGGAAAGCGTGAAGTCCACATCGTAGAACCCGATGTTTTTCGTGCTGCGCACAGCGGTCGCACTGCGCAGGTCACGTCCGGTGACCACGGGCACGCGGTCGATGACATACCAACTCTCGCCGGTGCTCTGGCCGCCAGAAGCCGAACTCTTTCCCTGAACGATTTGCGCGTTGGGCGGCAAAACGCCGCCGTGCGCAGCCAAAGCGGCCGCCTCGGACTGGTATGCGGTCATGTCCAGAACCAGGTGCAGCTCCAGCTGTCCGCCGGCTTGAATAACGCTCTTGGCCCGGTTGGGATCGCCTTCACCGGGAAGCTCAACGATGATTTCGTTATCTCCCTGGCCATAAGGGGCGACCAACGGCTCCGTCAAACCCAGGGCGTCAATGCGGCGGCGTATCGTTTCCTCGGCCTGATCCATGGTCTGTTGCTGGATGTTTACGAGACGGGTCTGCTTCATCGTTACCAGGTAGCCGGAGGGTTCGCCGGGAGCGGGGGAAACATCCCAATCCGGAAACTGATCGTTGATCAGATTGCGCGCGGTGCCGGCCTGCTCGGAAGCAATGTTGTGCACCAGAATCTGCGTGTCGCTCAGCTTGCGAATCTCGTCGTAGCGGACGGCTTTGTCTCGAAACAAAGTGGTGATGTGGTCCAGGGTCTGATCCGTTTCCTGGCTGATGGCTTCCTGCACTTGCACTTGAAGAATCAGGTGCGTGCCGCCCTGCAAATCCAGGCCCAGCTTGATGCTGTCCGAAAAATTCGACTTGATCCCGGCCCAGGACTTAGGAGGAAAATCCGGGCGTCCCACGAGCCCTATGATGCAAGCCAGGATAACGGCTGCGATAAAAAGCGCTTTCCACTTGAGATTTGATGTCATGGCTTGAACTGGCTCAGGACTCCACGGGTGCGGGCTTTATCTTTAACCCGCCAGGATAAATAAATGGAGCGGAAGTTTCCCCGACCCTACGACTCCTCCTTACTATCTGGTTGCAGGCCGGACACCGCGGAACGCAGGACCTTTACCTTGACCTGATCGGCGATGCGAAGCTGGATCGAATCCCCCTCGATCCCCACAATGGTCCCGAATAAGCCGCCGCTGGTGATGACTTTGTCTCCATTTTTAAGGGCGTTGATCATTTCCTGGGTCTTCTTCTGGCGGCGCTGCGCGGGGAGGATCAGCAACACGTAGAAAATTGCCATGATGGCCAGAATCGGCAGCAGCTGTAATAAGGAATTTCCACCCGCGCCCTGCGCCATTAAAGACAAATTTTCCCGTAATGACAACAAGAACATCGCTGCGACCCCATCCCTGCGTTACGATTCATCCCTTAGCGATCAGCCGCGGACAAAAATAGGCCCCGTTGTGCGGAGCCGCTGAATTGAGCAAGACCACGAAGTCCACACCGAAGCTCAGGGCACGCTCAAACTTAACTGATGCCAGAAGCGTTCCGTGCGATGGCGTAGCCCCGCGCGCGATCACAGATCCCTGAAAAAAACCACAGACTGCCCTTCATTCGATTCAGGGTAAAAAGTCTGCGTTGCTTAGGGTTCACCCGCTTCGATGCGCGCGTGGAACTCCGAGGAGAATTCCGCCAGTTCCCCGAACGCGATAGCCTGTCGAATCTTGCTCATAATGTCAAGGAAAAATGCAACGTTGTGGTGGGAGTTCAGGATGGACGCCAGGATTTCATTGGCCTGAAACAAGTGGCGCAGGTAGGCGCGCGAGTAGGTGCGGCAGACCATGCAGGAGCAGCGTTCATCGGGCGGGCGCGGATCGTCGGCGTAAATTGCGTTGCCGATGTTCACGCGGCCCGTGCTGGTGAAGAGGCAGCCGTTGCGCGCGTTGCGCGTCGGCAGCACGCAATCCATCATGTCGACTCCGCAGCGGACGTAATCGGCAAGCTGCTCCGGGAAGCCCACGCCCATGACGTAGCGCGGACGGTCCTTGGGAAGCTCTTCGGTGGAGACCGCCGCCATATCGCAGGACAGCGCGTGGGGCTCGCCGACGGCGAGGCCTCCAACGGCATAGCCCGGAAAATCGAGGTCCACAAGCTGGCGCGCACTCTCGCGGCGCAGACCGGCGTGCGTGCCGCCTTGCACGATTCCGAAAAGCGCTTGCCCTGGATTGGTCGCGGCCTCCGCGTTTGAGCGCCCGTCGTTCCTCGGCGCACGAGCATAGTCACGGCAGCGGCGTGCCCATGCGGCCGTGCGCTTCACGGCGCCGGCCGACCGCGCGTGATCGGCGGGATATTCGATGCACTCGTCAAAGGCCATGGCGATGTCCGAGCCGAGTGCCTGCTGAATCTCGATCGATTTTTCCGGCGAAAGAAAATGCTCGGAGCCGTCCAGATGCGAGCGGAAAACCACGCCGTCGTCGCTGACTTTCCTCAGGTCGGCGAGGCTGAATACTTGAAAGCCGCCCGAATCCGTGAGAATCGCTCCCGGCCAGGACATGAAGCGGTGCAGTCCGCCGAGTTGGCGAATGCGCTCGTGGCCGGGGCGCAAATATAAGTGGTAGGTGTTGCCAAGCAGAATCTGCACGCCAAGCTCTGCGAGCGCCTGCTGCGTCAGGCCTTTCACCGTTCCGGCCGTGCCCACCGGCATGAACGCGGGCGTGTCAATCACACCGTGCGGCGTCGTCAGACGCCCGAGCCGCGCGCCGCTCGGATCGGTTTTCAAAATTTCAAAATGAAAATCCATATTGTTTGAGTCTATCAGGCTAGGCAGGCGATTGCCGAGGGACGCGGGCTAAGTGGCGCATGCTTTAGCTTGCGGGGTTAGTCCTTGCAAGGTCCAAACCCCGCAAGCTGAAGCATGCGCCACTGAACTCTACCCCGCGGGTAACGCCGGAATCGCGGCGATCAGCGACTGCGTGTACGGGTGCGCGGGCGCGCTGAGAATCTGCGCGGCGGGGCCCGTTTCTACGATGCGGCCGGACTGCATGACGGCGATGCGCGTGGCAAGTTGCGCTACGACGGGCAGGCTGTGCGAGATCAGCAGGTAGGTGAGCGAGAAATCGCGCTGCAAATTCTGCAGCAGCTCGAGAATTTGCGCGCCGACGGAAACGTCCAGCGCGGAGACCGGTTCATCGGCGACCACGAGGCGCGGACGCAGCACCAGGGCGCGCGCGATGCCGATGCGCTGGCGCTGGCCGCCGGAAAATTCGTGCGGGTAGCGGGTGAACGCGTCTTCTCCGAGGCCGGCGGCGCGCAACATTTTGACGACGCGGGCGCGGCGTTCCGTGCGGGAAAGTTGCGCCTCATGAATTTCGAGCGGCTCGGCGACGATGGCTCCCACGCGCATTCTGGGATCGAGCGAGGCGTAAGGATCCTGAAACACCATTTGCATCTCGCGGCGCAGGGCGCGCAATTTGTCGCCGCGCGCGGCCAGAAAATCGCGGCCGTCGACGAGCAATTCGCCGGAGTCCGGTTCGATGAGGCGCAAGAGCAGGCGCGCGAGCGTGGTTTTGCCGCTGCCGGATTCGCCGACGATGGCCAGCGTTTCGCCTGCGGCTAGTTCGAGGTTTACATTGTCGACGGCTGTGACGCCTGTGCGCGCGCCGCCGTTGGATCGCGACGCGCCTATGGCGAACGCGCTCGCAGCGGCGGAGAATGTTTTCCGCAGGTTGCGCGCTTCAAGGAGCAGGGCAGACATCAGGATGCGCCGCCGGTCCGACCGGCGGCTAAATAGGCTGCGGAAAAGGTGATTTGTATTGTCATTCCGAACGAAGTGAGGAATCTCTCTTTGGTTTCAACGCAGGAAAAGAGAGATTCCTCGGCGCGCAGCGCGCCTCGGAATGACAAAAATTTGAGTTTCTCCGCAGCGGCTAAAGCCGCTCCGATTCTGCCAACTTTACGGCACGGCTGAAGCCGTGCCCCGCAAAGATTTGCGGTAAGCACACTGGGCCTGAAGCCAGATCCACCGGAGTCAGAAGCACTGGAGCTAACTCCACTTGTAGGGTGATTCATTCCGCCTTCTCCGCGATCAGCAACAAAACTGTGTGTATGAATTCCAGGCCGCTCGGAACTTTCTCCGAGCGGTGCGGGCGGAAGCCGCAACGATCATCGCCGATGCGGCTTTCCATCATGCTGCGAGTTTGCGTGTAGACCGGATCGCCGGGGGACTTGCCGGCATTTCCCATCCACACGTCGAAATCGTGCCAATTATCGTGGATATGTTCGGACACGACGCGCAGTCCCAAATCCCCGATCATGGAGCGAAAATCTGCGGCGCCTTGCGTGTTGGTATGCGAAGGATCGCGCACGCGCTCGACGGCGTTCTGGAACGCGGCGTCGCAACCCTCGCGCACAATGATGTCGGTGATCGCCATGCGGCCACCGGGATGCAACACACGCGCCATTTCAGCCAGGGCGCGCGCGGGATCGGTCATGTGATGAAACGCGTAGCCGCAGGAAACGATTCCGGCGGCGCCATCGGGAAAAGGCAGCGCGTAAATATCGGCGCACACAAATTCAATGTTGCTGATGCCGTCGCGCGCGGCTTCGGCGCGCGCCTTCTCGACCATTGCCGGAGTCAGGTCCGCGCCAATCGCGTGACGAACACGCGCGGCCAGCGGGCGCGTGTACGTGCCGGGGCCGCAAGCGAGATCAATGGCCAGCAGCTTGTCCGCGTTTGCCAGGCCGGCTGTGGCGTGTTCGGCCAGGCGTTCGCTTTCCTCGGTTCGCGTGCGGCGCGTGGTTCGGGCAAAAACGTCAGCGGTTTCCGTGAAGCGTTCGCGGATTTTGTCGTGATGGGTTGGATCAGCGGTCATGATTATCCTGCAGCCTCAATTTTTTGCGGCGATGAAGGGATCTTGAATTTGGTAGCGCAGGCTTCAGCCTGTGGGGTTCGCCCTTGCAAGGACTAAAATCCACAGGCTGAAGCCTGCGCTACCAAAATCATTTTGCGTTTTTCTCGTTGCTTTCCGCAACCAGAATGCAGCGCGCGCGGTGCTCGGGGCCGGCGGCGCGCAACTCTGGCATGGCCGCGGCGCATTCAGCGATGCGCAACGGGCAGCGCGGTTCAAACGCGCAACCCGGAGGCAGCGCGGCGAGCGACGGGACCGTGCCGGGAATCGGCTCGAGCTTGTGGCGCACAAGTTGCGGCGAAGCGCGCAAGAGGCCCGCTGTATAAGGATGCCGCGGGCGTTCGAGCACCTCGCGCGCCGGGCCTTCCTCCACAATGCGCCCCGCGTAGGTGACCGCGATGCGATCGGCCACCTGTGCGACAACGCCGAGGTCATGCGTGATAAAGAGCAGCGCCAGGCCCAGCTCGCGCCGCAACTGGGCGAGCAATTCGAGAATTTGTTTCTGCACGGTGACGTCGAGCGCGGTGGTCGGCTCATCGGCGATGAGCAGGCGTGGGACCATGCCATTGTCACCCGCCAGTGCCATGGCAATCATGGCGCGCTGACGCAAGCCGCCCGAGAGCTGGTGCGGATACTGGCGCGCGCGCATGGCGGGCTCAGGCACGGCGGCGCGCTCGAGCGCTGCGACGACGCGGCGATTGACTTCCCCGCGCGAAAGCCCCGCGTGATGCGCGCGAATCGCTTCGGCGATTTGCGCGCCCACGCGCATGACGGGATTGAGCGCCGTCATCGGCTCCTGAAAAATCATGGCGATGTCGCGCCCGCGTACGCCGACGCGTTCGGCGAGCGCGAGCAAATTCATACGCGCCCCGGGTGCGCCGTTCGCGCTTGTCGCGAGGCCGGAGAACCACGCTTCGCCGCTCACGCGCGCGCCCGGCGGCAGCAAACCCATCAGCGACAGCGCGAGCATCGATTTCCCGCTTCCCGATTCGCCGACAAGCCCAAGCGATTCGCCCGCGCCGAGCGCAAACGAAACGTCGTCCACTGGACGAATCCATCCCGCTGGAGTGGGGATCTCGACAGTAAGCCCGCGCAACTCGATCAGTGAAGGCATGGCTACATGATAAGTCGGATTTCGCGCGGAATTGGAGAAAGGACCGTTCATGATGGGTTCCGGTAATCTGATCATGCCTCCGAGTGAATGAGGATCATCGGGGCGGCTGTGACTTCACGCAATCGGAACGATAAGGTGGAATCGGGCCGAGCGGTTTTTTCCACCCATCCTGGGCGATCTTAATGTATAGATAAGTCCACCCGGATCCGAAACAGCCTGAGAAATATTCTCGAGGAGAAAGCCAAATGCAGATCAAAAATATCGCTTTGAAATTTGCGGCGCTGGGCGTTGTGATCGGTGTGTTCCCAGCGCTCGCGCAGCAAGTGGAACCGAAGCCCACGTGCAATCACTGCTCGGCTGTGTATGTTCCCAAGAGCGAGCTGGACGGCTACAACCAGCGGGCCATCGAGCACAAGCTCGTGGACCAGCAGGTGCGCTCGGTGGATGTCGGCAAGCTGCAGGTGGGCATTGGGAGCATCTATCGCGGGAAGCTGGGCCAGGCCACGGGCGCGGAAAACATCGTGGCGGAAGCGGTGGCCGAGCACGAGCAAGTGAGCGAGGTTTATTACGTGATCGAAGGCTCGGCGACGCTGCTGACGGGGCCGGACCTTGTGGACCCGAAGCCGCGGCCGAGCACGCTGAAAACCGTGCGCGAACAGAATGGGCCGGGGTTCAGCGCGGCTTCGATCAAGAATCCGGAAGTTCACGAACTGAAGGCCGGCGACATGATCATCATCCCGGCGGGGACCGGGCACTGGTTCACGAAAATTGACGACCACATCCGCTATGTGATGGTGCGGCTGGACCCGGACAAGATCCTTCCGACGAAGAACGAGGCGCAGTCGCTGAAGTATCTGGCCAGCCCTTACAGCCCGACGCAGGGGAATTTCTGATCCGGAATTCTCGCCGAGGATTCAGAATTTGGAGACACAAGATGCAACCGGGATGGCGCGCGATGTTTTGTTGCGTCGACGTCTCGCCGGCACTTTGCGACGTGTGAGATTGGAAAAATCGCCGGCGGGACGCCGGCGCCACAAAATATCCGGGACCCTTGTGGTTCTTGTGGCGCAAGGAAAAATTTGGATCAGGGCGATCGGACATGTTTCGGGGAGGCTGGTGTGACGGCAGGATTTCGAGGCGAGGCAAGTACGAGCGGAGCTCCGGGCGAGGGTGCCGGACCTTATGACGAGATGAGCCGCGCTCTGGCCGAGCTGCCTCGGCCACGAGTAGTGCGCATGAGCAGCCGTGGAAAAATAATCGGCACGATGGTCTCAGCGGCCCTATTGGCTTCCCTGGGGATTTATGCCAGCGGTATTTCGGTGCAGCGCTCGGGGGCGGGGCAGTTCGCGGGGCCTCCTCAGATTTGGGTATACGCGCTTTCGATTGCCTTCGTCGTGGTGGTTGTTCTCGTTCTGTTGAACGCACTCGCACGGCAGAAACGCCTGCTTGCCGAGGGTGAAATGGCCACGGCGAAGGTGACCAAACGATGGATGGCGCGCAACGGTCCAAACATTCGCTACGAATTCACCACACCCCTGGGCGAACATTTCGATCGCGGTGCGGCAGACAGTTCACGGCAGCTTTCCGTGGGAATGAACGTGCCGATATTCTACGATCCGCAAAGTCCGAAGAAGCAAATCGCATTGTGCGCGTCGTTCTATGAGGTGGTACTGCCGGGGAAAGAATAAAATCTTCGGGGTAAAGCATCACTTACCGATTTTGACTAGGAGCGCCAATCTCCCGATTGGCGAATGGCGCGACGCCATTCGGGAGATTGGCGTTCCCGGGCTTTCAACACCGGTTCGCGCTAAATGTGCATTGTGATCCGTGGCGCGAAATCCACGCTAGTGCGCGGCCGGCTGGGCGGCGAGGTCGCGGCCCTCGATGACTACGGCTTGCAGAGCTGATTCCGTGCGCACGGCATCTCGAACTAGATTTTGCAACTTGGCGCTCATTTCCTTCACGCGAGGATCATTGGGGTCCTGGGTGCCCTTGAGGCTATCCGCGCCAGCCAGGATTTGTCTGGCCTTTTGAATCAGCTCGCGGGACTGCGTTACGTAAGCATCCTTGGCGGCGACTAATCGGTCCTCCCATTTGGCGCGTCCCGGGAAATCCGTGTCTTTCCCATTCATTACACTGCGCACGAGTGTGGCGCGATCCATGGAGTCCACCTGGCTCAGAAAAGTTTCCAGCATGTTGAGCTTCTCTGCCGGAGTAGGGTCTGCGCCGGGCTTGCTTCCGGCGGCCGGCTGCAGGGCGAGTTGTCCGAATCCGCCGCCGAGCGCCGTGGCGCCTCCGGTTGAGCCAGAGGGGAGGTCATCGTTGGTCAAGACCTTCGCGGAGGGTTTACTGGCCTTCTCTTTGTCTTTATCTTTTTGAGCCTGCCTCGCCAGGTCACCGAGAGAAGGCGTCGAGGATTGCGAATCTTGAGCGCGGACGGAGGCGGAAGCGACCAAAGCCAGCGCGCAGGATGCAATGAGAATTAAATTCCGCGCCATGGGTTCCTCCCTGGAATAACTTTCCGGTTCCGCCAAGACATGCCGACGCTCCCTCCATGCTTGCGAAAAGAGCGGAAATTGGCTATGGGCCGGGAGTACTACCATGGGGAAAGAGTAATCCGCCGGAGTTTGTTAAGACAGGTTTCGGGGGGTGACGCCGAAATTCAGAATTATTTGAAGCGCGCGACGAGCAACAGCAGCGTAAGGAGCACCACGGGAATCATCAGGAACATGGCGTAGGACAAAATCCTCTTCATCAATGGAAGACGCGCGTGCTTGCCTTCCTTGCGCGCGGAACGGTCAACGACCTCGACGCTTTCCGGGTGCGCCAGGGCAGCCGCAAATTCCCGCGCGCCCGCGTACCGATTTTCCGGATCCCGTTCCATTGCTCGATACAGGATTTCCTGCATTTGCACCGGGATTTCAGGATTGATTTCGCGCGCGGAAGGCGGATCGTTCACCAGGCGGTCGTTCATCACGGCGAATGGATTCGGGCCATTGAAGGGCGTCTGCCCGGTCAGCATTTCATGGAGAATGACGCCGAGGGCGTAGACGTCGCTTCTCCCGTCGCTGCGCTTGCGCTTGATCTGTTCGGGCGAAATATAATCGGGAGTGCCCATGGCGTTTGAAAATTTGGAAAACGTCAGACGGCGCATGCCTTCGGCGGCGGCGATGCCGAAATCAATGAGTTTGGTGGCATCTGCTTCGCCGACCATGATGTTTTCCGGTTTCAGATCGCGGTGCACGACTCCCTGGCTGTGAATGTAATCAAGGGCTTCGCAAACTCCCCTGGCGATGCGCGTCGCGCGCTGCACGGAAAGCTTTTTTTCCCTAGCGAGAATTTCGCGCAAGAACCGCCCGTCAATCCATTCCGTCACGATGCAAAGCTGATCCATTTCGCCGCTGTCGATCATATGCACGACGCCGGGATGCTTGAGCTTTTTTCCAATGGCCAGTTCGCGCTGGAAGCGGCTGTAAAACGCGGGGTCGCATTCGAGTTCCGGGTGCGGGATTTTGATGGCGACGAGCTGGCCGTTTCGAAGGTCCGTGGCGCGGTAGATGCTGGTCATGCAGGTGCGCACGACGAATGCTTCGATGCGGAAGTACTCGAAGCGCTCGCCCGGCTGAAGTTGTTGCGTCAACATTTTCCGCATCTATCCTATGAAGAACGGCCTTCGGGTACGCAGAGGCAAAATAGCTTTTTGCGGCTAAGGGAAGCATAAAGAGTTTGTACATTGCCTATAAACGACGCCAACAGTTTTGGAATCTTTGGCTTAAAGGTTGTCGCATGGGGCGCAATGCGGATTCCAGTCCTGCGCTGGGATAATCAGGGCATTCGGATGGAATGAGTTACCCGTGAGAGGACTCATTTTCTTGGACCTGGGACGACAATGCCGCTAAACTTGGCGCAGATGAAGAAGAGCGGCTCTCCCGATTCCGAAATGGCCCCGGACCATCCATCGACCCCCAGTTGGAAAGCGCTTTTTCGCCTTCCAGGATTCCCCTTTTTCTTTGTGGCCATGCTGGTGTCGTTGTTTGGAACGGGAATGAATTTTGCCGGCGTGACCTGGTACGTTCTGGGTGCGACACATTCGACGGTGAAGGTAAGCCTGATCGTGATTCTGGTGACGCTGCCGGGGCTGGTGGTGCCGCCGTTCGGTGGAGTGCTGATCGATCGAGTGGACCGCCGCTATTTGGGGATCATTATTGATGCGGCGCGCGCGGTGGTTGTTCTGGGGACGGCCTTGCTGGCCTACGCGGGGCGGCTGGCGCTCTGGGAACTGTACTCGATGGTTTTGCTGTTGGGGGTGGGATTCGCGATTTATTGGTCGACCACGAATGCGCTAATCCAGGAGCTCGTCCCGCAGGAACAATTGGTGACGGCCAACGCCACGGTGCTCATCGCCGTGCAGGGCGGAATGGCGGCGGCGGGCGCGCTGGTCGGATTTATTTATGAACACGCGGGTCTCGCCGGAATTCTCGGCATTGACGGAACGACGTACGTCGTTTCCGCAATCTGTCTTCTGATGTTGCGGCAGGGATATTGCGCGCCGCGCGAAATCCAAAACATCCGGCTGGTTTCCTCCTCGCCCACGATTGAAGCCCCGCCGGAAATGTCCGAGCCCTCGCTGATGCGGACGGACGAAGCGGGCCCTGGCGTTTTGGGTGTTTTCGCCGATATCGCGGAAGGACTGGCCTACTTGCGGCGGCAGCCGAGGGTGCTGGCGCTGGGATTCACGTATGCCTGCATGATGGCCGGAGTGATCAGCGCGAACGTTCTGGTGGTGGCCCTGGCGAAGGATTTGCTCTCCGCGGGCGCGCGGGGATACGGATGGATCGAGGCCGGTTGGGCCGGCGGGGCGATCGTCGGAGGGCTTGCGGCGGGCGTCGCGGCGCGAAAAAAACCGTACGCCGTGCTGGTGGTGGCGTTGGCCACGCTGGCTGTGGGCCACATGCTTTTTCCTTATGCGCGCGTGCTCAGCGTGGCGGTGGCGATGAATGCGCTGTTTGGAGTGTGCCGGGCGCTGGGCGGGGTGCTGACGCAGACATCGATCATGGCCGCCGTGCCGCGACATCTCATGGGGCGCACGCAGTCGGCTTTTTCGGTAATCGGAACGGTTTTGCAGGTGAGCATGAGCTTTACGCTCGGATGGTTCGCCGAGCACGTGACGCTCTCCATCGCGTTTCTGTTGCTCGGGGCGATTTACGGCGGCGGAGTCGTGGCCGCGCTGCGGGTGCGCGCGCTTTCGCTCGACTCGGGGAAAACGCCGGCGACGGCGGTTTAGTGGCGCAGGCTTCAGCCTGTGTGGTTTGTTTTTGCTCTTGTGAGAAAAACCACACAGGCTGAAGCCTGTGCCAATAAACTGCAACGAGGAGCGGCTCGATGAAGGTATTCATCGCGGGGGCTTCCGGAGTGCTGGGGCGGCGGCTGGTGCGGCAATTCGTGGCGCACGGCCATTCCGCAATCGGACAGGTGCGCAGCGCGAAAGCCGAAAGTGCCGTGAGAGAAGCGGGCGGGGAGCCGCGCCACGCGGATTTATTCGATGCCGAATCCCTGGCCCGTGCAGCCGAGGGCTGCGACATCGTCATTCACGCAGCCACGGCGATTCCCGTGAAGCAAAAAACCACTCCCGCGGATTGGGCCATGAACGACCACATCCGCCGAAAAGGAACTCGCTGCCTCACCGAAGCCGCGGCGAAAATTGGCGCAAAAACGTACCTGCAGCAAAGCATCACATGGGTTGCGCGGCCCAAGAATGAATCGACCTTTGATGAGGACTCACCGACCGTGGCGGAACCCGCGATTCAATCGGCCATTGACGCGGAAACGATCGCTCGCGAGGCGGAATCGGCGGAGGGTTTTACCGTGTCGATTCTGCGCGGCGGCTTTTTTTACGATTGCGAATCTGCCCACACGCGGATGATTGCCGAGGCGTTGCGCAAGCGCCAGATGCCCATCATCGGCGGCGGAGAGGCGGCGTGGGCCATGATTCACACCGATGATGCCGCGAGCGCCTACGTGATCGCGTCGGAAAAACCCAGAAGCGGCGTGTGGCACATCGTCGACAACGAATTGGTTCCGGTGCGTACTTTCCTCAAGGAGTTTGCCGCGCGCCTGGGCGTCCCCGAGCCCCGCCGCGTTCCCATCTGGCTGGCGAAATGGCTCGCCGGTGAACAGGCCGTTGAGTACTTCACTCGATCCACAAAAACTACCAACGCGCGCTTCCGCCATGATTTCGGCTGGACGCCGCGTTATCCCACGTATCGCGAAGGATTGGAGCAGATTCTGACCTCATGGAATGCAGAGGCCGCGCGTCTGGCCACCGCTAGAACTGCAGAGATGGCAAATCAAAGTAGAACGCGATAGCATTGATTTAACGAGGTATCTTGATATTGGTAAAAATAGAGGTCTACAACGACGGCGAGCTCTGGTGCGCGCGAGGCATTGGTGAGGACATTTTTACGCAAGGGAAGACTGTGGATGAACTGTACGCCAACATCAAAGAGGCTGTGGCGCTGCATTTCGTGAACGGATCAAGGCCCACATCGCCTTCCTAGATTGAACTTCTCACCTGATTAGGATTCACACTTTACGGGAACAGTCAAAACTTGTCATTCCGAGGCGCGCTGCGCGCCGAGGAATCTCTCCTTCTATTGCCCGCCGGACCGAGAGAGATTCTTCACTTCGTTCGGAATGACAATCAGGGGTCTTTTCCGCAGAGGATTTGATCAGAGGTAATCGCGCGAAGAGCCTTCTAGGAAGGCGCGGAGCTTGCGCGAACGCGACGGGTGGCGCAGCTTGCGCAGCGCTTTGGCTTCGATTTGGCGGATGCGCTCGCGCGTCACGGCGAAGGACTGGCCGACCTCCTCGAGCGTGTGCTCCGAGCCGTCGTCCAGGCCGAAGCGCATCTTGATGACTTTTTCCTCGCGCGGCGTCAGCGTTTTCAAAACGGAAGACGTTTGTTCCTTCAAATTCAAGTTGATGACGGCGTCGGAGGGCGAGACCACGGCCTTGTCCTCGATGAAATCGCCGAGGTGCGAATCTTCTTCTTCGCCGATGGGCGTCTCCAGCGAAATCGGTTCCTGCGCGATTTTCAAAATCTTGCGAACCTTCGCCACGGGAATGTCCATGCGCTTGGCGATTTCCTCGGAAGTAGGTTCGCGACCGAGTTCCTGCACCAGCTGCCGGCTGGTGCGGATCAGCTTGTTGATCGTCTCGATCATGTGCACCGGGATGCGGATGGTGCGGGCCTGGTCGGCGATGGCGCGGGTGATGGCTTGGCGGATCCACCACGTGGCGTAGGTGGAAAATTTGTAGCCGCGGCGCCACTCGAATTTATCCACGGCTTTCATCAGGCCGATGTTGCCTTCCTGAATCAGGTCCAGGAACTGCAATCCGCGATTGGTGTACTTTTTTGCGATGGAAACAACCAGGCGGAGGTTGGCCTCGATCAATTCTTTTTTGGCTTGTTCGGCTTCGGCTTCTCCCCGAAGTATCACCTGAAGCATGCGCTTCAGATCGGTGAGCCCGGTCTCGCTGGAGACTTCGATTTCGCGCAGCTCGGTGCGGCGCGTGCGCAGCTCCTTGCGCGCCTCGGCGGCGTTGTCGCCCTTGGAAGCGTCGGCGCGGCGCTCCAGCTTTCCTGCTTCGCGTTCGAGGGATTGCAAACGCTCGACGGTGTGGCGAATCTTGTCGATGAGCCGCTTCTTCTCAAACAGGTGGAACTCGATCGAGCGCGCCAGTTGTGACATCTCGATGCGCAAGCGGGAAACGTGGTACTTCAGGCGCAGGTAGGGGCGCTTCTTCGACTTGGTCATCCGCTCGAGCTTCACGGCTTCGCGCAAACACTCGTGGTACAGCTTGGCGATTTTGTCGAGGACTTTGAGAGTTTTCTTGGTCTTGTTTTCGATCTTCTCTTCGGTCAGCTCCTCGTCGTCGAACTGGACGATTTCCTTGATTGAACGCGTGCCCTTGCGGAGGTCGTCGCCGATCGTCAGCAATTCCTTCAGGATGATCGGGGAGCGCGTGATCGTTTTGAGGACGAGAAGCTGCCCGCGCTCGATGCGCTTGGCGATGGCCACCTCGCCCTCGCGCGTGAGCAGTGGAACCGTGCCCATTTCGCGCAGGTACATGCGCACCGGGTCGTTGGTTTTTTCGAGCATTCCCGGCGTGAGGTCGAGATCGCCCGCGTCTTCCGCGACGGGAAGATCATCCTTGGATTCGATTTCCGGGGCTTCGGCTACGGTGGGATCGGCGGTGGCGCGAGCTGCTTTTGCCGCGGCTAAGTCCTCGTAAATATCAATTCCGTATTTCTCGAAGGTGGAGAGAAGGTCGTCAATCTCTTCGGAGGAATGAACTTCGGCGGGCAGAATGTCATTTACTTCGTCATACAGCAGGTAGCCGCGCTCCTTGCCCATGGCAATGAGCTGCCGTACCTGATCGTATTTCTCTTCGATAGCCAGCGCCAAGGAGTCCTCCAAAAAACAATGCCAGAAGCAGCCTTTAAAGCGACGCGGAAATGCAAATCAGGTCCTGAATCAAGTATCGGCAAAACCAGCAACCAACGAAACGCAAGTTTCGGAACTCGTGCTCAAATTGATTCGGCATGGGCGGCAACGAAGCGATTCCCGGTCTCGCAAACGATCGGTTCGACCCCGCTTGCACCCCCATTTCGCAGGGGCGCACTGCACATAAATTTAGATGCAACTCGCCGCGCCTTCGTTACCGTGCCACCGTGCCCAAACCGGATCAAGTTATCCGTTGGCGGGCAAATGCGTCAACCATTTTGTTTTGCGGGTATTAATCAATACAAACAGGGCTGAAGTCGGGAAAGATTCCTGCGGCACAGGTTTCGGCCTGTGGATTTTTCGGTACGAGCTTGCTGAAAAATCAAAAACCACAGGCTGAAGCCTGCGCTACGAATTCACCCGGAGAAAAAATGACGACTATTGCGCGGGGGGATCCAGCCGCCGCCGCAGTTCTTGCTTGCGTTCCAGGAGACGCCTCAGCTCGCCGCCTGCTCCGGCGGCGGCTGCAAACGATTCAATTTGTTTCTGGACGGCGGACAATTCCTCTTCTGCGCGGCGGCGGCGCAGGACCGTGAGGCAGCTTTCGGCTTCTTCCCAGGTGGGCGGGGCGGCGGATTCGAACGCAATTTCGAAAAGGAGCCGGCGGTCGCGGTCCTCCAGCGCCAACGCCAGCTCGGCTGCATCCGGGCGGACGCCCGTCGCGCAGGCCTCGACCAGGGCCGCAAGAATGCGCTCGCTTTCCAGGCCGCGGTGCAATTCCCCGGCGCGGATTTCCTGGGCCAGCTGCTGGCGAAACTCTTCGGCTTCGATCAGCATCTGCACCAGGCGGCGCTCGGCGGGTTTGCCCACGCGGCCCACGAGTTCCGGGCGGGCCTTCACTTCGCTGCGTCGTTCGCTTGCCGCTTTGCGCATGGATTCGCGCAGAACCGGCTCCTCGATGCGCAGCTGCTGGGCGATGCGCGTGGCCCACTCCGAGCGCAGGATGCGGTCGGGAATGCGCTGCACGTAAGGCATCAGGAAATTCACCGCGCGAAGTTTTCCTTCCGCCGTGGACATGTCCATTTTGCGGGCGCGCGAAATCAGATAGTCGACGTACGGCGGCGCTTCGTTCAGCAATTTCGTGTAGGCCGCCGCGCCTTCAGAGCGAATGAAGCTGTCCGGGTCCTTGCCGCCGGGAAGGGCCAGCACGCGCACTTCGACGCCCTGCTCCAGCAGGATCCCCAGCGAGCGCTCAGTGGCGGCCTGCCCGGCCGTGTCCGGATCGTAGTTGACGATGATGCGGCGGGTGAAGCGGTTCAGGAGTTTTACTTGCGGCTCGGTAAGGCTGGTGCCGCAGCTGGCCACCACGTTGGAGACGCCCGCGCGCGCCACGGCAATCGCATCCATGTAGCCTTCCACCAGCACGGCGAAGTCGCGCTGCCGCAGCGCTTCCTTGGCGCGATCGAGATGATAAAGTATGTTGCTCTTGATGTAGATAGGTGTCTCGGGCGAGTTCAGATATTTTGGCAGATCGTCACCCAGCGCGCGGCCGCCGAACGCGACCAACTTTCCCGAATCATTGGCGATGGGGAACATCACGCGGCGGCGGAAGCGGTCGAAAAGGCGGCCGTTCTGGTCGCGGCTGAACAGGCCAGAAACTTCGAGCACTTTCTCCGGATATTTTCGCTTGAGCGTGCGCAACAACGCTTCGCCGCCCGATGGCGCGAAGCCGATGCCGAATTGCGCCATGGCTTCGGAGTCCAGGCCGCGGTCGAGCAGATAGGCCTTGGCCGCACGGCCTTCCGGCGTCGCATTCAACTGGTGCGCGAAAAATTCCGCGGCTTCGCGGTGCAATTCCACGAGCGAAGTGCGCTGTTGATTTTCCTTGCGCTCCTCGGGCGTGCGTTCCCGCGCCCGCGGAATCGCGATGCCGCACTTTTCCGCCACGGCGCGCACCGACTCCGGAAACGTGATCTTGTCCATCTCCATCACGAACTTGAAAACATCGCCGCCTGCGCCACAGCCAAAGCAATGGTAGATCTGCTTCACCGGATGCACTGCAAACGAAGGCGTCTTCTCGGAATGGAACGGACACAGGCCCGTGTAATTCTGCCCGGACTTTTTCAGGCGGACGTATTCCCCCAACACGCGGACAATGTCCGCCTGCTGCTTCACACGATCCGCAAAGGAACCCGCTTCCGCCATAGGATTACAATTGAAGCGCTGGAATTCGTATTGTACACGGCGCGCCCCGTCACTTGCATGGTGGAGTGTGGCAAGTTGGATTCCGGCCGGGTCTCGACTCTCGCTTTACTCCTCGACGAACTTGCGCAGCCGTCCGATCGCGTCGTCCCATTGCGCCGAAATCAGCTCAAGGTAGCGGCAGGCTTCCGCTAGGCGCTTTTGTTTCAGTTGCCAGATGCTCTCGCGACCGCGCCGCGTGCTGCGCAAGAGACCCGCTCGCTCCAGCACACGAAGGTGTTTGGTGATTGCCTGGCGGGTGACTCGCGAGCCGGCGGTTAGACTGGTGATGGAGAGTGGCCCAGCGGAGAGGCGCGAAACCAGCCACAGGCGGGTCTTGTCACCGAGCGCGGCGAAGAGTGGCGCCGGCGCCCCCCGGCGTGCGCCGAGGCGTGAGTTATGACGTTTTGGCAAGGTACTTCTCGATGAGCCGAGTCTGCATCTCCCAGCCGCCCTCGTTTGCTTTGAACGCTTTGGCGCATCGCGCAAGTGGAATCTGATTGAATCCCGACTCGGTGATCGTCAGCAGAATGCCGCCGGGGGCGTCAGCTAAGTCGAACTCGATCCGTGTCGTCGGCTCCTTGGAATAGTCGACGCCCTCCTCCACTGCATAGGGATGCCAGCGGAAAGAGATTCGGCGCATCGGTTCGATGCGCTCCACGGTCCACTCGAAGGCCTTTCCAGCGTATGGTTCCTGCATCCTGGCGACTTCTGCATCCACGGTGGTTGGCGTGATTTTCCCAGTTAAGTGTGCTCCCTCGGCAAAAGCCTCGTCGAAGGCGACCCCGAACCAGCTGCCAAACTGCTTGGCGTCGCTGATGGCGCGCCAAACGCGCTCGCGCCGCGCGCGCAAAAGAATAGTTTTCTCGATGCGGTCGGTGTTCATACGCAACCTCCTGGTTGCATATTAGCTGCCGCAAACGCAAAATGCAACCAGGCGGTTGCCAGTTTTCGCAGGCTTAGGTTTTCCGGGGGCGAGGGGGTTGGCTTTCGGAAGGCGCTTCAATTCCCTGGCCGTCCGCCAGGGGCCTTCGTTCTAGTGGCTCCGCCTCGCTGAAATTCGTATGGGAACTTTTTAGTTTCACCTGGCGCAGCGCTCCGCCGCGCTCGTGTGATCCAGCCTCCCTGGGAAGGGCCGGCCAGGAGCTGCATGCGCTGATTCAGCAACGCGACAATGACGGAAGCGCGCCGATTATTTCAGAACTGTGTCACAGTAAGTTGAGCCGGGCCCGAAAGGCCCTCCGCACTGAGTGGTCGTCTGGTATTGGTCCGCCTGTCCGAAATCCTTGGTTGTGTCGGGAAAATCGACCCCGAAATGGAAACCGGTCTTACCCAATGTATACCAGGGATAGATGCAATCAGCGCCACCGTAAACAGAGCAAGAGGCCAAGACTTCTGCCTTCCCTCCCAGGTCGCTGACGGCAGCCCATTCTTTGGCTTGCGAGCCGTCGCCAAAAGTGACGGACTGGATTTGAATGGGCGAAGTCCCGGCCCAAGCGGGAGCATCATAGGATTCGCAGCCAACTTGTCCGGGCAGGCAAAAGGCTCCCTTGCCCGTAAAGACGGACTCGTGCCCGATCTCCCAGACGAATGCATTGGGCGTATCGAACACGAGGCCCCAGCCTAACGAGTTGCCAATGGCCTGCGTATCAAAGGCGGGCATGAGCGGCCCAGAGTTGCTGGAGTTGAGCACAATGGTTCCCGACCCGCCGGTGGTAACGTCGGTGACCGTAACGTGGAATCCATCCTTCGCTGGGGTGGTAAACCAATGCACCGTGATTGTGTCCCCGGCAGACATGACGAGTGGAGTGTTCGGCCCAGTGCCGTTGGTCAGCATGGCGTTGAATGCCGCCGACTCGTGAAAAACGCCTTTCTGGCCGGTAGATGTGAGTCTCCAAACCGGCGAGCAGACAGAATACGAGTTGGGCGCGAACTTCACCTCAAATCCGCCGTCTTGACCGCAACTGGTCACGATTGCGTCTGGATAAAATTGCAGTTCCACGAAGGCCTGCCCGAATAGGCTCTTGGGGTCTGTCACCGTGCCGCCAAACCAGAACGTAGGGCCGGTCGCTGAAACAGGAAACGAGCCATCACTTGGAAGCACCACCTTCCACGTCAATTCGCGCGCGGAGCCGGCGACACTGGAGACAGGATCAAGCTCGGGCTCGTCATGGCCCGTGCAACCTGCGTCGTACTTTACTTCAAAAACTCCTTCAATGTACTTGGGGCGGTGAGCATAGCACCCGGATTCGCCAGCCTGGGCCAGCGATGCACCGGAAAGGATAGCAGCGAGCGCAAAAATCGGGGCAAGCGAACACAAGATTGTGGCCTTCATTTTTCCGCTCCTCAGGCAGAAGATGCGGGCATTCGATGGGGGAGTTCGAAGCTCGGCAAGGAGGACACCTGACTTCGACTGCCTCCTCGGGCGGGAGCATATAGGAGCAACCTGCTGGTGTCAATTTCAGACTATCTTCGGCAGAGGCTTTACCCGGAAACGGATTCACCGCGGCAGTACTGAAAAGATTTCTCGCCTATTCTTTCAATTCCACGATGGTGATGGCATTGCCGCCGCGGTCTTCCGCTTCGGAGCGAATCGCTTCGACCAGGGGATGCGTTTTCAGGAATTCGGCGAGGCCGCGGCGAAGCGCGCCCGTGCCGTGGCCGTGGATGATTCGGATTTGCGAGGAACCGGCGAGGGCGGCCTGATCGAGGAATTTATCCACACGGCGCGTAGCTTCCTCTACGGTACAGCCGATGAGGTTGATTTCTTCGCCGGCGGGTTCAGCGGCGGGTTGCGTGCGCACGGTGATGCCATGGGGCAGGACGCGTTTCTTGGGCGCGTCTTCGCTTGCGAGCGCAGTGATGTCGGCGAGCGCGACTTTCATGCGCAGCGGGCCGACTTCTACTTCGGCGCTGTCGCCGTCGTGTCGGCGCAGCGTGACCGGGGTGGGCAGGCCGCGCACGCGGACACGCGCGCCGGGAACGAGGTCGCCCGGCGCGACTGGCTTCGCGGCCAGCGCGGCTGCAATTCCAAGATCGGCTTGCGAATCGGAGAGGTGCGCAACGGTCGCGGCATCAGCCTCTTCGCGGGCCTCGCCGCGCGCCTTGACCAGCTTCTTATGAGTTTGCTTTTCGACTTGCGCGCGCAGTTCGCGGTCCTTGACGGCTTCGACGGCGCGCGCCGCTTCCTTTTCGTGTTTCTCGATGGTCTGGGCGAACTGCTGCTCGAGTTCCTTCAGGCGAGTTCGTTGCCGGTCGGTCCACTCGGTCTGCAACCGTTTTTTCTCATCGGCGAATTCCTGGGCGGCGCGCACGGCTTCCCGTTTCAGCGTCTCGAGTTCGTTGCGGCTGCGATGCAGGTAAGCGATCAGCCCTGCGGCTTCGTGCGCTTCGGGCGAAAGCTGCGCGCGCGCCCGGTCGATTACCTGGGCGGGCAGGCCGAGTCGGCGCGCGATGTCGATGCCGCTCGATCCGCCGGGCACGCCGACCATCAGGCGATACGTCGGGCGAAGATTCACTTCATCGAATTCAACCGCCGCGTTGAGGACTCCCGGCGTCGTCGAGGCGTAGGCTTTCAGGCGGTCGTGGTGCGTGGTCGCCAGCGTCAGGCAGCCTCGCTCGCGGAATTCGTCGAGCAGGGCCACGGCCAGCGCCGCGCCTTCTTCGGGAGCCGTGCCCGTGCCCAACTCATCCACCAGCACAAGTGAACGCGAGGTGGCGGCTTCGAGCATGGCGCGGACGTTGAGCATGTGCGCGGAAAATGTGGAAAGGTCGGCGGCGATCGATTGCTCGTCGCCGATGTCCACGAGCACACGGTCGACGAGCGGAAGACGCGCCACCTCCGCGGCCACCGGAATGCCGGCTTGCGCGGAGAGTACGGCGAGGCCGACCGTTTTGAGCGCAACCGTTTTTCCGCCGGTGTTCGGGCCGCTGATCACGAGCACGGTGCTCGTTCCTCCGAGCGCAAGCGTCGTGGGGACAATACTGCGGCCGTGAGCGCGCAGCGTATCGGCGAGCACTGGATGCCGCGCGTCTTTTAATTCAAGGGAGGGATGCTCACGGGAAGAATCTTGCATGGAAGCAGGGGCCAGAGAATTTTCGTTTGTAAACTGGGGCAGCGTGCAATCGAACTCGCGCGCGAAACGCGCCCGCGCGAAGGCCGAGTCGAGCTCGGCAATGGTCTCCACCGCAAAGCGCATCGGAGCGAAGTTCGCGCGCAGGCGCTCGGTCAATTCAATGAGAACCCTCGTAATTTCCGCGGCCTCGTCCTCGGCAAGCTGCACGAGTTTGTTATTGTGTTCGACGGTTTCAAACGGCTCGACGAAAACCGTTTGTCCCGTGGCGCTGGCGGCGTGCACGACGCCCTGCACCTGGCGCCGCTCGGCCGCACGCACGGGGATGACGAAGCGGTCGTTGCGCAGCGTGACGTAATCCTCGCCGGCGTCTCCGCCGCGCGCGCGCAACATGCGCTCGAGGGTTTTTTGAATCGTCTCGCGCGTGCGGGCCCTGCTGGCGCGAATGCGTTTCAGTTCGGGCGAGGCGTCATCACTGATTTCTCCGTTAGGGAGCACCGCACGGCGAATGGCCGCCGCGAGCGGGCGAAGATCGGCCACTGAAGTTGCACGCGCGGAGAGCAACGGAAATTGCCGGGCGGTGGGACCGGACCCGGCGGGGGCGCTCTCGCGAAAGGAGTCGCGAAGCATGGCAGTGCTGTCCGCGAGCGATGCCGCATCAAGCAGCAGGAGCGGAGTGAGCACCGCCGCGGGCGCTTCGAGTTCCGCGAGCCACTTCGCCGGATCGGCCAGCGAACCAAACCCCAATTCGCTGCCTTCGCCCAAGTATTTGACGGCTTCGTCAATCAGAGCGAAGGCGGCGTCGAGCGCGGAACGATCCTGCGAGAACGAAAGAGCGTCTACTTCGCCGCGACCTGGCGCGCACGTGGTCTGGCGGCGCAGCAGATCGCGCAGCTGGTCAAACTCAAGAATGTCCTCCGCGGTGCGTGACACGTTTTCTTAAATTCCTCTTCCCTTCGGCGCGCCATTTGCAATCCGCGTGGCCAGGAATCGCGCGGCGTCCTCGGGCGTGGGAGCCTGGTGCACCAGCGGATCGCTTGACTCGCCCCATCTGGAGGCGTGCCCGCGCTCGACTTCGCGCACGCGATCCAGAATCGGCTGCCAGAAATCGCCAAGCACGACGAAGGGGCGCTCTTCCATCGCCTTTTTGTTGAGCATTTCCCAAACCACGGCGAGTTCCACGAGCGTTCCCGTCCCGCCCTTGCAGGCGACATAGCCGTCGCCGAGACGCACGAGTTCAAACAGGCGCTCTTGCCAGGTGGGCACGCGGGTTTCTTCTTCCACCCAACGATTCGCGCGCGCGCGGAAAAAACTGGATGTCACCGCCAGCACGCGGCCGCCGGATTCGCGCACGCCGCGTGACACGGCTTCCATCACGCCACCATAGCCGCCGGTGCACACGGCAAATCCGGCCGCCGCCAGCGCGCGCCCGAGTTCGAGGGCCTCAACGTAATCCCTATGTCCATCTTCGGGACGCGAACTTCCGAACACTGTGATGATTTTTGTTTTCTCGGTCATGATGTCCTTACGATTCAGGGCCTAAAGGCCAAGATAGCTGCGGTCTGAAAGTCGCGGTTGAACAGGCTGCGGAAAAAGTAGTTTTTTTTGTCATTCCGAGCGAAGCGAGGAATCTCTCTTCGATTTGGCCCCATGAAAAGAAACAGAGATTCCTCGCTTCGCTCGGAATGACAGAATTCAGGAGAGGTTTTTTCCGCAGACTGTGAAGCCGCGACCCACAAAACATTCAGAAAGCTCGAGTAGCACGGCCAATCTTTATCCCCAGCTCCTCCGAGGGATTGGTTGTGCGCTTTTCTCTGCTTTTGCTTTTGCAAAATCATGCATTGCCAGCGATCGTACAACCCGCACTGCCAGGAGTGGCTGTGCTACTCATTCCTGCTCCAAATCGAGGTTCCTTTACATCCTTTGCTTCCTCTACTTCCTTCACTTCCTATTCCCCCTCTCGCTCGCGGGCCCTAGTTCCTCGACCATCGCGACGCAAATCGCATCGATGACTTTGTTGGCGTCTTGCGCGTGAAGATTGTTGTTGTTTCCAAGGATCGAAAACAACAATCGTTCGCCGTGGACGGTCGTGGCGTAGCCCGAAAGCGTGTTGCCGTGTCCGATGGTTCCCGTTTTTGCAAAGATTCGCCCCGCCGCCGGGGTATTTTTCATGCGGTCTGACAGCGTGCCGTCTTCGCCGGCTACGGGGAGCGTGGAACGGTACAGTTCGCCCCAGGGTTGCGTCGCGGCATAGCGCAACAATTGCACGGCGGCGCGCGGGGTAATCAGGTCCTTGCGCGACAGGCCCGAGCCGTCGCTGAGCGCGACGTCGCCATCGGCGATGCCTGCAGTTCTGAAAAAATCGGCGGCAAATTTCAGCGCATCCTCATAATTTTTAGCGCCCGCCTTTTCGTGCGCGGAGAGCAGCAGGAGAAGCTCCGCGTGCAAGTTCTCGCTGTTCTTGTTCGTCAGGCGAACTTCGTCCGAGAGCGGAACGGAGGTGCGTTCAGCCAGAACAAGTTGCGGCGCCTCGAGGGTCGGTGCGGGGTCTCCCGCATGGCGCGCGCGAGGCTGGCCATCGATTTTCACGCCCCGGACCGACAGCACGTGCGCCAAAAGAAAAGCGCCAAACTCAGCGGGATCCTCAATTGCAATCGTAAGCCTGCGGGTCTGCGCGTCGAGCGGCAAGGTGCCGCTGAGGTGAAGCAGACGCGAACCGGGATCGCGAGCCACGGCCAATTTTTCCTCGCTGCCGCGGGGGGCGGTGCGAATCAAATTTTCCACGGTATAGAAATCGGCCGCCATCCCTATTTCATATCGCGCCGGTTCGCCCTCACTCGCGCCGGGGCGCAATTGCAGGGTAAAAGTGTTGTCGTTGACGGCGATCGCCGAAACGGGCGCCCCGTAGGACCACAGGATGTCGTCGACCAGCCAGCCGCTCGGGAATTTTTCGTGCTGGAACATGCTGTCATCGGCAACGACGTCGCCCGTGATTTCCCTGACGCCGCGCGCGGCGACGGCGTCGGCAAATTCGCCGAGAACTTTTTCCGGCTCTCCTTCGCGCTCCTCTTTCTTGGCGAAGGGAAATTTCCGGTTGGAGAGATTGGCGTCGCCGCGGCCGATCAGGACGAGATCGCCAATCAGCACGCCGTTGGCATCGAGCGTGCCGCCCGATGCGACGGTGGTGCGCACGCGGTAGTCCGGACCCAGCGTGGCCAGCGCGAGCGCCGTGGTAAATAACTTGGCATTGGAGGCCGGCATGAAATAGGCGTCGGGGTTACGCGCATACAGCACCTCGCCCGTCGCGGCGTCCGTCACCAGCACGC
Organism: Candidatus Acidiferrum sp.; assembly: GCA_035483715.1. GTDB lineage: Bacteria > Acidobacteriota > Terriglobia > Acidiferrales > UBA7541 > Palsa-360. The sequence continues at coordinate 93,890 of DATHPN010000131.1, forward strand.
CCCACGCGCCCTTGTCCGGACCCGCGGCGGACAGCGCCGCTTCGGCGCGTTGCCGGAAGCGTTCCACATCCGCGCGGACAGCGGATTTGCCATGTGCCGCGCCGCTGCTGGAACTTGCGGATGTGGAAGGCTCCGATTGCGCCGCCGTCTTGGCTGCTCCCGCAAAGACAACCATGCCGAAAACCACGCATCCAAACAGAAGTGCGTACAGTCTTCGGTTTAGCGCCATCGAGCCTCCCCCGTGAGGAGTTCGTAAAAGAAATTCGATTATAGTCCACACAGTTGCCGGAACTGGAAGCGAATGTGGATTCCCGAACTTTACGCGCGTTTTACAACTCCTTGAAATTTTCCGCGGGCGGCGCCCCGCGCATTGCATGAAGGTGCGGGAGGTCATATTATAGCGGAGGCGTCCAGCCCGGCTCTTACCAAGGTCCACTTCTAAGGAGGAATGAATTCATGAGAAAACCACTGGCCCTCGGGATGCTAGTTGCACTTACAGCCGTCCCCATGCTGGCTGCGCGGGCGGATAACGAGAAGGAAACCGACCGGCTGGAAAATTCCGGCATGGTAATGGAAGAGATTATGAATATTCCGGACGATATTCCGCAGGACCTGCTCGACAAGGCGGAGTGCGTAATCGTGTTCCCTTCCGTGCTGAAAGCAGCGTTCATCGTTGGTGGAAGCTATGGCCGCGGTGCCATGACTTGCCGCAGCGGCGAACATTTCACCGGCCCGTGGGGCGCTCCTTCCATGATGGCGCTTGAGGGCGGAAGCCTGGGATTTCAACTCGGCGGGCAGGCCACCGATTTCGTCCTGCTGGTGATGAACCCGCGCGGCGCCAAGGCGATTTTGAACAGCAAAGTGAAACTCGGCGCGGATATGTCGGCGGCCGCCGGGCCAAAAGGCCGCGACGCCACGGCGGCAACCGATGCCACGCTGCGCGCTGAAATTCTCTCCTACTCGAGGGCGCGCGGACTGTTCGCGGGCATTTCACTGGAAGGCTCGAGCTTGCGGCCGGACAACGACGCCAACGAGAAACTGTACGGAAAAAAATTGACGGCGACCCGGATCATCCGCGAAGGCGGCGTTCCAGTGCCGCCGTCCGGGCAGAAGCTCGTTTCCCTGCTGGAAAAGAAGTCTCCCAAGAATCATTCTGACCCGGATTCGCTGAAGTAATTCCGCGCCCGCCTGTGGTTGCCGCGGCCTCGACAAGATGCGGCAGAACGGCGGGCGCACGTGTCCGAAGGGCCCACTCCACATACCACTAGCGCGCAACCTTGCGTGGGTTGGTCGTTTCGAATAGGCTGGTCGCTTTGTTTCACGCGTCACGCAAGCGGCGCCGCGCGGAAACTCCTGGAGCAAAACGATTGACTGGAAAAGCGATCTGTCCCATCTGCGAAAAGCGGCGCGCCGAGCGCTATTGCCCCGCCAAGGGCGAGAAAATCTGCGCCATCGACTGCGGGACCGAGCGCGAGGTGAGCATTGACTGCCCGGATGATTGCGTCTACCTGGTTGCAGCGCACCGCTGGGAGCAAAGCCATCCAAAACCACCCGCCGATGGCGACGTCCCTTTCCCGGACGTGTCTTTCGCCTCCGATTTGATTCACACTCGGCAAGACGTGCTCTCGGGGCTTGGATTCACCGTGGTCACTTACGCCGCGGAGCAGCGTTTCCTCGCCGACTCGGATATATTCGCTGCTTTGCAAGCCCTGGCCGAAACGCGCCGCACGCTTCTCGCCGGGATTTACTATGAAAAACCACCCGACATTCCCGTGGCCGCGGGGCTTTACGCGGCCCTCTCGAAGTTCATCGAAGAGGAGAAAAAGCGAGCGGCGGAGCATCCAGAGTTTTCCGCCTTGAAGGACACGGAAATTTTCCACCTGCTGGTGTTCTTTCTCCGTTTCGGCAGGCTGCGCTCCAATGGAAGGCCACGCACACGGGCGTTCCTTGCGTTTCTGCGTTCGCAGTTCCCCAGCGAAGTGGGCGTCGCCAAGGAAGAGCCGCGCATTATCTTGCCTTAGGTGGGACGGGCTTCAGCCTGCCTGGTTTTGGTGATTGAATTTTGCAAATTAACGAAAGCAGACAGGCTGAAGCCTGTCCTACTAAAGGCCAAGACTTAATTGCCGCTCTTGCTCGGGCGGACGGCCCGGGTCGAGGGGCCGTACGCCAAGGCCGTATTTCTTGCGCAGCGCCGCCACCCGGGCGGAAATTTCCCGGCGATAGGTTTCGGGCGCATAGGCCTCACGGGAAAACCAGTCGCGGTAGCGCCGCGCAAGTTTCGGGAACTTGGCGTCCAGAAATGGCAGAAACTGTTTTTGTGCCGAGGGCATGAGGAACAGCACGCTGGCGGCAAACCACTGCGCGCCGGCATCGCGCGCGGCGCGCGCCAGCGCGTCCAGATCCTCTTCGCGATCGGTGATGCCCGGCAAGACGGGCATGGCGAACACGCCGGCCGCAATGCCGGCGCGGCGCAGTTCTTGAACAGCCTTCATTCGCAGATCGGGGCGCGGCGCGCGCGGCTCCAGGATGCGGGCCAGCCGCGCGCGCAACGTCGTGATGCTCAGGTTTACGGAAATGCAGGAATGCTCGGCGATGCGCCGCAACAGATCCACATCGCGCAGAACTTGATCGGACTTCGTGGTGATTGAGATACTCAGCCCTTTGCGCGCCGCCATTTGCTCGAGAATCGCGCGCGTGGCGCCGAATTCGCGCTCGGCCGGTTGGTACGGATCCGTGGCGGTTCCGATAGCGATGTGCTCGCCCCGCACTTTTTCCATGCCCAGGTCGCGTCCTGCGAGCGGTCCGGCATCCAGTTTGACGTAGATTTTCTTCTCAAATTCCTGACCGTCCAGTTCCATGTACTCGTGCGTGTACCGGGCGTAGCAATACTGGCAACCGAATTCACAGCCGCGGTAGGGATTCACCGTCCAGGAAAAAGGAACACGTGTCGATTCGCAATGATTCAAAATTGATTTCACAGGGAGCAGGAAATACTCCGTGCCGCGCTTAGCGTCAGCAAGCGGCGAGGAGAAAGCGAGACGGGCGATGCCGGTGCGTTCGGGCGCGTGCCCTGGTGGCAGCAGGGCCTGCGGCCCGCTGTCCCGTTGGTTCGGGACGTCGGGGAATAAGGTGGGAGTGGGATCGCTCCTGCGGGCGCGGAGACGTTTCCTTTGGAAAGGAACGTTCACGGAAGCCGTAGGAATCGAAGTTGCAGTCGCCATAACCCGTCTCGGGAAGCACGGGCCGAGTATTTCGCTTTTTGTTCGCTTTGTCAAGAATTAATTTCGGCTTTTATTCGCCTCGTCCTGCGCCTGAAGCGTGCCTACCCAAACGAAAATAAGCATAGGTGACGTTTGCGTCCGTGCCGGACAGACAACCTGCTGCTGCCAGGAAATCGAGGGCTATACTCGATACTCTCAAAGGGAGCGCAGCTTGGCCAAGATCGGCATTCTGATTATCGAAGACGATGAGGCGAACCAGTCAGCCTTGCGCCAGGTGATGGACTCGGAGGGCTGGCACGTCCGGGTCGTGCCGGTCGTCAAAAATGCTCTCACGGAACTCTCCAGCGGCGAATGGTCCCTGGTGATCGCGAATATCGCGATGATCGGGCTGACCAGCCAGATCTACTTGACGCTCAGAGAATTGGCGCTCGCGCCGGCGGTCGAGGACGGCAATGTCCGCGCGCGCGTGCTTTTCGTGGTGCCCGAATCGGCGGCCGCGAAAGCGCTTCCGGTATTCGAGCGGGAACGATTGCCCTATGTCGTGAAGCCGTTCCAATTCCACGACCTGCTGGAAAAAGTGAGCGACCTGCTGATGGAAGCGGCCGCGCTGGCCGACCCGATCCGCCGCGTGCGCCACGATTCCAGCTTGTCCGAGCGCAAGCGCAAGGAAGGGCGCGCGGGGCGTGAATCCGGCCGGACCATCGCTCAACGGAACACCAGCATGTTCGCCAAGCGCGACGAGTACACCATGACAGAAGAAGAGATCGCGGAATTTGAAAAGACTGAAAAAGAAGAACGCGAATTGAAAAAGAAGAAGGACCCGCAACACGACCGCTATTGATTTCCATCTGGCAGGGCCCAGCATCCAACGAAAGTAATTCAGGAACCAGCGGCGCCCTGGATCGGCTTCCAGATTGTCACCTCGCTCCGATCTGGCGTGGCGGAAAGCAGCTCGGCAGCTGTCTTGTGCAGGGCTGGATGTCTAAATTCTGGAGCAAGCTCGACCAGGGGAACGAGCACGAAGCGGCGTTCGGCCAGGCGCGGATGCGGAATTTCGATTCCGGATTCGTGAATCACTTTTGCATCGTAGAAAAGAATATCGAGGTCGATGATCCGGGGTCCGCGCGGGACTCGCTTGCGGCTGCCCAATTTGCGTTCGATCTCCTGCAGCGCCTCGAGCAGTTGCCGCGCCGCGAGCGAAGTTTCCGCTTCAACAACGCAATTCAAAAACCAGGGCTGCGCGAGAAAATCGACTGGCTCCGTCTCATAAATAGAAGAGCGGCGCAGAACGGGCGCACCAATTCCCTGCAGGGCTTCGATGGCGCGTTCCAGATTCGCGGCCCGATCGCCAAGGTTGGACCCGAGGGAAAGATAGATGAGCTTGCCGTCCGCCATACCAGAGAATGAAACCACAGATGAACACAGATAAACACTGATAAGAGGAAATCTAAAGCAAAATCAGGGTTGAACCCACTGGCGTCAGGGCCAAAGTAATTGGACGCAACCCGGCCTGCCATTTCAGATGCATATTGTCAGATCCAAGAATCTTAATTCCTGAGGTTTTATCAGTGTTGATCTGTGTTCATCCGTGGATTCGGCTTAAAACAAGCCGGGCTGGCGGCGCGGAGGTTCGAGGGCGAAATGTTTGTAGGCGAGCGCCGTGGCTACGCGGCCGCGCTGCGTGCGGTCGAGCAGGCCAAGTTGCATGAGGTAGGGTTCGTAGATTTCCTCGATGGCGTCCTCTTCTTCGCTGATGGAAGCCGCAAGAGTGCTGAGCCCCACAGGGCCGCCCGCGTATTTTTGCAAAATCGTGAGCATAAGGTTGCGATCGACTTCGTCGAGGCCGTGCTCATCCACACCCAGCATCTGCAGCGATTCCTTGGCCACCGCGAGGGTGATGTGTCCTTGCGCGCGGACTTGCGCGAAATCGCGCGCGCGGCGCAGCAGGCGGTTGGCCACGCGCGGCGTGCCGCGACTGCGGCGGGCCATCTCGAACGCGCCATCGTCATCGACAGCGATTCCCAGGATGGAGGCCGACCGGCGCACGATGACCACCAGTTCTTGCGGCGTGTAAAATTCCAGCCGGTGCACGATGCCGAAGCGCGACCGCAGCGGCGCGGTCACCAGGCCCGCGCGAGTCGTTGCGCCGATCAATGTGAAGTGATTCAGGATGAAGGGGTGAATGCGCGCGCCCGCGCCCTGCCCAATTACCAGATCGATGCGGTAGTCTTCCATCGCAGGGTACAGAACTTCCTCGATGGCCGGCATCAGGCGGTGAATTTCGTCGAGAAAAAATACTTCGCGCTGTTCGAGCGAAGTGAGAATCGCGGTCAGGTCGCCCTTGCGTTCGAGAAGCGGCCCGGAACTGGTCTTGATGGTCACGCCAAGTTCGCTGGCGATGATCTGCGCCAGCGTGGTCTTCCCAAGCCCCGGCGGGCCATAGAGCAGGACGTGATCGAGCGCCTCGCCGCGGCTGCGCGCCGCCTGGATGGCGATCTCGATGTTTTCCTTCACCCGCGTCTGGCCAATGTAGTCGGCGAAGCGTTTCGGGCGCACGCTCGCGTCAATGCGCGCGTCTTCGTCCAGCGCCGCGCCTGTGACGATGCGCCTCGCGGGTTGCTCCATTCTCGGCTCGCTTCCTGTTCCGGAACTCATTCCTGATATTCCCCGTGCGTCCTGGATCAGCAATCGTTTCGTCGTGCCGCCCTTATCGAGACTCCATGCGAACTCGGATTCGGTTTATGTAGCGCCCACCTTCAGGCGGGCACGTGCTTGATTCCAAAATGCCCGCCTGAAGGCAGGCGCTTCAAACCCATTTCAATTCTTGGTCCTCACGCAAACCCTTATCGGGCAACCCGTGCACTGGATTGCGTGGGCGCGGTCAATTGTTGCAGGGCGCCACGCAGGAGCGTTTCAAATGTTTCCGAGACGCCGTTTTTCCCCGCCCGCTCGACGGCCTGCTCGGCGGCATGCTGGTCGTAGCCAAGGTTGAGGAGCGCTGAGACAACGTCCCCGGCCGTGCCAGTTGTCGCGACCGGCTTGCGTGAATCTTCGGGAACTTCCATGGCGGCAAGCTTGTCGCGCAGCTCGACGATCATACGCTCGGCCGTCTTGCGTCCCACGCCGGGAATGCGCGTCAGGCGCGCCAGATCGCCGGAGCGGACCGCGGGCACCAGATCGTCCACGCTCATGCCGGAAAGAATTTTCAGCGCCAGGACAGGTCCCACGCCGGAAGCGGAAATCAGCAGCTCGAACAAATGTTTTTCGCGCGCGCTCAAAAAGCCGTAGAGCGATATGGCGTCCTCGCGCACCTGCGTGTGGATCAACAGCGTTACGTTGGAATGAAGATCTCCCAGCGCGTAAAACGTAGAAAGCGGAACGTGCACAAGGTAGCCGACCCCGCCCACATCCACCAGCACCTGATTCGGCCGCTTGTCGCCGAGCGTTCCGCGAAGCTGCGCAATCATCTCGTCTCTACCCGCTGGCGATTATGGCGGCGCGCTGGCCGAGTGTCAACGAAACGCAGGGGAATACCCGTGCACAATGCGCGTTTCAAATCTTTTTTTGCTTCTGATCTGCCTTGAAGGGTGTTCATCCGTGAATCCGTACCGCGAAATCATTCGTCGTGTAGGTGGACCGTATCAATCACGCCGATGACGGCGGAGTCGATGGGAGAGTTGGGGCGGCCGACAGCGGTCATGGCGGAGAAACCTTCTGTGGTCAGCAAAACGCGGTCGCCGATGCCCGCGCTCACGGCATCGAGCGCGAGAACGGGATCGCCGCGGTCCGTGCCGTCGAGCTGCAGAGGCTGGACGACGAGGATCTTGCGCCCTTCGTGCGAGGGCACTTTCTGCGAAGCCACCACATCGCCGATGACGCGGCCGATCAGCATGCGGAGAAGTGTAGGGTCGAACGCCGGCGGGGAGAAGGAAAAAATGTTTCCGCCTAGCGCGTCGTGCTGGAGGCAAACTTCACGCGCCGAGGAGGGTGGAATAGATTTGAGATTTGAGATTTGAGATTTGAGATTTGAGATTTGAGGTTTGAGATTTGAAATTTGAAATTTGTGATTTGAGATGGAGATTTGAGATTTGCGATTCGTGATTTGACATTTGTGATTTGAGATAGAGATTTGAGATCTCAATGGCGAACTGCGCTGGTGCTGAAATGTGGACGAAGAATGGAGGGGGATTTGCGGTTTCAACACATCAATGGGGCTTACTTCTAATTTCTTCCAGCTCCTTCAGGAATGCGTCGCGGTCGCGGCGGGCCTGATCGATTTGCCGCGATTGCGATGTCACGTGGCGCTGGCCGCGGATGGGGGTGTCCTGCAGATGTTGCGCCCAGCCGCGCAGTTGGCGAGAAATGCTTTCGGCCAGTGATTTCAAATCTGAAATTTCGGATTTGAGATCAGAGAACGCGGACATGCGATCCATCACGCAGAGCATCGAACGCACTTCGCCGGCTGATCCGCGGGCGATGTACAAGAATGAGAGGAGCTCATTCGTTGTGCCGCGTTCAAATCCTTCCCCGATATTGTTGGAAACGGAAAGCGCGGCGCGCTCGATTTGGTCGCGCAGGCTGCGATGGCGGCGAAGAGGTGTCTTTTCTCCCATGGCGAATACGCGAACGGCCAGGCCGGATGCAGCTTGCCAGACGGGAAGATCTTCGAATCGCTCGTATTTCATGGGGCTCCAGAGGGAGGCCAATTTCAACCATTCATGAAAACTAGCCAACGTTGCGATGGCCGATGCCTAGCCGCCCTTGGAAGAGGGTCGACTCATATTATGTCACCATTCATGCCTATTGAGAAGGGAGAGCATTTGAGATTTGAGATAATTCACGGGCAATAGTGAACACTTCGATCTCAAACTGCTGCTTCGCGCTCTTACGATGGGAGATTTACGGAATCGACGATGCCGACGATGGTGGCTTCGGTGGGCAAATTGGCGGGGAGGAAAGGGAAGCTGGCTTCCCGGCCGCGGCACCAGTAGATGGTTTCGCCGGTGCCGGCGCCGACGGCGTCCAGGGCGATGACCGGGCGGCCCTTGTCGCGGCCCTTGCGGTCGAGCGGCTGCACGATTAAAAGTTTTTGCCCTATGAGCGCGGGATCTTTCATGGTGCAGACCACGTTGCCGATGATGCGTCCGAGGTGCATGTTATTTTTTCCTCGCGGCGGCGAGTTCGGCTTCGTGGAGCGCGTCGAGCATCACTTCATCGACGATGCCGATGATCGCGGCATCCACGGGCCTGTCCTTGCACTCGGCGGCGTTGCGGGCGGAGCTGCCGGTCACGACCAACACCGTTTCGCGGAATCCGGAATCCACCGTGTCGACGGCGATGAGGTAACCGGATTCATCGTCCCCCTGCGGAGAAATTGGTTTCACGACGAGGAGCTTCTTGCCGTCCAGGCGCGCATCTTTGCGCGTCGAAACCACGGTGCCGACAATGCGAGCGAGAATCATGAAGCCAGCGTCAACCTCAAATCCAAAACTTCATCCAGCAAGACACCGGAAACAGCGACAATATTCAAGAGCCAATCACGAGAAGCGCTCAGAGACACCATCAGGCGCCGCGCAACGGCATGCCGCACGTCGCGAGTTTGCGCGCGATGCCGTCTCGCGCGCCTAGTGTCCGGCGGCGACGGCCGTCTTCCCGATGGGAAGCACGTCTTCGAGCGACTGATGCGGCCGTGGGATGACATGGACGGCCACCAGTTCGCCGACGCGCCGCGCAGCGGCCGCTCCGGCGTCCGTCGCGGCCTTCACCGCGGCAACGTCGCCGCGGACCATGGCCGTCACATAGCCCGAACCGATTTTTTCCCAGCCGACGAGCGTGACCTTGGCCGCCTTGACCATCGCGTCCGAGGCTTCAATCATCGCGACCAGGCCGCGGGTCTCGATCATGCCGAGTGCTTCGCCCATTCTTTTTCCTCCGTCGCCGGCCGTCAGAAAATCTCGGCGGGCGCACCAGCTGAAAAATCCGATGGCCTGAAATTCATGCGCTGCTGCGCACGCTTAACGCAGCGCGCGGTCTTTGCGCACCGCTTCTTCGATCAACGCTTCAAGCTCTTCGCGCGTGATGGAAATGCGTTCCGGCCGAGATTCGCCGTCCCCCGCGTTGTCGCTCGTGACCGGACATCCCGGAATCACCGTGGACGCGGTCGATGTGCCGTAACGCGCGCGCGCGACGAGCAATTTTTCCACATCGCGCCCAGAAAGCAAGACTTGTTTGCCCATCAACGCCGTCATGTACGACACCTGCGCGAAATGCTCGACCGTTTCCATGCGGAAAAAAGCGGTCAGCAGATCGGGCCCGCAGGTCACCACGCCGTGGTTGGCCAGGAGAATCGCGTCGTAATGCTGGACCATGGGTTCCAGCGCGTCGGAAAGTTCCTGCGTCCCAGGCGTGCCGTATTGCGCGACCGGGATGCAACCCAGAGCGATGATCAGTTCGCTGAGCAGCGCCTTGTTGAGAGGAATTCCCGCGGCGGCGTGCGCAGTCGCCGTTGGCGGGTGCGCATGGACCACCGCATGGACGTCGGGCCGGCGATTATAAATCAAGAGATGCATCGCCAGTTCC
>DATHPN010000132.1:0-14997 GCA_035483715.1 Candidatus Acidiferrum sp.
AAGGGCGCGAATGCCAGCGGCGCCAAAGCCGCAGCCCCTTTCGTAAATGTGCGCCTGGTCATTTCGCTCATAAATTCTTCTCCTTCCGCAAACACACTGTCACGAGAGCGCCGGGGAAACAAGTTTGCCGAGCCTTACGGCTCCTGCACTTGGGTTGGCTTCTCCGGGGTGTTGGACCGCTGCTCGGCCGCTTGCCACAGCAGCGACACGGACAGTGATTTGCGCGAATCCTCGAATTTGAAATCGTGCACCTGGCCGCCCGCGTCCACCTTCATGAGCTTGCTGGGCATGGGCTTGCCGTCAAAGCGGTCCTTGAACCATTCCGCTATGAATGTGCCGGTACTCGGCCCGTTGGTTGTCGCGGCGGAGCCGCTGACGCTGTGCAGGGCGCCCTCATACATGAGCATCTGCTTGGGCGCGGAGATCAGGTCCATCAGTTGCAGGCCGTACTCGACGGGGGTGAGCTGGTCATCTTCGCCGCCGACCAGCAGGTAGGGGCACTTGACCTTTTCGGCTACGCCGTGCAGCGTCCAGGATTGCAGGAACTTGTCGAGCTCCGCCTCTGTTTGCAGACCAGTGTAATACATAAATCGTAATTTAAACGACGGCGAAGCGGTTTCAAACGCTGTGTGCATGGTCGGCTCGACGGCCATGGCCTGCAGGGCCGCCCCTCGCAATCGCGAGTCAATCGAGGCCACCTGCGTCCCCAGGTAAGATCCCAGGCTCGCGCCGCGCAGCGCGATGCGATCCGGATCGATTTCCTTCTGCGAACGCAGCCACTCCAGCACCACGCGGCCCGCCTCTTGCCAATTTGTTTGCGTGAGGTAGATTTCGCGAATGGCGCACTCGTTCTGGCCGGGTCCCTCGAGAGCCAGCGTGGCAATGCCGCGCTCGCGCAGCGGGTCGCCGTAGATGCCCGCGCCGCCCTCCTTATTGCTGTCCAGGCCGGAGATGGACCACACGCAAGGCACACGGCCCGAGCGGTTGGGAGGCAGGTGGAGGTATCCTGGCAGCGTTTTGCCGCCGCCGCCGAACGGCACTTCCACGCGGCGAATCTCGTGGTCCGCGAACTGAATGTACTTGGCGTAACAGGCGTTCTTCTTGTCGTTGAGCGCGATGTTGTCAGGCGTGTTCTCAAAGATCGGCCACTGCGCGCCGGCATACAGATGCGCGGCTAGGAAATAACTTTCTCGCGCGGGAATCGTGCGCTCGTCCTTCTCGTATTGCCGCGCCTCTCTCTCGCGGCGCACCGCGGCGCGCGTAAATTCGCGCGAGATGTCGTTGAATTTATGAATGCGCGCGCGCAATCCGCCGGCGTCGGCGGCGCCCCCCGGAATACTGGCCAGGCCGCCCAGGCGGCCCTGATCCCACTCCGGCCCGAGCGCGGCAATCACCGCGTCCAGCAGCCAGCGTTGGTCCTGCCAGCGTGCCAGTTTACGCTCCACGCCAGGAGTCATGGAAGGCGGTGCGGGCTCGGGAGGAAGCGCCGCGCTGGCGGTGCTCTCCAGCAACGATGATCCGGCGCCGCCTACCAGGGAAGCACCGGCTAAAGTTGCCGCGCCGCTAAGAAAATCACGCCTCTGAACTAGATTTTTTTTTGCGGAAACTGGAATCTTTTCGCTCGGCATATTCGTTCCTCCTGACGTTGCTCTGAACAGAACGCGTCGATCGCTTGAGGGAATCAATTGGTCTGGGTAGCGCAGGCTTCAGCCTGTGGGGGTTAGCCCTTGCAACGACCAAACCCACAGGCTGAAGCCTGCGCTACTCAAATAAAGAAGGGGCCGGAGGTTAGTCCGGCCCCTTCTGTGAGACGTGAAGTCTACCAACTGAGTTTCAAGCCCAATTGCATTGCACGGGCACCCCCCGAACCTAGCACCGAGTTTGAGGCTTGTACATCTGGTGTCAGACCGGTAAAGCCATAGCCGGCGCCCGCGGAAGGATCGGCAGTGCCGCCGCCCGGTCCGCCATACGGATTGGCAAAGAACGGGTGGTTGAATACATTGAAAATCTCGGCTTTGAACTCGGCACTCAGTCGCTCCTTGAATTTGAATGCCTTGGTCACCGACATATCCAAGTTCTTGAATCCCTGGTCTCGGAAAATGTTGCGGCCCGTCGTGCCAAGGGTTCCATATGCTTGAGGAATTAGCATTGAGTTTCCAACCCTGAAGCAACCTGAGTTGGTAAGCGATGCCACGGCAAGGGGACCATTTGCTGTAGCTGCGGCTAAGCATTGAGAATCACTCGTCCCGGGGAAGTAGGGCACTCCCCCGTTCCCGCCGTTCGTATCCGTCCATCCGTGAACTGGAGTAAAATCACTAGGGTTGCCCGAAAAGATCCACTGTTCACCGATGCTGCCTATCGGGTTTGCAGATTCTCCGGTTCCACTGAAGTCGTTCCCTTGGTCATTTACCCCCCATACGGCTCCGGATTCCAGCGTGACGATGGAATTGATGGCCCATCCCTCCAGCATTTGTCCAAAACCTTTCCTGCCGGGGATGGCATAGTCGACCGAAAACGTAAAGCGGTGACGGATGTCGAAGTCGCTGTTCCCGTAGAGCGACCCTGGGTTCGCGCTGTCAATTGGAGTGTGAAGGCCGTTGCCCTCATTGTCGCCATTATCATCGAGGGCGTGGGCATAGGTGTAACCGGCGGTAAAGGATAGCCCGTGGGAAGTCCTCTGCGTTAGTGAAACTTGTAGCCCGTTGTAGTTGGATTTGTTTATGTTCGAAAAGAAGTCGATATATCCCAAATAAGGGAAGCACGGATTGGTACCGACACCAAGTCCGACACCATTGGTAGTCGGGCATGACATTGTATATTTTTGGTTCAATCGTTCGAGATTAGGATCGGAACCACAAGTTGTAGGATCCGCAGCGCATGCTGCAAGGCCTATAGCTGTGAATCCGGAACCCACCGGTGGCTGATTAAGATCAGTCAAGCCCAGCAGCTTCGTGCCGTGATTTCCAACATAGGCAACTTCGATCGACATATTGTTCGTGAGAGCCTGCTGAATGCCAAGTGTCCACGTGCTGACGTACGGTAATCGCAAATTGCGGGCTACGCCAAGAATGTTGCAGGGCGATGGATCACCGCCAATGCCTGTACCGCACTTGGGTGTCTGAGAATAGAGTGGGTTGGCCGCTGAGTTGTTCGACCAATTGTTCGGGGGAGGCGTGGCTGACAGACCTTGCGTATCCACAACATTAATCGTTCCTGCACCCTGCGTAAAGGTAGTTCCATCGCCACTGGAGTAAAGCGCTGCCCCAGAGGGAATCATACGCAACCCGAGGAAGTTACCTTGGCCATTGAACGCGTCCAAGCTGATCTGCTCGTAAATTATGCTCCCTCCGGCACGGATCACGGTTTTCCCATTTCCCCGGACATCCCAGGCGATGCCGACGCGCGGAGAAAAGTTGTTATGATCGCCGTTAAAAGGAGCAGCGACTCCACCCATCCCGACCTGCTGTATCCCTTGGACGGGGTCGAAGTTTCCGATGAGATCGTTGGCTTCCTTCATGACAGTGGTGATCTCGTAGCGAAGGCCGAGATTTACCGTGACCGTCGGTTTGATCCGCCAATCATCCTGAATGAACGCGGCGTACCCGTTGTAGCTCATGTGGCGCAGCAGGTTTCCTGTAAGAAATGCCGTGTTGTTCGATGACTGGGCCGTACCCGTGAAGAAGTCGTCCAAGGAGTGAAATTGCACAGGACCCTTAGTGTTAGCCGTCACGTTGTTGGTGCTCTTGTCCACCAGAATCTCGCCACCAAACTTGAACGCGTGTTTGCCGCGAAGATAGGAGACGTGATCCGCGAACTGCGTCACACTGTCCGGCCCGACTGTCTTCGGCCAGGACGCGCCAGCTTGCCACCCGGGAAAGCCGTTGATTCTCAGCCGCGGCAGCCCGAAATAGTCAGGATTGGTCTGACCCGTAAAAATGGGTAAAGACTGCCCATGAAATGTATAAGTAGAGGGATCCATAGCGTGATCCTGGCTTTGAAACACCTGGTAATAGTGGGAGTAGCCAACACGGGCTTCATTCACCCAAGTGGAACTCGGAGTCCAGGTCCATGCTCCTGAACCTACTTGAGAACGGGCATACTGATTGGTCATCCAAAGAGGGTCCAGTTGGCGGCCAGGGTCGTCTGCCAGGATCCCGTTGCCTGGACTGATGAAATATATGCCAGTAAGCGTGTTCTTGTCATTGATGTGGTAGTCGGCCTTTACGAGGCCCGAGTTAATCTCATTGACGCTATTAAGCGCGGAGGGCAATTCTCCTGTGCTGTTGACAGGAAACAAGCCCAAAAATCCACCTGCCGGCGCACTCGGGACGCACGTGCCATTGGGGTGCCCAGCCGCCACGGGTCCGATGGACATCCCAGAGAGTTCCAAGCTCAGGTTGGTCACACCCGCTGGGGTTGCCGGTCCTCCTACCGTGTCCAACACGTTCTGACAACTGTCGACGAGACTGACGCCGTCTCCCCCGCCGGAGGTCGTAGTGGGGACCTTGTGCAAAGCGGGGTTCCCGACCGCGTACCGCTGCTCTTCAAAGTTTGTAAAAAAGAAGAGCTTGTCTTTCTTAATCGGCCCGCCAAAGGTGGCGCCGAATTGTTCAAGGTTCAGGGGAGTTTTGTCGGCCGGAGCCTGGTTGAAATAGTTGCGCGCATCAAAGGCGTCACTGCGGCCGTACGCGTAAGCTGTGCCGTGATAACCGTTGGTTCCCGACTTGATGCCGACACTGACGACTGCGCCCGGTTTCCAGCCATACTCCGCCGACGGATTAATTTGTGTTTTGAATTCGCTGATGGCATCTACGGGTAGGATTGTGCCGGCGTCGCCTGCAGCCATGGCCGCGTTCATAATGCTCTGGGCCATATAGGGATCGCTGCTGTTCACACCCTCAACCATGTACACATTGTCGTGGGGGCGAATACCGTTGGTGCTTTGTGTCCAGCCTCCGCCGCCCACATAGATTTCGACACCAGGCCGCAGCGTGAGCAGGTTTTCGAAATTGCGGCCGTTGAGTGGCAGGTTTTCAATAATCTGATTTTGGAGTGTTCCGCCCAATTCGGCGTTTGTCGTTTCCACCAGCGGAACCTCTTCCGTCACAGTGATCGTCTGGCTCACATCGCCGGGCTGGAGTTGGACGTCGATCCGAATGTTGCCATTTACTTCCAAAATTACATTCTGGCGGTCGATGGTCTTGAACCCCTTTGCTTCGACATGGACCTTGTAGGTGCTGGGGGTCAGGCTTGGAGCGTTGTACTCTCCCGCATCGTCGGTGGTTAGGTTTCGGGAAGTACCCCTCGCGGTATCGGTAACTGTTACAGCCGCCCCGGCCACAGCGCCTCCACTTTGGTCTGTAACAGTTCCGAGAATACGGCCAGTACTTCCTTGAGAGAACACCGGAGCAGAACCCAACAATGACAATCCAATGATCAGAATGAGAAAAGCAAAAGCACTCCTCGATCTGCTAGAAAAAAACAATTCACACTTCATATGACCTACCCCCCCTTGGATTGATTCGCAGTCCCGGCAAACGGGCGATCGCATGCCATCAGGTGGCGCTGCCATTACCTCGCAAATCAGGATTGCCAGGATTTTCCTACGATCTGCCACCCCTAGAGACTTGAGAAAACCAAAATGCGAAAATATTCGGACTCTGAAGTAAATCAAAAATCTAAATCGTCACAACATCCCCAATGGAAGCGATACTCTTTCATCCAAAGTTAAATGTCAAGTTAAGTTTCGCAACTTTCGAAACGTCATTTGCTGTATTGGAGAAGGTCGCCGCGAGGAATTCAGGCAGGCTGCCAACAATGGAGGGAACCTATTATTTCTTCGGATTGCCGCGGAAATTCTTCCGGCAGATGCTGACCTGTTTCGATGGTTGCGGCCGTAGATGGGTATGGAAAGTTACGCAGGGTCGGCCGAAAGATTAGTTGTCTTTGTGGAATCATCGCCCCCGGCTGGCAAGGAACAGTGGTGGTTCCTTGCCAGCCGGGGGGATCTATTACTTTTCGAAGTCTTCAAATGCGCCGTTGTCGGTGCAGACCAGTTCCATGATGTCCCAGTCCGGCTTCAACTGAAAATACAACGTCGATTTCCAGGGTTTCGCAAGCGCCTTCGGATCGTCCATGGTGAGATCCATGGTCATGTTGTCGCGATCGAGGCGGTGGAAGCGCTCGGTGACATGCAACTGATCGCTGTGCGGATGGCCATCGCGGTCGAGCCAGGTCTTTTCGTTAAAGCCCACGGTGTCGACCACCAGCGTGTCGCCGTCCCATTTGCCGATCGAATGGCCCATGTAGCTCGGAGTGATATCCTCGGGATGCGGGCGGCCGTCCATGAAGATCTGGCGCACGGTGTGATCGTATTCAAAAATCATGAGGATTTCCTTGGGCGTTTGCACGATCTGAAAGGGAAACGGCTGCAGGTAGATTCGCGGAGTTCCCGGAGGAAGGCACTGTCTCAGAACCGGATCGTCCGTGTCCTTAAGCGAATGCGTTCGAGGACCGTTGGAGGGCTTGGCCGCGTTGTACTTTTCCGCCCCCCAGGAAGTCATCTCGGGCGGGTCCGCAGTCCAGGTGTTGCCGAAGAAGCGCCGCTGGGCGGGCGGCGCGTGCATGTTCCAGACACCCGAAATGTCATGCTCCGGGGCGGGTGCGGATGCCGCCACGGGCTTCGCCGATCCTGCCTGCTGACCGGCGACGGCGGGCAAAGCAGAGGTAAGCCCTACGGCCGCGAGCGCCGAGAGAAGGAACGTGCCAACGCGATTGCGCATACTGAAACTCTCCCTTGGAGCAAAGATTGTGCCGCTCGAAATCTTGCAACAGCGATGCCCAATTTCCTAGTTCCCGCCACCGGTAGGAAGTTCTTCGCCACTGCCCATCACGACTTTCTGGATCCAAATCTCATGCGCGCCGCTCTTGGTCGGATAGCCGCTGATCGTGATGGCATCTCCGGGCTTGATGGAACTCTTGGTCCATCCAACTCTGGTCAAACGATTGGGGCTGGTGAGTTCTCCCTGCCATTTCTGGACCGCTCCGGATTCGTCCTTGGTTTCCCAAAAAATCTGCACGTGCGGGTTGACGAAATCGAAACCAGTCGCCACGCCCTTCACGGTAATCGACTTGCCCGTATCGTAGTTGGCCGAGCCGTGGTGCGCGTACGCCCCGGCCGCAAGTGTCAGGAGCCCTGCACATAGGGCAAGAAACCGCAATCGAGTAATTTTCACTTTTTTCCCCTATCCATATTTTATTCGCGAATTGTCGCGACAGTTCTGCCGGAGACCACCCTTCGCGGGTCCGACAATATACGTAAGACGAAGTATAAAGCAAAATTGTTTCAATTATTTGGAATCGTTCGTAAGCTTCTGAAATTGGCAAATCGAAGGCAACGGGATGATATTGACACACGGAAGTCGCAAGCATATAAGGCTTGGGGGCGTGGCGGGACTTCGTGCCGCGCCATCCGTACAAATTTCCGAGTTGGAACAATGGGAAGGGGAATCATGCGTAGAGTTATGCTGACAGTTGTTGCCATAGGTGTCGGTTGCTTGATTGGGTTTTCCTTTGGCAGCCATCCCTGGACCGTTCAGGGGCAGGGAAATTCGGGTAGCGTCGCGGCGGTCCCGGGCGCAGTTGGAGGGCAAGACACTTTTGGACCTTACGAGGTCGCCAAGGATTGGCCGGCCAACATCAGCACTTTGCCGGGGAACGAACAGTGGACTTGGGGAGCTGGGCAGGCCATCTACGCGGAGAATCCGAATCGCGTGTTCCTGCTATTCCGAGGGGAGTTGCCCAACATCAAGCGGCCGGGGGCAAAACTGATTCCTGATTTCGGGCCTAGTTTGGTTTTTCCAATCGGACGTCTGCCATGGCGAGATGCGACGATTTCCGCCCTGCCGGGATCTGGCGGAACGGGGCAAGAGCCTGACGACGGGCCGAAAAACTGGATGGAGGGAAAGGGTGTGGTGGGAGTGGATGCCAAGTGGGAACACTGCCTGACCATCGTTGACTCTTCGGGGAAAATCATCGAGACTTTTCCGCAGTACGATCATTTGTTCAAGCGCCCGCACTACGTCACGATCAATCCCTACGATCCGGAGAAACACATCTGGATCGTGGACGATCACATGCACGCCATCTACATCTTCACGCATGACATGAAGGAGTTGGTGCAGACGATTGGCACGCCCACTGTAAAGGGCGCCGATGGCACGCACTTCAACCGGCCGACTTTCCTGTCCTGGCTGCCCGACAGCACTCTGTTCGTGGCCGACGGATACAACGGCACGCGCGTCGCGAAGTTCGACAAGAACGGAAAATTTCTGATGGACTGGGGCAAGCCGGGAATGCATCTGAAGGCCTCGGACCCCTTCGATACGCGCCCCTACTACATGAATAACGTGCATGGAGTGGCCCTGGATCCCGTGACCAAACATGTTTTCGTGAACGACCGTGGAAATCATCGTATCCAGGTCTTCGACGAAAACGGAAAATATCTCTACGAGTGGAGCATGGGCAAAGATCCGTCCGATGTACACCTTTTGTATATCGGAGCTGACCGGACCTTGTGGGCCTATGACCGCGGCACTTCCAAAATGCTCAAGTACGACCTCGAGGGGCACTTCCTGTATTCCTGGGGGACCTGGGGTGATTTTCCAGGCGGCTTCTGGGGAGTGCACGGATTCAGCGTGGACCAGGACGGCAATTTCTACACCGCCGAAGTGGACAACGGGCGCGCGCAAAAATTCACGCCCCGCCCGGGTGCGAATCCTGCGTACCTGGTCAGTAAGCCGATTTACGCCGCGTGGAAATAAGCGCGTCTGCATTTCGTTGCAGCGGACGTTTTTGTCTAACAGGATCAATACCCCGCACTCGACGCGGCGAGGGTAAGGCGCCTGTTCGGACCTGTCCGCGGTATTTTAAATGGCAGCTTGAGACCGCCTCTATGTCACGCTATGCTTTCCGCGTCAGCGAGGCGGTTTTATTTTTG
Organism: Candidatus Acidiferrum sp.; assembly: GCA_035483715.1. GTDB lineage: Bacteria > Acidobacteriota > Terriglobia > Acidiferrales > UBA7541 > Palsa-360. Next base: position 8,999 of record DATHPN010000132.1, read on the forward strand.
CACTGACACGAGAATGGATATGGGGGTAGTCATGAGCAATGTTGAAACAAAAGATACCGTCACGTTGCGCGAAGAGGCCGTTGCTGGAAATGGCTTGATTGACAGGCGCGCACTGTTGCGGAGCGCGCTGTTTTCCGCTGGAATCGCGGCAGCGAGCGCGGGCAATGCTCGGGCTGACGATAGCGTTGGCGTGGACGCGCCGGATTGGATGAAGACGCCCGGCAAGCCATTTTCAGCATACGGCACGCCTTCGAAGTGGCAGGAAAAAGTGCAGCGAATCATCGCCAACCCTCCGGGGCGCCCTGGAACGGGCGTCTCGCGCACGCCGCTGCATCTCTTGGAAGGAACCATCACGCCGGCCGGATTGCACTTCGAGCGTCATCATAATGGCGTCCCCGACATTGACCCCGCGCGCCACGAATTGTTTATCCACGGAATGGTGAAGCGCCCGCTGGCATTTTCGCTCGAAACGCTGATGCGCTATCCGATGGAAACGCGCATCCGCTTCGTCGAGTGCGCCGGCAACAGCGGAGCGTTCAGCGCGGCGCAGCCACCGCAAATCACCGCCGGAGAATTGAACGGCCTGATCTCCTGTTCAGAATGGACGGGCGTGCGTCTCGCAACTCTGCTCGGGGAAGCAGAAGTAAATAAGGAGGCGAAGTGGGTGATTGCGGAAGGCGCCGACGCCGCCGCCATGAGCAGGAGTATCCCGCTAGTGAAATGCATGGACGACGCGATGATTGCCCTGTACCAAAACGGAGAAGCCATCCGCCCGGAACAGGGATTTCCGATGCGGCTGTTGCTGCCGGGCTTTGAAGGCAACATGAACGTGAAATGGTTGCGCCGGTTGAATGTGACCGATGCGCCAGTGGATGCCCGGGATGAAACCTCGCACTATACGGAATTGATGCCCAACGGGAAGGCGCGTCAATTCATGTTTCTGCAGGGCGCAAAATCCGCGCTCCTCAAGCCGTCGCTTGGAATGACCATGAAAGGGCCCGGGCTATACGAAGTATCCGGACTGGCATGGTCGGGTGCGGGGCGGATTTCGAAAGTGGAAATCTCCGCGGATGGCGGGCAGACTTGGGCTCTCGCTTTATTAACTGATCCAGTATTATCGAAAACATTAACTCGATTCCGCCTTGCCTGGAAATGGGATGGGCGCCCCTCTACCCTGATGAGCCGGGCCACGGACGAAACCGGTAGCACGCAGCCAACCAGGGCAAGTTGGATCGCTCAATATGCGCCCGGCCAGGGGTACCACTTCAATGGCATTCAAAGCTGGAGCATTGAGGCCGATGGGACGGTGAAGAATGTTTACGCCTAGGTTTGCGTATTTTGTCCCGTTTGCGGCATTGTTCCTGGCGCCATACGTTTGCGCTGCGCAGGGGCCCAATCTCGGACGTCTGCTCACCCCCGACGAAATCCGAAAGATTGACATTACGGTATCGCCCGATGGAAGGGGACTGCCCGCAGGCAGCGGGTCCGTTTCGGCGGGCACTGCGGTTTACGCCAAATCTTGCCAAGTCTGCCATGGGGAAAAAGGCGCGGGCAAGCCACAGGATCAACTTACGGGAGGCGTGGGTTCTCTCGCGTCGGGCAAGCCCGTCAAAACAGCGGTAAGTTATTGGCCGGCAGCCACTACGTTGTTCGATTATATTCGACGGGCCATGCCGATCACCTCGCCCCAGTCTTTGACGAACGATGAGGTCTATGCGGTGACGGCTTACATCCTGTCCATCGACGGAATTGTTCCTTCGGATGCGGTACTCGATGCAAAGACATTGCCGCGCGTAAAAATGCCGAACAAGGACGGCTTCGTAAGTTGGTGGCCGAAGCCGCCAAGGTGAGCCTTGAGTAGCGCGGGCTTCAGCCTGCGGGGGTTAGTCCTTGCAAGGCCCAAACCCCGCAGGCTGAAGCCTGCGCCACTGGTTCCCAATCTGGATTAAATTTTCCAGTCGTGCGATTCCACGTACTCGCGCGTGATATCGGCCACAGTCCGCGTGCCACAATTACCCATCACCAGCTTCAGTTCGGCCTGCATGATTTCGATTACGCGGTCGACCCCGGCCTGGCCAAAGGCTCCCAAACCCCACAGGAAGGGACGCCCAATCCCGACGGCTTTGGCGCCGATCGCGAGGGCCTTGAATACATCCGTGCCTCGCCGAAAGCCGCCGTCGACGAACACAGGAATCTTGCCGCCGACTTCGGCCACAACTTCCGGCAGCGCCTCGATCGTCGCGCGCGAAGTTTCCGTGGAACGTCCGCCGTGGTTCGATACCAGCATGCCGTCGATTCCATGTTCCAGGCACAGCCGGGCATCTTCTCGCGTGTCCATCCCCTTGATGAATAGTTTTCCTTTCCAGGTTTTACGGAGGCGATCGAGAAACGCCCAGTCCATGGAAGGATTCGTAGTTCTTATTCCGGTCATATCGATGCCGTCGTACATCGGGCGTTCTTTTACGGTTGGCCCTTCGGGAGTTTCGTGGCAGTTGAGGCACATGTGCAGGTCCTTGCCGCGCGTTCGGAGATATGTTTCGCTGAAGCGGCCCGTGGTGTTATCGACTGTGAGGGCCAAGACGGGGCAGCCGGCGGCCTCCACGCGGCGCAGAATTTTCTCGTTCACATCCCAGGAAGTCGATGCGTACAGTTGATACCAAACCGGCTGGCCGCGTTCTTTGATGACCTCTTCGACGGGCGTTGAAGTTGCGGTGGACAAAAATTGCAAAGTGTTGCGCGCTTTGGCCGCCCGCGCCACGGATAATTCGCCATCGGCAAAGAACGATTTCTCGCCGCCGGTCGGGCAAAGGAAGATCGGGCTGTTGTACGTCGTGCCGAAAAGATCGACGCGCATGTCCACTTTGGTGGCATCGCGCAAGCGGCGCGGGCGCAGTTCGATGTGCTTGAAACCTTCGCGGTTGGCGCGGAGCGTGGCGTCATCGTCCACGCCGCTGGCCATGTACGCCCAGTGCCCCTGCAAAACTTTGCGGTGGGCGGCCTCTTCGAAATCGAAAACGTCGAGCGCCCCGGCCGGGCTGGTGATCACGTCGGAAGTTTCCTGCATGCCCTGAGCCAGGCCGCTTTGCTCGAAGAAGGCGGCGACTCCGCCGAGCGCCGCAATGTACGGGCTGGCGGCCAGAAATTTGACGAATTCACGACGGGCGGTAAATTTGGATTGGATCATGATGGTTGCAGATTGTAACGCTTCTCATTCTTGCTGGCCAGACGCAACTTTTGCGTGAAACTCGATTCAAAGCTTTCCTCTGGATTCAACCAGGCAGCAATAAGACCATTCCTTCCGGGCGGACTCGGGTGTATAAGTAGGCCCATCCGCAAGCGCCAAACGGAAATTGAAGTCAAAGAAAAAGTGAGAATCGACCATGCCGACGCGCAGAGAATTTCTGAAGATTGTGTCCGGGACGACGGCGGGCATTTTTTTTGCAGGCTGTTGCTGCGCCGATTCTTCCCTCGGTTTCACGCCGAGCCCGCCGCAAACCGCGGCATACGCAGGCGCCAGCCGTAATCGCCGGGAAGTCGTTGTGGGCGGGCGGCGGACGGCGGTGGTGGATGTTCACGCGCATGCGCGAGTGCCCGAAGTCTGGGATCTCGTCAAAGACCGCATCGGGCGCGAGGGCCGCGCCGGAGACGCGGCTCAGGCGAGTCCGGATAATCCGGCCAACCTTCACAATGGCGTTGAAAAACGCCTCGCGGATCTGGATGAAATGGGAATTGACGTGCAGGCCCTCTCCATCAATCCTTTTTGGTATTGGGCGGATGTGGATCTCGCCCGCAAAATCATTCAACTCCAAAACGAGAAACTTGCCGAACTGTGCGCCGCGCACCCGAAACGCTTTGTGGGACTTGGCAGTGTGGCCCTGCAGCATCCGTCGCTGGCCGTCGAGCAGATGGAAGAGGGCGTGAAGAAATTTGACATGCGCGGCTTCGCCATTGGCGGCAGTGTGAATGGAGACGATCTGTCCGCTGAAAAGTTTCACCCGATTTGGGCGAAGGCCGAGGAACTGCAGACGCTGATTTTCATTCATCCGCAAGCGGCCGGGACGCCAATCGACGAGAAGAGGCTGCAGGGAAACGGGTTTTTGGACAATGTGGTCGGACACCCGCTGGAGACCACCCTGGCGCTCACGCATTTGATCCAAGATGGAACTCTGGATCTTTTCCCGCGATTGAAAATATGCGCGGCGCATGGCGGCGGCTACCTGCCATCCTACTCGAGCCGGAACGATCAGTGCCTGACGGCTTTTCCGAATCTTTGCAAGCCTCTGAAGAAGCCTCCGACTGAGTATCTTAAACAATTATATTTCGATTCAGTATTATTTACTCCCGAAGACATGCGGCATTTGATCGCCGTGGTGGGCGCGAGCCAGGTGGTCGTAGGGACCGATTATCCCACGCTGTGGAATCGTACCCCGGTGGACCGGATTCTGGCCGTGCCCGGCTTGAACGACGACGAACGCATTTCGATTTTCGGCAACACCGCAGCGAAGCTGCTCAAGATCAGTATTTGAAAAAGCCAAAGCGAAGGAGAGGACATGAAAAGGGATGATGTCCAGGCAAACGGGAATCGCCGCAATTTCTTAAAGGCCGCCGGCGTTGCCGCCGTTGCGTTCGCAACCCCGAAAGGAGCATTGACGCAGAATGAAAATTCCAAATCCGCCCCGCAGAAAGATCGCGGGCGGACCGCGCCGTCCGACCGGGGCATGTGGATCACCTGGTATGACCTGCCGATGGAAGGCCGCGACGCCTATTTTTCCTGGCTGCACGGCACATATCTTCCCGGCCTCCTCAAGCGGCCCGGCTATTTGTGGGCGGCGCACTACGCGTCGCAGGATCTCGAAGGCGGCGCTGAGAATGCCACGCGCTACAAGCATGTCGACGATCCAAGAGTAGGGAAGGGGTATCACTACATGCTTCTGATTGCCGCAGCAGATGCCAGCGTCTTCGGCGACCCCGTGCCCAGTTTGATCAACGCGGCGTTGCCGGAAGAGGGGAAGAAAATGCTCGCTATGCGGATGAGCGAACGCATGAACCTCTTTACCGAGGCCTGCAGGCGCGATGGCCGCGCGCTTGTCGCTTACAAGGATGGCATGACAAGCGCTCCGTGCATTCAAGTCGGGAGCTTCGATTGCGCTTTGGAGTACGAGGAAGAAATGCACGCCGGGTATGTTCTGGAGCGTATGCCCAAGATGTGTGCATCTCCTTCTTGCGTCCGGGTGAGGAAGCTGAATTCCGTGGCTGGGTGGGCCAAGCACGGTATTATTTACGAATTCGCGTCCAAGGAAGGATTTGATCGCGACTACGCGCCCGCGGTTGCTAATTCGCCCTTAGGCCTTAACGGCCGCTCCGTGGTTCCCAATCTGACCCACGCGCCCAACGGGCCCAACAGCGCGCTCCGAATTTGGCCGCCAGTGCCGAAGGCTTAGTGGATCAATGAAAGAGCTAAGTAGCGCAGACTTCAGTCTGTGGGGTTTGAATCTTGCGCAACCAAAATCGCACAGACTGAAGTCTGTGCCACTAAAACCTGCTCTGAATCGACTCTTCAGCAGTCGATTGGGGGGACAAGAAACGAAGGGATAGAATCTATGACCACACTTACCAGAAGAGAGATGCTATTGACTCCGATGGTGCTGGCCGCCACGAGCGCACTCTCGGCCGCCAGTGGCGTGAAGAAAAAGATGACGCTCGCTATCCATCAAAACACATCGAACGGGGCGGGCTATCGCAAATCGCTGGAAGGCTGGGCACGCGCAGGGATCAAAGACGTGGAGATCACCAATATTCTGCTCGACGAATTTCTGAAAACCGACGACCTGGCAGCCGCCACCCGCGTGATCACTGACCTGGGTTTGAATCTCGTTCACGCCGCGACCGGCGTGACGGAACTTTGGGAGCCAAATCCAAATCGCGCCGCGGCGCTCGACAACCTCAAGAGACGCTGCGAGATGTTCGCAAAGATGGGCCTGAACCGCGTCTACGCAGCC
>DATHPN010000133.1:0-72874 GCA_035483715.1 Candidatus Acidiferrum sp.
TCCAGTTCTTCTCTTTGCCTTCGCGGCATAAAGCCGCTCGTCGGCTCGTTTAATCATGGTCTCGGGCGTGTCATCGCTCTGGTATTGGGTCATCCCGCAGGAAAAGGAGACGGGGATCTGATCTCCGTCCAGGTTCAATACAACCGAACCCATGCGGGACAGGATCATCTTGATCTTGTCCGGCGAGCACTCCGGCAGAATCACGAGGAATTCATCGCCCCCCGTGCGTATGGGCACATCGCAAGCGCGAATGGCTCTCTGCAGGCGTCGAGAGAATTCTTTCAGGGCCAGGTCGCCCGCGGTGTGGCCATAGTTGTCGTTAATCTCTTTGAACCGGTCGAAATCGAGGGCGAGCAGGAGCAGGGGATCGTCCGATTTTTGCGTTCGCGTGATCTCTTCCTTCAGCCGGGTTTCACCAAAGCGCCGGTTGAATAATCCGGTCAACGGGTCGCGAATTGACAATCCGTAAAATTGCTCTCCCCGTACGCGGTACCTTGTGGCGGCGTCCGTCTGTTCGATCAGACCCCTGCGAAGCCGCTGCAGTAGGCGGCGCAGATGGTAGAGCGAAAACACGCTCACAACCAACAGAGCGCAGAGCAATTCGCGAACGAAAAGACTGGCTTCGGATTTCTGAAACAGGCTGAGCTGGGCGAATTGTGAAGGAAACGAAAGCAAGGCAATCAATCCCGGCAGCAGGAGGATCACCAGGGCGCTGCTCCACAGGTGCCAGACAGTAATTCCATCCAGGAGCTGGAGACTATGCTGGAATTCCTCGCGCCGGGTCGCCTCCGCGCCACGCTGACCGGACGAGATCATCGGTCAGAGCCACCGTCAGGAATGTTGCTGAAGGACTGCAACGCCGGTTCTGTTTGCGTCGAAGCATTCACCGCGGGGCTGCCCATACGCAGCAGCCGGACAGCAATGCCATATTCACTGGACGGCAGATTTTCGATACGTACGACTTCGCCTATATACTCGAAGTTGAAACAGCCAAACGCAGGGATCACGTACAGCTGCATCCCCTCGCGATAGGACTCGCTCCGGTTCGTGATAAAGTAGAACCCGATGCGGCTGAAGTTGGTCATGGTCCGCACTTCTTCGAAGTGAGCGGTGCTTGGGTCGGCGGGCCGCAGGTAGACGGGGCGGGCCATTCGAGTTCGAGGGACTCGACGCCGCTCCGACTGGTCAACCCGCGAATCCTGGCTTTCCTGCGAAAAACACCTTAGTTGAAGTTCGGTCATCGCAAATTTCACCTAAGTTGAGTGTTTGGTGCAGTTAGCACCTTTCGAGACTTAATCTCGGCTAAGTTCTGTGGGTTTCCGTAGATGCATTTTGTCCGGCGACCCAAGGGAAGGGTACTTTCCCATCCAAGATTGAGTCCATAGAGCGACGGTACTGTGCGCCATGCCCCTAAAGTTTTTTTATGGAATGCAAGCTGACTCATAGCTCTTCTTCCAAGTCGGGCGGAGTCGCCTCTCCAGAAAGCGGTTGCTAACTCACTCATTTTTAAGGGAAACCTAAAACCAGTCTGTCCCGTCCCGCTAGAACCTGAGGCCAGTCACTTGCTCTTCGGAAGGTCGCTACCGCCCTGAAGCTTCTGGGCCTGTCCCTCAGGCGTGGCCCATGCGTGCTCACCCTGCATCAACAAGGTTTTTCCTCAAACACGGTCACCCGGTACTTAGGCGTTCGCGAGGCGAGTTGGTGGCCCCACTGACCGCGGGCGTCGTTTCCGCAGCCGCAGCTGCTAAGTGCTGCGCTAGCTCAGAGCTCGGCCAAACTTCGTTGGTTAGTGCCCGCGCCCGGAAATCGCCGGAAAGCACAAAAATATGTTGAAAATTTCAGGGAAATGCGTTGAGATTCGGCAGTGGCAAATTTTTAAGTGACACAGGAAATTACCCTAGCGAGCGCTTTCGAAAAAAGTTGCTCTCGACAAAGTTTTTCGTTCCCTGCGCTATGCATGGCACTATGATGGAGGCCCCCGCCCAAGAAACTTTTTTTAGCATCTGGACGTCGCGATGAAGATAACGAACAGCGAATTCGCCTGGGCCATTACGGTCGCTACATTTCTTGCGGTCGTCTTAATTTTCATCCTCGGCTCGCATATCATTTCGGTCATAAGCCGGACCTGGAGATCCAAGGAAGGCCAGGAACGAAGTACGCGCCTTACGGGAGATGGCGCGAGTCGCAGCGACGAACGCCGCCGCAGTAAACGTGTTGAAGTTTTACGTCCTGTTTTTGTCTCAGGACATCGCGGTGACGCGGAGCCTTTTTTCGAGGAAACGGTCTCCCTGCAGGTCAGCGCACACGGCGGACTGCTGGTTCTGGCCACGAACGTCCAAGTCGGCCAGGAACTTCTTCTGGCAACAAATCGTACGCAGACCCCCTTCCAGCCGTGCCGCGTGGCACGCCTGGGTTCTTCGACCCACTTGAGAACGGAAGTCGCGATCGAGTTCGTGCCGCCCGCCCCTGAGTTCTGGCAAGCCGCCTCCTGATCTAAAAGCCTGGCAATCCTGCCACGGGGAAACCAACACTCGATCTCGAGACCAGACCACGGAACTTATCATCGCCTCCGGGAGTGGAGACTCGAACGGCGCGTGCGCGAAACAGGTGTCCGCCGCTACTCGGAGCTGGCGAAAACGTGCATGCCGTCTTGGTCACATGGCTCGCCATATACTCGCCGATGCGCTCGCTGAATTTTGTAGACTTGGTACTCGAATATCCACGAGGGCCCCATGACCATCGAACAACAAGCGCCACAGTCTCCAGCCTCTATCCCCACTGCCCAGCTCATTGCCGCCATGTTGAATGGCCGCGAGCACGTAAGCGACCTGGTCTTTTCGCCAGGCCACGCCCCGCAAGTTGAGGTGAGCGGTCAACTGGTGGAGCTGCGTTTCAAGGGGCTTGAGATGCTTACGCCTGCGCACACGTCGCAGATTGCGCGTGATTTGATTGGACCGAACGAGCATCCGGCGCACACGCTTGAAAAGGACGGCTCGGCGGACCTCTCCTACTCAATCCCTCGAACCGCGCGCTTTCGAGTAAACATTTTCCGCCAGCGCGGGACGCTTGCCATCATCATGCGCGTGATCCCTACAGTCATCCCCACGTTCGATCAATTGAAACTGCCCCCGGCGCTGAGAGAGATCGTGCACCTGCGGAACGGTATCGCCCTGGTCACCGGCCCAACCGGCTCCGGCAAATCCTCCACGCTCGCCGCAGTGATCGATCAGATGAACGAAGAGAAGGCCATCCACATACTAACGATCGAAGACCCCATCGAGTTCCTGCACAAACACAGGAAAGCCACGATTCATCAGCGCGAGTTGTACACAGACACGCCGACATTTGCCCTGGCCCTGCGCGCTGCCCTGCGCCAAGCGCCCAAGGTCATTCTCGTGGGAGAAATGCGCGACCGCGAAACCATCGAGATCGCTCTCGAAGCCGCCGAGACGGGACACCTGGTTCTGTCCACTCTACACACCATCGATGCCTCCAAGACCATCGAACGCATCGTCGGCACCTTCCCGCTCAGCGATCAGCAGGCCATCCGTAACCGGTTCGGGAAGGCCTTCCGCTTCATCGTTTCCCAGCGCCTTCTGCCCCGCCTGGACGGCAAGGGCCGGATCGCCGTCATCGAGATCCTGAAGTCCACCATGCGCACTCGCGAGTACGTCGAGAAGGGCGAGGGCGAAGGAAAAAGCCTGCTCGATGCCATGCGTGACGGCGGTCAGGAAGGCATGCAGCATTTCGATGGGGAACTTGAGCGGCTTACCCGCGAAGGCGTCGTGGACATGGACGTGGCTCTATCGCATTCGAGCAATGCCGGCAACCTGCGCCTGTCCCTCGCGGATTTGGAAGAGGAACGAAGAGCCGAGAAGGCGGGAAGCTCGAAGACATAATCTAAATGATTTTCTTGTCTCGCTGACTGCTACTTGAAATTCATCAGCGAACAATTACTGAGTTTCCGCGACATTGCCTGGCAAGATTTCTGATTGGAAATTGGTTTTTGGCGTTCAGGGCTGGATGGAACAACGACCAGCAGCCCAAAATGAACTTAAAGTGAGGCGCCGGCGGCGCTGGCTTCCGGCACCTTGGGGGAAAAGTCCCGCACGGCCGGCTGCAAACCCTGAATCTGAACCAGGTTCAGAGATTGCAAGGAACGTGGGGAAGCGCGCTTTGCTTTATAGTTTTCGCTGGGAATTCCAGTGCGCGCGTAGGATTTTTCGCAGTCCTGGGAAGAAGGCCCGCGCATGTTCCCCTCAAGGTAGGCCAGCCCCGGGCAGCGCGTGCAGGTTGCGCCATGTGCGCATTGGGAACACGAAGGCATGTCTCGCAGCGTGATGGACCGAACTTCCTTGAGCTGCGGCGAATCGCGCCAGATATCCACAAATTTCGTGCGCCGCACGTTGCCGCTGGGCAGAGGAAACTGCACGCAGGGATAAACATCCCCGTAGGGCGAGACGTAGCAGGCCGTGTGCCCGGCGCTGCAGGGCAGCAGATCCAGGGCTTCCGTGTCCACGCCCCGCGGCGTGGCGCAAAATTCTTCCACGTTTCCGACCAATGTTCCGTCCCGGAATACTTCCCGTAAGGCGGTCTGGTCCACATTCAGGTTCAGGATGGACCTGTCTCCGTCCATCATGGGAGTTATCGTAGGGTCCATAATGAACCGGGCGTCGAGTTCCTTGGCCAGGGCCCTCACGCTTTGATAATCGCTGGCGTTCTGGTTCATCAGCACGTTGGCCATGGTGACGCGCAAGCCCTGCGCCCGCAGAAAGCGCACTGCTTCAATCGATTGCCTGAACGAGCCCGGCATTTTCGTAATGGCGTCGTGCACCTCGGCGCGATGCGAATAAATGCTGATCTGTACCCGTTCCACGCCCAACTCGCGCAGCCGCTCCGCTTCCTTCTTGCGGATCAAGACTCCATTCGTCTTCAGATTGACGCAGAATGTGCGGGCGCGCGCGTGCTCCAGAATCGCGAAAAAATCCCTGCGCATCATGATCTCGCCGCCGCTGATGGTCAGATAGAACACTCCGGCCTCCGCCATCTGGTCCAGCAGATCCTTGATTTCCGCGGTGGTCATTTCTCCGTGGTCGTCATGGTCCAGATAGCAGTGAATGCAGCGCTCGTTGCAGCGATAGGTCAAATCCAGCTGCACGCTCAGCGGAATGTTCAATTTGAGGGCCTTGGCGGCCATTTGCTCGACTAAGCCACTCATGAAGCCTCCCTGGTCGAATTCCCCGGCGGAACAAGGGGCTGGTCGGAGAGCAGCAAAAGGCCGTGCCCGGCCAATCCCTCGACAAGCGCTTCGGCGTCCTTCAATGCCACTTCCGGCGCGATATCGTATTGTGCGCAGATCTTTGTCGCGACGATCTCGTCAAGCGGGGTCACGCCGTCCGCCGCCGCCCAGATGACCGAGGCCACTTCATTCAGCGTATACAATGTCGAATCCGTGGAGGACATGACCATCGTTTCATCGCCCAGCGCGCGCGCGGCGATCGCCTTACTTCGAGCCACGTAACGGTAGTTTTTCATACGATCAGCTCCCAAACTGATGCATCGGGCACGAACGTCAGCCGCCGCACCGGAACGCGGGCGGCGAAATCGCAAGCCGAATCAAAAACCAATTTCACAAACTCCGGATCCCGCGCAAAGAAAAGTATGTTCCCCAGCAAACCGCGGACGGCATCCGCCCCCGCGACCGGTTCGATTTTATTTTCCGGGCCTTTAGCCAGCAGGTACAAAGCCTCGACGGGAGCGTGCAGATTTTCTCCCGCGCGCGCCAGCTCGCCGAAAAACGGCGTCCCGGCGGCGACGTAGCGGCCTTCCCGCCGGGTCACGTAGGAAATTTCGTCGGTTAGCAGCGCGGCGTCTGGAGGAGCCAGCCTGGCCATGGTGGTCTTGCCTGCGCCCGAGACGCCGGAAAATAAAAACGCCCGGCCATTGCGGATGGCGCTCGAAGCGTGCAGCAGGAACCCGCCCTGGCGGGCCAGCAGGAGCGTATGCACGATGCGCAGCACGGAATCCAGCGAGTAGGGGTTGAGAGTCTGCTGGATACGCCCGCGAGCCGTGGCAGGATTCCACTCGGCGCGAAAATCTCCGCGCTGCATCAGCCAGCGTCCGGAATCCCAGGCCACGCGCACGTCTTCATCTTTTGAAAGTGTGCCCGGCGGCGCCAGCTCAATTTCAAAATCGAATGCGGCGTCTTCCGAGGGACTCACGTAGCCGGCGTAGCGCTCTTCAATCGAACGAACGAAATCCGGGTTGTCGCAGCGCAATCGAATGGGCAGGCCGCCGATCGCGACCACCACGCTGCCACTCTGTACCGCCGCAGTCACGCCCGGCACTTGGCCCTCCCGACAAAGAGAGTCCGCCGGCAGGCAGCGAGCCTCACGTACAGGGACGTCACGCGATCGGAAGCCTGCAGCAGGCGAACCATCGCGCGATTCGATCCCGCTGCTGGAAGGGCGACCTTGCGGTCGTCGCGTTCGATCGAAACCACGCGCCCCAGCAATTCCAGCTCAGTAACCGGAGCGTCATCCTGACGCAAGCGGTCTCCGCGGGTGATCAGGCGCGGTCCCTCGGGATGGTCCGCGGTGCCCGCCGCGTTCCGATCCACCACCCGATGCACGACGAAACGTCCTTTCCGCAGATACACCACGATCTCTCCCGCGGAAATATCAGGCAGGCTGGCTTTCTGGATCGAAACCAAATCACCTGGAAGAATGGAAGGCACCATGCTCGTGCCGCTGACGCGCAAGCGAACTTCTCCGAATTTGCGGACGACTTCCTCTGCCAGTCCACACGCCAACTCGATCGAAGCACTCCCCACGCGTCCGGTTAGCATCTTGACCGGTTTGCTACGAAGATTTCGTGCTGAAGTGGCAGCTGCTTTCCGTGCTGCCGGTAAGTTTGCCGCACCCCAGCGCGGAGACTTCGAACACAGACTCGAACTTCAGAGTTGGCGTCTGGTACGTTTTCTTCCTTGCCGGTGGTTCAGGCGTTTTCTCTTTCGAAGCGTTATTGTCGTTCAATGGTCCTTCCCCCTGTTCAGTCAAAAGATTGCCGCGTTCGCGGATGCTGCTCTGGCAGTCTTCTCCCAAGAGCGACAGCGTTACTGAACCATGCAAATATAAATCCGGGTGGGGGTTGCAAGTCGAGACTTTGTATGGTCTTGATGCTATAAGCGTTAACCCTCAAGCCCATCCGGCCCGGGACGGACAAACCCGGAAATGGCCCCGGTACAGGTTATGGAGAATGATGAAATTCGAGGAATTTCGAAGGGTTTGAAGGCCGGCATTTTACATTTACTGTCGGGGGGCAAAATAGCCGCGTTAGAAATCACTGCTTGGAAAGAATGGTCGGGGCGAGTGGATTTGAACCACCGGCCTCCTGGTCCCGAACCAGGCGCGCTAGCCAGGCTGCGCTACGCCCCGACGACACGCACTCGGGCGACAAAAAAATCAGCCCGAATGGAATACTCAGAATAGCATAGCTCTCCGTGCGAACCTAGAGTGCAGCGGGCTTGGCGCGTACAACGCGGGCTCTGAGCGGCCTGATTTGGGCGCTGTGTTATAGTAATTCGGGCGAAGCAGAAATTCTGCGCATCAAGCGACTGATTCCACAAATCGGGAGAGACGCGAACATTTCTTCGCGCACACCAAGATGGCCTTGATGGAACGCATCCAGAAAGATTTGACCGCGGCGATGATGTCCAAGGACGAATTGCGCCTGAGCGTGCTGCGCATGATCAAGTCCGCGCTCAAGTATAAAGAGGTTGAAAAAGTCCGCGCGCTGGAGGACGCCGAAGCGCTGCAAGTTCTTCAGACGCTCGTCAAGCAGCGGCGCGAGTCGGTCGAGCAATTTTCCAAGGGCGGCCGCCACGATCTCGCCGACAAGGAAACCAATGAGATTGCCATTCTCGAAGGCTACTTGCCCGCGGGCGCATCCGATACCGACATGAGCGCCGCAATCGAAGCTGCCATTGTAGAAACGGGCGCGAATTCGCCCAAAGCGATGGGCGCGGTGATCAAAGCCGCCAAAGTGCGCCTCGAGGGCAAGACCGTGGACGGGAAAACTTTGTCGGATCGCGTGCGCGAACGTCTTTCCAAGATGGCCTAGTCGGAAGTTGAGAGTCGACAGTTCACAGTTCAGATTGAATTCCTGACCTTCGGCCACGCCTGTATTCAGCTAGCGCCACCTCTCCCATATCGACTTTTGAGCCTGTCCCCGCGTATCCTCCGAGCGTGCCGTTGCCTCAAACGATTCCCGTTCGCTATACCGAAGAAGAAGCCGGATACGTGACCGTGCGGCCTCTGGTTCGGCAAACGTTTAGCCTGGAAGAATTACTCGACATGATCCTCAGCGTCGCGGGAAAAGATGCGGCGCGCGTGCGGCAGCTTCTGCATTCCGGAACGGTCGTTTATCATTTTTTCCGCTATTCCTGGACTGGATTTGACGCGGACGAAACGGAACTCGCCGCCGCTCTGGCGAAATTTCCCGATGCCGATCCCTCCCGCCCTTTTGCCCCTGACAAATGTTCCAATGCTGTATTTGACGATGCCGCCGCAATTCCCAGGCACTTGCTGGACCTGGACCGGGCGGCGGCATCCAAGCGGCGCATATTTCGCGGGCAAAGTTTCTGGGATCGCCTGATGGAAATTGCGGCCCAGGAAAATCCGGTGTACCAAAAATATTCTTACTCGCGGCGGGCGGACCTCTACCGGCTGGATCTGGACGCGGAGAACACCGTGCTGGTTGCCGAGGCGGCCAAGCGGCTGGCCACCGGCAGGCTGCGTTCCGCGTTGCGCGTGTTGCCCGGCGCAGCGTGTATCCTGTTCGTTTGTCCGCGGTAGGTGAGTGGCGCAGGCTTCAGCCTGTGGGGTTTGGTAGTTGCAAGGACTAACCCCACAGGCTGAAGCCTGCGCTACTCAACCCTGTGAACCATCTGACACTCGCTTCTCAGAATTCTCGCGAACGCAAAACATTTTGAGCCATAATGCCGGGCGACCGCAGAGATGCCTGCCTCTGCGGTGTGCAAGCACGAGATTGGCAGCGGCACGGATCGCGGAGGTGTTGCTTGGCCACTACCACGAAGCCCTGGAGTTCGACGGCGCCGCCTGCGGACTTTCGTCCTTATGTGGACGCCTCGAGCACGCTGACCGAGTTCAGCTGGCGCGCGGTGATTCTGGGCGCGTTGTTCGGCATCCTGTTCGGCGCCGTTTCTGTGTACGTCGGATTGCGCGCGGGCCTCACGGTTTCCGCGTCGATTCCGATCTCCGTGCTGTCGATTTCGATTCTCCGCGCGTTTGGCAAGTCGACCATTCTTGAAAACAACATTGTGCAGACCACCGGCTCGGCGGGCGAGTCGGCTGCGGCGGGCGTAATTTTCACTCTTCCCGCTTTGATCTTCCTGGGGTTTTCGCTGAACACGGAGTACTGGCGCGTCTTTTTTCTCGCTTTAATCGGCGGCTGGCTCGGCGTGCTCCTGATGATTCCGCTGCGCCGGCAACTGATCGTCAAGGAGCACGGCAACCTGACCTTTCCGGAAGGCACGGCGTGCGCCGACGTGCTGGTTGCTGGAGAGCGCGGCGGCTCGTTTGCCGGACGCGTATTTTGGGGCCTCGGCCTTGGCGGTGTGTACACGTTCTGCATGAACACGCTGGGGATGTGGCCTGGCCAACCCGAGTACCGGCCGAACTGGCTACCCGGGGCATCGTTCCGCGCGGCGATCACTTCGGAATATCTCGGCGTGGGATACATTATCGGTCCGCGTGTGTCGGGAACACTTTTTGCCGGCGGCGTCATTTCGTGGCTGGTGCTGATGCCAGCGATCAAGTTCTTCGGCTCGCTCTCACCGGGTGTGCCCTTATATCCCAGCACTGTGCCCATTCCGCAGATGACACCCGACCAGCTCTGGGCGAGTTACGTCCGCCCCATGGGTGCCGGCGCCGTGGCTGCTTCGGGATTGATTACACTGATCAAGACCATGCCTACTATTTTTTCGGCGATGACTGCGGGCCTTGAGGACATGCGCAAGACCAGGGACGCGACGGCTGCATCAAACCGGACTGAGCACGACATTTCGATGCGCTTTGTTCTGATTGGATCTGTGGTGCTGCTCGCGATGATGTGGGCTCTGCTCCGGTTCAAGCCGATTCCCGGAGCGCAGACCGGGGCGCTGGCCAACTTGATCGCGGCCGTTTTCGTGATCGTCTTCGGCTTTCTGTTTGTGACCGTGGCTTCTCGCATCAGCGGGCTCATCGGCAACTCCTCAAATCCGATCAGCGGCATGACCATTGCCACGTTGATGGCCACCTGCGCGGTATTCCTTGTAATCCACTGGACGGCCAACTCCTATGCAGTGCTCGCGCTGACGATCGGGGGCGTGGTGTGCATCGCGGCGGCGATTGCCGGAGCGACTTCGCAGGATTTGAAAACAGGCTATCTGGTTGGTGCGACGCCGTACCAGCAACAGATTGCGCTCATCATCGGCGTGCTCGTTTCTTCGTTCGCGATTGGCGGGACGCTCATCCTGATGAATATCGGCCTCGCGCAGTACAAGCCCCTTCAGATTCCGCTCGACATCAACAGCCTGCCCGCCGGCGTCCAGCGCCAGGACAATTCGTTCCAGCACGAGGGCAAAACGTATGTGCTCGTGAACGCGATTGGATCCGGGGAAGTCCCCGACGGGAAATATCTGTACGACCCAGCCACGAATCAGATCGAGATTCAATGGGTGCAGGGAATCGGCAGCGACCAGGCGGCGGCTCCGCAAGCGCGGCTGATGGCCACGGTGATCAGCGGCATTCTGAATCAGCGCCTGCCCTGGCGGCTGGTCTTCCTTGGGGTGTTTCTGGTGATCGCCGTGGAGTTGCTGGGGATCCGCTCGCTTCCCTTTGCCGTGGGCTCGTATATTTCGATAGCCACGACGATGGCCATGTTCGCGGGAGGGCTCTTGCGCTGGATCGTGGAGCGAGGAACGGAACAAAAGAGCGGCGCCGACAGCGAGGTCAGCCCCGGCTCCCTGTATTCGAGCGGGCTGATTGCCGCGGGCGGCGTCTTCGGATTGCTCGCAATTTTCCTCAACCTGCTGCAGGATCCGGAATTGAGCAAACGCTTGCCGCACTGGCTGACGAGCATGCTATTTCTGCCTTGGCCAGCAAAGATTTTCGCTTTTGGCGAAAAATTCATGCCGCAGTGGAGCGCGTCACCGTGGCTCGGGGTCATCATGTTTGTGTTGCTGGCGTCGTCGTTGTTCGTCTTTGCGCGCAAAAAGCTCGAGTAGCCCTAAGTGGCGCACGCTTCAGCTTGCGGGGGTTGGTCCCTGCAAAAACAAAACCCCGCAAGCTGAAGCGTGCGCCACTTAAACGCGTCGCGTGATAGACTCCCGCCTATGAGTGAAAATCAGCCAACGCGCCGCGAAGTTCTCTTCGGCACAGCCGCCGCTTTTCTTCTGAAGGGCTCTCTTGATGTGCAGGCCGCGGATTCCTCCATTTGTTTTCTGAGCGCCATCGAAATGGCCCGCCTGATCCGCGCGAAAAAACTCTCGGCGCGCGAAGCGCTGGCCGCGCACCTGAAACAGATCGAGCGCGTAAACCCGAAAGTAAATGCCATCGTGACGCTGGTGCCGGAATTGGCCGCCGACGCCGCTGCCAAGGCCGATGAGATGCAGGCGCGCAAAGAAACTTTGGGTCCGCTGCACGGTCTGCCCGTAGCGCACAAGGATCTCCTCGAAACGCGCGGCATCCGCACCACGTATGGATCGCTTCTCTTCAAGGATTACATCCCCGCAGAAGACAACATCGTTGTCGAGCGCATGCGGCGCGCGGGCGCGATCATCATTGGAAAAACCAACACGCCGGAATTCGGCGCGGGATCGCAGACGTTCAACAAAGTTTTCGGCGCAACGCGCAATCCCTACGACTTGACGAAGACCTGCGGCGGCTCTTCCGGCGGCGCCGCCGTCTCGCTCGCTTGCGGACTCGCGCCGGTTGTCAGCGGCTCCGATACCGGCGGCTCGCTGCGCAATCCCGCCGCCTTCTGCAACGTGGCCGGCTTCCGCCCTTCCGTCGGCCGCGTGCCCAACCCCAAAGCGGCATTCGCGTGGTCCACGCTGAGCACTTCGGGGTGCCTGGGCCGTTCAGTGGCCGACCTCGCCTACGTGCTGAGCACCATCGCCGGGCCGGATCGCGGCGCGCCGCTTTCCATCAACGAACCGGGAGAAGTTTTTGCGCGCCCGCTCGACCGCAGCTTCAAAGGCGTGCGCGTGGCCTGGTTCAAGGACCTGGGCGGAGTGCCCTTCGACTCGCGCGTGCGCGCCGTGGTGGACGGCCACCGCAAAACGTTCGAATCGCTGGGCTGCATTGTGGAGGAGGCTGAGCCGGACTTCGCCCCCGCGGAGATCGCCTTTCGGGTGCTGCGCGCGCTCGGTTCGGCCAATGCCTATGGCGCGCAGTTGCATGACCACCCCGACGCCTTCAAAGACACGCTCAAGGGCGAGATCGAAGAAGGTCTGCGGCTGACGGGCATGGATGTAGCCCGGGCCGAGGCAGCCCACGGCCAACTCTGGCGCAGCTTTCAGGCTTTTCTCGAAAAGTATGAATACTTCGTCCTGCCCACCACGCAGTTGCCGCCTTTCGAAGTCGACACGCCCTACCCCAAGGAGATCGCCGGCGTGAAGTTCGATAACTACATCGACTGGATGAAGTCCTGCTGGTACATCTCGGCAACAGGGAATCCAGCCGCCTCGGTCCCAGGAGGTTTCACACCGGAAGGACTTCCCGTCGGCGTGCAAATCGTGGGCCGCAACAAAGAAGATTTTTCTGTACTGCAATTAGCGCACGCGTTCGAACAAACGACTGGCTTCGGCAAGAAGCGCCCGAGCATTGCGTAGATCAGGTTCACGCGCAAGTTGCGGGTTTACGATCTGGAAAAACACCGCGGGGGAAACGCGGAATCGTTTACTCAATTTCTCGATCTGAGTTTTGTTGAGGGTGCGATTTTTGTGCAGAATTTCGGAAACGATGCTTTCGGAGCCAAAGATCGGAACCAGGTCTTTTTGACGAAGAGAGTTCGCCTGCATTCACGAGCGAAGAACCTCCACCGGGGAAGCATCGGGGATAGGGTGATGCTCTTCCTCATAGGCTTCGATCAGAGTCATCAAGACTTCAGCATGCTTCTCCTCTTCCCCCGTCGGATTCACTTTGCTTGCCAGCTTATCGAGGACAAAAAGGTATTCCTCATGCTGGGGCTCAGACGTAATCGGGGTTGGCGAGTCGACTTCCAGCGCGTATTTTTCGGACACTCCAACCATTCTTTTTACCGCTCTTTCTTCTCGCATTCAACATGACCCAGAATACGACAAATGTAAATCAACCTTCATAGCAGGTTCGACAACCAAATACATATAGGAATCACGACTGATTCGGGGGGATTTCCATCCCTGCCTTGCGCAGGCCATCGATCAGGTGTTCGATGAGTTCCGCATCCCACCACTTCGCTAATTCCTCGCGGGCGACGGAGGCGAAGTCCGGCCTGATGGCCAGCAGGTCTCGCACGGCCCGGCGCGCCGCCTCCAGTTCGCCAAGTTGCCCATAGACCGCGGCGAGTGCGAAATGCGTTCGCCAGAAGCCGGGCATGTTGATCTTGAGGGCGACATCCAACGCGCCGCGGTAGTCCTTCTTGCGGTAAGCGTCGAAGAGGGTGGGGAACCAGTACCAGCTGGGGTGATGCGGGTTGAGCGTTCTGGCACGCTCCACCAGGGCGCAACCGCGCTCCCAGTCGCCGGCATAGGCGATCAGAAAACCCAGGTAGGCTGCGGTGAATCCGTCCATGGGGTTGAGTGCGATGGCCCGTTCCGCGGAGATCCGGAAGG
Source organism: Candidatus Acidiferrum sp. (assembly GCA_035483715.1). Lineage (GTDB taxonomy): Bacteria > Acidobacteriota > Terriglobia > Acidiferrales > UBA7541 > Palsa-360. Next base: position 13,877 of record DATHPN010000133.1, read on the forward strand.
CTTGGAACTCCCTCCGGAAAAATTGGGCCGAGGCCAGCGCGTGATAAGCGAGATGATTCGCTGGCGCGGCTTCGACCGCGCGCCGTGCGGCCGAGAACGCGCGTCCGATGGGATCAGGACGTAAGTTGAGCCGGTGGGTGTACTCCTCCCTGACGATCATCGACAGCATGGCCCACGCATCGGCATAACCCGGCGCCTGTTGGACGGCGCGTTCCAAGCCGGCCCTGGCCGCGGCGTGCTCCTCAGGGGCGAGGCGCGGGAAGTGCGCAAAGCTGCGCAGCACTGCTTCGTAGGGGGTCAGGTGTTCGGGGTCCCGGTTGCGAAGAGCCTCACTCATGGTGTGCGGCAGAACGCCGTAGGTGTCTGCGACGGTTGCAACGATCCGCGGGACGATCTCATCCTGCAGTATGAAAATTTCTTCGGCACGAAAGGTACGATCAAAAGTCTCCGCCCAGAGATGCGCGCCGGAGGCGGCGTCGACGAGTTGCACCGCAATGCGCAACCTGGGCCCCGCCTGGCGGAGGCTTCCTTCCATCACATAGCGGGCCCCGAGTTCCTTGCCGACGGCGCGGACATCAACCGCTGTGCGGGCGTATCGCAACGTGGAACTGCGCGCAATGACGCGGAGGTAGGAGAATCGGGACAGACCTGTGACGATATCCTCGGTCAATCCTTCCGCAAGGGAGTTGATCTCGGCATTCGCGCCGCTGTATTCGAACGGCAGCACGGCGACCCAAAACCCTTCCCTGGCGCGTGCGGCGCCCGAGTCGCTTTCGATCCCGGTGGCCACGCTGCGCAGTCCTTGGTGGAGGTCGCGCGCCGATGAAAAACGGTCGGCGGCGCTTTTCTCCAGGCAACGCCGGATCACACTCTCCAAGCCCTCGGGCAATTCAGCGCGCATTTCCCTGACTGGTTTTGGGGTGTCGCGAAGGATCGAGGAGGCCAACTCGGCCGAGGAGCGGCCCTGGAAAGGCTTCTGTCCGGTCGCCATTTCGTACAGCAGGGTGCCCAGCGAAAAAATGTCTGTTCGATGGTCGATCATGCGCCCTTCGACCTGTTCGGGAGACATATACGCCGGAGTCCCCACAATCACACCCACTTTCGTGTATTCGTCCGGAGTCAGCGTCGCTTCGTTGGAGTTGGCCTCAAGGATTTCCTTGGCCAGGCCGAAATCCAGAACCTTGACGCGGCCCTCGGCGGTCACCATCACGTTTGCGGGCTTCAAGTCGCGATGAACGATGCCTTTCTCGTGCGCGGCGGCCAGGGCATCGGAGATCGCGGCAGCGAAGTCCAGGATGTGATCGACGGGGAGACCGCCTTTCGGAATCAACCCAGTGAGCGGTCGCCCCTCGACCAGTTCCATCGTGAGGAAGTGGACGCCGCCCGCTTCCTCGAACGAATGAATCGTAACGATATTGGGATGATTCAGAGAAGCGAGCATTCTGGCTTCGTGCTGGAAGCGAGCGAGCCGATCAGGGTCATCTACGAATCCCGGGGGAAGAACTTTAATGGCCACGCTGCGGCCGAGCTTGGTGTCGCTCGCGCGATAGACATCACCCATGCCGCCCGCGCCAATGCGCTCGAGAATTTCGTAGAGTCCTAGACGCGAGCCAATGGCCAATTCCTTCGCTTGCACGGCGGGCTGATTGAGGAAACTCGATTGTGCTTGTTCATGCGCGGCGATGAGGGATTCCACTTCGCGGCGCAGATCGGGTTCGGAGCAGGCGTGATCGAGATAGGCGAGCCTCTCTCCCGGCGCCCGTTCCAGGGCGCCCGCGAGCACTTTCTTGATTTCCTGCCAGCGCTCCGGGGTCACGGTCCCTCGTATCTCTTCAATTCACGGCGCAACCAGGCGCGAGCCGTGGCCCATTCCCTCTTTACGGTGGCCGGTGAATTCCCCAGGACGACAGCAGCCTCCTCGATGGAAAGCCCTCCAAAGAATCGCAGCTCGATGAGGCGAGCCTGCTCCGAGTCCAGAGCGCCGAGTTTGTCGAGAGCATCATCGAGCGCGACCAGATCAATTCCGGGTTTGTGAGCCGGGGCAAGTTCCGGATCGAGAGAGAGCAGCGGAGCTCCGGCGCCGCGCTTGACGGCGGCGCGGTTGCGCGCGTGATCGACCAGAATATGCCGCATCAGCTGCGCGGCGACTCCAAAAAAATGCGCGCGATTTTGCCACTGCGGCGTTCCCTGGCGGACCAGGCGCAGATAGGCTTCGTTGACCAGGGCGGCGCTTTCGAGGGTATGGTCGGGACGTTCGCCACGCAAATGGCGGCGAGCTTGCCGGCGCAGCTCATTGTAAACCATGGGGATGAGCGCTTCCCGCGCTTCCTCGTTGCCCTGGCCCCAATCGGCAAGCAGCTTGTTGATCCGCGTGGAGGAATCGGCGCTCAAGTTTACCCTCCAGCCAAGAAGTAGGAATCAGACGGTGATCCGGAAAGTAGCTCCCCGGACAGATAAAGTCAACTTGACAGGCGATGGAATGCGAAACGCCCTGGGCCGGGGTGAGCTATCACATAAAAAATCTTCGATTTCGGTGAGCCAGTTTGCCGCTGGTTCTCGCTTTATATAGTGAAGGCACGATGCGGACTCCTACTAGCCAGCAGACGAGCATCGCCTCAAGAAAAAGGAGAACGACAATGAAAATCTCGAATATGACCCGGTTTTCGACTGTGAAAATGATCCTGGGAGTTCTGTTCGCCACTTGCGCGTTCACCGCCGCGGCCAATGCTCAACCAAGCTTCGTCGGAAAATTCACGCTGCCCTACGAAGTCCAATGGAACCATGCCGTGCTTCCCGCCGGAGAGTATACGATCGAGGTGGATGGGAACGGCAAGCCGACCCTTGTGACCTCGAACAGAACAGGCAATTCGGCCTATACCAACGCACCGATCCTTGGCGATCCCCAGAAGGGCTCCGCCTGCCTGACAGTCACGATTCAAGGAAATGAGCGCAGGGTTCGTTCCATCAACCTGCCCCAGATTGGCGAGTCCCTGGTTTTCGAACCGCTCTCCGCAACGGAACGCGAAATGTTCGCCAAGGCAGGACAGCTGGACTCCGTCCCTGTGATCACGGCCAAGAAGTAGATTTTGAAAACCCGCCCAGCGCCGCGCATAGAAAGGAAGGGGGATGAACCGTCAGGTTCATCCCCCTTTTTTCATGCATCAGTAGCCGAAGATTCGCGGAAGCCCGCAGCGCTATGCCGCAAGCCACTAGGAATAATTCAAAATGTTGACAGGCTTGCCGGACCACTCGGCATAAAACTGTTCGTAGGTGCGGCCAATGGTGAAGCCCCAGGAAAACATGCGGTAATTTTTGAACCGGTCGGGGACGATGTACTGCTCCACAGCTTCTTCCACCGGAACTCCGGCCTTGTAGGATTTCTCGGCATGTTCGGCGAGGTCGTCAAAGCAGGAGCGAATTTCCGCGACGCCTTCGAGGCCCATGATCTGGCCGTGGCCCGGGACGAAGAGAGTGTTCTTGTCGAAGGTCGCGAACTTGGCGAGCGTCGCCCGCCACAGCGTCGGATAGCCGTTGATATTCACCGGGTATTGTCCTCCGGTGAGCAAGTCTCCGGTGTAAATCACGTTTTGAGCGGGCACGCGGTAAATCAGGTCGGTGTCCGTATGGCCGATAAAGGCTTCGACCACCACGGTGAGGCCGCCGAGATCAATCTCGATCGGCATCTTCGCGGGATCTAGCGCGTGATTGGGCAGTGCCAGAACGGTCTCGGTAACGGGCTTGAACATTCCGGTCACGCCTTCGATGTCGCTCTTGGCGTGCTCGCGCTGGCTGTCGGTCTTGGCTTCGCGCACGCGCTTCTCCCACGGCTCGAGATACGTGGCCAAGTCCTGGGCCTGCCATTTGGGATAGACGGCGGACATGCGCGCCGGGACATCGATGTGCGCCCAGATGGGGATTGCCGCGCCACCGTACACCGAATTTCCAAGCGTGTGGTCGAAGTGCCAGTGCGTATTGAGCGCCGCGCGGACGGGCACTTGCGTGACGGTGCGCAGCGTTTCGATCTGAAACGACGCGCCAGTGGTGGTCTGGAATCCCTCGACCATCAGCGCGGCGTCACGGCCGATCAGGAAACCTCCGTTGCAGCGCGCCTGCAAGCCCTTGGAACGGTCGGCGATCGTCGCGTACAGCCCGTCGCCAATCTTGCGAATCGAGGCAAAGCCCTTGTCGGCAATGGGCTGCTTGGCGATGCGCGGGTCATCGAACAGCGGCGCGGCCAGCGCAGGCAGCGCCGCCAATTTCGAGGCGGCATAAAACGCGCCGAGCGAGGATGCGCCGACAAGGAATCCCCGGCGGGAAATCGGATTCGAAATGTTGTTCATGGGAATCTCCACAAATCTTGGGGAAGCATACTGGTTTCAATGTCCCCGGGCAATAAAGTTCTGGCTTGTTTAGTGGCGCATGCTTCAGCTTGCGGGGTTTGGTCTTTGCACGGACCAAACCCCGCAAGCTGAAGCATGCGCCACTGGAAATGACGACAAACAGAGTCCGAAATGATTCGCTATATGGTTGAATGAAATTCGGGCTAGGACCTCAGAGGTTTCTTGATTCCGTCGTAGAGGAGGATCGAAAGCACCACGAGCACCCACCAGGGAAATACTCCCATTCCCGGAATGGCTTCCATCGCCAGTCCCGGCAGTAGAGCCCAGCGCCGGCCGAAAATCAAAAAAAGAATGAAAGCCGTGGCCAAATCAAGGGCCCATTGGAGAGGCGGGGCAAACGTAATCCAGATGGAGAGCGCATCGGAAACCGCGGCCACGCCGAAAGCGATCGCCATCTTCGCGCGGGTGTGGCGCTGGAAAGGCGAGGTCGCTACTGCCGAGGTCAGCGTGATGGTTTTTTCAGTGTCCATCGATTGATTCTGCGGCCTAAACATCAACTCGTCTGGTGAACTGCATACCATCGTGCCACGCATGCTGCCGATCTGCAAGCAAGGGAGTTCGTTTCACGAGTTGGGCACAACGACGCGAAAATTAGGTGCGCCAGGAAACCGTCCCTTGCTATTATTTTCATACCGCCCCAATTGAATCGGAGGATCAACGATGAGGCACAAAACCTTGGTTCGCTATCTCATGATTGTCAGTGTGCTCACCCTAATTGGCTGCCGCAACTCGACGACATCTCCTGATTCCAATGCGCCTGCTGGCGGAAATGCGGCTACTTCGTCCGATGCCAACTCGAGCGCCGCGCCGAAAGGCTCGGATTCCAGCGTGGCCCACGTTTTCTCGCCAAAGCCGATCGTGGTGCCCGCCGGGACCGAAATAGCGGTTACGGTCGACCAGCCGGTCAGCTCGAAGGACAGCAACTCCGGGGATCATTTCGACGCCTCACTCGCCGAGCCTGTGGTGGCGGGAGACAGGGTCGTGATTCCCAAGGGAGCGAAGGCCACTGGGACCGTCACGGATGCCAAATCCGCCGGCAGATTCAAAGGGAACGCGGCCATCACTGTGACCCTCAGCTCCCTCAGGGTGAGCGGGGAAGAATATGAATTGAGAACCACGGAAGTGACAGAAGCAGGGAAGGGCCGCGGCAAACGCACCGCGGTAGGCGCCGGTGGAGGCGCTGTGGTAGGAGGGCTCATCGGTGCGCTGGCTGGCGGAGGCAAAGGCGCTGCCATTGGGGCAGGCGCGGGAGCAGGAGCGGGCACGGCAGGCACGGCGCTGACCGGTAACCGCGATATTACCATCGCCGCCGAGACGCGGCTGCGCTTCAAATTGCAGGAGCCCCTGGAGATAAAAAAGAAATAGGCTAACCTGTTTCATCTGAGTCGCTTATCGCGGCGGCAGAGCGTCAGTTCTGCCGCCGCGTCATTTTTCTGCAAGATTTCCGGGGGAACTGTGGTATACTCCGTTTGCGCTTGATACATCGGTTGTTTGGTGTGGTTCCTCTGGCTCGTGTTCGATTTGAGATAACCCCGCCTTTGATTTCCTCCGTGAGTCTTCAGCGTAATTCAAACTAGGACTGGCCATGCCAGTTGCGTGCCCGCACAGGAGTTTGTGTGTGCGCCGCGACGGCTCCCGCCAGCAGAAAAGACAAAGATAGAAATGCAGAATTTTTCAGATTTACAGATTTCCAATTACACCAAGGAGCGGCTGTCACTGGCAAAATTTGCGACGCCGACTCCGGTCCAGGCCGCGGCCATTCCGCAGGCGCTGGAAGGCAAGGACGTGCTCGCGACCGCGCAGACAGGAACCGGCAAGACGCTGGCGTTCCTCGTTCCGATCATCGAGCGCCTGCTGGCGTCGAAAGCGAGAGGGATCGAAGCGCTCGTGCTCGTTCCCACGCGCGAACTCGCCATGCAAGTCGTGGATCAGTACAACGCGTTGCGCGGGAAACAATTGTCCCCCGCGGCGCTGGTCGTGGGCGGTTTGCCCGAGGCCAAGCAGATTGCCGCGATCCGCGCGGGTGCGCGGCTCGTTGTCGCTACTCCGGGACGCCTGGAAGACTATCTCGGGCGCAATCTCTTCAACTTCCGCGCGCTGCAAGTGCTCGTTCTCGATGAGGCCGACCGCATGCTCGACATGGGATTCCTCCCGGCGATTCGCAGAATCGCTGCGGCCCTGCCGAAGGAGCGCCAGACGTTGTGCTTTTCGGCGACGCTCGAGGCTTCCGTCGTGCATCTCGTGAAGGACTATATGAGGAACCCTGTGCGCCTCGCGTTCGGGTCCACTCTCAAACCCGCGGAGAATGTGCGCGTCCAGGCTTTTGAAGTTTCGGGCGACCGAAAGCAGGAAGTGTTGCAGCATTTGCTCGGGAAGGAGACCGGGCGCTGCCTGGTCTTCGCGCGCACCAAGCGGGGAACCGACAAGCTGGCCCGCAACCTCATTCGCGAAGGATTCGCCGCCGCCGTGATTCACGGCGACCGTTCGCAATCCCAGCGGACCGCGGCTCTTGCCGGCTTTCAGCAGGGACGCTATCGCATCCTCATCGCCACGGACATCGCGGCCCGCGGCATTCACGTGCAGGATATAGCACATGTGATTAACTATGATCTGCCGGAAATTGCGGAGAACTTCATCCACCGCGTGGGCCGCACCGGCCGCGCGGGCAAGACCGGAGTCGCATCAACGCTATACGGCCGGGAACAACGGTCGGACCTGCTGCAGCTCGAGCGCACGCTGGGCATCCGCATAGAGCGAATTCAGGCCGACGGCAGCGCATTTCCCGTGAAGCCGGAACGCACCGCCGCCGAACTGGTACATCGCTTCCCGCTGGCGTCTGCATCGGGACCGATTTCGGGGATGGTCCGCCTTCCTGGCGAAATCATGGAAGTCCAACTCGAAAACTAGGTAGAGCTTCATCCCCTTGCGGTCCGAATTTTCGGACCGCAGGGGGTTTCGTAGCGCAGGCTTCAGCCTGGGGGGGTTCGTGCTTGCAAGGACCAAACCCCACAGGCTGAAGCCTGCGCTACTTGAGCCCTCCAAATAAATCGATAAAATCAACTCTCCAAGGAACATGGTCCACATGCAGGAGCGCGACCGTCACCGGCAAATCGAAGCGGCGCGGGCCGGCGCTTCCGGGATTGACGAATAGGACGCCGCCATGTTCCGTGCGCGACGGCTTGTGCGAATGCCCGCTTACGATGATGTGGAATCCCGCGGCGGCGGGATCAAGATCGAGCGCGTGAACGTCGTGGAGAACGTAAACCGTGGCGGGATCGGTCTCAATGACTTCGGTTTCGGGAAGAGCCACGGCCCACGGTTGGGCATCCACATTTCCTCGCACGGCAAAAACCGGGGCCAGAGTTTTCAGGGCCTCGAGAATCTCCGGATCGCCCACGTCACCCGCGTGAATGATCAGGTCGGAGCCTTGGAGGGCGCGCAAGGCCTGCGGGCGCAAGAGTCCATGCGTGTCCGAGATCAGGCCTATCGTCTTGGGATTTCGTCTTTTCGCCACAGAGACATTATGCAAGCAGACGATCCGTTTCTGTAGCGCCCGCCTTCAGGCGGGCACTCGCAATTCAAGAAGATGCCCGCCTGAAGGCGGGCGCTACACTCGCGGCGAAACCGGAGGAACAACGCTGGCAGGGACGGGCGAATCTGGAGTACGATTCAGGGATTCCAGGCTGCGAGTGAAGCAGGCCGAATTCCGATTTTATTGAATAAATAAAGGATTTATCCGGGAACGGCACGCGAGGCAGGAGCCGCCATGCAACGAATCGCAAAAATACTGGCATTCATGAGCGCGATGATGTTTCTCGCGGCATTCGCGCGCGGGGCGACGATCTCCGGGACGGTGAAAGGGCCGGACGGGGCGCCATTCAAGGGGGCGTTTGTACAGGCGCAAAACACCAGGACCAAAATCACCGTCAACGTGCTGTCTCACAAAGATGGCACCTATCGAGTCGAAGATTTGCCGGCCGGGGAATATGTGCTGCGGATTCGCGCCGCTGGCTATCAGGCCGATCCGCGCACGGGCGTGACGCTCGCGGCGAGTCAATCCGCGTCCATGGATTGGGGGCTGAAAACCGGGACGGTTCGCTGGCGCGATCTCTCGCTCTATCAGGGCGAAAAGTTGATCCCGAACATCCGCGGCAAGGAAATGGTTTTCGGCCCCACGTCCAATTTCCGCGACGCGCCCTGCCAGATCTGCCACGGCTTTCAAACGCGCATGGCCAGCGTCTCGCGCGATCTGGAGGGCGCGAAAGACCGAGTGGATTACATGCGCACCAGAATGCATTACCTCTTGGGGCCCATGGTGAACGATGAGCAAGCCGATCGTGTGGCGTCCTTTATCGCATCCGCGTTTGGCCCCGAATCCGCATTGCCGAAATCTCCCGCGGACTTGCCGGAATACAAAAACCTTTTGAAGACATTCGACGACGACGCCATGAACATCGTCTACGTCGAGTACGACTTGCCCGGACCGAACCGCATGCCCTGGAGCGCGGCGCCGGACAAAGAGGGCAACGTCTGGATGCCGTATTACGGCGGCGCGAATAAAATCGGGAAGCTCGATCCAGAAACCGGAAATGTAAAAGAATACGAAGTGCCCAATCCAAACGCGGTCGGAATCCATTCCGCCTATCCCGGCCCCGACGGCAATGTGTGGCTGGGAGAATTTGGGATAAACAAGATCGGCAAATTCGATCCGAAGACGGAGAAACTCACCGAGTATGCGGATGCCTATACTCCCGGCAAGGAAGGCGTAGTCCCCGGCGGCAGCAAGCACACCGTGCGAGTCGGTTCGGACGGAATTGCCTGGTCGAGTGGAACGCGAATCAGCCGCCTCGATCCTAAGACGGGGAAGTTCACGGATTTCAGCGAACCGGCTTACGGCGTTGAATTGGATAAAGACGGCAATTGCTGGTTCTCGGAATACAATGCGGTTGGGAAAATCGGGAAGATTGACGCGAAGACTCTGGAAGTGAAGACCTGGAGTCCGCCCGGCAGCAACACGGTGTATTCACGCAGGATTCAGATCGATGCGGACGGCATCGTCTGGTTCAGCCAATCCGGCGCGGGACAAATCGGCCGGTTCGATCCAAAGACGGAAACATTCAGGAACTTTGCTTTGCCGGGACCGAACTCCAGCCCTTACGCCATGAACCTGGACCGCAACCACGACGTCTGGTATTCCTCGGAATACCTGGATGAAGTGGGGCGCTTGAACACCACCACCGGCAAGGTGACCGAATATCCGTTCCCGCATTCCGAGATTACGTCGCGGGAATATTTCCTCGATGCCCAGGGGCGCATGTGGTACGCGACGCCCTCGAACAACAAAGTTGGATATTTTTATCTGGCCGGCCAGGGCGCGACGGCCAAGAACGGCAACAAGTAGGAGGAGGTGCGGTAATGATCCAGAAAAGAAAGCGAGTTGTTTGGATTGGCGGCGCTGGAATTGTCGCCATCCTCATCTGTGTTTTTGCATGGACCTCCTACGGCCAGTACGGCTACTCGAAATACACCAGCCCTCCGGCGAATGTCGCGGCCACCATCGCCGGCAAGAAGATCAGCATCGAATACTACGCGCCGTCGATGCACGGACGAAAAATCATGGGCAGCCTCGTTCCGTTCGGCGAAGTGTGGTGCACCGGCGCGAATTGGGCGACCAAAATTACAACCGAGGCGCCGCTGCAGATGGGCACACTGAAATTTCCCGCCGGAAGCTACAGCATCTGGACGCTGCCGAACGCGAATGAATGGACGCTGATCATCAACAAGCAGACGGGGCAGTTCCACAAGGATTACGATTCGTCGACCGATTTCGGCCGCACGAAGATGAATTTGAAGGCGCTCTCCTCTCCCGTCGAAACATTCAAGATCGACCTGCGCTCCGATGGCGGAAACAAAGGAACGCTGGCGCTCGATTGGGAAACGACGGAAGCGTCCATTCCTTTCACAGTCTCGCCGTAAGGGAGCACATCGACTTCAGGCTGCGCGGGTTTCGCAGGACTGTGCATAAACGAACAGCCAGGAGTTGCTGTGCTACTCGACCGGAACTCACGGAAGTGCGTAGGTAAGTCCAGTGGTGAACTGGACCGAGTTCTTTTTGAAGCCGGGCGGCGGATTATTCAGAAATGAATCGATTACGTTGGTGGTGAAGCCAAGCCTCTTGTACACGGGGAAAATAATTCCGACGCTGCCGTACGCGGAATAAGCGCGCGTGTTCGTCCAGGCGGGGCTTGCTGAAAGTTGCTGGTTGAGCGCAATCCCGTGCGCGATCTTTACCGTGTACAACTCCGCGAAAACGGAGGTGAAAAGGTTCTGATCCTGTGACGCCAGGGAAAACTGCTGTTTCTCGTAATCAAGGCTGCCTTTGAAGTCCAAAGTCTCGCTGGACTTGTGTATCGCGCTCCAGCCGAGTCCTCCGCCATACAGCTGTTGTAAATCCAGTCCCTGGGAGAAGTTGTGGTCAAACGCCAGGGAACCGAGCGCGTACACCTGCGAAGTGAAATATTCGTCCCGCTCGGCGTCGGCATGGTAGATGGAAGTTCTTACCGTGGGTGTGCCCGGTTGAGTCACTTTCCCATACGAGTCGCTGAAGTCGAGTGTGGTCCGGTTGCGCGGGGGGAGCCAATTCTCCGACGGGACTGCTCGAACGAGAGCTATGGCGGTATTGAAGCTCACGCTGCGTTGTGTGGCCTCGACGATGGACGTGCCTACGGTGATCCCTCCCTTCCATGCCTGGAAAATCCCCGGACGGCGGAAGGCCTGATCAAAACTGGCTCCATCGATAATGACGTTCAAATCGCCGACCGCAACGGTCTGCGCGGGCTGGCCATTGCCGGGATCAACATGAACTGTTTTTTCGGCTACCGAAATGGTTCCTTGAGGAATTTGGCCGTCTTTCTCACCCCTGGCAAGTTTCAAATCCTTTCTGATCACCGCAAACTTTCCAAAGGCATGCAGCTCTTGCACCTTGCTCAAGTCGATCGTAATTTCCCCGAGTGTGTCGCTCTTGAACTTGGCTGATCCTCCAATGAAGCTCTCGAAGTGTCCAATCAGCTTCTCCCCATTCGGAAAGACAACCACGTCCGGCTCTGGTTTGGCGTCCTGCGCGTGCAGGGCGGTTGACGAAAGCGAAGCGAGAAAAAGGAATGCGATAGTTGCGCGGCGTGGAGCAAACATGGTTTTTATGAAGATCGGATGATTCAAGTTATCCCCCTTGAAAAGCTAATCCGTAAATTCTTTGCGTGTCGCGACGAATTTTAGCTTGGCTTTTACGGCCGGGCTCTATTCCGGCCGTAACGATCCGTCTTGGAATCGGCTTTACAGGCTGCGGAAAAAACTCCTCCAGAATATTGTCATTCCCAGCGAAGCGAGGAATCTCTCTTTTTTTTCATGGGGCCAAATCGAAGAGAGATTCCTCGCTTTGCTCGGAATGTCAAAATAAACTAACTTTTCCGCAGCCTGGCCAGCCGCTGAAACTGAATTTGCGAGCGGCTCCGCCACACAGCGTACTCCTTACGCTGCGCACGCAGTGGCTAAATCTAATATGAAGGCGTGTGAATTGCCATACAGTGAAACCGGGAAGAAGGACTTTCGTGCGGCGACAGGGAATATCGCTCGAGGCGCCAGAACAGCTGTTTATACACGGGGAGGACAGAGGCGCAGTATCGTCCATGCCGGGGCGATGACCCACACGGCTGCAGGCGCGCGCCCCAACCCGCTTTGACGGGTATGCGTAAATGCACGCGAAAAAGGGACCACCCCCTCCGTCTGCACCGATCACACAGTGCGCCGCGGTCATGCAAGCGACTCTTAGAGCAAGCCGGACTGCGTTAACTTTACCGCGCTGTTTGCGTTTGGAGGCAAAGCGCCTAGAACGCCGAAATAGATGCTGGAGGCTTGTGCCGAGCCGCTCACGTTATCCACTACTATTCCGCTCGTGCCAGTGCCTTCTTCCGTGAAATTGGCAAGATATGCGGATGGGAACGTGTTGATGTCATTTTCAAGGAAATTCGGCGAAGCGTTAGTGAGCCCGCTGACAAAGAGACGATCAGTGCCGTTCTGAAATGTGGTGGTCGGAGACAACTCGACAGGGGCGGAAAGAGGGACCTCTCTCACGAGCCCTACAAAGCCGGAATTCATGACGTGGCCGGCACTAAAGGTGACTCCGTAAAATGCGATATGGTTGTTGCTCTCTACAGCCCAATCGTAGATTAGCGAGTTGGATATCGTGCCGTTAAAATACGCGTCGTTAAACGACGGGGCATGCAAGGGAAACCGTACTACGTTGCCCAATTGCGCTGTGCTGGTGGAACTGAAATCTGTCTTTGCTTGGACCAAGACTGAGGATCCTCCAAAGGGACCGCTCACAGAGGAACCGCTCACAGCGTAAGCGAATCCGTTAACCACATCGATCAACGGCGGATCCACGATCCCCCCGACATTCCCATTCGCCGTAGTGGTACCGTCTCCCACGGCCACCAAGGCAGGAGTGAGTGCGGCCCCGGCAGACGTGAATCCGTAAAGATTGCCGTCCGCACATCCGACAAAAACGTTCCCTGTAGAAAAATCCACGACGGCTCCGGTCAGCTTCCCCGAACAAACATTTACCGTACCAGTGAGTGCCGTGGGGCCGGTAGTCGGCCAAGAGAGATCCAGGCTGGGCGCCGGCGGACTTCCACCCGCACAGGCCGCGTCTATGAGCGGTCCTGTGGGGCAGAAGACATCCTTGAAGCGGAAAAGCACGCCAGCATCGTTGCCGACGTAAGCCGCGTCTTTGTCGTAATCAACGAAGGGCGAAGACAATGTGTCGCCAGTTGAGCCAAAAGACAGGCTTGTAGCGGTGCCACTGCCAGCAACCGGCGCCGACCCGGTAAATGAGGTGACGGCTACAGGCAATAGGACATTCTGCAGATTGGTTGCGTCCACTCCGTCCGGACTCTTCCAGGCAAGGACGTGGAAATGTGCTGAGCTGCCCGCTACGGTTTCGACAAAAGCGACCTTTTTGCCGTCTATGGAAAGAGCAGGAGAAGTGGCTATCAGACCGCCGGCAGCGTTGATGTCGTACGACCAGTACGTCTTAGCAGCAATGCCGGTATCGCTTGCTGAGGTCGCGCGATTACACAGACCAGCGTCGATGGTAAGTGCTTCAGCGGCATTGCTGGCCGTAGCCGCGGTTGCCAGTGTAATACTGGTGGCGGGATTGCCGGTGATGCTGGCGATGGTGTCGTTCGCTGGTATGCCTGCTCCGGTAATTGGCAGACCTATCTCAACCGGGGTTATGGTTCCCGCCGTAATAGCGACTGTAATACTGCCATTTGTAACTATTCCGGTTGCGCCAATCGACCCGCTATAAAGTTGATTGAAGGCCACGAGATTCGGCTGAGACGAGCTGCCCGCTATATTCACGGGGAATACGACGAAATCATTGATGCAGTCCGCCGCAGCATTGGGATCGAAACCAAATTTTGCAGGGAACATGGCCGGCGCCGTGCTCCCATTGCCCAGGCTGATCGACCAATCCTGGTGGAGGCCGCTTGCTGTGCTTGGAATATCATCCTGATTGTTATCGTGATCGCGGTGATGATGCCGTTCTTTATCGCGGTGCCAATCTTCCCGTATCTGTTCCCGCCAACTTTGGATTGCGCGCGGATCGTTCTGCAGGGCGATCATGGACTTGATCGGGCCGACGCGAGGGTAGGCGACATGGCGCCGGCTCCAGTCTTGCACTATGCCGTTCGGATGCTCGTTCGTTTGGTCTTTGTCCCGGTCTTGACCGTAAGCTCGCAAGCCAATAAAGCTAAGCAGGCAGAGTGCGCACAGAGCTAAACGGAAGAGGGAGGAATTTTTTTGCACGACGTATCTCCAATTGATTCGGTTCGGAATTCGGCCAATGGCCATCCCACGCCGGGGATATTAACAAACGGCGCGCCCGGGCTTTACCTTTACATTGGGACAGGGCCCTTTGGATGTAATACCTATATGTATAATACGATTTAGTTCCGAATCGGTTATCAGTTTATACGGTCAGCAGGATCCCTTGGCAGGCGGTCAGCAAGGCCACCCACAACACTAATCGATCACAGAAAACCTTTCATTATTCCAGTACAGCGTGAAAAGCACGCTTAACCTGGTGCCAACAGTTCATCGGGTAGATATGGATAAATTGCCCGCACTTCCTGCGGATGATTTCCCAAGAGTCGAGAACGGGGCACCCGGGCTGTGCGAATTGTTGGATGGGGAAAGGTCCCAGGGACTCCCAACATTCATAGCAGTAATTGTTCAAATGAAGTTAGCGGCATAGCCGCGTTGGAGAAAAGAAATGCGCGTCGAAAGAGAGAATCGCTCGCCGATTCGCGGGTTATGACATTCCTTAATTGGGGAGCCAGATGGAGTGCGCCTTTCAATACTCTACTGTGTTTGAAATTAAATTGGGAAGCGCTGCATTGTAACGGAGCCATTTTAATAATCTCGCTCCATGTCTCTCGGGCTTTCATGTAGCCAACCGTACTCCGGAACCATTGTCCCGAACAGTGTTTATGCGGCAAAAGCCAGTTACCGACGAGCCGACCTATCAGGGGTTATCGGAAATGCCTGTGAATCGCACACGAAAAACTGGGAAATAGGTGTGTTAAAGCCGCTTGCGGCACTTCCTCACCACGCTTATTGAGTCTGCTCGCGGTCATTTTCGACCCTGTCAAAATTGACAGCTTTCAACGAGAACCGGTTCCGATAAAACATGGCCTCCTTGAAGTTGTCGTGTCAGCAAAACACGAGCATGGGAAATAATTGAACCAGCGATGACGCTTCGTGGCCCAAATCGAGTGTTCCTGTTGAGGTGACCTGATGCGTGACAGTGGGTGGTCGGAGAGATTTTTGCTTGTTATGCTGGGCCTCTTGGTACTGGTTGCTGCTGCTCAGATTGCCCTGAAATACGTGCGGTGAGACCCTGCCACTATTTGAGCCTGGGCACCTTTCCGCTTACACGTTGGGCCATCGAGCTATCGTACCTCCAGTCCAAAAATCACCCGCCGTCGTCCTGCATAAACCGCAAAAAGCCGCATTCCGCTAAGCGGGGTGGTCTCAATGGGTTGTTGCAACACCTGGTCAAAGCCTCCTTGTAGGAGCCTAGGAAACTGATTCTGTTAGCCAGCGTCAATATCAAACAAAACAAAAGCCCTGCTTAGGTTCTGATGGAACACTGCCGTCCTGATTGATGCTCGTTTAGAACCACTGTCTGATCAACTGGTTAAAGGGGGTTGCATCGACCTGTTGAGCCGGCAGGAGATTATCGGTAACTTGCACCCTGCACCCGCGCACACGACACGCGTAGCCTCAAACCCGTTTCCGAGGGGTGCATCACTTTTCCCCGCTCTATAACCTTGACCTCAACCCACTTTGACTACCGGCCTCGCCGCGCTTACACTCACACCAATGGGTTCGCGTTCACGATATCCCGGCTCCTTTGGTCCTCGCATCAGTTGGGGAGGGATGCTGACGCCTGCGATTCGCAACATCATCATCGCGTGCACCTGCGTTTTTTTCGTTCAGACGATCACCAAGCTGATACTTCCTCCGGAATATACGGCGATGTTCAACCACTATTTCGGGCTGGTGCCCTGGTACGTGACGCGGCGGCTGTTTGTCTGGCAACTCGGGACTTACCTGTTCCTGCATGCCAGCATCTGGCATCTCCTGTTCAACATGCTGTTTCTGTATTTCTTCGGAATGGATTTGGAAAGGACCTGGGGAAAGCGGCGCTTTTATGAATATTACTTTTTAACGGGCATCGGGGCCGGCTGCATCAACGTGCTCATCAAAGCGATGCTCGATCCGCACGGGACCGGATTTTCTTTTACCATTCCCACGATCGGAGCTTCGGGCGCAATTTATGGCGTGCTGATCGCCGCCGGCATCTTGTTTCCCGACCGGCAGGTGTGGCTGATCCCGTTTCCCATCATGATTCCAATGAAACTGCTAGTGGCTGGTTCCATCGCGATTGAATTTTTTCTTTCGCTGGAAGTGGGCGGGGACAACGTCAGCCACATCACGCATCTTGGCGGCGCGCTGGTGGGATATCTGTATCTGCGGCGGGGATTGTTTCTCTATCGCGTCCGCAACGATTTCCTTGACTGGAAACGCCGGCGGGCGCGGCGCAAATTTGAAGTGTACATGCGCGATCATAAGAACGAGCCGCCGCATGATTCCGACGACCGGTGGGTGAATTAAATATTTTTATGGCGCGTGCTTTAGCTTGCGGGGGGTTGTCACTGCCAAGACCAAAACCCGCAAGCTGAAGCATGCGCCACTTCAAAGGCTCGTCCTTCTGATTTTTTCCTCGTCGCATCCAATCACGTGAAATTTCATGAAGTTCGTCGTGCCGCCTACGAAGAGCGGCGTCCCGGCCACGATCCCGACCACGTCTCCGCGCTGCACGAGATGTTCTTCGAGCAGGCGTTTTTCCGCGGTCCGGACCAGTTCTTCGATGCTTTGCACCTTCTTTATGGTGCGCGGGAAGACGCCCCAGTTGAGCGAGAGGCGGCGGCGCGTTTCCTGAATCGTGGAGAACGCGATGATCGGGCGGCGCGGGCGATGCTTGGAAACCAGGCGCGCCGTGAAACCGGATTCGGTAAACACGGCGATCACTTTCATTTGCAATTCTTCCGAGGCGTGGCAGATCAGTTCGGACGCGGTTTCGGCGATATTGAATTGCGCGGGCACGGGGCGAAGGACGTGCGCGTTGTGGGCTTCCGCTTCGCGGATGATGCGGTCCATCATCTGCACGGCTTCCAGGGGATAGGCGCCCGAGGCGGTCTCGGCGGAAAGCATCAGGGCGTCGCTGCCGTCGAACACGGCGTTGGCCACGTCGGAAGCTTCAGCGCGCGTAGGGCGCGGGTTTTGCGTCATGGATTCGAGCATTTGCGTGGCCGTGATCACCGGGCGGCGCGCTTCGCAGGCTTTGGCGATGATCTCTTTTTGAACGACGGGAACTTTCTCCGGACTCATCTCCACGCCCAGATCGCCGCGGGCCACCATGACGGCATCGGACACGTAGAGAATCTCGTCCAGATTGTCAATGGCCTCTGGCTTTTCCAGCTTGGCAATTACGGGGACGTCCCGCTTGGCGCGCGAGATGGCCTTCTTGGCCAGCAGCACGTCTTTCTCGCTGCGAACGAAACTCACGGCCACGAAGTTCGCGCCTTGCTCCAGCGCGAACACAAGATCTGCGTGATCTTTTGGCGTGACGGCGGGAATGCGTAATTTCACGCCGGGCAAATTGATGCCCTTGTGCTCGCCGAGGAATCCGCCGTTGACCACTTTACACAGCACCGAGGTCGAGGTAGTCGAGAGCACCCGGAGTTCAATCAGGCCGTCGCCGAGCAGGATGCAGTCGCCGCGTGATACGTCGCGGGGCATGCGCTTGTACGTCGTGCTCACGCCCTCGCTGGTCCCGATCATGGATTGAATCGAAATCGTGAAGTCCTGCCCGGTGACCAATTGCACAGGCTCCTTGCCTTTCAGCGCGCCGGTGCGGATTTTCGGCCCCTGAAGATCGGCGAGAATTCCGATCGGCTTCGAGAGCTGCATGGAGGCATCCCGCACCCGCCGGATCGTCCGCGCGTGATCTTCGTGAGTGCCGTGCGAGAAGTTGAGCCGCGCCACGTCCATCCCGGCATGCATCAGACGCGTGATCATTTCCGAGGAATTACTGGCGGGTCCAAGAGTACATACAATTTTAGCGCTGCGAAAAATCATGATTTATGTCCGAACCCATTCTGCCTGGAAGGGGGTGAAATTTCTTCGGCCTACTTCGAGGAGGCGAAGTCGCTCACCACATGATATAGGAACACGACCCCCTTGTGGAAGCTATCGATGGGAATTCGTTCGTCGTCGCCATGCACGCGCGAGCTGTCATTTTCGATCATCGGAAATGGTTCGAGCCCGTAGGCCTGAACTTTGTGCAAACGCAAACTGGCTGAATCCGTGGCTCCTGTGCCAAGCAGGGGCACCGTTATGGCACCGGGGAATTCCTGCGGCGTCAGGCGCTCGATGGCCTTAAACAAAGGCGACGTAAGATCGGAGGGAGGCGCGTTTTCTCCGGAATCGGGCGCCAGCTGGAATTTGATTTGCGGATCGTTGACGATCTTGACGAACTGGCTCATCAATTCTTCGACCGAATGGCCGGGAAGCATTCGAATGTTGAGGTTGGCGGTCGCTTCCGAAGGAACGACATTCACTCGAACCCCGGCCTGCAACATGGTGGGCGCAATCGTATCGCGCAGCATCGAGTTCCACATCGGGCTCTCGTCGGAAATGTGCTTGACCGCAAGGTCGGCGCGCCCCGGCTGCTCGAGCGCGCGCATCCACTTGGCAATTTCATCGTCCTCGATCTTAGATAATTGCTCGAAATAGCGCAGCGTGATCGTGCTCGGTTGCGCCGGCACTTGATAGGCTCCCAATTTTTCAATGGCCGCCGACAAATGGACGACCGCGTTATCCGGCTTGGGCAAGGATCCGTGCCCTGAGGAACCTGTCGCAGTGACCGTAACGTTGTAGGCCACTTTTTCGCTGGCCTGGACGCCGACGTATTGCACCTTGCCGTCTTTCATCATCACCCGGCCGCCCTCGTTGAGCGCATAGGCGCAGGCGATCTTGTCCCAATATTTCTGAATGGCCACTTTGATGCTGGCCGAGCCGCCTTGTTCTTCGTCATCGGTGGCCAGAAAAATTACGTCGCGCGCGATGTGCGCGTTGGTGCGCTTGATCTCGACCATGGTCGCAATGTTGGCGGCCAGCATGGCCTTGTCGTCAATCGAGCCGCGGCCGTATATGTAGCCGTCGCGAATGTTCGCGGCGAAGGGATCCATGGTCCATTTTTTGGGGTCGACACCCACGGTGTCCTGGTGCGCGACGAGGAGCAGTGCGTTGGACGGGTCCGGGAGCGGGCCGGCCTGGATGCGTGCGACCACGATGCTTCGCCCCGGGGCCATTTCCAGCACTTCATTGGAGATGCCTTCTTTTTGGAAGATGGCCGAAATATATTTTGCGACCACCGCTTCGTTGCCCGGAGGATTCACCGTATTGGTGCGGACCAAATCGGTGAGCCAGCCCTGGGCTTCGTCGGCCAGCTTGCTGAGATCGGGCTTCGCCATGGGGGCTTGCGCCCGGGCGCCGGCGCTGGCGGCCAGGGCCAACACGGCGGTCAAGAGAATTCGGCCTGCACGATAAATCATTGCTCGTTCCTCCGGGCGAAAATTCAGCCACAATCTCGTCTATTTCATCGTACCATGCACCCTTGAGATGCACGCCAGGGCATAAACGCGTGTGTGCCGCGAAGAAAAACTTATTGCGAGCGTCGGCTGAAGCCTGGGAACCCCAACCTCGCGATCGGCGGTTTTCGCCACGCCGATCGGGAGATTGGCGTTCCCGGGGGAGCAAGCATTTGAACATCCATGCGCTTGGTGGCAGCATCAAAAACAGCAGGGCCATCCCGCTCAGCCGGGCCGCGAAAGTGGCGAACGGGCGCTCTTTCCTGTGCAAATATAGAGATTCCGTGAGGGTCGATCAGCCATGCATACGCTTTTACTCCGAAAACTTCTCCTGAGTGCGCTCCTCTTCACGCTGTTCGTTCCGCCTAGCGAACTCTCCGCCTGGGCGCAAGACAAGGATAAGAACAAACAGGCGCCGCAGACTCAGACCGCTCCTGGATTCTCGATCTCCGTGACCGTTCCCGTGGTCAGCGTGGACGTCGTGGTCACGGATAATAACGGAAATTATTTGAAGGACCTGAAGAAGGAAAATTTCCGGATCAGCGAAGACGGCACGGTTCAAACGATTACAAATTTCGCGCCCTCCGAGGCGCCCATCACCATCGTGCTGCTCCTGGAATTCAGCAAGCTGGGCTACCAATTTTTTACTTACAACGCCGTGAATTGGGCCGCGGGCTTTCTGGGCAATCTCAAACAGAATGACTGGGTGGCGCTGGAGACGTTCAACATGCGTTCCAACGTCGACGTGGATTTCACGCACGATCGCAACGAGCTCTTGCAGGGTCTGTCCACCCTTTACTTCCCGCCCTTCAGCGAATCGAATATTTTCGACGCCGTTTCCGATGTCCTCGACCGCATCAAGGACGTCAAGGGCAAGAAAGCCGTGCTCGTGCTGGCTTCCGGAATCGACACCTTCAGCCGCATGACTCTGGACCAGACGTTGAAACGAATCCGGGAAACCGACGCCACCATTTTCACCGTTGGCGTCGCCGAACAGTTCTTCATCGCTCAGGCCCCCGGCGCATTTGGCGAACAGCTGACTTACATTCAGGCGCAGAACCAGCTCAAGACATTTGCGGCGATGACCGGAGGCCGCTCGTGGCTCCCGCGCTTTGACGGCGAAATTCCCGGCATCATGCAGGAAGTGGCCCAGAGCCTGCGCAACCAGTACAGCATGGCTTATTCGCCCACCAACGAAGCGCTCGATGGCAAATACCGTAAAATTAAAGTGGAGTTACTCGCCCCGGACGGCGGCCCTTTGACAGTGCTCGACCAAAAGGGAAAGAAGGTCAAATTTCAGGTGTATGCCCGGCAGGGATATACGGCGCCGAAAACCAACGTTGACCCGACCAGCAAATAACCGTGACGCATTCCAGGCGTCTGTCCCGTTGCATCCAGTTCAACGGCCCTCGAATGGGTAGCGATCGCCCGCCTGGACCGCCGCTGCAATACGCTGCCTCATGGCGACCGTGTCGGCGGGGTCGCGCTTCAGGAACCGGCGCAAGACGGCAAGTTGGGTGCGCAGCATATCTCCCTCGAGCACCGCGGCCAGGGCCCGGCGCGCGCCGACCTCGACGCGGTCGGCGGCATCGTGCAGGAACACGCGAGCTGCATCCGCCATGACGGCGACCGACGACGCGCCGCGAGCCGCTTCCGCTTTTTGCACGCGCCGCAGCGAGGATTCGACGGCGTAGCATTCCATGACGATGTCTGAAAGCTCGGCGACAATTTCCTGCTGATCCGCCAGGCGTTCGCGGTATTTTTCGAGGGCCGCGCCGGCCACCAGCAGAAACGCTTTCTTCACTCCGGCCAGGATGCGCTCCTCCTCGGCCCACTCGCCCCCGGAAGGCTCCTCGAACGACGGTCCGGCCATGATTTCGTCGCGCAGCTTGGCGCCCGCCTGCATCAGGGGCAGAGCGCCCGAAGTGGCGCGCTTCATCAGCATCTGGATGATGAGCATGCGGTTAATTTCGTTGGTGCCCTCGAAAATGCGGTTCACGCGCGAGTCGCGGTAGGAGCGCGCCACCGGATAATCCTCATGAAAACCGTAGCCGCCGAAAATCTGCACGGCTTCATCGACCACAAAATCCAGGAGCTCCGAACCGTAAACTTTGCTGATGGAGCTTTCGATGGCGTATTCCTCGAACACTTTCATGGATTGCTGCGATTTGTCGGCGGCGTCGCCCGCGGCGGCGATGGCGCGGTCCATGAGGCCCGCGGAGCGGTAAATCATGGACTCCACCGCAAAAATACGGATGGCCATTTCCGCGAGCTTGGC
This sequence comes from Candidatus Acidiferrum sp., assembly GCA_035483715.1. Taxonomy (GTDB): domain Bacteria; phylum Acidobacteriota; class Terriglobia; order Acidiferrales; family UBA7541; genus Palsa-360. Next base: position 35,836 of record DATHPN010000133.1, read on the forward strand.
GCGAATCAGGCCGAACTCCGCGATGGGCTTGCCGAAGGCCACGCGCTCTTTCGCGTACTTCGACGCGGTCTCCAGCGTACCTTTGGAGCCGCCGGTGCAGTACGCGCCCAGGCTGAATCTTCCGGCGTTCAAAATGTTAAAGGCCACGATGTGCCCGCGCCCGATTTCGTGCAGCAGGTTTTCCTTGGGTACCTGGCAATTCTCGAAAAAGATGGCGGTCGTCGAACTGCCCTTCAGCCCCATCTTTTTTTCTTCCGCGCCCGCGGAAAATCCGGGAAATCCGCGCTCGACGATGAAGCAGGAAAATTTTTCGCCGTCCACTTTCGCGAAAACGATGTACACGTCGGCAAAGCCGCCGTTAGTGATCCACATTTTCTGCCCGTTCAAGATCCACGAGCGTCCATCGGGAGAGAGCACGGCGCGGGTGAGGGAATTTTGCGCGTCCGATCCCGCTTGCGGCTCGGACAGGCAGTAGGCCGAAAGCTTTTCGCCCGTTGCGAGTATGGGCAAGTATTTCTTCTTCTGCTGTTCGTTTCCAAAGAACACGATCGGCAGCGTGCCGATGCCCGCGTGGCCGCCGTGGCTCACTCCAAAGGAGGCGTAGGCGGACAATCTTTCCGCCAGCTGCACGGTTGAAACTTTGTCCAGGCCCGCGCCGCCGTACTCCTCGGGCACGCCACCGCCCAGCAGGCCGATTTCTCCAGCCTTCTTCAGGAGTTGCGCCATCAATCCAGCTTTATGCTGCTCGAGGTCGGGGATGACAGGTACCACTTCGTTGCGAACGAATTCTTCCGCGGTCTGGCCAATCAGTTTTTGATCGTCGGTGAGTTCGGCGGGAGAGAAAACATCTTCCGGCGTGCAGGACTCCACGAGGAAACTGCCTCCGCGGGATGCGGCCCGCGGCAAAGAAGAAGTAGCCATGGTCTCTCCAGTGTGGCTTTGGTGGCACAGGCGCTCTTGCCTGTGCGGTTTCGCAGTCTGCGCTTGACGTGCCGGGTCAATTTCGATTGCAAAAACCGCACAGGCAAGAGTGCCTGTGCTACTTCAGGCCGCGCCGGCAGCGCTCTTAATCTCTCCAATATACGAAGCCGGCAGGTTGTGCTCGCCTGCGCCGTCCAGCATCGCCTGCAAGTAAGGAGCGGAGGGGCGCAATCCCTTTTCCACTTTCGAGGCGATGTAAATCTGCGCGGGAACGGGCTGCCCGCCTTCGGGCGTCACCTGCACTTCGATGCGACGATAGTGATCCGGGACGCCTTCGTAGCGGTCCAGCGAGCGCATCGAGCCTTCTTCGATTTTGTAGAGCACGCCGTGAACGGTCTTTCCCGTCGCGGGCTGAATATTCGCGCCGGCCGTGCCGCCGCGAACTTTTTTATTGAAGCGCACTTCGTAATTCGGGAGGGACGCGTTGTGCTCTTCCAAAATTTTCCCGGTGCGGGCGAGCATCTGAGCGCGGTTCATGTTGCTGCCATAAGCAAAATGCCAGACGGTTCTAGAAGCCATAGTGCCTTTCTCGATAAACGGGACGGATTGGGCAGGTGCGGAGTGAACCTCCATTGTAGCGGGGTTGCGGGGCGAGAGCAAATCGAACCCGCAATAGAAGTGCACAAATCAAAACAGCAGGCCTCTCCGGGTTATCACTTTCGCTTGCAGGCTCAACTTGGTATAGACTGATTTTCCGATTGGCATAATACTTCGCAGAGTTTTAATTTCAGAGGAACGGTCGATGCTCACTCCGCACTGGAAGCGAATCCGTTTGGCAATCCTGGTTGCGTGCGCCACAACTTTTGGCTTTTCAATTCCCCTGGCGATGCCGGCTGCGGCATCTTCCGGGAAGGGCCTTCCGGCGACGCCGTCCGAGTCACGGCAGCTATCCAGAATCACCGGCGTGTCGATTACGGGCTCGGAACCCGCGGGAACTTTCGGCGGGGTTGCTTACCGCAGGACCTGGGGAATTGTTTCCGGGGTTGTTGCGCCCAGGGACACCATATACGGGTTCGATGAATTGACGCACGACGCCGACGGCAATTACGACTACCAGTCCGAATTTGAAATTATCGCGCCGGAGAAGTCCGGCACGAATTCGGCGATCGTCGTCGAAGCGGAAAATCGCGGCAGGCCGGTTTTCCTCAATGCGCTGCACGAGATCGAGATTGCGGGACCGCCCTCGGCTACCACTAACGGGGGAAATCCCGGAAACGGTTTTCTTTTCGAGCATGGAACCTCTTACGCGCGGGTGCAATGGCAAACCGGGATCGCCGCGAGCGTGCCGATGCAGGCGGAGGGCGTGGGCGAAGTCATCATCCGCGACTTTGGCCGCATGCTGGCCGGGCACACGCAGCTGGACCCTAAACCGTCCGTGGATTTCGGGACCTACCATACGCTCATCCTCGGCGGCGTCAGCCTCAGCGGTTTTTTCATCGACACATTTCTGGCGGAGGGTTTTAATGCCGATCCCGGCGATGGAGGCGTGGTTTTCCAGGGAGCGATCGCGGTCGATGGAACGGGCAATTGGCTGGCCCTAAATCAGCTGGCAGCCGAAGAGGGAGCAAAAGAATTTCCCTACGTCATTCCGGACGCCAAACCGCTCCGCGCCGCGGAAATTCTAGGCGGCCACGTGAGCGATCCCTTCTACATTGACATCGCGAATTACACCGATTTTTACCGCCTGCGCGCCAGCCTTACCGATGTGGACACCAAGAACCCGCGCATGCGCCGCTACGACTGGCCGAGCGCCCATGCCCCGGCGCCGATCGACCAGGGCGGCGGGAGCGCCCGAGTTGGCCGCTGCAATGGCGGCGTGCCGCTGGACCTCAATCCCATCCCGCACGGAGCGTACCTGCGGGCGGTGACGCTGGAGCTGGAGCATGAACTCGATGTGCCCTCCGCTCGCCAGGCCCCCAAGCTTCCTCCCACGACGCTCTTTGCCCTGGATCCCGCATCCTCGCGACTCCCGAATTTCAACGCCCTGCCGGGTGTGCGTCTCTCGGTGCCCGTGGCCGACGAGGACGCTCAACCTATCGGCGGCGTGCGGTTTCCGGATGTCGAGCATCCGGTTGGCCGGGCCGTTCCCGTTTCTGTGCCGCCCGTGGTGACCACTTCGATCGACGCCACCTGCGGAAATCTGGGTGGTTGGCAACAGTTTCCGGCGGAGGAGATCGCGAAGCGGTACGGCAGCCAGTCGAATTATGTGAAATTGTATGCGGAATCGCTTGACAGGCTGATTGCGCGCGGCTATGTGCTCGCTTCCGATCGCGAAGAAATGCTTAAAATTGCCGCGGCGATGTACGCCCGGCGTCCGGCTTTTACCGAAGCTCGAAGGGGAGAGCACTGATTTGAAATTTGAGATTTGAGAATTGCGATTTGCGATTTGAAATTTGAGGTTTGAGATTTCAAACTTGAGAATTGAGATTTGAGAATTGAAAGTTTGAGATTTCAAATTTGAGATTTGAAATTTAGGATTCTTGCAATTCGCGAATCAAAACTGGTCCGTCCTGCCGATCCAGTTAAGATATCGTTCCAGAAAAACATTTCGCCAAATCATCGGTGCGTTTCACCTGGGCCGGCGAATTCGCCGGCTAGTCAGCTGTGCGCAAAACACCGGCCAGGAAGTCGACCAGGCGCAACTGATCGATCCACACGGCATGTTTGTCGGGATCGACGTGCGAGAACGCGGGAGTGATCAAGGCCGCTCGCAGGTACGGCTTGGGGATTTCCTTTTCCAGCCAGAGGCTCTCCGTGGAGGGAATGATGTCGTCCGTGGCGCCGTGCAGAACAAAGACCGGGGTGTGAAGCGAGCCGAGCTTTCCCTCCGGTGAAATCGCGGAAAAATGCGAATCGTCCGCCCGAATCTGCTCCAACAATTTCGGGCGCAACCGGTCAATTTGGCGCGCGAGGAGAATCTCCATGGTGGCGCGGCTCGGCGGACTCAGCTTGGGGAAAAGCGCTCGCGCATCATCGGGGCGCTCCCACAGCCAGTCGCGCAAGGAGTCATGCGCCACTGCGAGATCGCTGGCCGGGAAAAATTGGTCCAGGCGGGAGTAGACAAAGACGGCTGCGCCATAATCGTGCGCGGGATAAGGCTCCATGCGGCCATCCGGCAATTCCGCCTGGCTGGTGGCGACAAATCGCAGCACCCGCCCGAGATTGGCGTAGGCGCCCATCAGGACCAGCGCGCGGATGTGCGGCGCGTACTGCGGATCACATGCGGCAAGAAGAGAAAGGCTTCCCGCGAAACTCACGCCCACGACGGTCACCGGGCCGGTGCCAAGGCGCTGCTGCAGCCAGGCGGCGGATTCCCCGATCGTGCCGATCGATGCGCCATCGACATGATAGTCGGCGAGGGCGGCGATTTCGGGAGTGAGCACCGAAAATCCGTCGCTTGCGACGGCGCGCGCGAAATTCATTAGCCGCGGCTCGTCGATCCCCAGATGATGAATCCCGTGGACGAGAACCATGCCCGGCGGGCGGGCAACGCCGCGCGGCACGTACAGCCTTGCTCGCACGGGGCCTTGCGGTGTGGGAACTGTCACTTCTTGAGTTTCCAGCTCGTGACTTTCCAGCCGAACGAGAAGCCCGGAAGCGCGAGGATCCAGAAATCGAATCAGCAGAGCGGAGCTGCGCAGCTCATAACGAAGAGAATAGATCGCGATGCAAAACAGAAATATCAACAGCAGCGCGACCCAGAGAAATTTGAAACGCAAGGACGGTCGGCTCGATTCGACAGGCGCCATGACGTGGCGAGCATAACCAAGCAGGGATGGAAAATCAAAATTCGGACTTCCTAAACTGCAACTTCGGATTCGATCGTTGGGGAGTTCGCGAGATTCCGAAAGTACCAGATCTCCAGACAGAGGGAACGCAAAACAGGTCTGCCGCGATACGCCTGTGGTGGCGTAGACTGCGAAGAGGAAAGACGGATGGCAGAAGTGATCCAGCCCGGGTGGATACGGTTGCGCACCGCAACGGGACGCTACGAGTATCAGTTTCAGGGAGAAATGCCTACCGTGCGGGGCGGCCGATACGAGGAAGCGCGCGATTACCAGTTCCTGGTGCTCGATGATGGGGGCTTGCTCTACAAAATTCCCGTGCGCCTTTCGGCAGAGATTGCTTCTAAACTTGGAGCGGACGATGTGCGGGTGCGCGTCGCCGAGGCTCAGCTGAGACTTGGTCTGGAAACCTATCGCCCGCGCCAGGGAGCGCCCTATCCCGAAATGGATGCGCAATTTGCGCTGAGCCCCGAACGAGCGCGTGAGCTTGCCTCCAAGATTCAATCGTAAGAGTTTAGTTCCGCACAACGAAGATACGCTCCCAGCCTCCTGGCCAGTCCTGGCCGGAATAAAAGAACGTAGCCCACTGCCTGAGCCGTGGGTGGGCGCAAACCCAGAACGACAAACCCCGTGACGGGCGGCACATATTTATTTAACCTCGTGCCAGCCCTCCGGGGCTGAGAAGGATTGCCTTAGGGGGTCCCTCCACGACTTTCGGCAGCAGAAGAAGACACCGAACGTTATTTGTCGTTGAATTTCTCTGGAGGACAAACTCTTGGTTCAAAGCGTGCGACCGGGGCGCAAGCGCCTATGAAAAATGTAAGGGTGTGCTCCCAATTCCTGTAGAATATTCAAATTACATAGTACTAGTATTTCTACCTCGACGGTCCCACGTCAAATCACACCCGCGTACTATATGAAAAAGAGTGGCTTACGATTTAATCTGTTGCTGTCTCTTCTGGGCGGCGAATTGCATCTAAAGTGTGTAGCGTGTATAGGGGGCCATCCTAGTGAAGGTAAGTAGAGTATTCAGCGAGCAAAAAGCTCGAAAATGGTTGTGGATTGCTCTTGGGGCATTCGTAGCGTTGCAAATCTACTTTGTGCAGGAAATGGTAGCCGCCCTGATCCTGTTTACGGGCCTTTTTGTCGTTTGCGCGATGGTAGCGCTGGTTGTGTATCTGGTGGACCGGGCGAGCCGTTGGGGGCTAGGGGTGGCTGGGCAGCAGGCCAAGCGAGCCATGGTGGCGGCCGAGGAAATCAGTAAAAAGCAGCTCCGCCGTCCACGTTCAGAGCCTGCCCAGTAATCGCGCTGGCCTCGTCCGAGCAGAGAAACAGGGCTGCAGCCGCAATTTCGCTCACGGTTTGACCACGGCCCTGTAGGATCGTATTCAGAAAGCCGCTGAGCTGTTCTTCCTTCGAAACGCCCAGGCGTTCCGCCAGGGTTTGGCCTAAATCCTTGGACATCTTCGTTTCCGTGACCGGTCCCGGGCAGATCGCGTTCACGCGCACACCTTTGCGGGCGGCTTCCGCGGCGGCGACGCGGGTCAGTCCCAGCATGCCTGCCTTGGCTGCGGCGTAGGGCGATCCCCAGCCAAAGGCCGACTTCGCGGACAGGCTGGAAATATTTAAAATTGCTCCTGAGCCTCGCGCGTACATTCCTGGCAGCACAAGGCGCGTCAGCAGGTAAGCGCCGCGCAGGTGCACAGCGATGACGCGGTCCCACTCCGCGGGGCTGATTTCCTCGACCGGCTTCACTGGCCCGTACTCTCCCGCGTTGTTTACCAGGATGTCGGTCCTGCCGAATTGGGAGGCGGCTTCGCGGATCAGCCGCTCGCATTGCGTTTCTTCCGCGACGTCGGCGGCAACGGCCGCGGCGCGCCCGCCCGCGCTGCGAACCTCCCGCGCCACCGCTGCGATTTCCGATTCTGTCCGCGCCGCGATCACCACGGCCGCGCCTTCCCCGGCAAATCTCAGCGCGATGGCGCGGCCGATCCCCCGCCCGCCACCGGTTATGACCGCAACTTTTTCACGCAACAACATTCAATCCCTCCGAAGCGACTGGGCAGAATAACATTTGCTTCCAGCTTTTCAAAAGGAAGTATCCACAAGTCACGATTAGTGACTGTAAGTAGACGCAAGAGAGTGATATGCTCCGCGCATGCATGGCCATCTTCAGCGGCGGATTTCGAGCCCGGGCCGCCTGGCAAAGTCGGCTCTGCCAGACTTGGCTATGCATATCCTGACGGCCACATTATTTGCTTGCGTGGTCCAATTCAATGCGCATGCACAGTCGCAAACTGAATTGTCGAGTCCGCCGCAGCAGCGTAGCGCCGCGCAAGAGTATCCGGCGAAACCTGCCGCCACTGCTTCAACGCCGGCCAGCAATCGCCTGGGCGATTCTTACCTGATGCTGGTGAACTCGGCCAACGCCGATCAAATGGACGCGTCGAAGGTCACGCAATTTGATCGTTCCCCATACGACGGCCTCGCAATCTCTTTCGCCAATGCGTATGACACTTCCCCAGTGCCGACGCTGGCGCAGATGGAAGCGCAGACGGCCCGCTGGAAAAAGTCCACGGACAAGGAAATCTGGCCCTGGGTCTATCTGAACCGCATGGTGGGTGCAAATGACGCAGAAGGGAATCCCTACACGAAAGCCCCTTACTTTCAGATGTTTCAGGGATTGGATCTGGACGGCAAAGCAGGCGCGCAAAATGATTTTCTGCAAAATTGGCGGAACGCTCTGCGCCTTGCCAGAGAGACTCGCGCTCCCGGAATTGTCTTCGACCCAGAGTTCTACAATAACTACAAGGCGTACGACGTGGCCGAACTCGCGCGGATGACATCCAAACCGCAGCCGGAGGTTTTAAATCTGCTGAGGCAGCTCGGCGCGCGCATGGCTGATATATCCTCGGCAGAATATCCTGGGGCGAGTATTTGGTTCTTGTTCACCGGGTTCACTCGTTCCGAGCACACAATGAGGCCCGCCGGGCTTTACGATCTGGCCGCTACCTACATCGTCGAAGGCCTGCTCGACCAGATTCAGCTGCATCGTCTCCCGATCCGGGTTTTGTCGGGCGGCGAGGTGGGCCTCGGCTATTGCCATGCTTCCGTCGATGATCTTCGCCGGGCAATCGAAAAACGGGCCGCCGATTTTTCGCCTTTCCTGCACAAATATAACGGCATCCTGGAATTGGCCGGGACGATGACGCTCTGGAGCGATCGCTCGGCCAAGAAGGGTTGGGTGGCCAATGGGGCTTGTGGATCGTCGTCGGCCGCCAGTGTCGAGGATCTCATCCCGTACATGGAACTCCTGTTCCGGACGTACCGCTACAGCTGGCTTTACGGTTCGCCGAATGGCGGGTATTTCGCGTTCCAGTCCACAAGCGCGGCGCGGTTTGATTCCGCGATCAACGAAGCGAAAGAGCGCGCCTTCAAAGCAACAGGCGCACGGCCCGGTATTTGAAACTTGAGTTCGCGGGCGAACATGTGTACGGCGTCCGCATGGTGTCGGTTTCAGATCGGCGAATTTACGGAGACTTGACACCGCCGTGTGACGCGGTAATCCGCGAGTGATGCCATCGCCGCCTGCCCCTCGTGACAACGCACGGCAACAAACGTAATGAGGCGACGGGTATCTAAATGGAGTTTTTTCTCAGGCCAGACTACTTGGAGAAGCTCTTCACTGCGTCCGCCTCGGAGTTGGAAATCTCAAAGATGGTCACCAGCCGGGTCAACTGCAGTAATTCGTTGGCTCTCGTTCCCAGGTTGCAGAGACGCAGCGTTGCCCCGTTGGATCTCGCGCTGGTATGCGCGGCGACCAGCGCGCCAAGGCCGGCACTGTCAATAAACATGACATTTTTCAAATCCAGGACCAGCTTCTTCTTGCCCTCGCCGAGCAGCCCCTTCACTTTTTCACGGAGCGCAAGAGTTTCTTCTCCAAGAACAATGCGCCCGTCAAGCCACACCACGGCCACTCCGCTCACTTCTCCGCTTGTAATGTTTAAGGCCATGATGATTCTCTCCTGCTCGAAAAAGGACTCTCCCGGCAACGTCGCCGGGCCTGCAAGGTTTGGTCCCCTATTTATGTACAGCAGAACATATCATCCGAAATTTGCGCCATCAACTCGATTGTCGCAAAAATCCAGAATGGCAAACGCGAACCTGGATGGCCCTGAGGCAAGTGCGCTTTTCTCAAAGTTTATTCCCGGACCACGGTGTGCTATGGTGGCCCCGGTCCAGCCATGCATGATGAAGACATCAAAATCAGCGCGCGAGCGATCCCGTCCCTTCAAGTCATCGCTTCGGGGATTGTGTTCGCCTTCCTTTACTTTGCTTCGAGCGTTGTAATGACGCTTCTGCTGGCTGCTTTGCTCGCATATTTTCTGGATCCAGTCGTGGAATTCCTCGAACGAATGCGCATCCCTCGTGGGCTCGGATCGCTGATCGTGCTGCTGGTGGTCATGTTGCTGGTCGGAGGGCTGGGCTTACTCGTGGCCAACGGCACGGATCAATTTGTCACCGATTGGCCGCGTTACAGCGCAATCCTGGGCCGCGCGGTAACGGCGGTTGACCGCCAGTTGGCCACGGTGGAAAACCAGGTGGAGGCGATCGCCCCGGGGGAAGTGAGTGCACGCCAGCCCGAGCGCGTTGGCCAAGGGAGGCCCATCAGGGATTTGGTATTTCTCGGCGTGGGCTCGCTTTATTCGTTCTTACTGGGGGCTGCATTTCTTCCGTTCCTGGTGTTCTTCATGCTCGCTGCCAAGCCGCAGATTTGGAAAGCCACCATGGAACTATTCCCCGCCGGAAAACGGACGCGAGTCAAGGAGGCGCTCGATCAAGTCAGCACCATGATTCGCGGCTACCTCGCGGGAAACGCGCTGGTGGCGCTGATTCTGATGCTTGCGAGCTGGGGTTTTTTCCTGATGATTCACCTGGACTACCCTTTTCTGGCGGGCTGCGTCTCGGGCCTGATGAATCTGGTGCCGTATCTGGGGGCAGTGCTGGCGTGGTTGCCTCCTTTTTTTATCGGCATGGTGAAGTGGACAACCATCGCTCCATATATTGGAATTGCGGCGACCCTGCTTTTTATCCATATTATTGCCCTTAACGTACTGATGCCCGCGATCGTCGGGCGCCGAGTTCATTTGAATCCCCTTGCCGTCACCGTTGCGTTGATGCTCTGGGGTTGGCTTTGGGGCGCCATAGGCCTGGTCCTGGCGATTCCGATCACGGCGACAATTAAGGTGATCTGCGATCACGTCGAGGGCTGGGAACCCGCGGGCCGCTGGCTCGGTGCATAACGCTGCGGATGCGATTCTGGTCCGGGATTTCCCTCATTAACCTCCGGCTTGAGTACAACCATATTGGCGAGGCCTCTTGTTTTAAGAGATCTCCGCCATGAATCAATTAATGGCGCCGAATCTGACCTGTAATGGTTCGTTTCGCTGCAAGTCAACCCGAAATGGCACAGCTTGGCGTGTCATGGAGCTGACCACGTCTTAATAAAGCCGGGGCAGGCTTCGATCCGGTTGAATCCTCTAAGCCAACGGATAAGGTATGAGCTCTTGGTCCGGATTCCTTGTGTCGCAAACCTCAATTCAAGATTCGCCGCACCTGTCCGTCCGGCCACTATCGTGTTGGCGCGCGGATTAATAGACTGCAAATGAGATGTATTTGAACAGGCTATTACTCGGTGTTAGAGGCGGAAAATGATTAGGCTTGATTATCTGTCGTGCATTTTGACCATCCTTTCGACGGTCCTCATTGGAAAGAAACAATGGCAAGGCTGGGTCGTTGCTGGAGCAAACAGCATCATCATCTGTGTCATCGGAATGCGAACGGCGGAATTTGGATTCCTTCCGGGAAACCTTTTCTGCATCGGACTCTATGCGAACAATCTGTGGAATTGGCGGCTGAAAGCCCAGGTTGCGAATTTTCGATCGCGCTCACAATCCTACACCTAGTTTTATGGGTTGTTCGTGCCTGGCACTTGCTGAGCCTACCGTGCACCTGTATCCACAACAAGCAATTCGACGGACTGCTCTGGATTCCGCCTGACAAGCGGATTTTCGGAATGCGTGATCTTGAACAATTCGGCTCCCGGCCACATATGGATAAGGGGGGAATCGTACGTTAGTGGGCGCAGGCCAGTGTCAAAACACTACTGGATAGCCGAAGGTCACGGGCTGCGGAGGCGGATCAGAAGTTCAGTGGGCTCGATCCGAAGGTTCGAGCCCCCTGCGTAAATTGAGTCCTATTTGAAAGTGATCTTCTCCACATTCCATTCGGAACAGGAGCCTCGAATGATGACATTGTCGGACACGGCGTGGAGTTCGTGGATTATGCAACCCGTCTGGCCCTGGCCCAGGCCGGTCTGCACCCAACCGAGCAGCTTTCCGTCGTGATCCAGCCGGTAGATTTTGCCTGTTCCATCGCCGCTGTAGATATACTTGGGCGTGACCTGGACACTCCAGGGCGCGCCAACGCCGCCGATGGATTTCTTGAAGTTCAGATCGGAGTCATAAACCTGGATGCGGAAGTTGCCGCGGTCGGCGACATAGACATTGCCCTGCGCGTCCGTGGCGATTCCATGCGGCGTGCTGAACTGATTGTCGCCGGAACCATGCGTTCCTACCGTCTTCACCCAAGTGCCGTCCTTCGCTATCTTGACCACGCGCGAGTTGCCATAGCCATCGCTCACATACATATTGTCCTGCGGATCCCAGGCGACGTCGGTTTCGCGGTTGAATGTGCCCATGGTTCCGACCGGATAACGCTCGTTCACCTTTTCACCACGTTCCAGGTAGCGCTCCAGGTAATCGATCGCCTCGGGTTTCCGGCCGAGCGTCATTTTGACGATGGCATTCGGGTCGAACTTGACGATCATCCCGGAGCCCTCATCGATCATCCACACGTTGTCGTACTTATCGACGCGGACGGAGTGCGCAAACGACGCGGCGTAGTTATCCGGACCCCACAATTTGACGAATTTCAAATTTTGGTCGAACTCGAATAATTCAGCGGCCGTCCCGCCCCGCGAATCCCCGCCCTTGCCAGTGCGAGAGTAGACAAACAGGTGGCCTTTTGAATTCATGGAAACCCCTTCCGTTTCGCCGATGGTGTGATCCGGGATGACGAGGGGCAGAACTTCTTCGGTGATCTGTAACTTCGGAGTTTCAGCCTCTAGGGCAAGTTGCTTGGCAATGGCGGCCTGCCTCTCCGGGCTGGGAGGGCCGAACTGGGCATGGACCTTTAGCGTCCCCATGACCGTCAAAACAACAAATACAGACAAGGAAAACAGCATCGAGGAACGTTTCATATATTGAATCTCCTCTCGGAAATGGACATCCAACCGGGGCATGCCCGGACGGTTTGGACCTGGATTGCCAGTTTTTCCACTCGGAGGGCGCTATGCTACACCTAAACACGGGTCTCGCAGCGGATATTTGTGAAACAACTTCAATGCGAGGTTTGCTGTCGTATGCTTCTCCAGTCACTGTCACAACTAATTTGCCATCAGAGCAAGGTGCATTGCGTGATTTCGATGGCCAACTGCAGTTCAACGGCGTTCCCGGAAAATGCCTCGCGATCTGACTTTTTGAATGCTGAGGCGTTTGACGCTATTCTAATAATCTGAATCCATTCAAAGATCGATTTTCTGGAGGCTCCAATGACAAATTCTGGCCGCCGTGATTTCCTGAAGAATTCCGTGGCTGCGGCGCTGGCGCCGGCCGCCGGGGGCGTGCTGCGCGTTCCGAGCATGTTGAGCGAACCTGAGCCTGCGCAGAAGTTACGCGAGGATTTTTTCAAAGGATTTAAGGCCGAGGAGATCAAAACCTCGGGCGCGACGATCCATACCATTTACGGCGGGAACCGCAACGGCCCGCCGTTGCTGCTGCTTCACGGCATTCCGGAAACGCATGTGCTTTGGCGCAAAGTCGCGCCAGCGCTGGCGCAAGATTATTTTCTGGTGATGACGGATCTGCGCGGGTACGGAGACAGCGGCAAGCCGCCGGGTGGCGGAGATCATTTTGCCTACTCGAAGCGGGCCATGGCGCAGGATCAGGTGGAGGTGATGAAGCATCTGGGATTTGAAAAGTTTGCGCTGGTGGGCCACGATCGCGGCGGGCGCGCGGCGCACCGGCTGGCCCTGGACCATCCGGAGGTGCTGACCAAGCTCGTGATACTCGATATCGTGCCAACCTATCTGCTGTACCAGGACATCACCCAGGAGTTTGCCACGATCTTTTACCATTGGTTTCTGCTGGTGCAGCCGCCGCCATTTCCCGAGACGATGGTTGCCAACAGCGCCGAGTATTTCCTGAAGTGCACTTTGCTCTGGCTGGGAGGCAATAAAATTACCGACCCCTTGCCGGCCTGGATCGAGCCCGCTGTATTTCAGGAATATTTCCGTACTTTCCGCAGCCCGGAAACGATCCATGCGATTTGCGAGGACTACCGGGCGGCAGCCTCCATCGATCTGGCGCATGACAAGGCGGACCTGGACAAGAAAATCCAATGCCCGCTGCTCATTCTGTGGTCGGAAAAGGGGCCGTTCCATCGCATGTACAACGTGTTACAAACATGGCGGGACCGTTCCATCCAGGCCCAGGGCAAGGCCATGCCTACCGGCCATTTCCTTCCGGAGCAGATGCCGGAGGAATTGACGCAGGAACTCAAAACATTTCTGCGGAGTTAAAGATGGGAATAAGTAGCGCAGGCTTCAGCCTGTGGGTTTCGGTCCTCGCAAGGACTAACCCCCACAGGCTGAAGCCTGCGCTACTGAAATGCTACCGGAAGAGGTTGCAAGCGGGGCCCTTGTGGTATAAAACGTCATCCGTCCCACGACCGAATCAAAATTGTTCCGTTCGCGCCCAGAGGCCGGGAGAATCCTGTGGCGTCTCGGCGCGAATGCGACGCGAGTTGAGAACGTTGAGGAGGATTTGTGAGCCAAACCGTCAGTACAGTCAGCCAATTGGAAACAGTTTCCAACCGAAGAGCATCCGACATCGTGATTGCCTATACCATTTTGCGCTTGTCTTTTGGCGCTAATATTCTTCTTCACGGCCTGAGCCGCCTGTTCAATGGACGTGCCGCATTTCTGGCCTATTTGACCCACTACTTCGAGCACTCGCATCTGATTCCGGCGAGTTCGTTGCCCGCCTTTGGTGCAGTGCTGCCGTGGGTCGAAACGACCTTGGGCTTGCTCCTGATGCTGGGGCTGTTTTCGCGCTTTACGCTGATCGCGGGCGCGCTGGTCATGACCGTCCTGGTCATCGGAACGAACCTGGCGCAGGACTGGCTGGTCTCCGGGTTGCAGCTGATTTACTGCTTCCTTTATTATTATTTATTAATTCACCTGGATCAGAACTTGATGTCTCTGGACGCCTGGATGGGGATCGGTGGGCGCTGATTTATTTTTTATTGAAGGACAGGAGCAAAACCCGCACCCTTGAAACCCACACCGGTGCGACACCCGGCAAACCTGGCTTCCTCTCGGTCGGCGTCCCCGCCAAGGCTTTGGTCTTAATTTCAGTGTATTCAGCCTGTTCCCCACGACGCCTATCGTGTATTGCTCTGCGAGAAACTCGCTGTGGCAGCGTGGTTTGCTGGCCATAGAGCGGCGTGCTAGATTTTGATGTTGGGTGTAATTTCAGCGATTGTTTCATGCCAATCCAGAGACCACCGCTCGCGCCGCGTCAAAAGAACTCGCACGTGGAGATCTATTGGAAAACTGTCACTTACCGCACCGTCGCTGTTTACATCGTTCTGGTTTTAGCGGTGGTATTGGCCATTTTGTATTTGATTTTTCCGGAGACGTTCAGCGGGGCCATGACCAAGATCTCGGAAGCGGTCGGCGCGCACGCTGCCGCGCCCGCGGAGTTGACTGCCAGGCAGGCGAAGTTCGTGAATCTGGACGGCCGCGTGCAGGTTAAAAAAGTGAATTCCGTGCAGTGGGTCACGGCGGATTACCGCATGGCGCTGGACAAAGGCGACTTGATCCAGACCGGCGGAGACGGCGCGGCGCGCGTCACCTTCGCCGACGGCACCACCTACACCGTGCAGGCGGACACCCTGGTGACGGTGGAGGAAAATTCGGTCGGGCGGGACAGCGAAACGCGTGTGGCCATGCACATCAGCTCCGGCGCCGTGGATCTGGCCACCGGCTCGTGGGAATCTCCGAAATCCAAGGCCGAAGTTTCGTTCTCGAATGCGGTGGCCTCGGTTCAGCAGAACAGCCGCGCGGCCGTGCGCAGCGATCCGAAGACGAGCGAAGGGGAAATCACGGTGTCGGCCGGAACTGCCGAACTGGCCACCAGCGACGGCCGTCAACACGTCGAAATTGGCCGATGGGAGCGCGTGACCGTGCCGCCGAGCGGGGGGACTGTGGTCAAGAGCAATGTTCTGGCCCCGCCTGACCTGGCACAGCCTCTGAACCTGCAGCCACTCATTGTGCCGGACCCCAAGCACGCCCCAGTGCGTTTCGAGTGGAAACCAGTACCCGAAGCGGTCGGTTACGAACTGCGCGTCAGCACGACCTCCATGTTTTCCCGGATTGTGGAAGATCGCAAGCTGACGGGTACGTCCGTGGAGATTAGCGGGTTTGATCAAGGGGATTACTTCTGGGATGTGCTGGCTACGGACCAGCAGAAGCGTATGAGCGCCCCGAGTGATACCTTTAAGTTTACGCTCGCGACACAAGGCAAGGGCCAGGAGATGCTCCTGGAGGTCGGAAGCACGGCATTGCATGGTAACGTGGTGGAGATCACCGGGCGGACGGAGCCGGGCGCGGCGCTCATCATCAACGGAGAACAGGTCGCGGACGTGCAAGCCGACGGGGTGTTCAAATATTTTACGGCGCCATTGGCGCGAGGCAGCCAGACCATCGTTCTCACCGGGCAGAACCGCCGGGGCGGCACGGCAATCAAGCGCGTGGAGATCGTGATTCCGTAACCCGCCGAGGCCAGAGCGCTATGGCGGGTCCGCGGCCCGCCGGGAAAATTTGAGGGAGGGACAGTCGGGCGGCACCCCACCCGAGACGGCACCCAGCAGCCGCTCGAGCAGCCCGGCACTGAGGGGATCATGTTTAATAACGGTTACAACCTGCGCTCGGTCTTTAGTTTGTTTTCCTCCGACCTGGCGATCGACCTGGGCACCGCTAACACGCTGGTGTACTCGAAGGGCAAAGGCATCGTCGTCAACGAGCCCTCGATTGTGGCCATCAACAAGAACAGCGGGGAGGTGGTGGCGGTCGGCAAGGAAGCCAAGGAGATGCTGGGCCGCACGCCGGGGAATGTGGTGGCCATCAAGCCCATGAAGGACGGCGTCATCGCGGATTTCAAGGTGACCGAAAAGATGCTGACCTACTTCATCCAGAAGGCGCATAACCGGCGCATGCTGGTGCATCCGCGCATCGTGATCGGCGTGCCCAGCGAAATCACGCCGGTGGAAAAACGCGCGGTGCAGGACTCGGCCTATCGCGCGCGGGCCAGCGAAGTTTATCTGGTGGAGCAGGCCATGGCCGCGGCGATCGGCGCGGGGCTGCCGATCGAAGAGCCTTCGGGAAACATGGTTGTGGACATCGGCGGGGGCACGACCGACATCGCGGTTATCTCCATGAGCGGGATCGTGTATTCACGGTCGGTGCGGGTGGCGGGGAATGAAATGGATGAGGCCGTGATGCAGTACCTGAAGCGCAAGTACAACCTGCTGGTGGGCGAGCGCACGGCGGAACAGATCAAGATGGAAATCGGGTCGGCCTACCCCCTGGAAAAACCGCTGACCATGGAAGTGAAAGGGCGCAACCTGATCGAGGGCGTGCCGCGCACAGTCACGATTGATGACAGCGAAATTCGCGAGGCGCTTTCCGAATGCGTGGCCACAATTTTGAACGCCTGCCGCGTGGCGCTGGAGCGCACGCCGCCCGAGCTTTCCGCCGACATCAGCGACCGCGGGATCGTGCTCACCGGCGGAGGCGCGCTGCTGAAGAATCTGGACAAGCGCATCCGCGAGGAAACCGGCTTGCCGGTTTCGATCGCCGACGATCCTCTGGCGTCGGTGGTGCTCGGGACGGGCAAGATGCTCAGCGATTTCCGGTTGCTGCGTCTGGTCTCGATTGATTGAATTTGGGAGACGGCGCGAAGCACCCATCGAAAGCGGCAAAAATTTTTGAAAGTTGAAGTACTTCCCCGATGATTGCAATTCCCTCACGGCACAGGTCTCTGACGTTGCTTGCGGGCGTCGTTGTCGCGCAGGTGCTGCTGCTGGCCGTGCAGATCAAGCGCGAGCGGCAAGTGCGCCTCATCCGCGTGTGGGCGGTCGAACTGATTTCGCCGCTGCAGCGCATTGGCTCCTGGACGGTGCAGGGCGCCGAGCACGGCTGGGGCGGATATATCGGCCTGCGCAGCGCGCAGAAAGAAAACGACGCCATGCGCGCCGAGCTGGACCGCTTGAAAGTGCGCAACGCCGAGCTCGAGGGCCGCGCGCTGGAAGCGGACCGGCTGGGCGCGCTGCTCAATTTTCGCGGCGCACATGCAGATACTCCCATGATCGCGGCGCGCGTGATTGGCGGGAGCCCGGATTCCGGAAGTCAGGTGGTAAATATTGACCGGGGTTCGCGCGACGGGCTTCGGCGCGACATGGGCGTCATCACGCCGGACGGCGTGGTCGGAAAAATTTTCGCTGTTTATCCCGATATTTCGCAGGTGCTGCTCATGGGCGACAAAGAGAGCGGCGTGGGCGCGCTGCTGGCGGACTCGCGGACACAAGGGCCCGTCAAAGGGACCGGCGAGCCCTTGCTCTCACTCGAATACATCAGCAGCGATGAGAAAGTTACGGTGGGAGAGGCGGTGCTGACTTCCGGGCAGGACCGCATCTTCCCAAAGGATTTGCCCGTGGGCAGGGTGGTGGACATCAAATCGGACCCGAAATCGCCCTTCATGAAGATTCGCGTAAAGCCGGCGGCCCATCTGGACCGTCTCGAGGAAGTCTTGGTGTTGCAGACGCGGCAGGATCTGAATCTGAAGAAAACGCCGGATGCCGATACCGTCCCGGTCGCGTCTCCAGCCGCCCGCCCGGCACCGGCCGCGCCGGCGCTGCCGGCCAAGAAGCCAAGCGACGCGCATTGATCCGGGGATTGGGAACGAAAGCGGGAGAAGATGGAAAGCTCAGAAGTTTATATCGGACCCGAGCCGCATATAGAAGTCCACAAATACTATGCCGGCGTTGTACCCGTGACCGTGCTACTGGCGCTGGTGTTGCAGGCATTTTTCCCCGTATATATTCACACCGCAAACTATCTGGAATTGCCATTGCTGGTGACTCTGTATTTTGCGCTCAGCAAGCGCAATCCCTCTTCCGGGTTGCTGCTGGGCATGGTGGTGGGGCTGCTGCAGGATAGTCTGAGCAGCACGCCGCTGGGGCTCTACGGGATTGCCAAAACACTCGTGGGTTATCTCGGCTCCTCGCTAGGGGCGCGGATCGATGTGGAACATCCCATCGCGCGATTCCTGCTGACGGTGAGCTTTTACCTTTTCCATCACGCTGTGTTCACGCTGACGACGCGAACTTTGCTGGCCCAACGGAACGAAACCTACCTGACGGTTCCGATTCTAATCGCCTCACTCGTCAATGCCGTGATCGCCATGGGGTTGTTTCCGCTGCTGGACCGGTTTCGGAAGCCGTCGTGAGGTTGGCTAGTGCAGGCATGGGGTTGCGCGTGATCTTCGCTCGCGCCTGCGGCCTGGAGTCCCCGATGCAACCCCACAGACTAAAGTCTGTGCTACCTGGGGGGTATCCGATAAGATGTGCATGATCTTGCACACATTGGGCCCAAGTGCTAGTGTGGACGGTGGTTAGGTGTGGAGAAAGCCCACAGGGCGTGTGGCGCTGAGGGCCGCACGGAGTCGCATTGTCCATCTCTTTAATGAACGATAAACGGCTGCCCACGGAGCGGCTGGCCGTGGTTTCCTACGTCATCGTCGGGGTGATCGCGCTGCTGCTTTTTGGATTTTGGAAGCTGCAGATCATTGATTCGGATCGCTACTCGCAAATGGCCGAGCGCAATCGCGTGCGGTCGATTCCGATCATCGCCCCGCGCGGCTCGATGCTCGATCGGGAGGGCCGCGTCCTCGTCGACAACTATCCCTCTTTCAGCGTGTTGTTGTTGCGAGATGCTCCCGAACAAGTGGAGAAACTCTTGCCGCAGATCGCCGACGGCCTGGGCATGACGCTCGCCGACGTAAAGCAGGAGATTGAAGCTTCGCGGGCCATGCCGAAATTCCAGCCGATTGTGATCAAACCGGAAGCAAGCCCGTCCGATATTGCTTTCATCGAATCCCATCGCGTGGACATTCCCGTACTCGAAATGCTGATGGTTCACCGGCGCCGATACCCGCATGGAGACATGCTAGCCAATGCGGTCGGCTATGTCGGTGAGGTCAGCGCGGAACAGGTGGAAGCTTCCGATTCCAGCCTGAAACCGGGCGACATCGTCGGGAAAACGGGGCTGGAGCGCCAATACAACGGGACCTTGATGGGCACGGACGGCCTGCGGCGTGTGATCGTCAACAGCATTGGCAAGGAAGTGGGCCGCCTGGAACAGAAGGATGCTATTCCTGGGAAACCGATCCAACTGACGATCGATTATGATCTGCAAAATGTGGCCGATACTTACATGGCCGACAAGGAAGGGGCCGTGGTGGCCATGGACCCGCGTACAGGAGAAGTCCTGGCGATGGTCAGCCGGCCCACATTTGATCCCAACGATTTTGCCATCCGCATTCCCAACGCGGAATGGCAAGAACTCAATACGGATCCCCGCACTCCCTTGTTGAATCGCGCCATCCAGGGCCAGCTTGCGCCGGGATCCGTTTTCAAGATTGTCATGTCCGCGGCGATGCTGGAGTCCAAAATTGTCCCGGCGAATTTCACCGCCATTTGTCCGGGACACGCTGAATTTTACGGACGAACCTTCCATTGCTGGCGCCCCGCCGGACATGGCGTTGTGGATCTTCACAAAGCCATCGTGGATTCCTGCGACGTTTTCTTCTATACGCTTGGCCAGCGGCTTGGAATTGACGAGATCCATAAATACGGCACCGGCTTGGGTTTGGGCCGGGCCACGGGCATCGATTTGCCGGGCGAGCAAGCCGGTTTAATGCCCTCGGAAGAATGGGTCCAGCGCGTGTACCACCATAAATGGTACGCGGGTGAAACCATTTCGGTGGCCATCGGGCAGGGCGCCGTTACGGTCACGCCGCTGCAACTCGCGCGCATGATCGGAGCGGTGGCCAGCGGAGGCGATTTGCCGCAACCGCACCTGCTGAAGAACCTGGCCGCGAAGATGGATCGCTTTCCTCTGGCAGAAGAGACCGTCGAGCAAGTCACGCAGGGAATGTACGGCGTGATCAATGAAGGCGGGACGGGATCAAGTTTGAAACTTCAAAATATCGAGTTCTCCGGCAAATCCGGCACCGCGCAATTGATGAGCTACGGCGCGGGAAGCAAGATGGGACAAAAGGGGAAGGAAACCAATGGGTGGTTCGTGGGCTACGCGCCACGGCGCAATCCGGAGATCGTGGTTGCGGCGGTTATCCAGGGCAGCAGCGAACACGGTGGAACGACGGCAGGACCGGTGGTGCGTGATATCGTCAAAGCGTATTACGACAAGAAGAGCGGAATAAAAGTTCAGGAGTATACCGCGAAGGAAGGGCGGCCCAAGGTTTTGGCGACTTCCGTGGACGATCCATCTCTGACGGTGGATCAGCCCAACCGGTAAAAATTCGATGCAGAAGGGTACAAGTATCCGCGATTACGATTGGTGGCTGCTGGCGACGGCGTTCGCCATCTGCGGCGTGGGCGTCCTTGAGATCTGGTCCGCGACGCATGCCAGCCACCTGGCGGGCATGCACACGCACCAGATGGAATGGATCGGCCTGGGCTTCGTCCTGATGCTGCTGCTGTCGCGCTTGGACTATCACACCATCATGGATCAGGCTCCCCTTTTGTATTTGATCGCCATCGTGGCGCTGATTGCGGTTCTGGCCATGGGACACACGCGCTTCGGGGCCAAGCGCTGGCTGCCCATATTGGGCGGGCTTTTGCAGGTGTCAGAATTGGTGAAGTTGATTATAATAGTCGTGCTGGCGCGTTTCTTTTCGGAAGTGCGAACGGAAGAGCTCAGCCTGCTGGATCTGATCAAGGCCGCCGCGCTGATGGGTTTGCCGCTGGCATTGATCATGTTGCAGCCGGACTTGGGAACCGCCCTGGTGCTGGTGCCGCTCGCTGCTGTGGGGGCCTACCTGGCAGGCTTGCAATGGAAACATTCCCTGGCTATCGTGGCGCTGGCTGCCATCATGGTGCCGGTGGGCTATCATTTTCTTAAGCCCTACCAGAGAGAACGTGTTACAACATTCCTGCGCCCGGAAGACGATCCCAAAGGCGCGGGATACCAGATCCTGCAATCGAAGATCGCCGTCGGTTCCGGCGGATTCTGGGGCAAGGGACTTGGCAACGGAAGCCAGAATCAATTAGGCTTCGTGCCGGTTCGTTATTCGGATTTTATCCTGGCGGCGCTCGCGGAAGAGCTCGGATTTGCGGGGGTCTTCGTTGCGCTGCTTTTGTATATGTTCCTGCTGTTGCGGCTGGTTCAGAACGCCCAGCGCGCGCACGATCGAGCGGGCATGTTTCTGATCATGGGCGTGGCGGCAGTTTTGGGTTTTCATGTCCTGGTGAATGTGGCCATGGTGATTGGATTTATGCCGGTCACCGGAATACCGCTGCCGTTGATGAGCTATGGCGGTTCCGCCACATTGTTCGTGTTTTTGGCATTAGGGCTGGTGATGAACGTGCGTCTACGGCGTTTCGTCAACTAAGCCGGTAGAATTGCTTTCCGGCCGGCGCCGCGCCGTGAATCCAGTGAGCGGCCCGCCGGCAAGAGAAAAAAATTTTTGGAGCGAGGCAAGTGCCCAGCGGAAGGACAAATTTTTCAAACTTGTTAGCTTCCCCGGCCGTCCCGCATCGCGGGACCGAGCGCACCCTTTTTCCTGCGGGCTTTCATTCGAGCCCGCGCGCGGTGCGCCAGGCCGGAGTGCGGCCATGCCCTCCGAGGAGTTTTCATGTCGAAGGAGCTAGTGATTTCCGCGACCCCGCACGAAACGCGGGTCGCGATTATGGAAGATGGACAGCTTTGTGAAATTTACATTGAACGCGAAAAAGAATTTGCGTTAGTTGGAAGTCTTTACAAGGGTCGAGTCACCAGAGTTCTTCCGGGGATGCAGTCGGCCTTCGTGGATATCGGCCTCGATAGCGACGCCTTCCTGTACGTCAGCGATTTTCTGGAACATCTCGAGGAGTACGACCACGTCGCTCCCGTTGAGCCCCGGGTCCGCAGGCCGGAGCCGGCCAAGAGCGCGGAAGTGTATCCGCCGACGACGATCAACGGCGGTGTCGAATCCCCGGCGGTGCATATTCCGGAACCATTAACTGCGAGCCAACCCGTTGAGCCTGCAGCGCCATTCGAGGCACCTCCGGCCATCACGCCTCTGGAAGGCGAGACGTTTCAGGTTGCCGCTGCCGGCCACGCCAATTCCTCCGAAGGCGGCGCGCCTCCTGCCGCGCCCATGCAGCGCAGCGAGCGTCCACCTTTCCAGCAAAGGAATGACCGCGACCGCGGGCGCGGCGGCTTTGGCAATCGCGGTGGACAAGGCGGCGGGCGCAACCGGCGCTGGGGACGCCCTGACCGTGGTGGGCGCGGCGGGCGCGACCGGCGTCCCGGGCGCGATTTACCGCCGTCCAAATACGCTTCGCCGGCGGATTCCGGGCCGCGCGGACCGCAGCCTTACGAACCGCCCGCGGCGGATTTCGAGCCCGTCATTTTGCCGGGGGAGTCGCTTTCCAAATTCAAGGACCGCGTTCCGGGCCCCCCTGCGGCGCCTCCGGCTGAACATTCGTCGTTCGGCGGCGAATCTCCCGCCGCGCAGCAGGCGCCGCGGACTTTCACGGATGAAGAATTGTCCGCGGGATTGCCTGGAGCGCTTTTCGCGACCCCGCCAAACGCAATTCCAGAGGAACACGAAACTCCCGTTGCCGGACGGAGCGCCGAACCTTCTGCCGGCGCGCCGGAGTATGCTGCCGCATCGCCGGACGCCAAAGCCGAAATCGCGCGCGACCTCGACGGGCTTGATCCCGAAGCGGGTCCCGCGCACATATCGGACGCGCATGTCACGAACATGTCCGAGGAGGACGTAACCTCGCTTGCCGAGCAGCTGGCGGAGGCCAAGCACGAAGAAGCGCAGGCCGACGCCGAGGAGCGCGCCGAGGCGATCGAAGCCGTGGCCGAATCGTTTGTCGAGCCCGCCGAGCTCGAAGAGTTGCAGGAAGCACTGGACAGTGATCATGAAGGTGATCACGAAGGTGATCAGGACACGGATCAGGAAAACGATCACGAGGATGCGGCGGCGGAAGCCGACGCCATCGCCGATGAAATGCATGAAGAAGCGCTCGCCGCCGAGGCGTCACCGGGACATGGGGAAGGGCTCCTGGAGCAACACGAAGAAGGACATGGAGAAGAGCACGGCGGAGAACACGCAGGGGAGCACGCCGGGGTTGACGGAGAAGTGCACGAAGAAATTCATCAAGCCGGAGAAGCTTCGGTTCCCGGCGAGGGACAGCCTCCCACGAGCG
The DNA here is from genome assembly GCA_035483715.1 of Candidatus Acidiferrum sp. Classification (GTDB taxonomy): domain Bacteria; phylum Acidobacteriota; class Terriglobia; order Acidiferrales; family UBA7541; genus Palsa-360. Next base: position 59,289 of record DATHPN010000133.1, read on the forward strand.
CGCGCGTTTCCGAGCAGCCGCGCGCGCGCTTCCAGCGGCCCATGCGCCGCGGAGGGCGGCCGCAGCGCGGAGGACGCCGCCCCGGCGGGCGTCCGCATCAGGCGCCGCAGCACGGGCACCCGAGACACGAAGCGCATCGCCGGCCGCAGCTCATTTCCGAAATGCTGAAGGCGGGCGAGGAAATAATTGTTCAGATTGCAAAAGAACCACTTGGTAAAAAAGGCGCGCGCATCACCAGCCACGTCGCGCTGCCCGGGCGCTTCCTCGTGTACATGCCCACCGTCGACCACGTCGGCGTGTCGCGGCGCATCGGCTCGGCGGAAGACCGCTCGCGTTTGCGGCGCCTGGTGAACGAAGCCAAGGGCACGTTCCCCGGCGGCTTCATCGTGCGCACTGCCGCCGCGGGGGCGACCGACGACGAGATTCGCACCGACGTCGAATTCCTCGGGCGCACCTGGGACACCATTCGCGCCACTTCCGAGCAGCGCCACGCGCCTGCCTTGCTGCACCGCGACCTGAATCTCGTGGAGCGCATCCTGCGCGATTATCTCTCCGACGATTACGCCGCCATCTGGCTGGACAACGAAGAGGAATTCACCAAGGTGGTCGAATTCGTGGGCCGATTTCAGCCCAAGATGGTGCCGCGCGTGAAGCTGTACACCAAGGAAGCGCCGATCTTCGAGGAGTTCGGCATCCAGCAGGAGCTGGACAAGGCGCTGCGTCCGAAAGTGTGGCTCAAGTCCGGCGGCTACATCGTCATCAACCACACCGAAGCGCTGGTGGCCATCGACGTGAACACCGGCAAGTACGTGGGCCGCGGCTCAACGCGCCTCGAGGACACCATCGTCAAAACTAACCTCGAAGCGGTGAAGGAAATCGTGCGGCAAATCCGCCTGCGCGACCTCGGCGGCATCATCGTCGTGGACTTCATCGACATGGAGGAGCGCCGCAACCGCGAAAAGGTGCTGGCCTCGCTCGATCAGGCGTTGCAGCAGGACCGCGCGCCTTCGAAGGCCCTCGCGTTCAACGAATTTGGCCTGGTGTGCATCACGCGCAAACGCACCAAGCAAGCCCTCGAACGCGTCCTGTGCCAGCCCTGCCCGTACTGCACCGGCTCCGGCATGGTCAAGTCCATTCCCACGATTTGCTACGAAATTCAAACCGAAGCGAAAAAAATGGCCGCCGACCTGGACGCGCAAAATCTGACGCTGCGCGTCAACCCGGAAATCGCCAAGGCCCTGAAGACGCGCGAGTCCTCCTTGATCGAAGATCTCGAGCGCTCCACGCGCAAGACCATCATCATTCAGTCGGACCCGACGCTGCATTGGGAGCAGTACGATATTTATTAGGCTGGCATCTCACAAGCCTTCAATCCCCACGCATTCCTTCGAAAGCATGGGGCACCCGGCCTACACTACTTAAGGCGAAGGACTGGACGACCGGATTTCAACAAAAATCCTTGTTCTGCTGAAAGGGGCTGCACGATACTGTAGCCGCTCTAGGCTAAAGCGGTCAGAACAGTGCCATTCCGCTGGATTGCAAAGAGGTGTTCATGTCTCTCGACGCCGAATTCGACAAGCTTTACCAGGAGATGGAACGCGGCCACATCAAGCCTTTGTGGACGGAAGAAATTAAGATTTTGCCGCGCACGCCGCAGCCGAAGGCTGTGCCATGGCTTTGGAAATGGTCGCAGCTGCACCGGCTGGCGGCGCGTGCGGGAGATCTGGTGACAATCGAACGCGGGGGCGACCGGCGGGCTCTGGGGCTCATCAATCCAGGGCTTGGAGGACAGCCTTATGCCACGTCCACGCTTTGGGCCGCGATCCAGTGGCTGAACGGGCGCGAAGTGGAGCCGGCACATCGGCATAGCGCGCAGGCCGTGCGATTCATGATTGAAGGGAAAGGGGCATACAGCACTGTTCAGGGAGACAGGATTTTTCTGGAGCGTGGAGACTTCGCGATCAATCCTCCTATGGCCTGGCACGATCATGGCAGCGAGGGTGATGGACCGGCAGTGTGGATGGATGGGCTGGACATCCCGCTGAACAATTACCTCGACGCGACGTTCTTTGAGACTTCCGAGCATGATAAGCAGGATGTGACCGCCATGATCGACGGGTCTGTTCTTAAATATGGCGGCGGACAGCTTCGTCCTGCATGGGAGGAGCCGATACAGAAATACTCGCCGATCTCTACGTACAAATGGGCGGCGACGGAACGCGCGCTGAATAATTTAGCGAAGGTGGATGCCAGCCCGTTCGACGATGTGGCGCTCGAATACACGAATCCGCATACTGGGCGACCGGTGATGGATACCATCACTGCCTGGATCCAGATGCTGCGTCCGGGCACGCACACCCGGGCGCACCGGCAGGTGAACAGTTCCGTGTATCATGTCTTCGAAGGGAAGGGCGCGACGGTCATCGGCGGCGTGCACTTTGACTGGGAGCAGGGAGATATATTCGTGATCCCGAGTTGGGCGTACCATGAGCACCTCAACGCCTCGAAAACGGAACGCGCGATTCTTTTTTCGATTCAGGATACGCCGGTAATGAAGGCGCTCGGCAAGTATCGCGAAGAAGGGCTTGCGGTAAACGACGGGCGCCAGATTGTGAAGGAAAAGTTCGATGCGTCGAAAGCGATGGCATATGTCTAGCGTGAGTTTGCACCAGGCGGGTGGCCCAACCTTTGAACGACTTTGACTTTACGAGTGGCGCATCCTTGTGGTGTTCAAGGGTGCGGGTTTTCTGATCCTCGATTTTCTCTTTCTCGCTGGCCGATTCCGATCTGTCCTATCTTCGCGCGCGGCGTGTTCCGGATGGAAGCAAAACCCGCACCCTTCACAAAAACGGTGAAGAGTGCGGCGCCCGAAAATTCAACCCGCCCCTAAAGTCTGACCCACCCGCCGTTCGAAAACGCCATCCCGGACACAATCTAGAGGGTAGAGAAAATCCTGGCGCGGATTATACTTGACCCGGCACTAAACCCGAAACTGCCGCAGGTGATGATCCAGGTGCTGATACATCAACACCGCCCATTCCAGAGGAGTCAGCGGCCCGAAAAAGAAGTGCGGATGCTGCGTGCATACGCCAGGCCCGCCTGTTGCAAAGCGGTCTATCGATTCGCGCAGCCGTTGCTTCTCCACCACAAAATCCCGTTCGTCTGTCACCAGGCAGCTCTTCTCGGTCATCGAATTGCGGCGCATCGGTGTCCGGTTCACGATCACCGACTTCTTCGCCAACCGCCCCAGCAGTCGTCCAATCAAGATTCGCGGCGGAGATGTCTTCCCCATCGCCATCCCTATCGTCGTCGAGCAATGCGCCAGCATCTGCGCTGGATTCATCTTGCCCCACTGCCGCTCGCTTTCCGGCGTCAACTGCGTCATCCGCTCCTTGACTTCTTCCACCGTCGCCGCTTCGAATAGATTTTTGACGCGAGAAGGTAAAACTACGGTTTCTTCCACCATCATCGTCTCCTTTTTAATGCCGGCTTCCCGGCCACGTTTCAAGTTTCATCGGAATTCGCCCCGGTCCCGGTGCCTCATTCCCGGGCATTACCATTCCCCTGGCATCCTTATGAAAGAGCACGGACGTATGATCGTGGAATAGCCGCCATGCGCCTTGATCCCAAAGCAGGCACACCGCTGCGCGCATCCGAAAGCTTATCGGCCGGCCGACGGCCTAATCCACGACTCTGCTTGTTAGTCGAACGAGAAGCAGGGAAATCGACACGCACAGCATCTTTTCGACGCAATATTCGTCCGAATCTCACTGGGAGGCGGGGGCCTCCAAGGAAGTTGCCCCGCGTCAGTGAACAATATTCTGTCGGAGGCTAGCTTTTGTTGACGACCTCAATATCGTGGCCGTCAGGATCAAGCACCCAGGTCGCATAATAGCCAGGGTAGTATTCGAGGCGAGCTCGAGGTGATTCTTTACTCTTTCCTCCAGCCGCTAAAGCGGCCTTGTAGAATGCATCTACTTCGGAATGGTCTTTCGCTACAAATCCGACATGAACGGCCTGAGGATCGGGCTTCCCTTCTTTGAGCCAGAAAAAATGGCTTTTGCCAACACCAAAGCCTTTCAAGTCTGGGTGCCCGTCTTTGCCTTCGTAGTCTGGAAGAGTTGTGATCCCAAGCGGCTTCAGAGCCTGGGCATAAAAAGCCACAGAACGCTTGAAGTCACTGACTGTGAGAATAACGTGGTCTATCATAATTTTCCTTTCTGTCTTCGTTGGCGGGGCCCACCTTTGGTTTCTTCCCGGTCGCACTTTACCGGTAGAATATCGCCATGGGCGGATGGCCCGGCCTCTGCATTGAATTTGGAGTGGGACGGGTGGCCCGGCGTTTATTTTGAACTTACGGGTGGCGCACGCTTGTGTGTTCGAGGGTGCGGGTTTTCCGTTCCTCGATTCTCCCTTTCCCGCTGGCCGAATCCGATCAGTCCTATCTTCGCGCGCGGGTAGTTCCGGATGGAAGAAAAACACGCACCCATCACAAAAGCCGAGAAGAGAGCGGCAACCGGCATACGGAAATTCAACCCCTAAAAACCTGGCACGCTCCGCGGCACCCGGTAACGCAGGCTGCAGCCTTCGGACGTTTGTCCGACTTGCACCAGACCCGCACGCTGAAGCCTACGCTACCAAAGCCTGGCACACCCACCGCCACAAGGTTTGATATAATTATTACGCATACGGGAGAGCGTTGTGAAACGACAAGTGCATCTGGCGAATGTTGAAGAACTAGCCATCCGTGTCCGAGTGCAAACTCTAAAAGGTGGACGGTACCTGGGCACTAGTCCGGACGTTCCTGGACTGGTAGCGGAAGGGCGCAGCCTCTCCGAGACCATCGAAATCGCTCAGAGTCTTGCCCGAAAGTTTGTGGAATCCTGCCGCGAGCACGGAGACCCTCTGCCCCTGGCATTCTGCAATGGACATGTCCACGCCCGCGAATTCCGCGTTCCTGTCCTGATGCCCTGATGGGCCGCCTGTCTGGATTTCGCTGCCGTGAAGTTGCGAGACGCCTTCGCACGTTCGGATTTCGCTTCGACCTCGCCGGCGCAGGCAGCCGTGAGGTTTGGCGACATTCGCAGTCCGGGAGGATAGTTACAATCCCGCATCATGCCAGCGACATGGCGGAGGGAACACTCCGCGCAATTCTTCGCGAAGCAGGAATTCCAGTGAACGATTTCCTGCGCGCATAATTGAGGGTAGTCCATCCGTGACGATTTCCAAGGGTAGGGCTTTCGGCCTGTATTTTCTTTTTCTCTGGCTTATATCACTAAGGTATATTACATTATATTAAACGATGTAGGTCAAAGCTCCCCCACTTTTCAAGAACGGAAGTGTGGGGCACCCAAACTTCTAAAACTGTCGGCTGCGTTCGGGCCACTCTCCTCGGCAAGAGTGCGTGTGCTACATAAAGCGTCCGACTCGCTTTAATCGCCAAAAACTCCTGGAGGAATGCATGCACATTTGGCCTGCAACACGCCGCGCCGTTGTAATAGTGTTTGCCGTGTTTCTGTTTGGCGGGCGATGGTCCGCTGCCGGGAGGAGTGAGGATTCCATTATGCAAGAAGAAAATGAGCAGCCGCAGGATCAAGCGACGCGCGCGACCATTGACCGCTTCAACGAGGCTTTCAACCGGCACGATTCCGATGCGCTCTCGGCGCTGCTGACCGACGACACTGTGTTCGAGGATACTTCGCCCGCGCCGGATGGACGACGGATCGCGGGAAAGGCCGCGGTGGTCGAGTTCTGGCGCGGCTGGTTTGCGCGCAATCCGGACGCGCGCTTCGAGGCTGAGGAAATCATCGTGAGCGGCAATCGCGCCGTCGTGCTATGGGTATATCGAAAGATTCGCGACGGCCAGCCATGGCATATTCGGGGCGTTGACGTTTTTGCGGTGCGCAACGGAAAAGTAGCGGCAAAGCTGGCCTATGTGAAGGGCTGAGCGCGGGTTACTAGCCTTTAGTCTCTGCCCGAGGACACCTTACTGGTAGAATATCAAGATGGTCTTCCACGTGAAGCTCGACAAGGCGGAAGTTGGCTGGTTTGTCGTAGAATGCCCTGCCTTGCCCGGATGCGTTTCACAGGTGAAGGACAAACAAGAAGCTCTCGCCAACATCAAGGAAGCGATCGCCGCGTGGCTCTGGGCGGAAGATCAGAAGGCAAATTCCAGCGACCCGAATCGCAAGCGACCCGAAATCTTAGTCTCGCTCTAGGCTAGTGGCGCGACTTGCCAACATTTCCGGCAAGGAAGCGTCGAAGACTTTCCAAAAAGCAGGATGGGAGGCAATCGGCCAAGTCGGAAGCCATCTTGTAATGTCCAAATCCGGACTCCGCGTCAATCTTTCGATTCCTCAGCACAAGGGACTATCTGTGGGCACTTTTCGCGCCCTCATTCATCATGCCGGAATGACGGTGGAAGAATTTCTCGCTCTTCTTTGAGTTGGAGAGTACTTCACGCCTCGTTTTGAACTTGATCCGTTCAAAAGCGGAAGGGTGGGCACCCGCCAACCGTCTATTTCTACCTAGCATTCATTTCTTTCTTTTCTTTTCCACGACCTCAGCAGCCAGGATCTTCCGATCCGGATGCGAATCGTAGCGCAGTCCGCCCGAATTCAACACACAACGCTCGCCCACAGCAGCGCCACAGGTAGGACATCTGACGGAACACTGTTGCTTTCGTGTTAGGTCTCTTGCTTTCATTTGTTGTCTCTGTCGCTCCAGGGCGTAGCGGTTCGGCGGTGGTCCGGCGACGAAGGGGGAGCCATCTGACCGGGTCTATGTTTTCTTGACGGACAAGGGGCGATTTTCCAGGAACGCGATGATCAGTGCGCTATTTATTTTCAACCCTCCGTTATAGCTAACCATGCCCTTCCTCTTAAAATCGTTCATAAATTTACTTACCCTTGGGCGGGTGGTTCCAACCATCTCCGCCAGGGTTGACTGGCTCAGCTTCAGGGGGGAGTCCGACTTCGATTCCTTGGTAATTTCCCCAAACAATAATAGAACGCGCGCCAGCCGCCTTTCGCTGAAATTGAAGAATTGATCGATCAGATCTTCTTCAATCCGAATAACCCGTGAAAGTAAATATTCAACGAACAGCCTTGCAAACTGCGGGTTTCTCTTGAGCGTGCGAACCGTCGCCTCTTTTTGGAGTCGAATGATATTGGATTGCCCAATGGATCTTGCCGTGCAAACCCGCAGAGATTGCCCCGCTAGACAGCCTTCGCCAAAAAAACTACCTCTTTGCAGGATGGCGATGATGGCTTTCTTGCGCGCGGTGACCGCCGTGAGCTTTACCGTCCCCTTCTCGATGTAGAAAACAGAATCCGCCGGATCTCCCTGGGAAAAGATGATTTCCTTGTCTCGATAGGTCCGAAAAGTCATGGCCGTCCGGAATTGTTTGCGGAAAACTGCATGACGGACACCGAGACCGCGTTTACTCAGCATTCTGGTCTGCTCCTTCAATCAAATCAAAAAAATTGTCCAGCGGTGCCCAATCGTAGACTGATAGGACCAACCCGTCTAGATGGTCAAAGTTGACCACATGCAATTTGTACAAAATTGAACACCTTAAATTGAGCAGCTATGGGCGGCGGAACGACGTGAGTATGGAGCTATGAACGCTAAGTTGTGATGACGCCGGATGCGCCAACCTTTGAACGGCCTTGAACTTTGGGCGGCGCACCCCCGTGATGTTCAAGAGTGCCGGTTTTTTGATACTGGATTCTCCCTTTCCCGGGGCCGGTAGAATAAATTTCAGTGTGTGGGTATTCCGATTGATCTTGGCTTGGGCGGCCCATGCGGCTGGAAGGAAACCCCACAGACTGAAGTTTATACTACTGGGACTATTCGTCGAGCGAGGTGTTCCGCGGGGAAGAATAAGCCGCACCTTTCACAAAACCCGTGAAGGGTGCGGGACCCGCACTTATAGGATCAAGACTTCAAAACCATCAGGAATATCCGGGCCACCCATGCAATCGTTAGAGGCGCATCCAATCGGCATGCTTGAGAGCCGTCCGCACTTCCAAAGCGCTCTCCTCTAAATTTTCCAATCGGGCGTAGCCACGAAAGCGCGGTTAATCTCGGACACAATCCGGGTGCCGCAATTGCCCATCGCCAGTTTCAATTCGCCCTGCAGGATTTCGAGCACCCGATCAACACCGGCTTGGCCAAACGCTCCCAATCCCCATAGATAGGGACGTCCGATCCCCACGGCCTTTGCGCCCAGCGCGAGCGCCTTGAAAACGTCGGTGCCTCGGCGAATGCCTCCATCAACGAAGACTGGAATGCGGTTGCCAACTTCTGCCACCACTTCGGGCAGCGCCTCAATCGTCGGGCGCAAGGTTTCCGTGGCCCGTCCACCGTGGTTCGATACCAGTATGCCGTCGAGGCCGTGCTCAATCGCGAGTCGCGCATCTTCGCGCGTGTCAATTCCCTTGATGAAAAACTTCCCTTTCCAGAATTTGCGCATGCGATCGGCAAAGGCCCAGTCCAGAGAGGGGTTCAGGATCGTTACTCCGTTCATGTTGATGCCGTCGAACATTGGAAGTTCGCGCATATCCGTGAATGGTTCGCCTTTATGGCATGCGGCGCATTGAGTCAGGTCCTTGGGGCGAGTGCGCAGGTAGGTTTCGCTGTTGCGGCCGGTGGTGTTATCCACAGTGAGGGCGATCACCGGGCATCCTGCCGCTTGCACTCGCTGCAGGAGTTGTTCGCAAGCCTCCCAGGTGCTCGGCGCGTAGACCTGATACCACACCGGCCGGCCCAGAGCTTTGTTGACGTCTTCAACTCCGGTAGAGGAAGCCGACGACAGAAACTGTAAAGTGCCGCGGGCCTTGGCTGCTCCTGCGACTGCCTCTTCACCGTTGGGCCAAAACGCTTTGTGAGCGGAAGTCGGGCACAAAAAGATGGGGCTGTCGTAGAGGGTGCCGAACAGCTCGACACGCATATCTACTTTCGTGGCGTCGTGCAGACGGCGTGGACGCAACTGGACGTGCTGGTATCCTTCGCGATTGGCGCGCAGCGTGGCATCGTCGTCCACGCCGCTCACCATATACGCCCAATGACTATTGCGGACCTTGCGGTGAGCGGCTTCCTCGAAATCGAAAACGTCGAAGGCTTCACCTGGGCTGGCAATGATGCCGGAAGCCCCCCGCGCGTTCTGTCCGAAGCCCCTCTGTTCGAGGAAGGCCGTGACGCCGCCAAGCGCAGCAACATACGGACTTGCCGCGACAAATTTCAGAAATTCACGACGGGCTGTGAACTTGGAGAAATGTCGTCTCATGATGATTGCGCATGCTAACGCCAGTCGCCCCTTTTGACCAGCACCTCGTAAGGTCCACAAGCGGGCAACCGACAATCGGCATTTCAGCGCCAGGAGAACCTGTACTACAATCCTGGCGCGCCACGGATCATTTCTGAATCTGACATCCGCGCAGTAAGCCAGCGCTGCAAGCCGCACGCACCGGCCATGACAATGGTCTAAGGAACGCGCCGATTATGGATCCGACGAGACGCAACGTACTTGCGATGGGCGTCGCTGCGACGGCGATAGCCGCAGCGCGGGGCCTGTTTGCTCAGTAGACCGCGCAAGGAGGAGCAGCCATGTCCGTTTACGAAAAAGGGCCCGTTCGCATCCACTTTGAGGAGGCTGGCTCGGGCTTCCCGTTATTGCTCATTGCCGGCGGGGGGTTGAATTCGACCATCTCCGGCTTGCTTCGCGGCGACCCCTTTAACCCGATCGAGGAATTCAAGGGAGAGTACCACTGCGCCGCGGCGGACCTGCGCAACGCCTATGACGGCCAGTCCTCCGGCCCTCTTGAGATCGACCGGCCGTGGGATGCATATACCGATGACCATATCGGTTTGATGGATCACCTGGGCGTGCAGAAATTCATGGTGCTGGGCTTCTGCATTGGCGGCCCCTTCATCTGGAATCTATTGCGGCGCGCGCCCGATCGCATTGTCGCAGCCGTGCTGGCGCAGCCCAGCGGGTCGCGTCCGGAGATGCGCGACCTTTTCTACGAAACCAATATGAAGGGCTGGGGGCCGGAATTGGTGAAGCGCCGGCCTGAAATCACCATGCAGATGGTCGATAAATTTCTGACCAGGATGTACCGCACCAACCCCGACTTCGTCTTCACCGTCACACGCGATTTCGTGCGCAATTGCCAGACGCCCGTGCTGATCCTGCCGGATGACATTCCGCCGCATCCTTACGCCATCGCCATGGAGGCCGCGATGCTCGCGCCAAATGCCGAAGTGAGCATATTCCCGTGGAAGGAGCCCAAGGAGCGGATTCCCCTGGCGGTGCGCCAGATACGTTCCTTCCTCCGGGCACATCGCCCTGCTTCTGCTTAGACGGGCGTGTGGCCCAGCCTTTGAACCGTTTTGATTTTTTGGTGAAACATCCTTGTGGGGTTCACGGGTGCGGATTTTCTGATCCTCGATTTTCCGTTTCCCGCCGGGCGATTCCGATCTGTCCCTTCTTCGCGCGAATTTTATCTTGACGAGAATAAAAACCCGCACCCTTGACAAAAACTGTGAAGGGTGCGGCACCCGAAAATTAAAAACTCCTGCAAAACCTGGCCCACACGCGAGATTAGATCCGGGCGGCTACGGATGTGGCCAGGTCTTGTGGTTGTTTTTCGCGCGCCGCAGCAGAATCCTGTGAACTGATGCTGATGAAATAGCGAACGCTTCCCTTGAGGACGTGGATTGCGTGGTTTTTGTCGATATACGCGGAATCTCCGATGCCGGAGGGCTTCGATGTAGCGGGGAACCAGGCCGACAATTTGTCGAAGGTTTCCTTGGCTTCTGATGCGGATCGATCGACGTATACGATTAAGGTGACTACGAGAGAGCTGCTCTTCTGCCCGGAGTAGGCGCAGTTCGTGCCGGCGGGCTGGCCTGCGTATGCTGGCGGCGCGGTATGCTTTTCAGCGGCGCTGAAGGGCTGGCCCAGCGTTTTCTGCAACGCCTGAGGCGCGAGCAAGGAGCAAATGTCGGAAGGCAGATCTTTCGCTGCGGCGGGATTCGCTTGGAACGCGAAAACGAAAAAAGCAAGGGCCAGCGCAATGGGTAAATCGCGAAGCAGGAATCGCATGGGACCCTCCCTTAACTGAAATTTCGGTTTTGAATTCCCGGGCGGGCCATAATTTATAACTGATTCCCTCCGTTCGCAACGTTCGTAGACGGTCGCGCTGATCGTCCGAGCGCCGTGCCGAAGGTCTGTCACAAAATGGCCGTCTTTCTGGTCTTGGATACAGAGTGCCGCTGTCTAGGCGTTCGTTAGAGGATTGCCTAGATCGCGGGCGCATTGAGGGTTTCGTGTCTTAAGAGGAAAGGCAGGATTACGCGATGACAAAAATGATGCATGAGGAAATTCAGCAGGGAAGTAACAGGCGCGCCATCTGGGGAAATGCCATGATTCGTTTCTGCGGGTTTGGGCTGCTGTTCAGCTCGGCCGTCAAATTTTTGCATCCCGCGAAAGCGCTTGCCTATATGGCTTCGATGGGCTACGAAGGCGGGACGTATTATTTCATCGCCGTCCTGGAAATGATGATTGCGATTTTCTTTCTGCTCCCAAGCACTCGATCCGTGGGGCTGCTTCTATTGTCGGGGTATCTGGGAGGGGCGATCTCCGCGCATTTGGCCATCCATCGGTTTAATACAGGAGGACCGTTTCTTTTTTACATGGCCAATCATCCCTACGTCGGTGCGCTTATGCCCGGCGTCCTTCTGGTTCTTGCCTGGATGGGAATATGGATGCGCCACCCCGGCGTGTTAGGGAGCCTGAGGGAAGAGTCCTACGAGAACGAGCTGCCGCCGCAGGGGCAACGGGAAACGGCAATGGCTTCTAGATTCTAGCAAATGCACAAATGAGGATGACTTTGAGAATTGCCACGTCCTCGCCGTTCACGGAAAACGTTATCATTACACTACGGCGAGGACGGAGCAGGGAAAATTCAGAAGTTTCGGTTACGCCCAGGCTGCGCACCCCCATCGGGGATTTGACCCCCATCGCAAAAATGAGTAGGTTCTTGAACTTGGAGTCCGCGGATGCCATTGCTCAACCCTCGTTCCTATTTGTTCGTTCCGGGGAATCGGCCCGATCGTTTTGCGAAGGCCTGCGCGGCCGGAGCCGACGCTGTGGTTCTCGATCTGGAGGATTCCGTCGCTGCCGGAGACAAATTGCAAGCCCGCGAGGCGGTGGCGGCGTGGCTCACGGCGGCGCAGCCTGTGCTGGTGCGCGTCAACACTTCGGAGAGCGAATGGTTTCGTGACGACTTGAGCTTGGGCCGGAAGCCGGGGATTGCAGGTGTCCTGTTGCCCAAGGCCGAGCGAGTCGAAGAGATTCGCCTGATTGCGGAGTATTTTGGCGCGGAGGTGCCAATCCTGCCGCAAATTGAAACGGCGCGCGGGTTCCGGAACACGCTGGCATTGGCCGGCGCCAAACCTGTGCGGCGCCTGCTGTTCGGCTCCATCGATTTCCAACTGGATCTCGGAATGGCCGCTGAAGAAGAGGAGCTGTTGTATTTCCGTTCGCAGATCGTTCTCGATTCGCGTCTTGCCGGGATTCAGCCTCCGGTGGATGGCGTCACCACCGACATAAACTCACCGGAGCGCGTGCGCGCTGACACCTTGCGTGCCAGGCGACTGGGATTTGGCGCAAAAATGTGCATTCATCCCAAACAAGTGCCGATCGTCAACGAGTGCTTTACTCCCAGCGCGGAAGAAGAAGCATGGGCGAAGCGGGTTGTGGAGGCGTCCGCGGAGTCTAAAGGAGCGGCGACTTCCGTGGATGGGAAGATGGTGGATCGTCCAGTGCTCGCCCGGGCAGAAATCATCCTCGCGATGCTGGGACAACTGCGCGAGCGCTAATCGTGGGCGGTGTACGCTGCCCCAGTCGCTCCCGACTGCGAGGTCGGGACACAAATCTCCAGCGCTTTGGCAACATCCGGGCCAGGTTTGCGAGCCGGACCTAGTGGTGGCGTTTGTGGGCGGACTCCGGTGATTCCCATTTTCCCCAGGCGTTCCCTTTCTCTTCATGTGTTTTTCTGGCCAGGGCATCGAGATGGATCTTCATCGCGCAGGCATCACAGATGGTCTGTTCGGAAGGCTTGGCGCATACCTTGCAAAAGCGCTTGGAGAGTTTGGGACGGGAGTCATGCAAATCGGGCGAATTCACTTCTTTCTCCTTTGCTGCCGCTCGCACAGCCGTTCTTTGGCGGGCAGTCTTCAGGAACAAGCTCATTATATCGCATTACGATACGAATAGATCAACCGCAGGCTAATGCATCAAACATGCCGGCTGGTAACCCGGCGGCTTGCCAGCTTCCTGAGGATTGCGAATCCCCGCGCGCAGCGAATACCCGGGCCCGGCGCGATGCTTAGCGAAGAGTGGTGATATCATCGGCAAATTGGAGGTGAGAGCCTTGAAATCCCCACTTGCATCCATAGTTGTGGCCGCCATTGCTCTGGTCGTCCCATTCAGGGCTGGCGCTCAGAGCGAGATCAATTTGCTGTCGCCCGACCCTATCAAGGCGACTCTGGAAAAATTGGTGAGCGACTTTGAAACC
>DATHPN010000134.1:0-8240 GCA_035483715.1 Candidatus Acidiferrum sp.
GCTGAAGCCCGTCCTACCCAAAAATGTCTTTTACTTTTTCAAACAAAGAAGAATCGCGATGCGCGGGCCGATTTTCAACATGCAGCGTGGCCCCCAGCTGTTCGAACAGCCGCCGCTGCTCCCGCGTCATTTTCGTGGGTACTTCGACGTGAATGTTCACGTACAGGTCGCCCTTGCCCCCTCCGTGCGGATCGGGCATGCCCTTCCCTTTCAGGCGGATGATTTCTCCGGTCTGCGTTCCTTCGGGAATTTTGACCGTCTCTTCGCCGTTGAGACCGGGCACCACGATTTCGGTCCCCAGCGCCGCTTGAACGATGGAAACCGGCACCGTGCAATATAGGTCCGCGTCCCGCCGCTCGAAGTAGGGGTGCGGTTTCACATCCAGCACGACGTACAGGTCCCCGGCCGGCCCGTTGTTGCCACCGGGCTCGCCCTCGCCGGGAACGCGCAGGCGCGTATTCGAATCAACCCCCGGCGGAATCCTCAGATCGATGGTGCGGTTGCGTTCCACGCGGCCTTTCCCGCGGCAATCCGGGCAGGATTCGCGCACGATTTGTCCCGCGCCGCGGCAATCCGGGCAGGTCCGCGAAATCGTAAAAAATCCCTGCTGGTAATGGATTTGTCCGCGACCGCCGCAGGTGACGCAAGCCACCACGCCCGTTCCAGCCTTGGCTCCCGTGCCGTTGCAAACTTCGCAAAATTCCAGCCGCGGTATGCGGATTTTGGTGTTCACTCCCGAAGCGGCTTCCTCAAAACTCAATTTCATATCGTAACGAAGATCCGCGCCGCGTTGCGCCCGGTTGCGGCCCCGCCGGCCGCCGAAAATATCCTCGAATCCAAAAAAGTCTCCGAAAATATCCTGAAATTCATCGAAGATGGTCTGGTTGACTCCGCCGTCGAATCCGCCGCGGGAGAGGCCCGCATAGCCAAAGCGGTCATAGGTGGCGCGTTTTTGCGGATCGCTGAGAATCGAATACGCTTCCGTCGCTTCGCGGAATTTCGCCTCCGCCTCCTGCTTGCCGTGCGGGTTGCGGTCTGGGTGCCACTTCAACGCCGCTTTGCGGTAGGCGGACTTCACTTCGTCCGCGCCGGCGCCGCGCTCCACTCCCAGAATTTCGTAGCAATCTCGCCTTTCGCTCATCGATTCTATTGCCTCGCTGGCCTAATTTTCATTGGTGGTGGAACTCTCGCCTGCTCCGGAATGCACGGCTACGCGCACAATCGCCGGCCGCAGAACGCGTCCGTGAAACAGGTAGCCGTCCTGAAACACGGTGACGATAAATCCGTCCGGGAAATCCTGGGTTTCCAGCCGCTCAATCGCCTGATGCTGGCGGGGGTCAAAAATTTTCCCCGCCGCTTCGATTCGCTGTACGCCGTGCTTGGCAATCGCATCCCAGAGTTGCTTGCGGATCATCGTGATCCCCTTGCGATATTCCTCGTATGCCGGATCGTCGTGCGCCTGCAGCCCGCGATCGAACGCATCTAGAACGGGAATCAGATCAATGATCAGCCGCTCGACGCCGCGACGGCCTTCTTCCTGACGGTCGCGCTCAATTCTCTTCCGGTAATTCTCGAAATCCGCCTGACGGCGGATCATCGTCTGCAATAATTCTTCCTTCTCGCCTTTGAGCCTCTCGATTTGGGACGCCAGAGAAGTTTCGCCGTCTGGCTGAGGGTCGGGAGATGGATCATCGTTAACATGCGACATATCCGCCTCTCGCTCGACGGGGCTGCCGTCGATGGACACTACTTTTTCTTCTTCGCGCCTTGCTTCCGCCACTTTCGCTAGCTCCGATCCAGTGTTTCGCTGAAGGCCCGCGCGACGAAGGCCACGGCCGTAATCGCGCGCTCATACTGCATGCGCATGGGACCCAGCACGCCCACCGTTCCCTGCGACTGATCCTGAAACGAATACGGCGCGCTGATCAACGCCAGGTGTTCGCCCGCGCGATCCATTCCCTTCACACCAATTTGCACGTGCACCGGATCCGGCGTATCAATGCAATTCGCCAGCAAGGCGATGATCCTGTGCTTTTCCTCGATCGCTGCGAGCACGTCCCGCAACTGCGATTGATCGGTGAATTCCGGAGCGGCGGCCATTTGCGCCGCGCCTTCAATGTAGATACGCTGCGTCGAGCCTTGCCCGAGCATCCCCGGATCGCACAGCACCAGCGCGTTGCGCGCGAGCGACGCGTATTGCTCCTCTTCCTTGGCCAGCCGAAGGAGAAGGTCGGCCCGAATTGCCTCCAGCACGCATCCCGCATAGTGATGGTTCAAATATTCCGCAGTGTGGTCGAGATCCTGCTGGCTGAACGTCTGCTCGGGGCGAATCACTTTGTCACGCGTATTGCCGCCCGTCGAAACCAAAACAACAACGATGCGCCCATCCGGCAAGAGGACGAAACGAATGTGCTCTAGAACGGTCTTGGAGATGGGGGGCGAGACCACAATCCCCAGCCCCTTCGAGATTTCCGCCAGCACGTGCCCGGCGCGTTCTGCAATTTCCTCGCCCGACCCCGCAGCCGCGAACTCGCCGCGGATACGGTCCTCATCTTCCGGGCTCAACGTGGCTCGGGCCACAATCTGCTGAGCGAAAAACCGGTACGCCGCCGCCGTCGGAACCCTGCCTGCCGACGTATGTGGCTGATACAAAAAGCCTTGATCTTCCAGGTCAGACATTATGTTGCGAATCGTCGCGGGACTGAGCGCTTCCGCGTTGCGCCGCGAAATCGAGCGCGAAGAGACCGGCTCCCCCGTCTCAATATAGGCCCGGACGATTGCAGATAAAATCTGCTGGTTGCGTTCGTTACTGGGTGCGGAATCAGGCATTGGCCACACGACTCACAAATCTAACACGGCTGTACTGATTTTAAGCGCTGCAGCCCCCTTCGTCAAATTCCGCAGAGATAGCGAGTGCCAGGCGGGAGAGTGCAAAAGTAGCGCAGGCTTCAGCCTGTGGGTTTTGGTCAGAGTACAGTTGCCCTTGCCGAAGTCAGAATCCGCAGGCTGAAGCCCGCGCTACTCTGATCCTGATGCTACGCCGTATCAATCTGCGCGCGCTGCAGCCGGTCGGAATAATCCACGTACAACGTTTTCCATTCCGAATAAAAATCAATCGCCGCGGTCCCGGCTTCACGATGCCCGTTGCCCGTCCCTTTGGTTCCACCAAACGGAAGCTGAATTTCCGCCCCGATGGTCGGCGCGTTCACGTAGACAATTCCAGTTTCGAGATCACGCATGGCGCGGTACGCTTGATTCACATTGCGCGTGTAGATGGAAGCTGACAACCCGTATTTCACATTGTTGGCGATCTCGATGGCCTCATCCATCGAAGAAAATGGAATCGTGGCCACCACCGGGCCGAAGATTTCCTCTTGCGCGATGGTCATCTTCGCATCCGTGTCCGCAAAAATTGTAGGTTCGTGAAACCAGCCGCGCGCCAATTCGCCGGATTCCGCACGATGCCCTCCGGCAACCAGGCGCGCGCCCTCTTTTTTCCCGATCTCCACGTACTTCATCACCGTTTGCAATTGCGTCTCATTCACTACCGGTCCCACATCCGTATCCGGATCGAGTCCATCGCCCAGCTTGAGCGCTTTGGTCCGCTCCATAAATTGATTGAGAAATTCCTTGTAAATTTTCGAGTGTACAGCCACTCGGCTGGCCGCCGTGCAGCGCTGCCCGCTGGTCCCAAAGCCGCCCCACACCGCGCCTTCCACGGCCAGCTCCAGGTTGGCATCGTCCATGACGATCATGATGTTCTTGCCGCCCATTTCGAGGTGGCACGGTTTGAACAAAGGCGCGCACGCCTGGCTCACAATGCGCCCCGTTTCCGTCGAGCCCGTAAAGCTCACGGCCGCGACGCCGGGATGTGTAACGAGCGGCGCTCCCGCGTCCGGTCCCATTCCCGTTACGATGTTCAAAACTCCCGCCGGCAAGCCCGATTCAATCAGGATTTGCACCAGATTGTACGTGGACAACGGCGTGTCCTCAGCCGGCTTGATGACCACCGTGTTCCCGCAAATCAGCGCGGGCATGATTTTCCAGGAAGGAATGGCCATCGGAAAATTCCACGGCGTAATCATCCCCACGACGCCCAGCGGATCGCGCACCGACATCGCAAATTTATTGGGCAGCTCCGACGGAACGGTCTGGCCGAAGAGCCTGCGCCCCTCCCCGGCCATGTAGTAGGTCATGTCAATGGCTTCCTGCACGTCGCCGCGCGTCTCCGAAAGCGGCTTGCCCATTTCGCGGGTCATATCGCGCGCCAGGTCTTCCTTGCGCTTCACCAGGGTTTCCGCGGCGCGGTACAAAATTTCCGCCCGGCGCGGCGCGGGAAACAGCCGCCATTTTTTAAACGCGGTCTTGGCTGCGTCCACCGCGTCATTTACATCTTCCTGGGTCGAGGACGGAAAAATTCCCACGAGTTCGCCCGTGTTGGCCGGATTGCGATTCTCAAACGTGCTCCCCCGGCGCGCTCCCACCCACTCCCCGTTGATGAAATTTTTGTGGCTCCTCGAAACGGCGCTGGTTGTCATATTGCCTCCTGCGGAGGATTGAGGGGTTTCAGAGAACAAGGCCGGCAAATCGCATGAACCGCATCGCGGCAGAAATTAACCGCCTGAAATTTCAATGTAGCAGAGGGTCAGGAACCCGTCAAACCTGTGCACTGGCTGTTGTTGGACCGGTTTCCAAATTTGGGGATATAATCGGCCAAACTTAGGCCCCTCGGTTCGATCTCAAGGCGAAGAGTGGAGCAGATTATGGGAACGCAGTTCCCGGGCGCAGGCCCCAAACGAAAACTCGTTCCGAAATCAATCTTGGCGCTGGCACTAGCGGGAGTGGTGTGGGTGCCGTTGTGCCCGGCACAGTCGCCGACTCCGGATTGGCAGGCAGCGGCAGGCGGCAAGATGACCTTCGATGTGGCATCCGTTAGCCAGAACAGGACCGCGCCATCTCCTCGCGCATGGAGTTCCAACTTCCCTTTGGGGCCAGGCGATGTCTATGTCCCCAACGGAGGGCTGTTCCGAGCGACGAATTTTCCGCTGGTCGCGTACATAGACTTCGCATACAAGATTACTGAGAATCAGGAGAAATTCCTTCGCCCTCAACTCCCCAACTGGGCAACCACTGCGCGTTTCGATATTCAGGCGAGGGCGCAAGGAAATCCTACCAAGGACCAGATGCGCCTGATGATGCAATCATTGCTCGCGGATCGTTTCAAGCTGTCTGTTCACTTTGAAATTCGGCAGGTTCCTGTGTTTGTGTTGCTCGTGGATCTTCCTGGAAAGCTGGGCCCCTTGCTACAGCCACACAGGGACGATTCACCATGCGCAACGACACCTTGGATCCCCAGCCCGCCGCCAGGGGGTCTGCCAGAGACAATCGACACCCGGTTTCCGGCCACCTGTGGCGGTATCCTAAGTATGGCTCCGAGCGCACCGGGTCGCGTGCGGGCGGGAGCGCGCAATGTGTCTATGGAACTAATCGCGAGTTCCATGACGGGTGGATCGAGCGGCTTGGACCGCCCCGTATTGGATAAGACGGGACTCAACGGAATGTTTGATATCGCCATCGAGTTTACACCTCAGATCGATGGTCCCTCAGCCCCTGGCGCAAATTTCCAGCCCGATCCCACAGGACCAACCTTTGTGGAGGCTCTCAAGGAACAACTGGGCCTCAAGGTGGAAGCTCAAACGGGTCCAGTCGATGTCCTTGTCGTGGACTATGTCGAGGAGCCCTCGGCAAACTGACCGCTTGAGTTCCGGCTTCTGTACTGAGAGAAACCTTTTGCATCGACCGGTCGAGCTCGCAGGGCCTATCGAAATGCCGAAATAAGCACCTTTGGGCGTAAAGAGCCACGCTCCGAGAATAGGACCTTCCCTCCCAGCGATCCTCACCCACCAACTGCCGAAGTCAGAAAAGGTAAGGAACGATCGCCTTGGTCGCCTGGGCGTATGCGGCGTATTGGGGATAACGATCGCGAAGAAAGCGCTCTTCGAAGGCAACGCGAAGTGTGGTGATGATTGTAACAACTGCGCCAATTGTCGTGGTCCATAATGACAGATGAGAGAGGACCGCTGCCCAAATGAACAGCAATGCAGCTGAATACATCGGATGTCGAATCAACCGATATGGACCGCGGCGAATGACAGTCTCGGCGGATGGTATCGCATCCACGCGGAAGGTTTTCGTTGGAAACGAGCGGCGCGCCCATATGGCGATGACTGCCGCAAGGAGTTGCGCGGCTATGACGATAACTGACGAAGAGAAAAGATTGCCGGTGGCGGCGAGAAGAATGACCGCGCCAATCACAAAGAAAAGTGCGTAGCGCGTGACGACTGTCAACTTGAGTTCCTTTCTTTCATGGGGGCACTCGCTCTCATATTTTCCGCGATTCATCCCCGTAACATTAACAGCTACTCGTTACCAAGTCGCGATGAATGGGCATTATCGGAGACTGGCCCAACGCCAAACGCCCAGTAATTTGTCGGGCTGCCCCTATCACAATAACTCTTCGAGCGCGATGATGCATCGCTGCGGTAAGCGCGGCCGAGGCTAGTGCGGGGCCGTCTGCCAACGTTGCAAGCGATCGAGTTGTTGCCTGCCACGGCACCGATGCCCTTGATGGTGTTATTCGCGACTCGGGAAAGTCTGTATTCTGTATGTACCCAAGAGTCGAGCCCCTCCTGCCGCAGTGCTCGGCCACCAAGCGGGACAAGGAAAGTTATGCATGACAACCTCTATCACCGTTCCGGAGCTTAATCGCGAGCGCGGTTTTCTTCCCCTGCAAGATCCGCTGACGCGTCTTCCCAGGGCTTTCGACGCCTGGGAGGAACTGGCCCAGCGTTTGCCGAAACTTCTCGCCTCGGATCAACTTCGCGTCACCATCGTGGATCTTCCTCCCTTCCCGGTGGCGGCCATCAACGATTCTCGCGAGCGCGAGCGAGCCATGCTGCTCCTGAGTTATCTGGGACACGCTTACGTCTGGGGAGGGCCGCGGCCCGCATTGATCTTGCCCGCCGTGCTTGCCGCGCCCTGGCACAAAGTTGCCGAGAGCCTGGGTCGCCCGCCGGTACTCAGCTACAGCAGTTACGCGCTGCACAACTATTTCCGTTTCGATCCTTCGCGCGAAATCGAATGCGGCAACCTCGCTCTCATCCAAAATTTTCTGGGCGGCATTGACGAGGAATGGTTCATCCTGATTCACGTGGAGATCGAGCGCAAAGCCGGTCCGGCCATGGCCGCGCTGAGCGCCTGTCTCGACGCCGCGGAAGAAGCCGACGCGGAGCGCCTCGAAGCCCTGCTCATGCAAGTGGAATCATCGCTGCGCGCCATGTACGCCGCGCTCCGCAGAATGCCGGAATGGTGCGAGCCATTCATCTATTATCACCGCGTCCGCCCTTATATTCACGGCTGGAAAAATCATCCCGATCTCCCGGAAGGCGTGATCTACGAAGGCGTCGAAGCCTACGGTGGGCGTCCCCAGCAATTCCGCGGTGAAACCGGAGCTCAGAGCTCGATTGTCCCGGCGCTCGATGCCATGCTCGGCGTGGGACACAAGGAAGATGTGCTCAGCACCTATCTTCGGGAGATGCGCTACTATATGCCTCCGGCGCATCGCGCCTTCATCGAAGCACTGGAGAAACGAGAGTCGGTGCGGCCGTTTGCGCAGCGAGCGGGCCGGCGGGCTTTGACCTCCGCCTACAATGCGTGTGTCGAAGCTCTCGAAAACTTTCGGTCCCTGCACTTCGAATACGCCGCGACCTATATATTCCAACAAGCCCAGACCGATGCGAAGAATCCCCATGCCGTCGGCACCGGCGGGACGCCATTCATGGAGTATCTGAAGAAGCACCGCGACGAGACGGGCCGGAATCGTCTGGAGTAACCGGCAGTTGTCACGCAGGAGCATCGAATGTTGGGCATTCGCCAAAACGCGATTCGCATCTTCCGCTTCAACGGAATTGATTTGTTTTTGCACTGGTCGTGGTTTTTGGTTGCGGCGTACGAAATCAGTGACCGGCAGAGAGCGTATTCCTCGATCACCTGGAATATCCTGGAATACCTGGCCTTGTTTGTGATCGTGATGCTGCACGAATTCGGCCATGCGCTGGCCTGCCGGCAGGTTGGCGGCATCGCCAATCAAATTGTGCTCTGGCCACTCGGTGGCGTCACCTATGTGAATCCGCCCCAGCGGCCGGGAGCCTTTCTCTGGAGTATCGCCGCCGGGCCCCTTG
>DATHPN010000135.1:0-57753 GCA_035483715.1 Candidatus Acidiferrum sp.
GCACTCCCGTCCCCGTCAACGTCGTCTGTTGCGGGCTCGCCGGAGCATCGTCCGCCACACTCACCGTCGCCGTCCGCGCTCCTGCCGCCCCCGGCGTGAACGTCACGTTGATCACGCACGACCCCCCATTTGCCGTCAGCACGAAACCCGCTACGCACGTCGTCGTTCCTCCCACGATCGCGAAATCTCCGCTGTTCGCTCCCGTGATCGTCACCGGAGTCCCTGCCGCCAGCGTCGAATTAAACCCGCCGTTGTTTGTCACCGTGATGGTCTGCGCCACACTCGTTGTCCCTAACGTCTGGTTGCCGAAGGCTACCGGGTTCGGCGCCACTCCCACGTTGGCCAGCACTCCCGTCCCATTCAAGGTCGTCTGTTGCGGGCTCCCTGGAGCATCGTCCGCCACACTCACCGTCGCCGTCCGCGCCCCTGCCGC
The DNA here is from genome assembly GCA_035483715.1 of Candidatus Acidiferrum sp. Classification (GTDB taxonomy): domain Bacteria; phylum Acidobacteriota; class Terriglobia; order Acidiferrales; family UBA7541; genus Palsa-360. Next base: position 434 of record DATHPN010000135.1, read on the forward strand.
CCCCGGCGTGAACGTCACGTTGATCACGCAGGACCCGCCGTTCGCCGTCAGTACGAAACCCGCCACGCACGTCGTCGTTCCTCCCACGATCGCGAAATCTCCGCTGTTCGCCCCCGTGATCGTCACCGGAGTCCCTGCCGCCAAAGTCGAATTCAACGTGCCCGTGTTCGTCACCGTGATCGTCTGCGCCGCGCTCGTCGTCCCCTGCTTCTGGTTCCCAAAGGCCACAGGGTTCGGCGCTAATCCCACGCTGGCCGCGGGGGCGGTGGAGGTCAGGCTAAGATGAAAGTTCGTGGTGCCGCCGTCTCCGAGGACTGAACTTACCATAAAGTAATATTTTGTGCCGCTGGTGGCGTTGAAAGACACCTGGGACTGCAGCACCTGGGTCGCTCCGGTGCCGGCGTTGTCGTTGCAGGCGCCGGCGACGGCGACGAGGCTTCCCGGCGTGCCCGTCCAGACCGACAGAATCGTGTCATAGTCGCTGGTCAGCGTGTCCGCGGTTATTGGCGTGGCGCTGGCGGGCGTGAAGGTGTACCAGACGCTGTTTTCTATGCCGCCAATCACCGCACCGGCCGGGGCGCACCCCGGCGTCGGGTCATGGATTAAGCCCGTGTTCGGCGTCGCCAGAATCGTGTTGACTGTATCGCTGAATATCGGGCTCGGGTTCACAGGAGCGGCGTTCTTGGCGGAGCTGATGTTGTCATTCGCTGGCGCGGCGCTGGCGAAATCGAGGCTGAACGTGAGAGTTCCGCCCGTCCCAGCTGCCGAGGCATCTGTCACCATGAGATAAACGGTTTGGCCGGCGCCGACGCCGACACCGAATACAAACGATTCCGCGGGCGATGTGTTGGGAATGTTCCCGCTTCCGCAACCGTTTGCGCCGGCGACGGGGGCGAAACTTACTCCATTGAAGGACCAAGCCGACAGGATCGTGGGGTAGCTGCTATAGCGCGTATTGGCAACAAGATTCCCCCCCTGTCCCGCAGGCGCGGTGAACTTGAACCAAACGCTCTTGGCCTTGCCGCCGAGGGTTGCGCCCGCCGGTGCGCACGCAGGGGTCGGGTCCAGTCGTCCGCCCGTGTTCGTTGTCGCCTGAGTTGTGTCCTCCGTCGTCAGATACGGAGTTGCACTAGCGTCGTCGGCGTGATTGAAATCGTCGTTACTCGCCGAAAGCGCTTGGGAAACGATCAGGGTCTTCGGTTCGGAAGTGCCCCCGCCAAAGGGATTGGTGACCGTGATCGCAGGGGAGGGCAACGCGGCCGAGGCGATATCCGAGGCGGGGATCGAAGCGGACAATTGGGTTGGGTTCACAAATGTCGTGAGCCGCACACTGCCATTCACGTTCACCACGGATCCCAGAACAAAATTATGGCCGGTTACGGCCAGCGTGAAGGCTGGCCCGCCGGTGGCGACGACGCTGGGAGAGATGGAGTCAATTGTCGGCACCACCCCCGTTCCGGATAGTGGCACGTCCATTTTCCCGATGCCCGGATTCGAGAACGTAATCTCCAGAGTGGCGGTCTCGACAGCCGGTAGCGAGGCCGTAAACGTGATGCCCAGCGCGCACGAGCTAGCCGAGGCCAGTGAGAATCCGCCGCCTAGGTTGCAAGCTAGCGTTGGTGGGCTGACTGCGGACGAAGGCGCCCCAAGTTTAAAATCGGCCGAGTTGGCTGACGGCAAGATGACGATGCTGGTCACACTCAGATTGGTTGATCCACTGCCATCGTTGGACAGCGTACCGTCGGCCTCGGAAGCCACGCCCTTTGGCAGGCTTCCAAAGGATATGGGATTTGGAAAGCATCCGGCGACCGAACAGGAGCCAAGGAAACCGGCCGTTCCCTGCGTGACGGAGAAGGAAGGAATCGGTCCGTTGACTGTCCCAGAAAGAAAAAGCTGCGGCTCCATATCGACGCCGGAGTCGCCATCAGAAACCGTAAGGATCGCAAACCGCCCTCCCGCTGGCGCAGAGACCGGCGGACTGAAAGTCATGCCGAAGGAGCAGGTGCCATTCGTTGGTATCGCCGTTCCTGTACCGCTAGTAATGAAACCGCAAATAGGGATTCCGGTAGTGGGGGTCACAAGCTTGAAATCGCCGGCGTCCGTACCGCTGATTGTCGCTGAGCCGGGGTTCAGGTTGAGCGTAGCGCCGCCGATATTTGTTAGGGTACAGTTCAAGACAGGGCTTGTCGTGCCGGCATTCTGGCTTGGGGTGAAGAATCCACAGGACGTTGGAGGAGTTGCACTAAAGGATATTTCCGGGGTGCCGTTCGCATTGATCGGGAAGTTGAAAGGGATGCTGAGAGCGGGTCCGCCGCCACCAGGCAGAGGGTTCAGAAGGTTCACAGGCTCGCCTGCAGAAGGAGCCGTGAGGGCGAAGCCACTCACGTTGAAGACAATCTGGGTTCCGTTATTCGAAACGGTGCCGGCAAAACCAACAATATTCCCGTTGAGAGTCAGTTCTGTGCCCTGCACGAACCCTGTTCCAGTAACGGTGAACTTCTCGTTCTCCCCCACGATTCCGGTGGCCGGACTCGCTACGATGTTCGTCACGGTCGGAATGGGATTCATGATCGTGAAAGGCAACGTACTTGTGTCCGCGCCTAATGGGTCGCTGAGGCCAATTTGATGGACGGTTCCGTTCGTAAGCAGGCTTGCGGGGACACTCACCGTGATCTGCGTGGTGCTTACTAAGGTGGTGGTCATACCCGCCGGGACAAAGCCGTCAACGAGGATCTGCGTATTCGGACCGAAATTCAGACCTGTGACCGTGACAATCGTTGCCGGTGCAGTCGACTGCATGGCAAACACTGCCGCTGGCGTCAGCGAACTCAGCGATGGGAGCGGGCCGGGCTGCTCGTCCCTAAGCTGGATGTCAAACATGCTACGACCGTGCGTGCCGGCGCGCAGAATGCGCGAACTACGGCGCACCCCGAGGGAGAGCACAGGCACGTTCGGCAACCCATCGCCGACCACCGTCCAGTCTGTGCAGGGCGTGGCCGCTTCAGGGTCAGGGCAGGAGAACACGCCCACATCGGTTGCGATATACAGGGCATCAAATGTCGGATTCCCATTATGATCTACGTAGATGTCGTTCACAGGCACATCGGGCAGGTTTCCGCTGATATCGACCCAAGTCGTCAGGGCACCTGCGGTTGCGTTCATAGTTTTGAAAACGTGTCCCTTTCCATCGCAACTCAGGCAGGTCCCGAAGCCGGAAAAAGTCACGTAGGCGTGGGTCGAGTCATTCCGCTTGGATCGAACGGCGGTGACGTGACGCGTGGGCAGCTGCCCATTGTCAATTTCAGTGAATGACGACGACAGCCAAACCTTGCCATTGCTAGTCCCGGCAAAAACATTGCCAGTGTTGTCTTGCGCAGCTTCAATCGTTGAGATGTAGGCCTGGTCGGCACAAGGGGTGCCCGGAGCGAGGAAGTTGCCGTTCGTGAGATCGAGGCCCGCGGCGTTCCATGTGATAGGCCCGTTGAAGCTCGCGAACCCCTGCCAAATCTGGCAAGTCCCAAAGTAGAGGGTACCGGACTTGTCGTTGATCAGCGGTGGAATGAATCCCATTGTGTCGCCGGAAGCGGTGATGGCGGTCTCTGCGGGTTGGAAAGACGGCTCCGGCGTGGGAGTGGGTCCGGGTGTAGACTGCCCATAGAAGACCGACTGCATCACTTTTGCCCCGGCAGTCTCGTTGCAACTCGCGTAAATCGTAGTGGGCGTGTTCGGGTCAATCGCGGTATAGCCGCCGTCCCCGCAGGCTGGGGCCAGATTCCAGTCGAGTGTGCCGGAGAAAACCTGAATGTCGTTGTCTTGGGTTCCGCCAAAGCCATAGTTCTCGTCACCAATCGAAGGCATGGTTCCGGGATAGAACTGGCTGGTTGCCAGCGTGCCGTTCAGATCAACCCAAAGCGGATTCGCCTGAGTAGGATCGTCGGTACGCCACACACCGCCATCGTCGCCGGTGTAGAAACGAGGAGTCACGCCATTAGGAGCGAATGCCAGGGCGTGAGTATCCACGTGCGGCCTCGTTGTCGTGGAACCAATCGTGAAATCCGTCGAGGAGGTGGTGGTGTCTGTGGACCAGGAAGCACCGCCATTGGTCGACTTGAATAGGGTCGTACTGTTGTCCAAATAGGCCCCGCCGCCCACGACGACGAAATTGGGATTGTTCGGGTGCACAGTGACGGCCATGTCATAGAAGCACTGGCCGCCGAGGCCGCCCGGTTCGACGCAGAAGTCCGGAGTGTTCGTCAGCTTCGTCCAAGAAGTGCCCCCGTTTGTTGTAACAAAAAAGCCGAGCAGGAGACCCGAGTTGGTCGATGCGTCGGCGATCGCAGCATAGATTGTAGCGGTAGCCCCGAAGGTACTCTTCGCATATCCGAGCGTGATCCGTCCCACATTCGTAGTTGGGAGGCCCCCCGCAAGCTTAGTCCAATGGGCCCCGGAATCTGTGGATTTCCAGATGCCGTTATTGGTAGCGCTGGGAGAAAAAATATCCCCCAGGGCGGCATAAACAGTTGCCGCGTTATTCGCGGCAACGCTGGTAGGATCGAACACCAGATCGGTACCCGCCGAGCCTTGCGCGCCGACAGCCGGACGAGTCCAGGTCACGCCTCCATCCAGCGACTGATACACTCCGCCATTCGGGTCGTTGCCGTCGAAGAAATCCACCGAGGCGAGCACGACATTCGAATTGCCCGGTTGCACGGCGATGGCCCCAATTTTGGCTCCGCCCAGAGTGGGGGACTCTGGACCGGCAAAGACAGAGGCGCCTAATTGCGTCCAAGTGGCCCCCCCGTCGGTGGACTTCAAAATCCCGGCGCCGTAGTACCCATCGAGGTTGAAATTATCTTCGCCGGTTCCCACGTAAATTGTGTTGTGATTGTTAGGATCGATGGCGATGGATCCAACCGCCAGTGAAGGCTGGTTATCCGTCAGAGGAATCCACGTGGTGCCTCCGTTCGTAGTTTTCCAAACGCCACCGGCCGCCGCACCCAGGTACACCGTATTGCCGGTCGTGTCGGTGGTGTCCACAGCGACCGTGGTGACGCGCCCGGAAGCCGCTGGAAAACCCACGTTGCCAAGACCTAGAAAACTTGGAATATCGGTCGGCTCAGGACCGATCTGATGCCACAAGCCATCGCCGGGAAAAGAAATGATTCCCGGGGCTGCAAGGTGAACGCCGGAGCGCTGCTTCTGGATCATCTGGTCGCGCTGCTCGATCGCCCTTTGCAACGCGCCAGCAGGGATTTGCTGGTTCGGATAAGCGCGCTGATCATGAAACCACTTGGCGCGCTCGCGCACCAGATTGGCTCGGCGCAGCGCCATAGTAAGCTGCACATTGCTGAGAGCGGCCTGAGAAGTCGTCGATGATTGCTGCGGCGCAGGAGTCGCCGCGGGCGCTGGAGCAGGCGCGGGAGCAGGGGCTGGTACGGGTGCGGCAGGCTTCGCGGCTGCCGGTTTTGCGGGAGCAGGTTTGGGAGCTGGTGCCGGGGCCGGTAGCGCGGCAGGCGTGGGCTCCGCTGCGGGCGGGGTCGCGCGCTTTCTGGCTGCTGTGATCCCGCCGAGCGTGACCGTCAGGGTCACGCCAAAGAGAATTAATACGCGCCACGTATGCGAAGGGCTGGACGATCGCATCGGAGCCTCCAATTAGTCCGTGATTTCGATGTCTGTTTCTCTAGTGCTCCTGCTCAAAATTTCGAAACGTATGGATCGCGGGATGTTGCGTCCTGCGCCACAAACTCTCTCGATCCTTCAGAACGCGTGAAATGACTTTGCTATCCGGCACGACCGCGCAAAATGCGGGCTTCCTGCGAGCAGACACCCTGAACGGTTTTGTGGCCGGCGCCTCAACAATGACGGATGGCGGAACGGTACGAAAAAGAAACGGGGAAAATACGTGTTTGCAAAGCGGTGCGTCTACGAAAAATTTGCAGCGGGTGGAGGACTCCATGGACAATTCCACAAGCACACTTTTCCCCGGGACCAGCATTTAGACTGTCGCGAGCTTGTCTTGTGGCAGCAAGGGACGCCCTGCCAGCTTGGATAATGGTCAGCATTTTTATACTGACCAGTCAACACTGTCAAGGTATTTTCTAAGTCGTTCTGCGAGCAGGATTGGCGAAAGAAGGTAGCGTTCGTTGACTGGCGACGGCTTAAACCAGCGCGGCGAGCGAGGGTTTTTTGGACGATGCTTTCCGCGGACCTACGCGTAACCGGGGCGGCACTGGCTTTCCCACGGCCAATAAAAGTTTCGGGTTCCCGGGTACACTTCGCTCTACTTGGCTCCCGCCAATTCGTAGTATTATGCGCTTGGGGAGTGCCGGGAAATGGGCTAGTGTCGTGTTCTCAAAAGTCCCGGTGGGTTCGAATTTGCCCCCTCTCCGCCACCTTCAGCATCGGGTACGTAACTCCCAGAAATGCCGCGAAGTGAGACTTTCGAAGAAGTCTCATCGGCAGGGAGCGCCGCGAAACTCTGATTGCAGAAAACGAGTCGTGATGGACGCACTTGCAAAAGTCAAAAAGAAATTGCAGGACGAAATTACAGCCCTTGAGCACGAGATGAGCGTCGAGTTGCCAAAGGAACTCATGAAGGCCCGGGCGCACGGAGATCTCTCCGAAAACGCCGAATTCAAGTACGCCAAAGAGCGCCAGGGCTACGTTTCGGCGCGCCTGGGCCAGCTGAAAAAGCGCCTGGGCGACATCGGCATGCTGAACCTGAATAACATTCCCACCGATCGCGCGGGGTACGGATCGCGCGTCTGGGTGCTGGATATCAAGAAAGACGTGGAGATCGAATACAAGCTGGTCAGTACCGAGGAAGCGGACGTCGCACAGGGGTTGATTTCAACCACCTCGCCGATCGGAAAAGCGCTTCTGGGACGAAACGTCGGGGATGAAGTGAAAGTGCAAACGCCGGCGGGGATCAAGGAATTTGAAATCGTTCGCTTGAAAACGGTCCACGAAGACGAATAGCGATCCGGGACTTGGTACTTTCCCGTTTCTGTCAGGAACATCCGAACTTGATGCCCCACATAGGGATGCTCGGCGCCGCCGGAGAGACCATGGCACTTCTGGGCCTGGGCCTGCTTTGGACCTACCGCACCGCGGCGATGGGCTGGACGCGTGAGGTTTTGGAAATTTGGCGCGGAGAGATTTCTGGCCGCGATCCTCAACTTTCCGATCCGGCCTACCGCAGGGTGAAGCCGCGGCGGCCGCGCGGGGCGCTTGTGCTGGTCAGCGGCGTGGCACTTCTGTTCATCGGACAAATTCTGTTCTTAATCGATCTGATCGTTTAGCGTTTGCGAGCCTGTATTGTCCACAATCAAAATTGGGCATCTTTTCGCAGCGTTTCAAGGGTAACTCTTGCTTGCGCGATTTTGTAAGGCACACGCGCAATCCACACGACCCGAAGGGAATCGCAAAACCCGCACAGGTAAGACTGCCCGTGCTACTGCAGGAAGGTCGCGGGGCTCGCTCCAAGGGAGCTGGCCCCGCACGGTGATTGGGGTCCCACGTCTTCAGTCCACGGCACTTTAGTGCCCGCCGGACGTCGTCGGGGAAGATGAGGATGCTGTCGAGGAGTTGGAGGTGGGTGAGCTGGAAGACGCGGAACCGTTTGGCGCCGGACTCGAATCGGTGGCAGGCTGAGGCGTGGCGTTGGAAGCCAGTTCCGATTCCCTGTATTTCGGCGCGCTGACATAACCGTGGATATGGTCCTTGTCGATCTTATTCACCACAACTTGCACCGGCTGAGGCATGTCTCCCTGGTGCAGCCAGATCGGCTCGTACAGATCGACTTTCTTCTTGGAAAGCTCGTGATCATCGACAAGCATCATCAAATCGTAGCTTTGATGTTTCGCGTCGGCTTTCCGCAGCGAAACCTGGATCGGCCCTTCTCGCTGGAAGCTCTTCGTTTTGGAGAGATCGAATTCGTAGTAAAGGCGCTCGCCGCGCTTTTCGAGCCCTACCAGTTCGTCGTGCGTCCTGGCGATCGATCCGTTCAGTTCATCCCGCGTGGAGCCCAGTTTGCCTTCAAGATCGGTTCTCGCGCTGGCGAGGTCGTCACGCGTTTGCTTTAACTCTTGCTGCTGCCTGGCGAGCTGAGACTGCATTTGCCTGAAGCGGCGGTCTGGGCCGCTGTTGCTCGCGGTAACCGAGCGCCTCGTAATGGATTTTCCGGTCCCGGATGAAGCCGCGCTATTTGAGGGGGCTTCGGCGGCCGATGGCGGGGGCACAGGCGGCGTCATTTGAGCGACCTTCGCGGTAAGGGCGTCGAACTGGCTCTGCAGTTGCGCCTCCGCGGAACTCATGGCCTGGTTCTGTTGCTTGAGTTGCGCCACCGCCGCGTCCTGTTTGAAAGCATAGCCTGCAGCAAATATGGCGGCACCAAACAGCACTACGCTCAATACTATAAGCAATCGCGTTGTGGCTGCCGACGATCGGTCTTCCCGTTGCTCTTCGGATCGTTTTTCGTTTGGGGATTCTTCCATGGCTGGCTCCGGAATTCTCCTCGAGTCTTTCACAGACCGCGAAGTAAAATTGCAAGCGGACCATGCAAGCATGCAATCCCATAGGGCCGGCCTGCTCGTCCCCCACGCACGGGAGAAAAATAAAATCCTCGCTTCTCGGATTTGCGAGGGAGCACGAATGCTTCCATTCGCGAACGAAATGGATTCGTGTCCATAAACCTGTTCTGCTCAGGGGGTTACTGCGAGGCGCGGAAAAATCGTATCGGGGATTGCCTGTAGTACTAGTCCCGAAAATCTTGCTCGCTTTGGCGCGTTTTGCCGGAAGACTCGATTAAAACGGGCTTCAGCTTGTTGGGTTTTGCCGGGCTGGCGGAAAACCCGCAGGCTGAAGCCCGCGCTACTTCAAAGTGGCCGAACGAAAGATTGCGCGAAATTCGAATCACTTCTTAATTCTGCGAATTGCTGATGACCTGGGCGGCGCGAAAGAAGGCAGCCAGGATCTCCACTACGATGCGGCAGTATACGATCCACAGCAGCGTGGCCGCAAAGCTGATAATGAGGGCCAGCAGGCCGTTAGACGTGGACGTCTGGAAACCGTTGAACACGAACCAAACAGCGGCAACTAATCCGATCAGCAAATGAACGCCGTAGAGCATTTTCAGAAGGCGCGGGGTGACCAAACGCTGAAATGAAAAATCCATCAGGTTTTCCATCAGGCCGTTTTCCCGGGGGATGGCTTGCTCTTCCATGTAGGACGGTGCGGTCGCCATAACGTGGTTCCTCCAGTCAAGAATTTTCGGACAGGGAAATCCATCGTACACAATAGCGATGCGCATAGCTCCTCGCCCGAAGGACGGGCCTGTTCAAAGAAATAGCTGGCCAATCGTACAGGTCGCGCGGAACTTGGCGAGTGATGCCATGAGGCGCAGGCCAGCGATTCCGCCGGGATAGCTTACCGAACAGAGACAATACTTTTGATCTTTCACCAGTCTCGCCATTTCCCTTGTTGACCCCCGCCGCAGCCCGCGCTATAAGTCCGCAACAGATTAATCCCCTGGCGGCATCCGCTGCTCCCGAGTGAGGCCGATCATGTTCTGTTCACGCTGTGGTTTGCGAGTGGAGGAAGGGAACCGATTTTGCCAGTCCTGCGGCCACGAGGCCGGAGCAGCCGTGGCAGTGGCCGCGGGGCCCGCGTCCGCGAGCGCGCTCCCTCCGCCTGTGGCGGCGGTCGTGCAGGTTTCCGCGCCGCTTCCGTATGCGGGATTCTGGGAGCGTTTCGCCGCCTATTTGATCGACGGGCTGATTCTCGGCATACCGTTCTGGCTGGTGGTGGCAGCCGTGATCTTCATGTTTGGCGGATTTGGCGTGATGTTGCACCGGAGAGCGGTGGACCCGAACGCGGCGGTGAACCCGAACGCGGCCGTGGCGCTTCTCGCGCCGATGTTTATGCTTTTCTTTCTCGGGATGCTCGTCTTCATCATATTGCAGTGGCTGTACTTTGCGGGGATGGAAAGTTCGGAGCGCCAGGCCACATTCGGCAAATCGGTCATGTCCTTGCGCGTTACGAATTATGACGGGCAGAGGATTTCGTTCGGCCACGCCACCGGCCGCTTCTTCGCCAAAATCGTCAGTGGACTGGTTCCGTTTGCTATCGGCTACATTATGGCCGCGTTCACGGAAAAGAAGCAGGCGCTGCACGATTTGATCGCGGGGACCCTGGTCCTTAAGCGGTGAGAAGTTCGGTCGAATGTTATGTGGCACAGGCTTCAGCCTGTGTGGGGTCTGTGTGAGCAACAACTAACCCACGCAGGCTTCAGCCTGTGCCGCTACTGTTTACGGCAGCAGTCCGAAGACAGCCACGCTATTCGTTGTTGCGGCGAACACCTTGCCGTCGGAGATCATAGGCGTGATGAATTTGTTGCCGCTGCCGAAATGGTCGCGGCCGTTGGACGCCTGGTTGCTGTTGTAAAGCTCTTGCGTCAGGTCGTTCGCCGCGAAGGCGTGCAGCACGGCGGCGCCCGAATTTTCAATCGCCCAGACGATGCCGTTGGAGGTTCCGTTGGCCGAAACGCTGGGCAGCACGCCGGGATAGGTGAACGACGCGCCGGTTTCAATAGGCGTGGTGGCCAGCTTTCCGTTCGAAATCGAGAAAGACTTAAGAGTCCCGCCCTGATCGCAGTAGTAGAGCGTGCTGTTGAAATACGCCGGCACGCCCCACACCCCGTTCGGCACGGCGCCGGGCAATTCCTGATGGACGTTGTTCGAATTCGCGTTCCATTTCCCCATGTTATTGCGGTTCACGACGTAGACATTTCCGTCTTTCCCCGCGCCCACTGCCAGATTCAGCGTGCTCGCGGTGCCGTAAGTCAGGTCAGGCAGCACCATTGCTCCGCCGGAGCCGAGGTCCGCGTCACTGCCCGACTCGTTCACCGTGTTCGACATATTGAAATAATCGGCGACCTTGAGATTGCCGCCTGTCGTGGAAACTTTGACGAAGCCGTTGCCGTAGTCTTGCTTGTTTGGAAAACCGTTCGCGTCGAGTGTCGTGTCGAAAGTGCCGTTGGCGATCAGGGCGTAGATGTTTCCCTGCGTGTCCGCCGCCAGACCTCCGCCGCTTTGCCAGATCGAACCTTCGCTGCCGTTGGGAGTGAGATTGAGGATGCTCGTTTGCGCGAGGGTCGTCTGGTTGTAGCCCATGATCCAGGCGGTGTACGGGCTGAAGTCGCAATGCGAGGCCCAGCTCGTATAGATCACTCCGTTCAGAAGAAGCAGCGCCGCTCGCTCCTTGTATTGCTTGGGATCGAAGACCACTTGACCTCCGGAGCTGTTATCGCCGGTTCCGGGATACGTCGCGTGGATCGTGACAGGGCCGCCTTCCAGTTCGGCGCCGGTCGTGATGTCAAGCGCGTGCAGGCGCTGGAAATAGGTCGAGCTGTTTTTCGACATGGCCACGGCGTAAAGGATGCCGTGCGCGCCGGCGGTGCGGTCAATCACCGGCGTCGAGGTGATACCGATTTCCGGCGTGACCTGGCCGCAACCGCGATCGTCGCTGCTCGTTTCGCCCGATCCCGCCAGCGAAACTTTCCAGAGCTGCGCGCCGGTGTCGGCGTCGAAGGCGTAGGCTGAGTCGTGCTCGGTCATGACGAACACGACGTTGTGCGCGACGCCCGCCACAGAGAGTTGCGAAAGATACAGCGGCTCGGCATCCACGCGGCCATCGACGGCGAGGTTGCGGAGCAGGCCGAACGTTGTCGTATTCACGTTGGCTTGCGTCAAGATGGTTTCGGTCGTGTTCTGGCCGGTGCGGGCCACGTCGTTGTGATAGGTGGTCACGTCCGTTCCAGCGGAAGTGACCACCGGGTTTACGGTAAGAGTTGCCGGATTGCTCGTAATGCTGGTCACCGGGTTGGTGACCTTCACGCGGAAGGTCGCGCCGCTGTCGCCGGAAAGCGTTGGGGGCGTCGTATACTTCGCCGAGGTCGCGCCGGAAATATCGGCGTTGTTTTTCTGCCACTGATAGGTGAGGGGCGCGGTCCCCGCCGCCACTACGGAAAATGTCGCGGACAGCCCCACAGTCACCGTCTGATTCGCTGGCTGCGTGGAAATGCTGGGCCCCACAGGGGCGGAACTTACGGTCAAAGTAGCGGAAGCGCTCGTCGCGCTGCCTGCCGAGTTAGAGACGATTACGCGAAACGTCGCGCCGTTGTCTCCGGAAACCGTCGCGGGCGTGGTGTAGGTTGCAGACATCGCACCGTTGATGTTTGAATTGTTTTTTTGCCACTGGTAGGTGAACGGCGCGCTTCCATTCACTGTCACGGAGAAGGTAGCAGGTTGCCCCGCGGTGACGGTCTGGCTTGCCGGCTGGATCGAGAACGCGGGGATGATCACTTTCGTCGATAACGATGGATTCGTTGAGCCGACGCAACCCCACAAGATCAGCGCAAGCGCGAGGAAGAATGCGCCGCCAGCGAATAGCTGTTTGTGTCCAGTGAGCATAGAGAAATCTCCATCCTCAACAGTTGATTCTCGAAGGGAGCAAAGATCGCAAAATCATCGATGCGATAGGATGGCACTGCTTAGTTTATGTTAGAAGGGCGATGGGAGCACCTGTTCGCAAGGCCTGAATTGGTCTACTGTTCACCGCTGAAACTTCTTGTACATGGCGCGAGGCAATGATTGGCCTTGGATGGTAGCCGATAATGACCGAATTTGACCACGGAAATGCCCGTCCGCCGCGAGGGAAGGCCGCTGAAAAAAGTCCTGAATGGTCGGTGTTGGATTATGTAGAGGCCGCCCGCTTTTTGGGCGGGCAGTCTTTCGTTTTTTCCAGAATCAAACAAGGACCTTCCGTGGACTCCGCCGGGATTGGATGCTTCGCGCGGTTATGCTAACGTCTTTTGCTTATGTCACATCGCATTGGCGTGTTGCTGTCCGGGCGTGGGTCGAATTTTGAGGCGCTGGCCGACAGCATTGCGGCCGGGCGAATCCCCGGCGCGGAAATTGCCCTGGTGATCAGCAACCGCGAAGGCGCGCCGGGCCTGGCGCGCGCGGCGGCGCGAGGCATCGCGTCGAAGGCGATTCCGTCGAAGGGCCTGGCGCGCGAGGACTACGACCGGCTGGTGGTTGAGGAGTTGCGGAAGGCGGGCGTCGAGATCGTGTGCCTGGCGGGATTCATGCGCCTGCTGTCGCCTTATTTTGTGGCCGCGTATCCGCAGCGGATCCTTAATATACACCCGTCGCTTTTGCCCTCGTTTCCCGGCCTCGAAGCGCAACGGCAGGCGCTGGAATACGGCGTGAAATTCAGCGGCTGCACCGTGCATCTAGTGGACGAAACTCTGGACGCCGGGCCGATCCTGGCGCAAGCCATTGTCCCGCTGCGCGATGACGACACGAACGAAACGCTTTCGGCGCGCATCCTGGCCGAGGAGCATCGCATTTACACCGAAGCCGTGCGCCTGGTCCTTTCGGGGAAATATCGCATCGAGGGGCGCCGCGTGATTGCGCTTGTGAATCCGGCATGACCACAAAACTTCCGTTTAAACCTGTCGACGAACAGCTCGCCTACCTGCGCAAGGGCGCGGCGGAAATTATCCGTGAAGAGGATTTACGCGCGAAGATCGAAGGTTCTCTGAAGACTGGAAAACCGCTGCGGGTCAAGCTGGGCGTGGACCCCACGGCGCCCGACCTGCACCTCGGGCACACCGTGGTGCTGCGCAAGCTGAAACATTTTCAGGATCTGGGGCACACCGCGATTTTTCTGGTCGGCGATTTCACGGCCATGGTCGGCGATCCCACCGGACAGTCGGAGACGCGTCCGCCGCTGACGCGCGAGCAAGTGGACGCCAACGCCAAGACGTATCTCGAACAGGTGTACAAAATCCTGAGCCGCGAAAATACCGAGGTGCGCTACAACAGCGAATGGCTCGGAAAACTATCGGGACACGATATGATTCGGCTGTGCGCGCGCTATCGCCTGGCGCGCATGCTGGAGCGGGAGGATTTTCGTTCGCGCCTCGCGGGCAATTTGCCCATTTCCGTTCACGAACTGCTTTACCCGCTGCTGCAGGCATACGATTCGGTCGCGCTCCAGGCCGATATCGAGCTGGGGGCCACGGAGCAAAAATTCAATCTTCTGGTCGGCCGCGAGATTCAGCACGCCTACGGGCAGCCGTCGCAAGTGGCGCTGACCATGCCGATCCTCGTCGGCCTGGACGGCCAGCGCAAAATGTCCAAATCGCTGGGCAATTACGTGGGCATCACGGAAGCTCCTTCGGAGATGTTCGGCAAGCTGATGTCCCTCTCGGACGCGATGATGTGGCCCTATTTTGAGCTGGTGACCGACCGCACGCCGGAACAAATCGCCGCGCTCGCTGCCGAGGTGGAATCCGGCGCAATGCATCCGATGGACGTGAAGATGTTCCTGGCGAAGGAAATCATCGCGGGATTTCACGGCGAGGCCGCCGCGGAAAAGGCGGCGGCGGAATTTCAGCGCGTGTTCCGCGATCGAGAAGCGCCGGTTGAAGCGCCCCAACGAAAAGTTCCTCGCGGACCAGCGAAACGCCTTACTGCGTTTCTGGTCGAATTGGATCTGGCGCCTTCGCGCAGCGAAGCGGACCGCCTGGTGAAGCAAGGCGGCGTGGAGGTCGACGGGGCGCGCATCTCGGACGTAAAACACGAAGTGGACCTCGCAATGCCGCGCGAATTTCTTCTTCGCGCTGGCAAAAAGAAATTTTTGCGCATTGTAGTGGAATGAGGATTTTTGATTCCCGAAGCACCTGTTCATTTTTCCAAAAGCCGGCTCGCGCATTCCGGCGCTGAAAGCGCCTCTGGTGATTAGCCCAGGGCGCCGCCCTGCGTTTGGAACCAAATGGCGCGCCCTGAAAGGGCGCGGGAGTCCTCCGCCCATTCAGGGCGGGGGAAATACTTGGCATGATACCCGGGGCGTTGCCCCGAGCTGTTATGCTCCGCACCGTTGGCGCGGCAACCCGGCTGGATTTTCAAATCGGAGAAGCCTGCCGAATTGAAACGCGCTTGCCACGGGCGGCGGAACAGAACAAAATAGGCGCGTCCAGCGGGGAGCGTATGGAATGTCGAATCGCGTGAAAGTGGAAATTTACGGGCAGAGTTATACCTTGGGCGGAGATCTGGACGAATCTTACGTCCAGAAACTGGCGCGCTACGTTGACGACAAGATGAATGCGGTCGCCGAAGCGACTCAAACGGTGGACTCGGTCCGCGTCGCGGTGCTGGCGGCCATGGCCATCGCCGACGAGCTTCATTCGCGGCAGCAGGATTCCGGCCATCGCGACGATGCGCTCCGCGAGCGCGCGCAGCAGTGTTTGACTATTCTGGAACGGGCCTTGAAGCAGACTGCCTAGGACGGGCTCCGACGGGTCCGGATCTTCTACTACCGCTACAGACTGTCGCGATTGCTGTGCTGGGGCAGGGCGAAAAGCGCCAGGCTTTTGCGATCTCTATGGCAATTTAGGTTTTGTAGGGCCGCCTTCAGGCGGGCGCTGTTGTTTCAACCCAATGCCCGCTTGAAGGCGGACGCTACAAAAACCAAAAGTTTGGCGTCTTACAGGCTCTGGAGCGTGGGGGTTTGAATTGCCTTTGTTTTTCGTAAAATCCGCAAGCTGAAGCATGCGCCACTTGGATACGATTACTCGAATTGTTTGCGAAACTCGGCGAAATGCTTTTTCAAGTCGGCAATTTCCGACTGCAGGGTTTCCACTTGCGCCTCCAGGCGCGCGATCCGTTCGCTGCTGTTCGCGCCGCTTGCCGTTGCAATTCCCGGCGCTGCTGAATCCTGCGGCGGCAATTCCACGTCGCCGCTGAGCAGGTGTGCGTAGCGCGCTTCCTTGGTGCCCGGCTGACGCGGAAGCAGCTTGACGAGCGGCGGCTCGCGCTTCATCAGGCGCTGCAGCGTGGATTGCACGATGCCCAGGTCCTCGAATTTGTGCATGCGGTCGGCGCGGCTGCGCAATTCGCCGGGCGTCTGCGGGCCGCGGAGCAGCAGTTCGGCCAGGATGGCGATTTCATGCCGCGTGAAATTGTAGGCTTCCTGTAGGCGGTGCTCGTACTTGCTCACCCGGCTGACCATGTTGTCGGCGGGTCCCGCGAGTCCCTTTTTGTCCAGGGCGCGCAAGGCCTCGCGCACGGCTTCTTCCTCCAAACTCATGACGGGATCGCGATTGGATTTCTGGTTACATGCGTTGACCAGCGCGTTCAGGGAAAGGGGATAGTATTCGGGCGTGGTGAGTTCTTTTTCGACGAGCGAACCCAGCACCCGCGTCTCCACATCGCTTAGAAGAATGTCCATCGGGAAAATCATATCGTAACGCGACCCGGTTCCCAAATTGCAAGGGCCCCGGGCTTAACTGCCCGTAGGCGCGTAAAAATTTCAAGCCGGTTAGGACATGGAAAGGCGCAAAAAGTTGCATGGTGAGCTAATCCCTTTGGGGGCAGTTAATTACGCGACACAAACAGAGTAAGACTTTGGAAGCGGGCTTGCTCTGAGAAGTACTATGTGACCGTGGGTGGGGCCAAGTTAAGCTTGAAAAAGGAGTCACGAATGCTGACGAATCTGGTAAAGCAGAAGTCTGGATGGATTGGGGGACTTGCCATCCTGACTGCGTATTTCACCGTCCTTGCAATGGCCGCGCCATTGCTGGCACAGACTACGATCCTTGGAGAATTGACATTTAAAGGCGCGTCCAAAGTGGAGAAAACTTCCGGCGTATGGATTGACGGCAAGTATGTGGGATATTTGGGCGAACTGTGGGGCCCGAAGCGTATTCTGCTGATCCCTGGCGACCACGAACTGGCCGTTCGACAGGCAGGCTATAAGGATTTCACGGAGACGCTTACTGTGGAACCCAAGGAATTGTTGCTCGTTCCCGTCAAAATGCAGAAAGAAACCAGCGATACCTGGCCGAGCGTGACTGCTGAGCTGAAAGTTGACGTTTCGCCGGATCGCGCCGCCGTATTTGTGGACAACAGATTCCTGGGGCACGCAGGAGAATTGGGTGGCGCATTCCACTCCATGCTGCTCAGTCCCGGGACGCACAAAATCAAGGTCGAATTACCCGGATACCAGAGCTTTGAGACGGATGTAACCCTGGTTGCAGGCCAGAAGTCAGTGGTCAAGACGAATCTTGCAAAGGGCAGCATCCACCAGGCAGACGCTCTGATCGACGAAGCCAGCAATCCCGCGAATAGCGGCAAGTAGCGGCACGTCGCTTTCTGATTTGGACGGCCACCCGGTGGAGTAGGGTGGCCGTTTCATTTTTGGCTGCGAGGACTTTTTGCCCTGAGCATTTCGGAAGCGCACTCTTTGCGGGCGGTCCTTGAACAACATAGTCCCTGCACGTTGACCGCTGAAACCAATTTGTTCCTTCCCCGGTGACATCGCTGAAACCGACAAAATAATGCCTGTCCAAAAAAGGCTCGTGTAGACAAGCTCAGCCGCACGCGCTAGGTTATTATCTTTCGATTATGCCAATGCAAATTGTCAAGCGGCGGTCGCGCGGTTTCATTTGTGTGAATGCCCATCCCGAGGGATGCCGGCGCAACGTCGAGCAATGGGTTGCCGGCGTCCGGGGAAAAATCCCGGCCGGACAAAACGCGCCCAAGAATGTGCTGGTCGTCGGCGCGTCCACCGGCTACGGCCTCGCGTCGCGCATTGCCGCGGCGTGGGGATACGGAGCGAAGACCCTGGGCGTGTTTTTCGAGCGCCCGCCGGAAGGCGACAAGGTCGCATCCGCGGGCCACTACAACACGGTCGCTCTTCATTCGATGGCCGGGCGCGATGGATTGTTTGCCGCGAGCATCAACGGCGACGCATTTTCCGACGAAATCAAGCGCGCCGCCGCCGAAGCGATTCGCAAGCAAATGGCCCCGGTCGACCTGGTGATTTATTCGCTGGCCTCTCCGAAGCGCACCGATCCCCGAACCGGCAAGGTGCACAATTCGGTCCTGAAACCGGTCGGGCAGGCGTTTACCAATCGCACCATCGAACTCGATTCGGAAAAAGTGGTGAGCGTCACGCTGCAACCCGCGAATGAAAACGAAATTGCGGACACCGTCGCGGTGATGGGCGGCGACGACTGGCGGCGCTGGATGGACATGCTGCTGGAGGAAAAATTGCTGGCACCGGGGGCGCACGCGGTGGCCTATTCCTACATCGGACCGGAAATTACCTGGCCGATTTATCGCGACGGCACGATCGGCCGGGCCAAGAAAGACCTGGAACTCGCCGCAAAAGATCTGGACGCAGTGCTCGCGAAACAATTGGGAGGCCATGCCTGGGTTTCCGTCAACAAAGCGGTGGTGACGCAAGCGTCTGCGGCGATTCCGGTCGTGCCGCTGTATTTAAGCTTGCTTCCCCTGGTGATGAAAAAGAAAAATCTGGACGAAGGGCCGCTCGAACAGATGCGCCGCCTGTTCACGGATTTTCTTTGCGCGGCAGATGCGCCCAGGCTCGACGAGGCCCGGCGCCTGCGCCTGGACGATCGCGAAATGCGGGTGGACGTCCAATCGGAAGTCGCGGCGCTGTGGCCCAAGGTCACCACCGAAAATCTTCGCCAGGTCAGCGCCTTCGGCGGCTTTCAGCGCGAGTTTCGCGGCCTGTTCGGGTTTGAAGTCGAAGGCGTGGACTACGATCTGCCCACGGAGACGGACTTGCGATGGTAGAGCGCAATTCACCCTGCGGTTGATTTTCCTTGCAACCATCCCAACCCGCGGGCATCAAACCTGCTCCACGGGTGCACACCTAGAAATGCTCGCGCAGGGCGCGGAAGTTTGTCAGGATGAGCAGGCGCCCGGCCCCGCTGCGCACTTCTTCGTGCTCGAGCGCCCACGTGGCGGGATGCGGAATGAACACGGCGTTCAGCCCCGCTTCGAGTGCGGGATTGATATCGCTGCGGGGGCTGTTGCCCACCATCCATCCGTGTGATTTCACCACGTGGTGCCGGTTCACCAGCGCGCGATAGGTGTCCACGTCTTTTTCGGGGACAATCTCGATCGCATCGAAATGAATCTGCAAACCCGACCGCTCGACTTTGGCCGCTTGCTCGGCCGCCTCGCCCTTGGTGAACAAAATCAGGCGGTGCCGCCCGGAGAGATAGTCCAGAGTTTCCAGCACGCCGTCCAGCACGTTCGGGGGAGTGCGCTCGAGTTCTTGAACGCGGAAATGGATATTCTCGACGGTCGAGCGCTCGGCTTGGTGCCCAGCGAGCTTCATGTATGTTTCTTCAAGCGACCGCCCAAAGCTGCGGACGCCGTAGCCGTGCTGCCGGATGTTGCGGCGCTCGGTTTCGTTCAGGATGTGGCGCGCATATTCGCGCGGATAGCCGAAGGGTTCGAGCAGCGTGAGAAATTCCTCGATGGTGTGCTCGAAGTAAACATTGTTCTCCCAGAGCGTGTCGTCGGCATCGATGAGAATGGTTTCTCGGGGCATGATTTGGGGAGAGCCTGAACAACTCCTCGTGCGCACCGGCGAACTTGCTCCGTGCGGCGAGATCTCGCGACAGGCGCGATTATGCAGTCTATGATTTCTTGGGCTCGCTCGCCGCAAGCCTTTCCAGAATTTCGAGCGCCACCTTTTGCGTTCCGCCGTAGTGTGTAAGGTAGCTCTGAAATTCCCGGTTCATTTCCAGTGCCTCGTTGGCATCGAGCGGCGTTCTCAGGATCATGTCGCGCAGGCGCACGGGGTGAGGGAGCACCGCATCTTCCTTGAGTTCGTCGATCGCCGATTTGACGTCATAGAGTTCCATTGTTCCTCCTGGCCATAATTCTTCACCAGCAATTCTACTGCGAAACCGGTGACAAGCGAAAGAATGGCTGAAAATGGCGGGGACTTAATTTCGAGAGGCGGGTTTTAGCGGCGCAGGATCTCTGGCCTGTGCGGGGTTTGCGGTTGTCGCTAAATTGGCAGCCTGCGCGTGGGCTTACAAAACAGACAGGCAAGAGGGCCTGTGCTACTAAGCGGCCGATGGCAAGAACTCGTAGCGGTCGATGCGCGCCGCAACGCCGCGCCTGCCGTTGTGGGGCTCGACGCGCACAATTTCCGCGAAGCATCGAATATGCACGTCGCCGGCCATGGTGATTTCACGGGGTAAAGTAAGGATGAATTCGATGGGCGAACCCGGCGCTAAGTCCGCTTCAATCAAAAAATAGAGGCCGCGGAAGCTGACGTCCCGCGTTTGTCCTTGCCGTTCGCCGCCGCCCGGCTCCGTGGAACGAATCCTCAACGGCAGCGTCATTGTAAATCGCCGCGATGCCCGGCGTTCTTTCGTTTCTTGCATGATTCCCCCGGAAGAGGGCGGTCCAGGTTCTGGACACCGTAGCATTGCGCGTTAAAAATCGCAACGGGAAAGGCGGCCCGCGGAGGAAAATATTTTTTCCACTGCCGGGCATGTGGCCCGATTTGGCCCGCAGCCCCACTCTGTGTTTACATGGATTCCCGCATGCCCGCGCAACTTCATCGAACCTTATTGCTTCCCGGTCCTGCGGGCCGCCTGGAAACGATCCTGTGGGCCACCTCGCCCGAAAAAGAAAACGGGCGGCCGCCGCTGGCCGCTATTGTTTGCCACCCGCATCCACTGTTTGGCGGGACCATGCACAACAAAGTGGTTTACCAGACCGCGAAAACGATCCATCGATTTGGCTTGCCAGTCCTGCGTTTCAACTTTCGCGGAGTGGGCTTGAGCGAAGGCATGCACGACAATGGGGCCGGCGAAGAAGGCGACGTCCAGGTCGTGACCGATTTTCTCGCGGCGGAATATCCCGGCGTGCCGCTGCTCGTCGCGGGTTTCAGTTTTGGGTCCTGGGTCGGTTTGCGGGCAGGTTGCGCCGATCCGCGCGTGACGGAGCTTCTGGGTCTCGGCCTGCCGGTCGGCGATCTGGACAGCCGCAGCTTCTCTTATCTCGATCACTGTGAGAAGCCGAAGCTTTTGGTGTGCGGCGAATTCGACCGGTTCGGTCCGCCGAACCGGCTGCGGGCCATGGTCGAGCAGTTTCCTGCGCGCGTCCGGGAAAAGACAAAGGTGATGGTTGTCGCCGGCGGGGACCATTTCTTCGCGGGACATCTGCAGGAACTGGACCGCGCGATTGCGGATTGGCTGTTGGAACGGCACCCGGAGCTTGCCGCGCGGAAAACGTGATTCCCGCGACGTCGTGGAATCAGTACCAGCGAATTGGACGGCCCGAGTAGCACAGGCTTCAGCCTGTGGGGTTTGGTCCTTGGAGGGACGCCCACACACAAGCTGAAGCCTGTGCCACTAAAATCTCAGAAAAAAATGAAGCGCTTGCGCTTGCGGTACTGGATCGGTTTGGCATCAGGGTCAGCCGCCTCGGGCTCGTAGGGCAGGCTGCGGCCCTCGAATGCGGCGAGGGGATTGTCGCGGAACAGCGCCTTGGCGAATTCTTCGCCGCGGCGTTCGGCGACGGCCTCGAACGCGGCGCGAAGCTGCAGCGGGCGGCCCGTCAAGTTGTGCGCGTCGCTGGCTATGAAGTGGACGCGGTCCTCATCCAGCCATTGCTCGGCGCGTTGCTGCGCGGCGCTGCCGAAACGCCCGAGTAAGGATTGCGCGGTAATCTGCACGTAACTGCCCTGGTGCAGCCAGCGATACATCCGCTCGGGCTTGGTGCGCAGCATGGCGTTCCGCTCGGGATGCGTGATGATGGGCGACAGTCCGATGAGGTGCAGGCGGTGCATGGTGTCATCCATGGAAGGCGGAATGGAAAAGTCCGCGAATTCCACGAGCAGGTAGGTCTTCTGGTTGATGGTGTATTTCTGCGGATTCTTCTCGAGATCCTGCAAGTTCTCATAGTTCAAATGAAAGTCGCAGCCCGTCGCCAGTTTCAGACGGTCGCCGACCGCTGCCTGCAGCTCGTCACGGCGCTGGCGAATGATTTCCGGATCGAATTTGTAGTGCGAATTGGCGTGAGGCGTTCCGACTACATGCGTGATTCCATCCGCGATGGCCATTTCCGCCATCTGAATGGACGTTTCGAGCGTGTCCGCGCCATCGTCCAAGCCTGGAAGGATGTGGCAATGAATGTCGACCATGTCCACTCTGCTTGCAGTGAAGATACCTGAACAGCGGGGCGCGGACAACCCCCGGTGCGCTGACCGGTGACTGGTTAGTAGTGACGGGTGAAAACCACCGCGTCGTTCAGGGTCGGAGCCACTCGCGATGCCTGGCCTGATATAATCTTCGGCGCGCTGAGGGCTGAGGTTTAAGTAGCGCAGGCTTCAGCCTGTGGGGTTTCGCTCTTGCAAGGACTAAAATCCACAGGCTGAAGCCTGCGCTACATCGACATGGCAACTTTTTTCATCGAACAATTCGGGTGCCGGGCGACCCAGGCCGATGCGGCGGCGATCGAGCGGCAACTCCTCGAGCGCGGCTACGCGGCCTCCGCGGACGCGCGATCCGCTGACGTCATCGTGGTCAATACGTGCACGGTAACGGCCGCTGCGGACCTGCAGGCGCGCCAGTCCATTCGCGCGATTCACCGGGACAATCCGGCGGCTCGCGTCATCGTGACGGGCTGCTACGCGCAACGCGCTCCGAAGGAACTTGCCGCGCTCGAAGGCGTTTCCTGGGTCGTCGGAAATTCGCACAAGCCGGAGATCCCGCGCCTCATTCAAGAAATGAGGCAGGAGACGCGGCAGCAAACGGAACAGACCTGGACGCGCGAACCGCCCATTTCCGCTGGCCAGGGATTCGTACCACTTTCGACGATCGCGAACGAAGCGCTTTCGCTCGAGCGCGCCCCTGCTAAAATTTTGACCGGCGACATACTGGAGCAACGCGAATTGCTCGTCGCGCCCGTCGAAGGCGGCGAGGCGGGGCACACGCGCCCGGTGCTGAAGATTCAGGACGGATGCAACAAACGTTGCACCTACTGTGTAATCCCCCAGGTGCGCGGTCGCAGCCGGAGTCTTGCGCCAGAGAGCGTAGTCGAGGAAATCCGCAAACTGTGCGAAGGTGGCGCGCGGGAAATCGTGCTCAGCGGAATCGATCTGGGCAACTACGGGCGCGACCTCGCCCCGCACGCCGAGCTGGGAGAATTGTTGCGGCGCATCCTGGAGGAAACTTCCGTCGAGCGTCTGCGCGTCAGTTCCGTCGAGCCCATGGACGTCACGGAAGACTTGATCGCAATTTTCGCGGCGAGCGAGCGGATGGCGCGGCACCTGCACATGCCGCTGCAATCCGGCTCGGACCGAATTCTGGCCGCGATGCATCGCTGGTATCGCGCCGAGCATTACGCGCGCCGCGCGGAACTCGCCCGTGAGTGGCTGCCCGACGCGGCCATCGGGGCGGATGTGATCGCCGGATTTCCGGGCGAGACGCAAGAAGACCATCAGGCAACGCTCTCGCTCATCGAGAGTCTGCCGCTCACCTACCTGCATGTATTTTCGTTTTCTTCGCGCCCGGGAACTGCTGCGGCGGAGATGCGAAATCAAGTTCCTGAGCAAGTGATCGCCCGCCGCGCACGCGAGCTGCGCGCCCTCGGTGAAAAGAAGAAAGCTGCGTTTCGAACGGCGCAAACCGGACGCGCGACGCGTGCGCTCACGCTGAACCGCAGCGGCGAGGATTCGTCCGGGCCGTGGACCCGCGCGCTTTCGAGCAATTATCTCGATGTACGAGTCTCCGGCGAGTGGCCGGCCAATCAATTCCTGGAAGTGCGGATCACTGGCGAATCAGAAGGCCATCTCACGGGCAGCGCACTATAGACTCACCCGCGGCAATCCAAAATCTTTCAACACAGAGAACACAGAGTGCGCAGAGAAAACCCTTGAGGGACAACGCTCTTTCCGTTCTTGCTCCGCGCCTCTATGGCAATTCACGACTCGAAGATGACTTGCGCGAGGGCGGTGTTGCCATCGTGCGTGATGGTGACGGCGATGTTTTTGACGCCCAGGCTGTCGGCGATCGCGCGCGTCGCGCCTGACAATTTCAGCGTGGGCTTGCCGCTCGGCTCGCGCACGACTTCGATGTCCAGCCAGCGCACGCCGCGCGCCCAGCCGGTTCCGAGGGCTTTCATCGCGGCTTCTTTCGCGGCGAAACGCCCGGCAAACCGTTCGGCGCGGTTGCGGTGCTTTTCGCAATACCTGATTTCCGAGGTCGTGAAGACGCGCTCCAGAAATGCCCGGCCGCGCCGGGCGATGGCCGCCTCGATGCGATCGACTTCCGTGATGTCCACGCCTAAGCCAACGATCATTGGCGCTCCCAGTAGCACTCCCAGTAGCGCAGGCTTCAGCGTGTGGGGTTGGTGCTAGTTGCCTCGAACAAACCCCACAGGCTGAAGCCTGTGCCACTAAATTATACCGTGCCCGCAAGGGGCAGACAGAAGCAAACGCATTACGTTAAAGTGGTGAGTAGAACACACGGCGAGAATGGCACGAGCGATTAAAACTCGATCTTCACGAGGCAGGCCCGTCACGCGCGGAGACGCCGCGACGCAACGCAGCAGCAGCCCTGCGTGGGCCATTCGCCGGGCGCGCGGCGTGCAGGTGGTGGAGTCACGCGCGCTGGGAAAGCTCGGCTGGCTCGTGCACGGTTTCAGCACGCGGCCTGGAGGCGCGAGCATGCTGGATGGAAAGCCTGCGCTGAATCTGGGCTTCACGGAGTGGGATGAACGCGAACGCGTGGCCGCGAATCGCGAAAAATTCATGGCGGCCATTGATGCTCGCAAAATGCCGCTCGCCGCGCTGCGCCAGTTCCACTCCGACGTGATCCACGTGGCCGCCGCGCCTTGCGCGGAAGCACCGAAAGCGGACGCGCTGATCACCAGCACGCCGGGTTTGCTGCTGGGCGTGCAGAACGCCGACTGCGTGCCCATCCTACTTGCGGACACGCGGCGGCGCGTGGTGGCCGCAATTCACGCGGGCTGGCGTGGCACACTCGCGCGCATCGCCGTAAAAACCCTTGGCCGGATGACCATGGAATTCGGAACTCGCCCGCGGGATGTGTTCGCCGCGCTCGGACCGGCGATCGGCCGCTGCTGCTATGAAGTCGGCCCCGAAGTCGCGCAGGCGTTCGCCGCGCAATTTCCACGCGCCGCGGACTGGTTCGACGGACCGTTCGAGCAATTGGCGCACGGCGAAGAGCCGCTCTGGCTGCCGTGGCTGACGATGATGCCGCCGGGGCACTTGCTTCCCCCGCCTCGCGTGCAGCTCGATCTGCGCGCCTCCAATCGCTGGCAATTGATCGATGCCGGCGTGCCGGAAAAACAAATCAGTGTAAGCGACCTGTGCACTGCCTGCCGCACAGATCTGCTGTTCAGCTATCGCCGCGAAGGGACAAAAACAGGCCGCCTGATGGCGGCGATTGGAATCAAGTAGAACAGGCTTCAAAGGCTGTGGAAAAACGCCTCAAGAATTTTGTCATTCCGAGCGAAGCGAGGAATCTCTCTTTCCTTTCATGGTGCCAAATCGAAGAGAGATTCCTCGCTTCGCTCGGAATGACAAAATAGATTACTTTTTCCACAGCCTGTTCAGTCTGTTTGCCCTTGAATTTGTTTTAGAATTTCCATCCAACAAAACTAACCAGGTTGCAGCGTGTTCTACTGCAGCGCCACAAACGGGCTTGGCGTTTCCATCAGCGCGAGCTGCCCGCAAGCGGCGAAGACATCCTGGCCGCGCGAGTAGCGCACGAAGGTGGGCACGCCTTTATCCACGAGAATGCGTTGAAACTCCTCGATGCTCTCCGCGGCCGGCGCGCGGTAAGGCAAATTCCCGGGATTCCAGGGGATCAGGTTCACTTTGGCGCGAATGTTCGCGATGAGGCGAACGACGCGCCGCGCATTCTCGGGCGTATCGTTCACCCCGCCGAGCATCACATATTCAAACGTGAAATATTCCCGCGGCCGTAGCGGATATTTCCGGCAGGCCTCCAGCAACACATCCAACGGATATTTTCGGTTGATAGGCATGAGCGCGTTGCGCTGCTCGTCGCTGGAAGCGTTCAACGAAATTGCCAGGCTGGGCCGAATTTTTTCCTGCCCGAGCCGCTCGATGCCGGGAACGATGCCGCTGGTCGAGAGCGTGACGTGGCGCGGCGCGAGCGCCACGCCCTTGGGATCGAGCAGAATGCGCACGGCCGCCATCGTCGCGTCATAGTTGAGCAGCGGCTCGCCCTGGCCCATCAACACGACGTTTGTCTGCGGCGCAAGGTGCTCGCGATTTTCCTCAAGCGCGACAAGAACCTGCCCCACGATTTCTCCCGCCGTGAGATTGCGGATCAATCCCAACTGCGCGGTGAGGCAAAAATGGCAGTCCACCGCGCACCCGGCCTGCGTCGAAATGCAAATCGTCTGGCGGCCTTCGCGAGGCATGAAGACAGCCTCGATCTGCGCGGGCTTCACGGTTTCGTCACCCGCCGGCCCGCCGATCGAGAAGAGATAACGGATCGACCCATCCGCGGAAGGAAAACGGCGCGCGATGCGCGGGGGTGTAATGCGCCCGCCAGCGGAGGAGGCCAGACGCTCGCGCAGAGCGGCCGGCAGATTCGTCATCGCGGAAAATTCAAAGCGCCGCTCGGCGTAGAGCGCGTGATAAAGCTGCGCGCCGCGAAAAGGCCGCTCGCCGAGTGACGCGGCAAACTCTCGCAATTCCTCCCCTGATTTTCCGAGTAGTTCGACAGGCACGCGCAGTCTCCCTGGTGACTTCATTTCATGTTAACATGGTTAGGCGCGAGCGATTGAATTCCACCCCTTCACTCGGCCGCTTGTTTAGTTGTTCCTTCCGCGCGCGCGTGGTCCCGTCCCGGCCCTGGGAATGGCGGTTGAACAGCCTTTACTTGATAATTCATAATAAGCACGCGGGGAAATGGCATCCGGAAATGCGCAGCAGATCGTAGGCCGATGTGAGTGATCGATCCAGTTCGCGTTGAGGCATCAGATATTGGACGTACTGTGACAAATGGCAAAGTCATAAGACCGAGATCCACGCGAGTACATCTCGCTATTCCTGTGTTCATCTACGGCAATACGGATTCAAACAAACCCTTCAAGGAAATCACCCAAACCGTGGAGGTCAATGCCAATGGCTGCCTCGTTGACCTGGCGACGCATGTTATCAAAGAACAACAGCTTCTCCTGACGAATATGAAGAGTAACGAAGAAATGCCCTGCCACGTGGTGACCCTCGGGAACATTGTGAATGGAAAGATCCAAGTGGGACTTCGTTTCACGCAGCCCTCGCCGCGGTTCTGGGGACTTGCATTTCCTCCGGAAGACTGGGATCCCGCCGAGCGCAAGCGCCCGATGCCGACAAAGCGCTAAGAATCGCCGCAGGATTCGGAATTCTGAGAACGTTTGACTTCCCCCTGCGCAAAGGGTCCTATCCGAAGAAATGAAACACTGCCGCCATCAAGTCGCGTTCACAGCCGCACGTATGCCACAATAGAAACATGAATCAACCGGCGCGGGACATCCAGCAAGCGGAACTGCCGAACGGCGTGGTCATCGTCACGGAGAAGATGCCGCACGTGCGCTCGGTTTCTGTGGGCATCTGGCTGGGCACTGGATCGCGCGCGGAATCCTCAGCGCGCAACGGCATCGCCCATTTCATCGAGCACATGGTGTTCAAGGGCACGCACAAGCGCACCGCCGAGGAAATCGCGCAGTCGGTGGACTCGGTCGGCGGAATGCTCGACGCGTTCACGGCCAAGGAGATGACTTGCTTCAACGCGAAAGTGCTCGACGAACACCTTCCCGTCGCCGTGGACGTCCTTTCCGATCTCGTCCTGCGCCCGCGCTTTGACGCCGAAGATATCGCCAAGGAAAAGCAGGTGGTCCTCGAAGAAATCAAGATGGAAGAGGACAACCCGGAATATCTGATCCATGAATTGTTCACGCAGAATTTCTGGCGCGGGCATCCCCTGGGAATGCCGATCCTGGGCACGCCGGAGACGGTGTCTCAATTTTCAAAGGGCGCGGTGTCGGAATGTTTCGGGGAGTGGTATGCGCCGAATCGCGTGGTGGTCACCGCGGCCGGAAATTTGGAACATGCGCGCCTCGTGGATCTGGTCGCGCAGGAATTCGGCGGCGCGGCGCGCTCCTCTGCCGCGGCAAAGCCCACGCCTCCCGCCACGCACTCTTGCGTCGAGCAACGAGACAAAAAAGAACTCGAGCAGGTTCACATCGTGCTGGGAGTGCCGTCGTACCCGCTGGCACACGAACGGCGCTATGCGGCGTCGCTCCTGAACGTGATCCTCGGCGGCGGGATGTCCTCGCGGCTGTTTCAAAACATTCGCGAACGCCAGGGGCTGGCCTATGCGATTGAGAGCGACCTCTCGCCATACACCGATTCGGGCGTCCTTTCGGTATACGCCGGAACTTCCCGCGAATCCGCGGCGAAACTGATTCGCTCGGTGTGCGACGAATTTCGCGCCGTTCGCAAAGACGGCGTCAGCGTTGAAGAATTGCGCCGCGCGAAAGATCATCTGAAAGGCTCGATGATGCTCTCGCTCGAATCGACCAGCGCGCGCATGTCCAACCTTGCGCGCCAGGCCATGTACCTGCACCGGTTTATCTCACTCGACGAAATGCTGTCTTCCATCGAAGCGGTGACGCGCGAGGAAGTCCACACCATCGCCTGGGATTTCTTTGAGCCGGACCGTATAACGCTCACCGTGCTCGGCAGCTTGAATGGCTTTCGCGCCACGCGCGATCTGCTGGCGTGACGCTTTTTGCGCTGCAATTGCCGCATTCTCTTTTTCCCGGGGCCACACACAACGAGGAAAGGAGCCGCATTTCAATCCCATGAGTTCGGTCGCGGATACGCAAGTAGATTCACGGACCAAGGAAAATAGCGGCGGCGTGGAACTCTCCGTTGTCATGCCTTGCCTGAATGAAGCCGCAACCGTCGGCATCTGCGTAAAAAAAGCGATCGATGCGTTGGAACGGCACGGCATCCGCGGCGAAGTAATTGTCGCCGACAACGGCAGCACCGACGGCTCGCAAGAAATTGCGCGGGACTTTGGCGCGCGTGTTTTGCCGGTGGAGAGGCGCGGCTACGGCAGCGCGCTGCAAAGCGGGATCGCCGCGGCGCGCGGCCGTTTTGTCCTGATGGGCGACGCCGACGACACGTACGATTTCTTGCAGCTGGAGGAATTTGTCGCGAAGCTTCGCGAAGGGTACGACCTGGTGATGGGCAATCGTTTCCAGGGAAAAATTCTCCCGGGCGCGATGCCTGCGTTGCACCGCTATCTCGGCAATCCGGTTCTGACGGGATTGGGACGCCTGTTCTTCAAAAGTCACGTGGGGGATTTTCATTGCGGGCTGCGCGCCTTCCGCAAGGATGCCATCGAGCAGCTCGGCCTGCGAACCATGGGAATGGAATTCGCGAGCGAAATGGTGGTCAAGGCCGCCGCCTTTGGATTGCGCGTCACGGAAATTCCCACGACGCTTGCTCCTGACCGCAGGGAGCGCGCCCCGCACCTGCGCACCTGGCGCGACGGCTGGCGGCATCTGCGCTTTCTTTTGTTGTACAGCCCGCGCTGGCTATTCCTTTATCCGGGGATTGCACTGATCGCGCTTGGGGTAACGCTGAGCGCGGCGCTACTGCCGGGCCCCATAAAGATAGGGAACATCGTGTTTGACGTGCACACGCTGCTGTTCGCGGCGATGGCCATCCTGATCGGGTTTCAGTCCGTGGTGTTCGCGACCTTCACCAAGATTTTTGCGATCTCCGAGGGCCTGTTGCCGGAAGACCCGCGCCTCACGCGGATGTTCCGGTACATCACGCTTGAGGTTGGCCTCGTCGCGGGAACCCTGCTGATCCTTGCGGGAGCAGGCGCCTGGGTTCTGGGTCTTGAGTACTGGCGCATCGGCCAGTTCGGCCCGCTCGATCCGGAAAAAACACTGCGCATCGTGATTCCGGGCGTGGTGTGTTTCACGCTGGGATTCCAGGTCGTCCTCTCCAGTTTCTTTCTCAGCGTTCTCGGAATGTCCCGCCGATGAAGGATGCGCAGGATCTTTTCGATCAGTACGCCGCCGCGTACGAGCAGGCATTGTCCAATGCCATCGCGCCCTCCGGGGAAAGCCGCGAGTATTTTGCGGAGGGCCGCGTGGCCTGGCTCAAGCGCTGTTTGCAGCAAAGGAAGCAGCCGGTCAACTCTCTTCTGGATTTTGGCTGCGGCGATGGCGCGACCACGCCTCTGCTTCTGCATGCGCTCAAGGCGGAATCGGCTGTCGGCGTGGACGTGTCCGCCAAATCTCTGGAGATCGCGAGAAAGCGCCACGCCGGCGGGCAAATCTGCTACGAATCCATCGGCGAATTTACGATCTCAGGACAAATGGATCTGGCCTATTGCAACGGAGTGTTCCACCACATCGTGCCGGCGCAACGCCCGGAGGCGCTGGCGATGATCCATCGAGCCTTGCGCGCGGAAGGGCTTTTTTCTTTCTGGGAGAATAATCCGTGGAGCATCGCGACGCGCTACGTGATGTCGCGCTGCGCGTTCGATCGCGACGCGATCCCTCTTTCTCCGCCTGAAGCGAGAGCGCTGCTGCGGGACGGCGGCTTCGAAATTTTGCGCACCGATTTCCGGTTCATTTTCCCGCGGGCGTTGCGCGCTTTCCGCAAGATCGAAGATTGGGTGTATCGCACGCCCCTGGGCACGCAGTATCAGGTCCTCTGCCGCAAGACGCCTTAACCTTTATTTATTTTTGGCTACGGCCCTGACCGTCGGAACGCGAGTCATTGATCCAGCATCGAACGCAGGTGTTTTGCGGCGCCGGGGCGATGTTCGTTCACTGCGCGCCCCGCTCCGAGATCAGTTCCCGGTACAGAGTTTCCATTTGAGCGAGCGGTTCGGTCCAACTGAGCGAATTCGCTACTCCCTGGCATCCTTCGCGCAAACGCGCGGCGACCGCCGGATCTTCCAAAATCCGGGCCAGTCCCTCCTCCAGCGCTGCGCAATCATGGGGCACTACCAGACCCGCGCGCTGGTCCACGATTGGCGCGATCCCGCAGCGATCCGTGACTAGAACTGGAGTCCCACAAGCGACCGCTTCCGCGGCGGTGTTGCCGAAATTTTCGTTTTGCGATGGCAACACAAATACGTCCGCGTCCCGGTAAGCCGCCCATTTGGCATCCCCGTAAAGAGGGCCTGTGAATAAAACCCTGCCGTTCAACCCCATTTGTGAAGTGATTGTCTCCAGATGCTGGCGGAAGCCATCCCCCTCATCCGGTCCCGCCATCGCCAGCACGGACCCTCGGGATCCATTTCCGCTCCGGTTCCAGTGAGCAAATGCCTCCAGCATCAAATCAGGACTCTTCTTGGAAACGAGCCGCCCAAGGAATAAAACAAGTTTCGCGTCCTTGGAGATGTCCCATTGCTTACGGAATATTCCGGGGGGCGGAAACTGTCCGGGGATTTCGATCCCGTTGCGGCGGACCACAATTTTGGACTCGGCGATCCCTCCTTCCAGGAGCTCCCGGCGCTCCTGCTCCGACGTCGCGATTACGCGGCTTGCTCCGCGGAGCAGGCGGCCTCCGAGCGCGTCGTGGTAGACCCGCTTCATCCAGATGCTGCGTACGATGGGCAGGAACATGCCCATCGGTTCCACAACGTAGGGCCGGGCCATGCGGCGGCACGCGCCGGCGACGCGCGGCCCAAGCAAATCGTAGAGACCGTAAATGTGAATCAGATCAAAGCCACCAAGCCGCTCGCGGCAGAACGCGGCGGCGCCCGGGTTCCAGGTCAAGGAGCGATACCGTGCGAGCGTCCGAAGATAAATCGCTTCCACATCGTTTTCACTGGCTTCGAGTCCCCAGCGCCCCGGAACAGCGCCCGCAACTTCCCTATTCGCCCGGTCGAATCCCAGGTCGGCGGTCAGGACCGTCACAGCATGGCCGGATGACGCCAAACCGCGGGCCAGCGCCCTTACCTTGACCGTAGGGCCGCCCATAGCCAGAAAGGGGTAGTAGGATTGGGTTACATGCAAGAGGCGCATATGCACAAGAAACCGGACACGCTATAAAACCTGTGTAGTAAATCCTTAATCTTTGTAGGGCACGGCTTCAAGCCGCTCCGTAACGCGCATCGAAACGATGCGGCTTTACAGGCTGCGGAAAATCTCCCCTACCATTTTGTCATTCCGAGCGGAGCGAGGAATCTCTCTTTCTTTTCATGCGCTAAAACCGTGGACAGATTCCTCGCTCCGCTCGGAATGACAAAATAAACTATTTCTTCCGCAGCCTGTTTAGACGTTGACCTGCTCGAAATCGAGCCGCGACATGGGCTATTAAACCAGAGTAAGGTCTCAAAAAGTTTTCCCCTGCGGCGAATTATACCCCCGCGAGATGCCTGCGCGCGGATCGCATGTGAATTCATTGTGATTAGGCAAGAACACTGTTCAGGATCTCGGACAGATGTGATTGAAAGTGCGCGAATGAAAACGTATTCTCGATGCGTTCCCTGCCCCGCGCGCCCATTTCCGTGGCCCGGCTCGGATTGTTGAGAAGTGATTCGAGCGCTTGCGCGAGGCGCTCAACGTCCCCATGCGGCACCAGCAAACCTGTCACGCCATCCTCCACGATATCCGGAATTCCGCCGTGCGCCCCGCCAATCACGGGCTTGGCAAGGGCCATGGCCTCCAGAAACACCATCCCAAAACCTTCCCCCCGGCTGGGCAAGGCGAAGAGGTCACAGTTTGCGAAGCACGCGAAAAGTTGTTCAGGCATCAGTCCGCGGAGAAAGTGCGCGCGTTCGAAAACACGGAGATCTCGAGCGAGTTGTTCAAGTCTGGGCCGGTCGTCTCCGTCGCCGACAAGCACGAGGGAAGCGTCCGTCCCCGCTTTCAGGACACGCGGCAGCGCGGTAATCAGTGTGTCCGCGCCCTTATACTGCTCCGTGGAATCCCATCTGCCGACCGTCAAAATGACTCGGCCGGTCCGGGGAAAGTCCGCACGAGGCGAAGGCGAAGAGGCCGCGGCCACGCGCACTTCAAAATCGGGGTCGAGCCCCCAGGGCAGCCGCCGGACTTTGCCTGGCAAAATGCGCTGCACTGAAATGAGATGCTGCACGGTGTCTGAGCTCGGCCCGATCACCAAATCCGAGCGGCGGAGCGCGGCGTCGCGCGGCCAGCCGAGCGATTGCCATACCTCGACGCCGTGGCTGAACACGATCGACCGAAATGTGCGGCCGCGCGCTTTCATCGCCCAGACGACGGGCGCCAGGTGCGGGTGAAGTGCAATCACCAGCACCGGCTTGCGGCCCGCCGCGCGCATCGCAGCCAGGGCAAATTGAGTCTTGCTGCCCGCATAGCCGGAAACGGAAAATTCCAGCGACCCAACGCGCACGGTGTGCAATCCCTGCGGGTCGTTGAGGCTCAGGAAACGCGATGCCATGCCGCGGTCGGATGCCAGCTTCGCGGTCACCGCGGCAACGTGCCGGCCGGCGCGCTGAACGCCGCCGGCCGGTAGCACGTCCGTGAATAATCCCACGATGGTGGTCATGCGCGTAAGGCGGTTAGCCGATTTGGGCGCCGCGTCAATCCAGGCGTCATACGCATACCGATGTATTGGAACTGAGCCGCCGGTCCGAGAACATCGGGTGAGTCTACCTCACGCGAGCGGCCAGTGACATTGTTCGGATCAGGTTTTGAGTAGCGCAGGCTTCAGCCTGTGGATTTTAGTACTTGCAAGGACCGACCCCCACAGGCTGAAGCCTGCGCCACTCAGGATTCGCGTGGCGCAATCTATGCCGCGGCGCGATTTGCTGTTACTCTGGCCCGTTCATGATGCAGGCCGGGGGGATCATCGCGTGGCAGCAAATCCGAAGAACATTTTATTGACGGGAGGAGCCGGCTTCATCGGCTCGCATGTCGCGCAAGCGCTGCTCCGCAACCGCGCTCGATTGAGCATCGTGGACAACCTCGACGAGTTCTATTCCCCGGCGTGGAAAAAAGCCAATCTGGACTCGATCCGGGAAATCGCGCCCTTCGATTTTTTCGATCATGACATTTGCGCGATGGACCGCCTGCGGGAAATCGTTAGCGACATTCGGCCGGATGCGATCATTCATCTTGCGGCGCGGGCGGGCGTACGTCCTTCGATCGAGCACCCGCGGCTCTACGAGCAGGTGAACGTAGCCGGCACGGTGAATTTGCTGGAACTCTGCAGGGAATTCCGAGTCGCCCGGCTGATCTTTGGATCGTCCAGTTCCGTGTACGGCGCCGGCAGCCGGGCGCCTTTTTCCGAAGAGCAATCCGGCCTGCGGCCGATTTCGCCGTATGCCGCGACCAAACTCGCCGGAGAATTATTTTGCTACACCTACGCTCATCTTTATCATCTGCCGGTGATGGCCTTGCGATTTTTCACGGTGTACGGACCACGCCAGCGCCCCGATCTGGCCATTCACAAGTTCGTCGCTCGCATGGAGGCGGGAAAACCGCTCCCCATTTTCGGCGACGGAAAAACGGGCCGGGACTACACGTACGTGGATGACATTGTCGCGGGCGTCCTCGGCGCGCTCGGTTACGATTTTTCTTCCACGCAAGGAGCGCCCTTTGAAATCTGCAATCTAGGCAACTCTCAGCCCGTAAAGCTGTCGGAACTGGTCCGCATGCTGGAACGCGCAACGGGGAAAAAAGCGATTGTCCAGCGGGAAGGCCCGCAGCAGGGCGACGTGCCCCTGACGTGGGCCGACATCTCCAAAGCCGGGAAGTTGCTTGGCTACCGCCCGCAAACACCGCTGGAGGAAGGTCTCCAGAAATTTGTGACCTGGTATCGCGCCGCCGATCCGAACCTGCGCGCATGAAACGGACAGATTCGGGGACCGAGCCCACTTCTTAATACTCTCAAGATATTCGCATCGCAGTTGGAGACTCTGGCAGAGTTCCCGACCGGCGATGCTATTTCATGGGCACTAATGCGGCGCCCGCAGGTCTCCACTTGCCGTCCAGCTTTACGAACATCCGAAGCACCGTCGCCTCGTCCGTCACTGCAATTTTGCCGCTGGCATCAGCGGCTTTGAATACCGTGTGATCGGTTGCCAGCGCGACGTTGCCGTAGACTGCCATTAATTTGAAATCCTGCGGATTGGGCCCCGCATCTCCGGGAGAAACCGGGTGAGCCGTGGCCGTTGCGGTCTGTCTCTTGACCATTTCCTGCTTGTCGGTAACTTCGCCCTGGCGGCTGATCTCGAAAAATGTATCGGGCCAAATCTTATTCTTGAAGTCGACACAATCCTGAGCGTGATCCTTGTGATACTTGTGGGCGCATACCCACTGGTCATTGATGTCCGCAAGCTGCTTTTCCAAATCCGTCCAGGCCTTGTCGCCTTTCTTCATGGAATCTTGCGCGATGGCCAGCGACGAAACGGCCATGAGTGCTGTCAGGAACAGCACACGAATTTTCATCATTGCGAGTCTCCTTTGGAGGAACGATATTGGAATTCCGCGATCTTCGGCGACTCCTACTTTTTCATGCCTTTCGGCCATAGTACGCCCTGGTCTTCCTTCGTGACCGGCCCCAGGCCTTTGTAAACGAACTTCTGCACGCGTTGACCGCGATAGGTCTCCGTCACGTAGATGTTCCCTTTCGAATCCGTAGCGATGCTGTGCGGGCCGTAAAATTCGCCCGGCTGCCGCCCACCTTCACCGAACGTCGTTAGAACTTCGAGCGTGTCGCGCAAGAGGATGTGGACGCGGTCGTTTTCCCCGTCCGCCAGATAAATATATTTTTGCTGCGGGTCCTTGGAGAACGCAATGTCCCAGGCAGAGCCGGAGCCGAGCGTGCGCTTGGCGATGAATGCCTCCTTCACAAAAGTTCCGTCGGGCTTGAATACCTGGATCCGGTCGTTCACGCGATCGCAGACGTACAACAATCGATCGACCGACAGATCTGCGCAATGCACCGGATTGCGAAACTGCTGGGGAGGCGGCGCATCCGGATCGTATTTTCCGAGGTCGGTGTCGTCCGGCTTGTGCCCGTAGGCGCCCCAATGGCGTTTGTACTGTCCGGTATCGGCGTCATAAACGATCACGCGATGGTTGCCGTAACCGTCGGCGACGTAGACCTCATTGGTTTGTTTGTCGATAAAAGTTTTGGCGGGCAGCCGAAGATTTTCGACATCGTTGCTGCCCTTGCTATGACTGGGCTTGCCGATTTGCATCAGGAACTGCCCATCCTGCGTAAATTTCAGCACCTGATTGTCGAGGTAGGACGTGGTCGCAGACGCGGCCGATTCGTCGGGCGCGCCGCCTGCCGCTGGCCGTGCAGCGCGGCCCCGGCCGTTGCCGCCGATCCAGACGTTGCCTTTGTAATCGATGGTAATCCCGTGGTTTGAATCCGGCCAATCGTAACCATTGCCCGGTCCGCCCCAGTGGCGAAGCAGGTTGCCGTCCTGATCAAACTCCAGAACAGGCGGCGCCGGAGCGCAACACATGGCGGTCGGCGGGTTGGTCGTGGCGTGCAGCTCGCCCGGCTCCAGCGAGCCCTGGCGATGAATGATCCAGATGTTGTCTTGCGCGTCGACAGAAACGCCGATGGTCATGCCCATGAGCCAGTGATTCGGCAACGGCTTCGGCCATAGCGGGTCCACCTCAAACATGGGCGCCTGCACTGTGGCGGCTTCGACGGCAGCCCGCTTCTGGAGCATGGTAATGCCTGCTCCGAGTGCGATTAAGAGCGCCAGAAATATCGCCCCTACATAAATATTTCGCTTCATACGTTTGCTCCTTCGTACCCGATGGTAGTCCTGTGTTGTCATCCGGAAACTAAAGCGCGCCAGGCCCAATCTTTAAACTCATTGGGTGACGATGGGGACCAATCCTGCCCCGGCCACTCTCCATTTGCCCTTTTCTTTTACAAACATGCGGAGCACTCCCATTTCTCTGACGACCACGATTTTGCCGTGGGCGTCCACTCCCTTGATAACTGTGTGGTCGGTTGCCAAAGCCACGTTCCCGTAAACCGCCATCAACTTGAAGTGATCCGGAAAAGCGCCTGTCCCCGGTTGACGTTCGGTCTTGGCCATGAGGTCCATCATTTCTTGCTTGTTCACCACGCGTCCCCCGGGCAGCACGTCGAAGAAATCGTCCGTCCACAGTTCTCCCATGCTGTAGGGGCCGGTCATTTTCTTATCGAATTCGGCTTTCATCCACTTCAGCTCGAGTGCGTAGAGCTCTTTCTCCAGCGCAGCGTTGCCTGAGCCAGATGGGCTCTTCTCCTGAGCCAAGGCTGGCAGCGGCCTGCACGCCACCATGCACAAAACCAGCGCCAAAATATTTCTCATCCTGCAATTTCTCCTTGTTGAAACCGGCACGATCTTTGTGCCCGGCGGCAAACAGATCCGACTGCCCGTCTACGACGTCAAAGTACCAGCCATCCAGTCCATTGCACTCTTGGGCCAAGCCGATTGAACAGGACAAAGACACGGCTACGAAGAGACGGAATGGCTTCTTACTTCACGGGGAGGAAGCGCTGCACCCTTTCCCCGTTGGAAACTTCTCCCGTGTAGATGTTGCCTTTCGAATCGACGGCGATCATATGCAGCCCCATGAATTGGCCGCCGTTTTGGCTCATGGTGCCCAGACGCGCGACGACTTCGCCGTCTTCACGGTTGAGGAACCAGATATGGTTGTTGGTCAGATCGGAAATAAACAAAAACTTCTGCGCCTTGTCGGGCGAAAAAGCCACCCCGCCGGTGGAACCGCCCTGGCCCGTCGTTGGCGCCAGGATGAATTCCTTCACGAATTTGCCTTGCTTGGTGGTCACCTGGATGCGATTGGCCATGCGATCGGCCGCGTAGACAAACCCATCGCTGGAAATATTCAAGGTAAGATGACCCCTGAACTCCTTGGGCATCGGTCCATTGGGCGTATATTTGCGGTCTGCATCGTCGGTGCTCATTTCCGACAGGGGTTTTCCGTAGGCGCCCCAGCCGCGTTTGAAAGCAAAAGTGTCCAAATCGAACACCATCACGCGCCCGCCCAGGTAACTATCGGCGGCGTAGAGTTCATGCGCGGGCTCGTCGAGGCGTATCTCCTCGATATTCCCCACAATCATTGGCGTCGTCGGGGGATACTTGGCGCGGAAGGCTGCAACTGCCGCAGGATCGAGCCGAGCGCCGCCGCCAACGCTGCCCGGGTAAGTTCCGAGCGGGCCGGGGCTGCCTTTGCCAGGAACGTGGGGCTCTTTATTGATTGCTGCCTCCCCGTTAACCGCCAACCTATCCGGTACGCGCGGTACTTCACCGACCGGCTGTCCGGTCTTGGGATCGTACTTGCGGACCGTGTCCTGTCCAATGTAGACAAACCCCTTACTGTCCACGGCCATGCCGTGCCCTTCGGGCGCGTCGAAGGAGCCGATTACGTCGCCGTTTTTGTCGATGTGAATCATGGAGGGAGGGAGAGTGCAACAGTCGGTAGTAGGATTGGGCAGCTCCGCACGCAGTTCCATATCCCTCAAGTCATGCGGGCGATCGAGCACCCAAACATTGTCATCCTTATCCACGGCCAGACCTGTGACGCCTCCCATCTTCCATTTGTTCGGCAAGGGTTTGGGCCAGTCCGGATCGAACTTGTACTTTGGCGCGGTTTGCGCCTGCGCTCCTGGCGCCGAACACAAAGCCAACAAGCAGAAGCCGGCCAAAATAACCAATGCCAGGTTCCGCAGATTTCTCTCGCTGTTCATCTGCCCCTCCTGATTCCTTGTTTGGTGATCCCGGGTAGCCAAGCACGACTGGGCGGAGTCTAGTCCGCGAGATTGTGCCTGTCAACAAATGCTGTGGTTCGCCAAAATTTCATTCGGCGATGAAACGAGACAGCCCGACAAGCAATTCCTGGCAGCGTTCGCGGTGGACGGGAATGGCGGACTCTGAAGTTGGGAGATCCTGTCACGGAAAGCATTTTGGTTCACTGGAAAGGGTCCGCAGGTGTATAAGAGAGGCTATCCAATAGAGCAAAACGGCGATCTTATTCGAAAATGTTGGGAAGCCGCCAATGCCCAGACTTTGCAGATTTGTTCTTCAATATGGGAGATAAAATTATGAAACGAGCCGCTTTTCTCATGCCGATAATGGTCCTTGGGGCCATGTTTTCCGCGGCATTATCCGCGCAGCAATCCAAGCCGCCGGAGCTGACGGTGCGGGCCAACACGGATTTTCTGAAACTCCCCGACGACGTCTATTTCGGAGAAGCGGTCGGCGTTTCTCTCGACTCCAAGGGTAATATCTACGTGGCTAACCGGGGCAAGCATCCCCTGATGGAGTTCCGTCCTGACGGGACCTTTCTGCGCTTCATCGGCGAAGGGCTGGATGTGTACGAAGCTCCCCACAGCGTTTTCCTCGATCCACAGGACAACATCTGGTA
The DNA here is from genome assembly GCA_035483715.1 of Candidatus Acidiferrum sp. Classification (GTDB taxonomy): domain Bacteria; phylum Acidobacteriota; class Terriglobia; order Acidiferrales; family UBA7541; genus Palsa-360. The sequence goes on from DATHPN010000135.1 coordinate 39,745, forward strand.
TGTCGACGCGGGCTCGAACCTCATTATCAAGATGGACCAGCAGACCCGGCTGCAAATGGTTCTCGGCAAAAAGCCGGAAGCATGGACCTGGGAAACTCATGTGGTCGAGCACGGCGCCCCGGGGCCCACGTTTTTCTACCAGCCAACGGGGATTGCGTTTGCGCCCGATGGGAGCCTCTTTATCTCCGACGGCTACGGCAATTCGCGCGTGGCCCACTTCGGCGCCGACGGGCATTTCATCAAGGATTGGGGAAGGCGCGGACCGGATCCCGGGCAGTTCAATACTCCGCACACGATTGTGGTGGACCAGAAAGGAATTGTTTACGTGGGTGATCGCGGCAACCGCCGCGTTCAAGTGTTTGACGCCGAAGGCAATCTCCTGAAGGTTTGGACAAACACCGGCGCGCCCTGGTCCATGTGCATCACGCCGGGACCCAATCAAATCATCTGGATCGCCGACGGGGCCGCCGGCCGCTTCGTCAAGTTTGATTTGAGCGGAAACGCCCTGGGCGCTTTTGGCAAGGAAGGAAAGATGGCGGGACAGTTCGGCTGGACACACGGTGTCGCCTGCCCCAACGAAAATACGCTCTACGCCGCCGAAGAGTTGAATTTCCGCGTGCAGAAGCTGGAAGTTCAGCCGTCCCGCTGAGGAAATTCTCCTGGCGGGGGCTTAACTCATAAAGTACAGACGTATTATAGTTCCCTTTATAGTTAATCTAGCGGGGTGCGCTTCCGCGAAGCAAAACTCCGGCACTGACTGAGCGGATCGCAAGCCTGCTCTTGACTCCGGGAGCCAGAGCAGCCGCCCTGTTGCCATCCGCTTAATTCCGGCTCTGGCTCACGCTGGCATTGGCCATCGTCCAATCCCAGTGCTGCCCCGCGGCCTCCACGATGGGCGCCACATCTTCCTGCAGCAGGTAGCGCTCCTGCGCTAATTTCTTCGCGGCCTCTTCCACGCGGCGCACGTATTCCGCGCGTGTGCCGTAGCGTTCTTCGACGGACGCCCGCGGATCGTGGTTCTTATCCCGGTCGCCGCGTGTTTTCGCGAACGGAATATAAGATCCGGCCATGGCGATGAGAGTTTCCGGCGCACCAGTTTGTTCGCTGCGGAAGGCCCAGTCGGTGTAAGTTCCGAGCGGAACCGCCTGCTCGGGCAGGCGAATGCCGCCCATGTCGTTGCCATCGCTGTCCACTTGCGGAACAATGAACGGCAACACCGAAAAAACTCCAGACAAGTCTGCACGGAACCCGCCCGGCACGTGCAAGGGCCACTGCACCGCGGACAAGTTCGGGAATTTAATGTCACGCTGAGCGACCAGGGTTCCGTCGGAAAGTTGAGGATGCCGGCTGGGCGGCGGCGCGACGCCTTGTCTCGCCCAATGGTCGAGCGCCACGAGCAGGGCGCGCTGAGCCCAGCGATAATCGTTGGGGTTAACCTTGAGCGGCTGCAGCGGGCTGTCGGCCGGTGGCCACGAGCCGGGACCGTGCTTGGTACCGGCCAGGGTGAAGATTCGTACGTTTGGCGGGTCGGGCAAATCTTCCAGACCGTCCATGGAAAGGTGCCGTAAGGCCGCCACGCGGCCGCGGTCCCAATATTCGGACCCTGTATCCACAAAAAAGATCTTGGGCTCCAGGCCGTCTGGGATGCGCGCGCCGAGCCCGTCTCGTTTCCCTGTCATTGGATCGGTGGTGATTTCATATCGAATCGGAAACACCGTTTCCGTAAAAGAACCAAGCTCGTTGGGAAGCGCGAATCGCTTGTTGAAGCTCCCAAACGATGTCCCGCCGGTATGGATGAAGAGGGCATCGATAGCTTGCCGGCCCTGTTCGTCCGTGGTGAAACCTTCGTAGACAAGTTGACGCTGATACCGGCCGACCTGGGAGGCGCCATACGTGTAAACCAGCCGGGCATGGACGATCGCATCGGAATTATTTTTGATCGCCGAAGCAAAATCGCGAATCGCCGCAAACCCCAGCCCCGCGACCGGAGGATTTTTGCTCTCGTAGGTCAACTGGTACGTCTGCCCGGCTTTGATGCCCCCCTTCACGGTCAACCAGTTCGCGTCGGATACAACCTTGCCATTTTCCATGCGCCCGAACTGCCAGTCTTCGCGCGGTATGAGCCGCGGCGTTGCCACCCACCCTTCGCGGACGGTTAACCGGTAGGCAGGATTCTTGGGATCGAGCGGCGGATACACATCCGTGTTGTACTCGGACGTATAGTCAAATGACTCGGAAGCTTTTTCAGGGATAAACCACGGGCTGATCCACCCGGTGATCGGCTGGCCATTGTCGGTTGCAATGGGGACCTGCAGCCCAACAAGATTCTTGTCCCTCGCTTTGCGCACTTCGAATTCCCAGCCCACGGCCACGAGGGTGTAGCCTTCCCGCATCAGCAAGCCATCGCCAAATTCGGATTCGGCCGTCGGATCGGAGGAACCTTTGGCGCGGTTGAACACGCTCAGCAATCCTTTGCCGCCGCGGTTCACCACATCAAACAGCGCGACGCCATTGCCGTGCGCAGGATCCTTCGGCGTGAGAATCCACAGGTCGGCGGAAAACTCTACTTTGCCTTCGCTGTTTCTAGGCGCCTTGTCGAGATCGGCGATGATCTTGTTATGCGGATTATTCGGGTCGACGGCGAAATAGACCTTGCCGGCGAGCTTTTCATAGGCGCCGACCGTGCCAAACACTTTTCCGGCCAGCACGTCCTGGCGGCTGGTGATCTCAACTCGCGTCACCCCGGCGCGCAACGCCACCGGCGCGAGGGTCATGATGGACGACACCATCAGAATTCCGAAAATTTTTCGAATATAAATATATCGGTTCATGGATCCCCCATATGCATGCACGACCCTATTGCAGGACAACCTTATCAAAGCGGTAGCTGAACTCCTCCGCAAGAAACAGCGTCTTTTCATCCGGACAAGCCAGGGCATGCACCGAGTCAAACCATCCTGGCAGCCTGCCGAGTTTGCCGAACTCGCCCAGCAGTTTTCCGCTCAGATCATACTTGTAGACTTTACCGACGCTGCCGACAAAAATCACTTGATTCGGCGGCGGCGTAATGCAGAGCGACCACGCCAGCGCTCCCACTTTCCACTCTTGCTTGAAATTCCCATCCGTGTCAAACACCTGCACGCGGCTATTCTGGCGATCGGCCACATACAGCGTCGAATTGGCGTCCATCACGATGTTGTGCGGGGTATTGAATTGGCCGGGCTTGGTGCCGCGGTCGCCCCAGTACTTGATAAGGTTGCCCTCCGGCGTAAATTTCGCCACGCGCGAGTTGCCGTAGCCGTCGGTGACGTAGGTGTCGCCGTCGGGACCGACCACCGTGTCGGTGGGTTGGTAGAAGCTCGATGGACCGGGAATGGCACGTTCAATTCCATGCGTCATATACACCCATCCCATGTCCCCCTCGCGCCGGCCCAGCGCTTGCTCGACTCTTCGCTTGGGATCGAATTTCACAACGAGATTGTCACCGGCAGCCACGTACCACAAATTGTCATGCGCGTCGAACCGGATGCTGTGGGGAACGCGGAACAGGGGCGATCCCTCGCCGAAGGAGCCGATGAAGTTGCCTTCCTGATCGAATTCCAAAATGGGGTGATTGCCCCGATTCAGAATGAAGATGTGGCGTTTCGAGTTGATGGCCACGCCCACGGCCTCGGCCATGATCATGTCGCTCGGAATTTTGAAGAAGTCTTGAACCACGTGGAAGGTGAGTTCCGGCGCCTTCGGGGCTTCCTGCGATTTGGGCATGTCCTGCGCGCAAACCGGCAACGCGGCCAGCAACAATCCGATGAACAGGAAACGTTTCATGGCTTCTCCTCCGCTCCCATTTCATTTTGCATATCGCCCGTGGGAATCCGCTGGGCTCCCCTTGGATTTGAGTTTCGTTCTCAGCCCCGCGCGCTCACGGATGGAGGGTGAGCTTTTGAACTCGCCAATTGGAGATCTCGCCGGCATAAATTTCGTTATCGGTCCGGCAGTCGAGTTCGTGCACGGCCATGAATTCCTTCATCTGCTTGCCGCCTTTGCCGAATTTGCCCTGGATGCGTCCGTCCAGCTCCATCTTGTAAATTTCACCGTTGTCACTCATGTCCGTGGTGCCGGTGGAATTCGAGCTGTAAAGGTATTGGTGCTGCCCGGGAGTGATGCAGATGGCCCAGGGAGCGCCGACATTGATATACCCCGTCTTGTAATTTCCGTCGTTATCAAAGACCGAGAGCCGTTTGTTGGCACGGTCGCCAACATATACATTACCTTGATGGTCAACTTGAATGGTGTGGACATCTTCAAATTGGCCGTCGCCCTTCCCGCGGGAACCGAAGGCTTTCAGGAATTTGCCGTCCTTGTCGAATTTCACCACTCTTTTGTTGTTGTACCCGTCGGAGACGAAAATGTTTCCGGCCGCATCCCAGGCGACATCGGTTTCGCGGTTGAACATGGCGAACGGACCCAAATTGAATCCTTCTCCACCTCCGCCCTGGCCCGCGGGCGCTCCGCCAGCCGGCGCCGCGACCGGCGGACGCGCGGAGAGGAGCAGCTGTGTCTCGATCGAGCCGCCCGTCCGCCCTCCGGACGATTGGCCCTCCTCGACCGGCCCGGGAATGCCAGCGAAGTCTTCCGGTTTGCGGCCCAGCGTCATCAACACTTTGCCTTCAGGGCTGAATTTGACGATCATGTTGGACCCTTCGTCCACGATCCAGACATTGTCCTGGGGATCGACGCGCACGGTGTGGGCAAAGGCCTCGGCGTAGATGCCTTTGCCGATCTCCCGCACAAAGTTCCCTTTTTCATCAAACTCGTAGAGGCGGGCGGCGGCGCCGCGTCCAAACTGGCGCGAAGAGCCTACCGTGTACGCGAGAAGGCCGTCCCGCGTGTAAACGAAAATGTGCCCCTTCGAGTTCGTGGCCACGCCCACGGCTTCGCCCATCACGATATTGTCGGGCATCTTCAGCAGGTTCGGCGCGGAATCGAACGGGATTTCTTTCACCGAAACCTGCGCGAACAGCGGGCGGACAAAAAACACGATCACTGCCGCCAAAACAAATTTTGAAGAGCGATGCATGAGAGCCTCCGCGAACAAATTTATTTTCCTTTGAGAGGAACGCCGCATTTTCTTACACGCGCCCTCTTCCAGCCGATCCCGGATCGTCGGCCGCCGTTACTTTGCCTCGGGGTGAAGTTCCAGCTTCTGCACGCGCCAATTCAGAAGTTCGCCCACCAGCAGTTCGTTTTCGCTGTTGCAATTCATTTCATGAATCCAGCCGAATTCCTTCATCCGCTTCCCGGCGGTGCCAAATTTGCCCAGCATGTGCCCGTCTAAATCCATCTTGTAGATCGGACCCACGGCGTCGGAGCTGTACAGATATTGCTTCGCCCCGGGCGTGATGCAGATGGCCCAGGGGGCGCCCATGCCCGTCCAGACGGCGCGGAGCGTCAGGTCATTGTCAAAGACTTGAATTCGGCTGTTGCCGCGATCTCCGACGTACACATTGCCCTGCTTGTCCGTGGCGATGGTGTGCGGGGTGTTGAATTGGCCCGGCTCTTTGCCCTTTACGGCACTGCCGATGGCCTTGACGAATCTACCGTCCTTGTCGTACTTCACCACCCGGGAGTTCCCATAGCCATCGGAGACGAAAATGTCTCCGGCCGCGTCCCAGGCCACGTCCGTTTCCCGGCTGAAGGAATAAGGCTGCGCGGGTCGCGGCGTGTCTCCAGGAAGAACCGGACGAAAGTTGAATCCGCCGGGAACATCGCCTTCCGCGGATTCCGGCCTGCGGCCCATGGTCATCAGCACTTTGCCCGCGGGGTTGAACTTCACGATCATGTTCGACCCTTCGTCAATGGTCCAGATGTTGTCCTGCGGATCGACACGCACCGTATGCGCAAACGCAAAGGAATAGTTGCGCGGGCTGATCTCGCGAACAAAATTGCCTTCCTGATCGAACTCAAACAGCTGCGTCTCGCCGCTGCGCGTGAAAACAAAAATATGCCCCTTGGAGTTTTGCGCCACGCCCGCCGCTTCGCCGAGATAAATGTCCGCGGGAAGCTTCAGAAGATTGGGCGCGGAATCAAAGGCGATTTCGGGGACGCTTTGAGCGAACAAATGAGTAGTCAGCAACGAAACTGCGACAAGCAGGCAAAACTGAAAACGGCGCTTCATGGAAGCCTCCAAATCAACCGGTTGTGATTGAGACGGGCAGTGCCGAACGAAATCGCGATTGATTGATGCAGGGGAACCGGGGCATTTGTGCAGCGAATGCACCCGGTTCCCCATCAGGATAGGTCTCCTGCTACCTCATGTTTAAAAAACGATCTTCAACGCAAACTGAATTTCCCTCATCGGCACCTGCGTGTCTTGATCGATCTGGCCGAAGCCATTCACGAGTTGGGGGTCCAAGACATCTAGGTTGTCAGTTGGAGGCGGGTAGTTCGCACGATTGAAAATGTTGAACAACTCCGCGCGGAACTGGATGTTGAAATTTTCGCCAAACTTGGAGATGTGGTTGTCCTTGATGAAGGACATATCGACGTTGAATAGGCCCGGTCCGATGATCGAGTTGCGACCCAAGTGCCCTAGGAGATTGGTGCAGGTGAGAGGGTCAAGTCCAAACGATGCAGGCGTCCCTGTCGGTCCATTAGGCCCGAAAGTGCTCTGGTTGCAATTGGCATTCCAAAATGCCTGATTCGGCGCAACCGGATAGATGAAGCAAGAGGGCTTAAGGTACTGAAGGTTACCTGGTTGGACGGCATTTTTGGCGGTACACCCCGGGGCCAAGTCCGGAATATCCATTGGTTCGGAATTGGCTTGCCCCAATGGGTCCGAGTTCAGTCCGCCCAACGGCCACATTGGGACACCGTCGCTCAGGTCGAGCAGCCCGCCTACGCTCCAACCCCGCGCTACCCATCCCGCGGGGCCGGCGAAAGCCTTGGGTGTCGGAACTTGGTACAACCAATTGATGGAGAGGTTTCGCGTGATGTTGAAATCAGACAGCCCTCTCGTGATCGACCCATCCCACCAAGGGGTAGCCGCAGTCGGGTTGGACGAATAGTTGTCGCCTGCAAAGCTTCCGGATGAATTGTCAAAGGACTTTTGCCAAGTAAATGAAACCTCGGCTTGGAGTCCATGGCTAATCTTCTTCACAAAATTAGCTTGGAAAGAATTGTACGTCGACTCTGAAAAAAATGCGGTCGACAGTAGTAAGCCCGGAACGAACGGGTTGACGATTGTATTTGGGACAATCCCGGTCGGAGCAGGGCTTGTGATTCCCGGACAACTGCTAAAGCTGGAAGTATTGAACTCGGGATCAGGAAATAGCCATCCAGCCGGGGTCTTTGTTGGGAAGCACGTGTTGAGGGTATCTGTTTGGAAGGGATTGTGGATTCCCCTGGATCCGGCATACGCAAGTGTTAATGAACTGTTCGGTGTGATTTGCCTCTGAACGTTTAAGTTCCATTGCATGACGTAATTGCGTTTAGGGTTGCGGTCGGTGTACTGCCATCTTCCACTCCCAGCAGCGGTGATTCCTGAAGCAGTAACATCTCCCGGTAGCCCCTGAGCAAACGCACCTTGGGTGAGAGGGCAACTAGAGGTCGAGGTGGTATTAGGAGTCGGGCAAGTAGTGGGGTTATTCATGTCAAGCTCGGCGCCGGACGGAGAAGCTTGCAATGCATTGAGGCCAAACATGAACGGCATAGGAAGAACATCAAAAATTCCGAACCCCCCGCGAACCGAGGTCTTGCCACTGTTAAATGGATCCCATGCAAAACCCACTCTTGGCTCAAAATTCCTGACCGTGGGATTTGAATCGAATACTTTATTCTTAAGTCCTGAACAGTCGGATTGGGGCAGGCCGTTGATATCCTCGGTGCAATTGCCGGGGTCAGCCCAAAGCGTCGGCAGCAGGATAAACTTTCCGTTTTTTTCGAACGGAATCGTGGACATTTCATAACGCAAGCCTACGTTAATTGTCAAATTATTGCGCATCTTCCAATCGTCCTGGACATACGCTCCGAAGACAGAATTGCGGTTATAGTGCTTCGTGTTTCCGGCAGTCCATGGTGGAGTGGTGGGCATCCTCACTGTGTTGGGTTCATTCAGGAGGAAGTTTTGTACGCTACCAAACCCCGCGCTGCCGTTGCCGTTCCCGTTCACAAGGTCGGTGTGATTTCGAATGAACTCAAACCCGAACTTGACGGTGTGTTTACCGATTGTCCGGGAGACATCGTCGAAGAATTGATAGTTTTGAACCCAGTCGCTGAATCCCCCTTGCGGGCTAAAACCGCCAGCGTCTGTAATGCCTGAGACTCCCGTACTGCCGCCTTGTCCGCCGAGTCCGGGCGCATTGTATGCCGTCGTAATACCTAGCGAAGTGTCCACCAACTCTGGATTAAGAACTGAAAGGCCTGGGTTCTTCACGATGGACTGGGTCCATCCGAACCTGGCGCTATTGACCATGGCAGGGCTGAATATGTGGTTTTCCTCGAGGGCCGCCGACATATTCGGGAGAATGTATCCGGTTGTTTCGAAGTCGAAAGTGCCGGGCTTGGCCCAATTGGAGTAGTCGCGGTAAACACTGGCATCGATGCTGTCCTTGTCGGAAATTTTCCAGTCGACTCGTGCCGTTCCATAGTCATCGTTCACAGCCTGGTCGCCTGCGGTCACGAATTTCCCAGTATCTCCGGTACCGATCAAACCGTTATTAGGCAGCGGTGTGAGGTCGTTAATATATTTCTCGATGAAATTGTTGACGCATCCGAAGGCCTGTGGCGACAGGAGCGTGGAGTTGGGAAAGCCGCAACCGACTGTGCCTGCGGGGACCCCTGAGAGGATGCCTAGCCTTGCGTTCGCGGAGAGAACTTTGGCGGTAACGGGTATGCCCTTCCTCTGGCGGATTCCTTCGTAATCCGCAAAGACGAAAAGCTTGTTCTTGATTATCGGTCCACCGCCCGACCCACCAAACTGGTTGCGGACGAAGGGAGGTTTCGCATCAGGAGTCAGGTAAGTGTTCGAATCGAATACCTTGTTCCGGAAGAACTCGTAAGCGCTTCCATGGAACTGGTTCGTTCCGGATTTGGTGATGGCGTTGATGACCCCGCCGGAGGTGAACCCGTATTCGGCCGAGTAATTGGCAGTCAATACCGAGAATTCCTGAATCGCGTCCACACCCAGGCTTGCGCCGAGCACGTTCCCGGGGCCAGCGTTCGAATAGTCATTGACGATTACGCCGTTCAACCGGTACACGTTCTGCGTGGGCCGGTTACCGTCAATCGTCATCTGATTGCCCAGGCCGCGTAAGTTGCCGCCGGGCTGCGTAACCAGCTCGTGAGGGCGCACCGCAACGACGCCGGGTTCCAGGACAGCCAGGGAGGCCCAGTCTCGTCCGTTCAACGGCAACTCCACAATCTGCGCGCTCTGAATGTTTCCGGCAAGGGTGGCGTTCTCCGTCTCAATCACCGGGGCGGCGCCAGTGACCTCCACCAAGGTGCTCGTATCGCCGATCTTCAAAGAAAGGCTCAACTCCTGTATAGCGCCGACGGTAAGCGTCACTTTGGTCGTCGAGGTATTGAAGCCAGTCGACGACACTGACACTTCGTAATCGGCGGGCTTGAGGTTCACCAGGTTATAGTTGCCGGTGCTGTTCGTGGTGGTGTCGGTAACAATCCCGGTGGCGCTATTCTTGACGGAGACTTTCGCGTTGGCGACTGCTCCGCCCTGGGCGTCCGTGATGGTGCCGGTGAGTGTGGCGCCGGCCACCTGCGCGTAAAGAGGAGCCGAACAGAGAAGCCCGATTACCCAGATCAATACGAGGATCTTGGTCACGTACGATTTCATGGCAATTTCCTCCCGTGTTGCATTAGGATTTCCCGAACATCCTGCATACTGGCGTTACAAAAATTTGGGCGAGGAACAGGGCCCCTCAATCCGAGCAAAGCGATTGATTGCAGCTTCGTGGGACTCTTGGACGGGACGCGTTCCGCCTGGGGTACCTTCAATTGAGGACGCACACCCCGAGCGCAAGCCATCGCGGTCCTTTGCCTCAAGGCAAAATCAGAAACACCCACGTGGTGCCTCCAATGCTCCGCTTCGCCGCCACTCGGAGAAACTTTTAAGTGAATCTGAGAGACCCCTGTTGGGCGCTAAGTAACACGTGCGGAAGGCAATGTCAATGGAATTCTATGTCATTTTTTGGTCGCAAAAGATGCCTTCGGCCTAGAAATGACCTCCCATCAAATGAAATATTCGTTTGGGATCATCTATCTCTGAAATGCAGCAACATTTTCGTCAGGCGCAGGTACTCCGTTGCGGATCGGAACCGAAAGTACCGTCCGCAGCGGAATTGCGTACGAGTAAGGCAATTTTATCGGCGGAGCCGATCAAGCGAGCCAGTCAATCGCAAGGACTATGGATGGCCCGCAGGCGCACACGGCTCCCTGAACAGACAGGCCAAAACGTAATGAGCAAGTTTCGACTTCCCTTGCCGCTGTCTATTTCTTCGGATGCAGGGTTAGCTTCTGCACGCGCCAGTTCAGCAATTCGGCCACGTAAATCTCGTTTTCCGACGGGCAGGCGATTTCGTGGATCCATCCGAATTGTTTGAGTTCCTTGCCGGACTCGCCGAGCCAGCCCAATACTTTTCCGTCCAGGCTGAGTTTGTAGACGCGGCCCGGAAAGGCGTCCGAAGCGTAGAGCACCTGATTTGGTCCGGGAGTGATGCAAACGGACCAGGGCGAGCCGGGACCCAATTGCCGGGCGTACATGTCTGTCCCGCCCAGAACCGGTTTCGGGCCGATCGCCGCGACTTCCTTGGCATAATCGAAAGGCACGTCGATCTTAATCTGGCGGAGGTATTTGCCTTCGTTGTCGTAGACTTCGATGCGGGAATCGCCGCGGTTGGCGACGTAAACATTGCCCTGTGCATCGGCGGTAATCCCGTGCGGCGTGTCGAGCTGTCCGGGCCCTTCCCCGGGTTCGCCGAAGGATTTAAGCCACCGGCCGTGCTTGTCCACCTTGGCCACGCGGGAATTAATGTAGCCGTCGCTGATGAAGGCGTTGCCGGCGGCATCCCAGGTCACATCGGTCACCTGGCGGAACATTCCGTCGACAGGCGGCAGCGGAGGATGGGGATGCTTGAGAGGCTCGGTTCCTTCGTCGGAAGCTTCCTGTTTGCGTCCAAACACCATGCTGACCTGGCCCGCGGGATTAAATTTGACGACCATGTCCGAGCCTTTATCCGCGGCCCAGATGTTGTCTTCCTTGTCGACTCGCACCGTGTGCGCGAAGGACCACGCGTACAGGTTATGGCCAATCTCGCGGATGAAGGTGCCGTCGGGGCCAAACTCCAGGAGTTGCGCGGCGGAGGCGGCATAGGCGGGGCCGGTGGAATTGCCGCGCGAAAAGACAAAGATGTGTCCCTTGGAGTTGACCGCTACGCCGGAGGCCTCGCCAAGATAAAGGTCCTTGGGGAGCTTCAGCAAATTGGGAGTCGAGTCAAAGGGAATCTGCGGAGCCGATTGCTGGGCAAGCAGCGCCAGCGGGGCGATCATGAAAAATACGAGAGCAAGCGCAAAGCGTTTCATTCCGACCTCCTGAGACTTTCTGATTTGTGAATTTCATTTGGACTACCCGGGTGACCGATAACGTACACTCACATCCTTCAGGATGCAATGTGCTTGGCGGATTTCTGAAAGCCATATCATCCTCCGCGATTGATGAAGAGGAAGGGCCGATGTGATCTGGGGGACTTGGAAATAATGCAGGGCGCTAGGGACTAGCAACCCATCCGTTTCGAGCTAAAATCAGGTATCCAATGGCGCAATGGCTGGCTTGGATTAGCGCCCCAATTGGGTTAGGATTGCGTCGAATCGGAGCTGCCAGGATTTAACATAAATTAGTTTAGGAGCGTCAGGAACTTGGGGTGGGGCTTGTGGATGTGGATCAATCCGGGTGGGCACGGATTTATTCCTGAGTGAGGCCGGACGAAGGTACTGCGATCCCTGGAGAAAGTTTCTAACCACGCGAGCTTGCCTGTAACCCGGCCCGACTCTCGGGCGTCGAACATTTCACAGCATGAGCAATGCGTAAAGTCGGGAATCGTGCGCCAATTCGATAGGTGGTCGCCTGAATCATGATTCGGTCCCACGGGAACTTGACGGCATGCAAGTGTCTGGCCGGCTCGGTACGCACCGCGCTGCGCCTGGGCGCTTTCGCTGCGCTCGCCTGTGGCTGCGCAAAACAACAGGCGGCGCCGCCCGCGCGTCCGGCAACCAGAGTAACCGTCGCCAAAGTCACCCAAAAGACCATGCCCGTCGAAGTGACGGGGGTCGGAAACGTGGAGGCGATTTCCACCATCTCCATCCGGGCGCAGGTCGCAGGCGAGGTCCAGAACATCCACTTCAAAGAGGGTGACTTCGTCAAGAAGGGCGAAGTCTTGCTCACGATCGACCCGAGGCCTTACGAAGCGGCCCTGGCGCAGGCCAAGGCCGCGCTGGCACGCGATAAGGCCACCGGAACGTACAATCGCGCGCAGGCGCAACGTTACAAAACGCTTTTCGATCAGGGGGTGGTGCCGGCGGAACAGGTCGACTCCTTCACCAGTGCTGCCGACGCCTCCGATGCCATCGTGAATGCCGATGAGGCCGCGGTAAAGACCGCGGAGCTTAATCTGGAATACTGCACCATCGAGGCGCCGATTGACGGGCGCACGGGCACGGTCATGGTGAAAGCCGGCAATCTGGTCAAGGTGGCCGACGTCCCCATTGTGGTGATCAATCAAGTGAATCCGATTTACGTGAATTTTACTGTTCCTCAACAGTACTGGCCTGATATCAAGCAAGACATCGAACGGCGCGCGCTGCACGTCACGGTCACCATCCCCCAGGATTCAGGCCGGCCCGTGGAAGGCACACTGACCTTCGTGGACAACATCGTGGACTCCACAACCGGCACGATTCACCTGCGCGGGACATTCGAGAACTCCCAGAATCGCCTGTGGCCCGGCTTGTACGTGGGCGTTTTGCTCACGCTCTCGCGGCAGCCGAACGCCACCGTCGTGCCGGCGCATGCGATCATCACGACGCAAGAAGGATCGTACGTATACGTGGTGAAAGCGAACGACACGGTGGAACAGCGCACGGTCGTGCCAAACCGGACCATCGAGAATGACACCGTAGTCGAAAAGGGCCTCCAGCCCGGCGAAGTGATCGTCACCGATGGCCAGGTGAATCTGGTGCCCGGCGCGAAAATAGAGGTCAAGAACAGCGGCCCGGAACCGATGGTGGAACCAGCCAGCCGCCCAAGCGAAGTAGCAGGCTCGGCAGCGCACAAGGGCGCGGCCGCGGATCCCCCCCCGGGCGACCCCGACCGTCCCAAGCCGCGCTAACGGGCGCCTGACGAAATTTCACGGGAGCAAGGCATGAGCATTCCCGAACGTTTTATCCAACGGCCCATCGCGACCACGCTGGTCATGCTGGCCATTTTGCTGTTCGGGATTGCCAGTTATCGTGTCCTGCCGGTCAGCGATCTGCCGAACGTAGACTATCCAACGATCAACGTATACGCCAACCTGCCCGGCGCCAATCCCGATACCATGGCCGCGGCGGTTGCCTTGCCGCTGGAAAAACAATTTTCCAATATCGCCGGCCTCGATTCCATGGTTTCGTCGAACCGCGTGGGCGCAACTTCGATTGTGCTGCAGTTCAACCTGGACCGCAATCTGGACGGCGCCGCGCAGGATGTGCAGGCCGCCATTTCTCAGGCGGCCCGCCAACTGCCGCCCTCCATGCCCTCCCCGCCTGCCTACTACCGGCAAAATCCGGCGGATTACCCGGTCCTTTTCATCGCCCTCACTTCGGACACGTTGCCGCTTTCCGCAGTGGATGAATACGCCGAGACATTCATCGCGCCGAGCGTCTCCACGGTCAACGGAGTCGCGGTCGTGCAGATTTACGGCCAGTTCAAATATGCTCCGCACATTCAACTGGATCCCCAGGCCCTGTCGATCCGGCGGATCGGCATTGACGACGTCGAGAACGCCCTGACGAACGGCAACGTAAATCTTCCGACGGGCACGATCTGGGGTCCGCAGCGCGCGCCGACCGTGCAGACCCAGGGGCAGCTCTACAACGCCGCGGATTACTCCAAGCTGGTCGTCGCCTACCGCAATGGCTCCCCGGTCCGGCTGTCGGATTTGGGCCGCGTCATAGACAGCGTCCAAAACGACAAGAACGTGAATTTCTTTTATGACGCGGGCAGCCCGGGCGGCCTATCGGCCATTCCGATGGTCATTTTCAAGCAGCCGGGTACCAACGCCGTGCAAGTGGTGGACGGCATCAAAGCCATGCTTCCTCGTTTGGAGGCGGTGCTGCCTCCTTCCGTCAAAATGAGGGTGCTCTTCGACCGCTCCATCACGATCCGCAACTCGGTGGACGATGTGAAGTTCACGCTCGAGCTGGCGCTCTTTCTCGTGATCATGGTCATCTTCCTGTTCTTGCGGAACCTCTCGGCAACGACGATTCCCAGCCTGGCGCTTCCGTTCTCCCTCGTGGGCACCTTCGCGGTGATGTATCTGTGCGGCTATTCGATCGATAACCTTTCTCTCATGGCGCTGACTCTCTCCGTGGGCTTCGTCGTGGATGACGCGATTGTGATGCTCGAAAACATCGTGCGGCATGTGGAGCAGGGAGAAAGCGTGATGGATGCCGCCGTCAACGGTTCGGGCGAAATCGGTTTCACGATTCTTTCCATGACCCTTTCACTTTCGGCCGTTTTTATCCCGGTGCTGTTCATGGGGGGAGTGCTCGGCCGGCTCTTGCATGAATTCGCAGTGACCATCATGACGGCCATCCTGGTTTCGGGATTCGTTTCCTTGACGCTCACGCCGATGCTTTGCAGCCGCTTCTTGAAACCCCATCGCGAGATCCGGCACGGCAGGCTCTACAACTTCTTCGAGTCCATGCAGGAGGGACTGGAGCGAATTTACGATCGGTGCCTGCAGGTCTCGCTTCGCCACAAGTTTGCTACATTGATGTTTTCGGTGGCCCTGGCGATTGGGACCTACTACCTGGCGGTCATCATTCCGAAGGGGTTTTTGCCGAGCGAGGATATCGACCAGATCAACGGCACCACCGAAGCGATCGAGGGCATTTCGTTTGACGCCATGGTCCAGCACCAGCGCGAGATCAGCGAAATCCTGGTCAAGGATCCCTCGGTTGCCTACGTCTTGTCATCGATCGGGTCGGGCGGCCGGACTCTGAACCAAGGCGGGCTCAACATCCGCCTGAAGCCGCGTTCGGAGCGCCCGCAAGTCGACCAGGTCATCAATGAGCTGCGCCCCAAGCTTGCCGCCGTCCCCGGCATGGTGACCTACCTGCGCAATGATCCCCCCATCCGCATTGGCGGTTTGCAAAGCAAGGCGCTCTATCAGTTCACCATCCAAAGCCCGAATACCGACGAGCTTTACAGTTCGGCTCAGGATTTCACGGCCAAGATGAGCAAACTCCCGGGTCTCTCGGATGTCAGCAGCGATCTCCAGATCCGAAATCCACAAATCAACGTCGAAATCGACCGGGACGCCGCGTCTTCGTATGGAGTTACGGTAAATCAAATCGAAGACGCGATCTATTCCGCCTACGGCCAGCGGCAGATCTCCACGATTTTTGCGCCGAACAACCAGTATTGGGTCATCCTGGAATTGGAGCCGGAATATCAACGCGACGCCAACAAGATCGCGTCTCTCTACGTCCATTCCGCGCAAGGATCGCAGAATTTCTCAAACGCGACAGGACAACTCGTGCCAATCAGCGCCGTAGCGAAACTCAGTCCGACGCTCGGACCGCTTTCGGTCAACCATCTTGGTCAACTCCCCGCGGTGACGATCTCGTTTAATCTGAAGCCCGGTACATCGATTGGAGACGCCGTCGGCGAAATCAACGACCTGGCCAGGCAGGCACTGCCGCCGACGACCACTACGACTTTCCAAGGCAACGCGCAAGCGTTTCAATCGTCCCTGGCGGGTCTTGGCATGCTGCTGGCGATGGCTGTCCTGGTGATCTACATCATTCTCGGCATTCTCTATGAAAGCTTCCTGCATCCAATCACGATCTTGTCCGGACTTCCATCCGCGGGCTTTGGCGCACTTCTGTCCCTGTACCTTTTCCATGCAGCCGCGACAAAGGGCTGGGTTTCTCCGCTCCTCGATATGAACCTGGACATTTATGGCTTCGTCGGAATCATGATGCTAATCGGCATCGTCAAGAAAAACGCCATCATGATGATTGACTTTGCTCTGGAAGCGCAGCGCAAGGAAGGAAAAAGTCCGGCCGAAGCAATCTACCAGGGATGCCTGGTCCGCTTCCGCCCCATCATGATGACCACGATGGCGGCGCTGATGGGCACTCTGCCAATCGCGTTGGGTTTTGGGGCGGGCGGCGAAGCGCGCCGACCCCTGGGAGTATCGGTCGTCGGAGGGCTAGCTTTTTCCCAACTCGTGACGCTCTTCCTCACTCCTGTCTTCTACATTTACATGGAAGACGTAAAACGGTGGGGTGCGCAGGCATTCGGCCGAAAACGCGACGCTGAGTCTGAAGCGGGTCCGCCTGCGCCCGGCCAGATTCCGAGCGGTCCGATCGGCACGCCGATTGCGCGCTCCAAGGACGCGCCAGATCTCTAAGCGAATTGACCCTCAAGTTTGGACTTCGACGCCATCGTCTTGTCCTTCGGGTTTCGACCCCTCCTTTATGACCAGCTCTGAAATGAATGAGAACGATTAGTTCGCCGGCGCTGTCCAAGTGTAGTAATAAACGATCAATCGCATCGCCGACATTCACAAGTTCGTCGCACGAATAGAGGCGGCAAAACCGCTTCCCATTTTCGGTGGCGGAGAAACGGGCAGGGACTACACGTACGTGGGCGACATTGACGCGGGCGTCCTTGCCGTGCTCAATTACGATTTATCCTCCGGGCCCGGAGGACCCTTTGAAATCTGCAATCTCGGCAACTCGCACCCCGTAAAGCTCTTGCGGTTTGGTTTGCCATCATTTTACCCGCAACACACCCAGACGAAGTGGAGGTCTTAAGTGGCTGAAAATTAAGGGAAAAGGTCCCTTTATCTCGCAACAAACTCCAAGCACCGTCCAAGCAATGATCTGGTCGAATTTGCCAAGTTGAGGGCGAAGTCCAAAGGGCATGCCCGAGCCGCTCCGCGACTTCATGGATTCATCGGCGCACTCGAATTGAAGCGGCGTCGGTCCGTCGCAAGATTGGAAATATTACTATATATATAATTATAAATATATTACTATTTTCAGAGATTGGCCGCACTATTCAAGTCCACGCCGGCTATGAACTCAATCCATGGTGTTCGCGTCTGGGTGACGCCAACCCGCCTGTGTAACTAGTTTGAGGGTGTGGGTTTTCCAGTCCTCGTTGAAATGACTGAAAATCTCACAGACGATTCGATCCACGCTCTGGACATTGCGCTGGTGCCACGCTTGCGGATACACCGGCGGGATCGCCGCAGCCAGGCCGGGACAGCCATTGGTGATGACGACCTGCAACTGCTGGCCTCGCAATCCCCGGCGATAAAAATCATTGAGCAAACCTTCCCACCCCCTCGCTTTCACTCTTGGCCCGCACGAGCGCCAGCAGCTCGCGGCGACCGTCGATGCGAACTCCGTAGGCCACCAACAGCAGTACTTTCTGCGGTCCAAGTGCCCGTCACACCTTCAGCTATACACCGTCCAGTAGCACCAGTTGTCACTCAGCGGCGCGTGGTGGAACTTCTCCACATGCTCATCCGCGAGACGGTCTGTGCCCTCACCGAGCCCTGGTTCAGAAGTGATACCACGCGGCCCACCCCGCGCGTCGATATCCCTCGCAAGAACGCTTGCCGAATCATCTCGCTCACTTCGGGACTGCGCCGCTCCAGCGCTCGCATCCCGCGCGGCAGAAACGAGCGCAGCCGCGTCCGCGATACCCGCAAACGGATCGCTCCCAGC
>DATHPN010000136.1:0-29123 GCA_035483715.1 Candidatus Acidiferrum sp.
TCCGGTCGAAATTGAGGCCGAGATGAAGAAGTCGTACCTCGATTACGCGATGAGCGTGATCGTGGCGCGCGCGATTCCCGACGTGCGCGACGGCTTGAAGCCGGTGCAGCGGCGCATCCTGGTGGCCATGAACGACCTGGGACTGGCGTCGAATCGCGGCTACCGCAAGTGCGCCAAAATTTGCGGCGACACCTCGGGGAATTATCACCCGCACGGCGAGGCCGTGATTTACCCGACGCTGGTGCGCCTGGCGCAATCGTTCAACATGCGCTACCCGCTGATTGACGGCCAGGGGAACTATGGCTCGGTTGACGGCGATCCGCCGGCGGCGATGCGGTACACCGAAGCGCGCCTCGCGAAAATCACGGAGGAAATGCTCGCCGATCTCGAAAAAGAGACGGTGGACTTCATCCCTAACTTCGATCAGACGCGCGAAGAACCAGTCGTCCTGCCGTCGAAAATACCGAACCTGCTCGTGAACGGCGCGAGCGGCATCGCCGTCGGCATGGCCACGAATATTCCGCCGCACAACCTGGGCGAAATCATCGACGCCACGGTGACGCTGATCGACAAGCCGGACACGCCGCTCAAGGAAATTATGAAGGTGGTACCCGGTCCGGACTTCCCCACCGGCGGATACATTTCCGGAGCCGAAGGAATTCTCTCCGCTTACAAGACCGGGCGCGGCAGCTTCACCATGCGCGCCAAGGCCGCGATTGAAAGCGTCGGCAAGGACCGCGAGAACATCGTCATCACGGAAATTCCCTACCAGGTGAACAAGTCGCGCCTGATCGAGCGCATCGCCGAACTCGTGCAGACGAAAAAAATCGAGGGCATCGCCGACGTGCGCGACGAATCCGACCGCGAAGGCATGCGCGTAGTGATCGAGATCAAGCGCGGCGAAGAGCCCAAGCTGATTCTCAACCATCTCTACAAGCACACGCAGATGCAGGAATCGTTCGGCATGATCCTGCTGTCGATTGTGGGCGGGCAGCCGCGCGAACTGGGCCTGATTCCGCTGATCAAGCTGTTCATAGACCACCGCGTGGAAGTGGTGCGCCGGCGCACGCAATTCGAGTTGCGCAAGGCCGAAGCGCGCGAGCACATTCTGGTCGGATATCACATTTCGCTGGATCACGTCGACAACGTCATCAAAATCATCCGGGGATCTTCCAGCCGGGCGAATGCGCGCGAAAATTTGCACGATTTTTTTGAAAATAAGGAAGTCAAGATCCTGACCGCCGGCAATAGAACAGAAACTCTCAAAGGCATCAAACTCGATCGCAAGAAATACGGCCTCGTGGATGTCGGTTTTGGCGCTGTTCAAGCGGGCGCTGGAATTGGGCTGAGCTACCCACAGATCGACGCCATCCTGGAATTGCAGTTGCACAGACTGACGCGGCTATCCGTCGACGAAATCCTGAAGGAGTTGGCGGAGATTCGCGCGCTGATCGCCGAACTGAAGGATATTCTGGCGAGCGAAAAGAAGCTGAAGGCCGAGATCGTCAAGGAGCTCCGCGAGATCCAGAAGGAATTCGCGGACCCGCGCCGCACCGAGATCGTCGAAAACGTCGAGGAAATCAAGCTGGAAGACCTGATCGCCGACGTGGACATGGCCATCACCGTGAGCCATGCGGGCTACATCAAGCGCACGCCGGTGGACGTCTACCGCCACCAGTCGCGCGGCGGCAAGGGCCGCATCGGCGCGAAAACGCGCGACGAAGATTTCGTCGAGTACCTGTTCATCGCCTCGGCGCACAGCTACATCCTGCTTTTCAGTTCCAAGGGCCGCGTGTACTGGCTGAAGGTGTATGAAATTCCCGAGGCTGCGGCGGCCACGCGCGGGAAAGCGATTTCCAACCTCGTGAAATTTCAGGAGGACGAGCACCTCACCGCCGTCGTTGCGGCGCGCAATCTGGAGGAGGAAGGCACATTTCTCTTTTTCGCGACGCGCACCGGCACGGTGAAGAAAACCGCGCTCAACGAATTCTCAAATCCGCGCTCCACCGGCATCATCGCCATCAATCTCGATCAGGACGACGAGCTGATCGGCGCGCACCTCACCGACGGCAAGCAGATGATTTTCCTTGCCAGCCACGACGGCCAGGCCATCCTGTTCCGTGAAACGGAAGTGCGCTCGATGGGCCGCAACGCCGGCGGCGTAAACGGAATGGACCTTGCCAAGGGCGATTACCTGGTGGGTATGGAGCCCGTGCAGCCCGACTTTGAAATCATCAAGAAGGAAGCGAAGTCGGAGACGCAGAATCTCGACGAAATCGAGAACGAAGCGCTCAAGGATTCTCTCACCTCCCTGATGCTGACGGTTTCCGAGAAGGGCTTCGGCAAGCGCACGCCGCTCGCCGAGTACCGCATCACCTCGCGCGGCGGCAAGGGCGTCATCAACTTGAAATCCACCGACCGCAATGGCCCGGTGGTCGCGGCGCTGCAGGTGACGGAGGAGTCCGACGTCATGATCATCACCGAATACGGAAAGGTGATCCGCGTCCACGCCAACGAAATCCGTGAAGCGGGCCGTTCGACCCAGGGTGTGCGCCTGCTGCGCCTCGAAGAAGAAGACAAAATTGCCGCCGCCGCGTCGATTCTGGAAGAGCAGGAAGTCCCCGAAGAAAAGAAGTAGGGGAACATGGCGCCGTCAAAATAAAATGGCGGGCATGAGCGGCGCGCGCCAATTGTTGCCACCGATTTTCACTGCGCATTTGTTTCCGGGGCTGGAAGCGAAGCTGATTGAGCTGCTGCGCTCGCTCGCGCCGGAAGATTGGGAGAAGCAAACTCTCGCGCCAAAATGGAAAGTGAAGGACGTCGCGGCGCACCTGCTCGACACGCAAACCCGCAAGCTGGCCGCTGCCCGGCACGGGTACCAGCCGGCAAACTCGAAGAAGCTGACGCCCGCGAAGCTCGTCACGCTGATCAATACCCTCAATGGGGAAGGCGTCCGCAAGTATAGGCAGTTGCCTCCGGAAGAATTAATTTCGAAGATGGAGACGGCATCGCGAGAGAGCGCGGAATATCACCAGGCGCTCGATCCGTTCGCCCCGGCCATGTTTCCCGTCAGTTGGGCGGGCGAAGAAGAGTCTTTGAACTGGTTCGACACCGCGCGCGAATTCACCGAACGCTGGCACCATCAGCAGCAAATTCGCCTTGCCGTAAACAAGCCGGGGATCATGACGTGCGAGTTCTACTTTCCTGTTTTGGACTGTTTCATGCGCGGGCTGCCGCACGCTTACCGAAGTGTTCCTGCCAAAACCAGATCCCTCGCGCAATTCAATGTGTCGGGAGAATGTGGCGGGAGCTGGTATTTGTTTCGCGACGGTGACGCTTGGGGCCTGATCCTCTCACCGGCCGGAGAAAAAATTTCGGAGACGACTATCCCTCAGGAAATTGCCTGGCGCATCTTCACAAAAGGCATTGCATTCGAGGAAGCTAGGACACACGTGCAAGTCACCGGAGACTCAGAAGTGGGTCTCCACATCCTCAAAATGATTTCGATTGTGGGGTGAGTGGCGCGGGCTTCAGCCTGCGGGGGTTGGTCCTTGCAAGATGCAAAACCCACAGGCTGAAGCCTGCGCTACAGGGCGCCTTTACATTCTGGCTCCTCGTAGACCGAATTTGCAGTAACATAGCTGCGAAGAGATGCTGGCCAATGCTCCCTTTGCCGATCCGGGCGTATGGGGCCGGTGTTGAAATCGGCAATTCTTCCGCGGAGGACTCGCATGGCAATTCAATTCATTTTGAACGGAAAGCCGCAATCAGTGGATGTTCCGGCGAATATGCCGCTGCTGTGGGTCTTGCGGGACACGCTGGGCATGACCGGCACGAAATTCGGCTGCGGCATGGCCCTGTGCGGCGCCTGCACTGTGCATCTCGAGGGAGAAGCCATCCGTTCCTGCATCACTCCCGTTTCCGGCGTGGCCGGGAAAAAAATCACGACCATCGAGGGACTTTCTCCCGATCGCAGCCATCCCGTGCAGCGCGCGTGGATCGAAGTGGACGTGCCGCAATGCGGTTATTGCCAGTCCGGACAAATCATGTCCGCCGCGGCGCTTCTGTCGCAGAAGCCGCAGCCGAGCGACGCGGACATCGACGACGCCATGAAGGGAAACATCTGCCGCTGCGGTACCTATCAACGCATACGCCAGGCCGTGCACCGCGCCGCGGAATTGCACAAGGCGTCGGCGGGGCTCATCCGGCTGGACGGCGCGGAAGCTGCGGAAGAAGAGCGTGATGAGCAGTCGGTGGAAGTGGGAGGTGCGGCATGAGCGCTGGAATAGTGACAGGCATTGATCGCCGCGGTTTTCTGAAGACGGGTATGGCCGGCGCGGCCAGCCTGATCGTAGGATTCTATTTGCCCGGACGAATTGAAGCGCTTGCGGCGACTCCGGCGGGCGCAGCACCAGCCTCATTAAACGCGTGGATGCTGATCTCTCCCGACGACTCCGTAAAAATCATGATTGACAAGTCGGAAATGGGACAGGGGATCCTGACGGCGCTGTGCATGATCGCAGCCGAAGAGCTGGATTGCGACTGGAAAAAGATCCATACGGAATTCGCCCCCGCCGCCAAGGAATATTTCAATCCCGCATTTGGAATGCAGGGCACGGGTGGCAGTTCCAGCGTGAGGTCCTCGTGGGACCCGATGCGCAAGGCCGGGGCGGCGGCGCGCGACATGCTGCTGCAGGCCGCGGCGACGCAATGGAAAGTCGACAAGTCCGCGTGCCGCACGGAAAACGGCGTTATCTACCACGACGCCTCCAAACGCAAACTGACCTACGGCAGCGTGGCCGCAACGGCGGCGACGCTCCCCGTTCCGCAAGATGTGCCGCTCAAGGATCCGAAACAGTACCGCATCGTTGGAAAGCCCACCAAGCGTCTGGACACGCCGGATAAAGTAAATGGCCGCGCGGAATTCGGAATCGACGTGCGGCGGCCAGAAATGCTTTATGCGGTAGTGGCGCGATGCCCGGTGTTTGGCGGAAAGGCCGCCAGCTTTGACGCGACCAAAGCCAAGGCCGTGCCGGGCGTCAAGAACGTGGTGGAGATCTCTCGCGGAATTGCGGTCGTTGCCGACAATACCTGGTCGGCGATGCAGGGGCGGCGCGCGCTGGATGTGAAGTGGGACGAAGGAGCGAACGCAGCTGCCACGAGCGAGAGCATCAGCAAGCTCTTCGCGGATCAAATGTCGAAAACCGGCGCGGAAGCGCGCAAGGAAGGCGATGCGGCATCCGCCCTTTCCGGGGCCGCGCAGAAAATCGAAGCGATCTACGAAGTTCCCTACCTGGCGCATGCCACCATGGAGCCGATCAATTGCACCGCCGATGTCCGCGCCGATCGCGTGGACGTTTGGGCGCCCACGCAATTTCAGACCATGGCGCAGGGCACGGCAGCCAAAATTTGCGGGTTGAAACCCGAGAATGCTTTCATCCATACGACCTACCTCGGCGGCGGCTTCGGGCGGAAGGCCGGCACCGACTTCGTGATTGAAGCGGTGGAAACCTCCAAGGCGATTGGCAAGCCCGTGAAACTGACCTGGTCGCGCGAGGATGACATGCAGCACGATTACTACCGGCCCGCGTCCTATGCCAAGATCGCCGGTGGAATCGGCGCCGATGGCTGGCCTGTGGCTTGGACGACACGCGTCGCGTGTTCTTCGATCATGGAAGCGTGGTTTCCCGGCAGCACGAAAAACAATCTCGATCCGACCAGCGTCGAGGGTATCGGCACTTTGCCCTACTCGATTCCCAATATCTATGTGGATTACGTGCGGACCGAGCCGGGCATCCCGGTCGGCTTCTGGCGTTCGGTGGGAGCTTCGCAGAACGGCTTTTTCAGCGAATGCTTCATGGATGAGCTGGCGGCCGCCGGAAAGAAGGACCCGTACGAATTCCGCCGCCATTTGCTCGACAAGGCCCCGCGCCTGCACGGCGTCCTCGAACTCGCCGCGCAAAAAGCGGGATGGGACAAGCCGCTGCCCGCGGGCCGCTATCGCGGCATCGCGGTGCTCGAAGCGTTTCAGAGTTACGCTTCGCAAGTAGTGGAGATTTCCGTGGACCGCAAAGCGCGAACGGTGAAGGTGCACCGCGTGGTTTGCGCGGTGGATGTTGGCCGCGTGGTGAATCCAACGAACATCGTCATGCAAAGCGAGAGCGCGATCGTGTACGGACTTTCGTCGGCGCTGTACGGGGCGATCACCATCGCAAAGGGCCGCGTGGAGCAGACCAATTTCAACAACTATCAGATGCTGCGTATGGACGCCATGCCCGTCATCGAAACGTACATCGTCCCAAGCGAAGAAAAACCCACTGGAGCGGGCGAGCTGGCCGTGCCTCCCTTGGTCCCGGCGCTCTGCAACGCGATCTTCGCCGCAACCGGCAAGCGCATTCGCCGCATGCCGATCCGCCCGGAGGATTTGGCGTAGCGCCAGCAGTAGAACACGCTTCACAGGATGCTAAAAAAGGGCCTCTCTCCTTTTGTCATTCCGAGCGAAGCGAGGAATCGAGAGATTCCTCGCTTCGCTCAGAATGACAGAATTCTGGAGGGGTTTTTTCCGCAGCCTGCGAAGCGTGTTCCGGTGGAGGAATAGACACCGGCAACAAATTGTGTGACGATACCGGGCAAGATAGCAGGCGATTCGTTCATCGACTCGCACGGGAGGATTTCCATGGAACGGCGAAAATTTTTGGCATCTTCGCTGGCGGCATCGGCGCTGGCAGTCACTGCGCCGGGGAACGCGCTCGAAGCGGCCCAGGGAAACATGACGGCCAAAGGCCGGGAGTTCTACCAGCTGCGGCGGTATCACATCAACTCCGGCCCGCAGAGAAAGATGTGCGACGATTTTTTCCGCGACGCGCTGATTCCCGCGCTGAATCGCATGGCGATTTCTCCCATCGGCGTGTTCGATCTTTCGATTGGGCCGGACACGCCGTCGATTTATGTGCTGATGCCGGGCACATCCGCGGAGAAGCTGGCTACGGTCGAGAATCTCCTGGCAAAGGATGACGAGTATACCAAGGCCGGCGCGGCTTTTCTGAACGCGCCCGCTAAGGAGCCTGCATTCGACCGCATGCACAGCACCTTCCTGCAGGCGTTTGAGAAGTGGCCGAATCTGATTTTGCCCAAGGCGGCCGCCTCGAAAGGCGCGCGCGTTTTCGAGTTGCGCATTTATGAGGGCGCCACCGACCAGGATCACCGCCGCAAAGTGGAAATGATGCAGTCGGGCGAAGCCGACATTTTCGCCAAGAACGGCTTCGAGCAGATTTTCTACAGCGAGACGCTCATCGGCCCGCGCCTGCCGAACCTGACGTACATGCTGTGTTTCGACAGCCTGGCCACGCGCGACAAACAATGGGCCGCGTTCCGCGCTTCCGACGATTGGAAATCATACTCGACGCAGCCCAAGTACGCGTTCGAGCCGATCGTCTCCAACATCACCAATGTGATCCTGACGCCGACGCCGTATTCGCAGGTTTAGCGGCGTCGGGCATAAAGTGGACCGTGGTTCCGGAAATAGTTGCGACTCTCGCATCAGGTATTTTTGCCGGTGCTGCCTTGTACGTGAGCTTCGTTGAGCAGCCCGCGAGACTGTCCTGTGGTGTCGAGCTGGCTGTAACTGAGTGGAGGCCCAGCTACAGGCGGGGCACATTGATGCAAGCGCCGCTCGCGGCGATCGGCTCTCTTGGGGCTTTCTTATCGTGGTGGTTTGACAGGGATTTGCCCTGGCTCATCGGCGGGCTCCTTCTTCTGCTCATCATCCTGTTTACATTTGTCGCGATTATGCCCATCAATAGACGCCTGGAGAGCCAGGAACTCGACTTGCGATCGGAAGAGACTGGCAGTCTCTTGCGGCGCTGGGGCCGGCTTCATGCGGTCCGTAGCATGCTGAGTGTGATGGCTTTTGTCCTATTCCTCTTTTTACTGCTGCGTACGCGCTGAAACACCGTAAGATGCGGAATTACACCCGCTCGCCACTAGCTAACCAAACGTATGCAGCAGGCATCGATTTACGCAAGCGAACCGGAAATCCGTAACACTCACTTGTTTTATACATAGAAGCGCGATGACGAGGACTCCATGAGCGGCGATGCCGCACACCTAGCGCTGCCACTTTCGCGCCTGTCGACCGGCGCGTGTGAGGCTACGACCCTGTATAGCGAACTGCGCAAACCTTTGCTTCGCTACCTGGTCTGCCTCGGGCTTTCGAGCGACGAAGCGCAGGATGTGGTGCAAGACGCTTTTCTGATCCTGCACCGGCACCTGGCCTCGGGCGGGCCGCAGGAAAATATTCGCGGCTGGCTGTTTCGCGTGGCGCACAATCAGGCCAGGAACCGCCAGAATCGTTACGACCGGAATTTCAGTGCGGCGAGCGATGCGGAAATGGACGCCGTGGCCCACGAGGCGACGCCGGAACGCGCCGTGCTGGAGAAGGAGAAATTCCAACAGTTGGGAAAGGCCATCCGGCTGTTGACCGCTTCCGAACGCGAATGCCTGCTTCTGCGCGCCAGCGGATTGCGGTATCGCGAAATCGGCGAGGTCCTGGGGATTGCGACGTCCACGGTGAGCGACACGGTGGAGCGCGCCATCAAAAAATTAGCGGAGAGATGCAATGTGTGAATTTTCGAGAAAATTGATCGCCTGGCTGGACCGCGAACTTTCCGTGGAGGATACCGCGGAAGTGGAGCGGCACCTCGCGGGTTGTTCCGAATGCCGGAGCGGCGTGGAGGCGTACAAACGAGTGAGCGGTGAATTTGGCGAGTACTGCGATGCGACGCTTGCGTCGAATGCGCGCCGCGAAGCGCCTCGCTGGGCGCCGGTGGCGATTGCCGCGGGTGCTGTGGCTGCTCTTGTGGCGCTGTTCCTGGCGATGCCACGCGCACGCGTCGAAGCGCCCGTGCCGCATTCTTCGCAAGTGGCGATCGCCGCTTCACCGGCAGCCGCTGCCGCGGCAGTTCCCGCCGCCATTCGTCCGACGATGCGGAGAGTTCATCGGCGGCCGGCCGCGGCGAACGTATCCATCCGGAATCGAGACACATCGCCTCTGCAAAACCAAAATTCCTACTTCCTGCCGGACGAACCCATGATCCAAATCGCCATCCCCGCCGATGAAATGTTTCCTCCGGGCGCTGTTCCCGAAGGCATTCATTTTGTAGCGGACCTCACCATCGCGGCGGATGGATCGGCCGAGCGCCTGAGTCTGCGGCCGCGGCTGGCAAGTTATGAAAGGAGAACGACGCAGCCATGAAACGCGCACTTATCACGGCATTGATTCTCACAGCCTCCCCTTGCGTGTTCGCGCAGGAGGGCGGCAACGGGGTTTACTTTCAAAGGCAGGACGCCGGACCGGTTACAACAATTGGCGTAGGCATGGTCGGAAAAGGGCCCGGCGGTCCGGTCGTGGGCGCTCCGTATTCCGCCACGATTAAAAACGAAAATATTCAAACCTTGGAAGACGGAACCCATATCACGCAAACCACTGCAGGAAACATTGCGCGCGATTCGCAGGGCCGCACGCGCCAGGATGCGTCATTGCCGCCCATCGGCAATCTGTCCGCCGCCGATGCGCCGCACATCGTTTTCATCCAGGATCCTGTGGCCCAAACGGCCTACACGCTGAATATGACCGAAAAGACGGCGATGAAAATGCCCGGGCTTCCCGCGAACATAAGCGCTTCCGGTCCGGCTGGCGGCCCCGGCAAGGTCTTGATGCAGATGGGAACCGCCTTGCCCGCGGGCGGCCCGCCGCCACCGGGGATGGCCGTGGCGCTTTCCATGCAAAAAACTTTTATTTCCGGCGACCAGGGCCAATCCAACACGGAAGATCTCGGCACGCAAACGATGGAAGGCGTGCTGGTGAATGGAGTGCGAACGACGCGCACGATTCCCGCGGGAGAAATTGGGAACGACAGGGCCATCAGCATTGTCACGGAAGTATGGACGTCGCCCGACTTGAAAACGATCGTCTACAGCAAACGAACCGACCCGCGAATGGGCCAGCAAACATTCCAGCTTACGAACGTCGTGCGGTCAGAGCCGGATGCTTCTCTGTTCACGGTCCCTGGGGATTTCAAAACCGTGGAGGGGCCTCAGGACGTGATCTACCGTTCAAATCAATAATCGTTGCAGGAATTTTTCAGCCTGTGGGCTTTGGCATCTCTCTGAGCCAGGCTCCATAGGCTGAAGAGCCTCTGTTGCCATTCCAATTCGGACAGGTCAGCGTCTAGACAGGCTGCGGAAAAATTAATTTATTTTTGTCATTCCGAGCGAAGCGAGGAATCTCTCTTTCTTTTCATGGGGCCAAACCGAAGAGGGATTCCTCGCTTCGCTCGGAATGACACAATTCTGGAGGGGCTTTTCCCGCAGCGGCTAAAGCCGTTGTTATTTTGCATACCTTACGGCACGGCTGAAGCCGTGCCCTGCAAAGATTTTTTAGGTGCCATGCTGGCTCCGAGGCCTGCGTCATTCCAGCCGGGGGAAATTGCTGTGGACCGCGAGAGCTGGAAAATTTATCCCTGCGGCTGCACTTTCGTCGTGCCGCGCGGCCAGTGAGCCTTGAATTCGCTGTCCGGGATGCGCACGTTTCGATTGATGTTCCGGTAGCGGATGATGAAGTAATCGCCCGAACCCGTTTCAAAAAATTGCTGCTGCACCGGAAGCCACGTGGATTCGTCCAGCCATAATTGAATTTTGGAAAGCTGCTTGCGCACTTCGTCCGTCTTCGGCAAGAGCTCCAGCCTGAGGACTTTGCGATTGTCGAGTGTTTCTTCGCCCTGCAGCGTAACCGTGTAACTCTCTTTCAGGGAACTTCCGGAAGTCCCGAAGCCGAGCAGCAGAAATTGATCGACGACGGATTTTTTGTTGCCCAGGTTGTATTCCTCGACGCGGTGAATCTTGGGGTTGTAGATGTAAAAATTGTCACCGTCGCGAAGAATCGTGCGCGCATCGGGTTGGGTCACCTCGATGCGCATTTTGTCGTCCCGCCGCACGGAAATTTGTCCGGATTCGGTGGACTTGTCGTTCACCACGACGGTTACCTTGGTCCGTTCCAAATCCGCCGTCAGGCTCTGAAAGCCGGCCGCCTGCGTGTCCAGTTGCTTGAGGACGTTATCGAGCGTCCAACTGCTTTGCTGGGAAGTGGAGGCTTGAATTGTTGAAAAAAACGAGGCTGCGGCCAGAGCCGCGCACAACCAAATAGATATTCTGTAAACCGTACCTGACCGCTTCATTAATCCCGCTTCCCCCTGGTCCGCACTGGTCCATTGATGATGGCTACGCGCTTTGCTGAAAGTGCATTTGCGAATCGTGAAACAATCGTACCACACAGGCTAAGATGCTGAGCCGTCTTCCGGGGTTTCGCTTTCCAGCAGCGGGCTTCAGCCTGTGGGTTTTTGCGTTTGCAAGAATTAACGCCCACAGGCTGAAGCCTGCGCTCCTGGTTTGAACTTTCTGTATGATGGTTGCCCTGTGTTTCATCGCAAACGATTTCGGCTGCGCCTTCGTTCGCGGGCGCTGATCCTCGGCGAACGCACGCTGGTCATGGGCATCCTGAACATCACACCGGACAGCTTTTCCGATGGCGGAAGGTATCTCGATTCGGAATCGGCTATCGCGCGCGCCTTGCAACTTGAGCGGGACGGCGCGGACATTCTGGACATTGGCGGAGAATCGACGCGCCCCGGCGCCGTTGCAATCCCCGTCGAGGACGAACTTCGGCGCATCCTGCCCGTGATTAAAGTGTTGCGCGACAAGCTGCGCATTCCCATGTCGGTGGACACACGGAGAGCGGACGTCGCGGAAGCGGCCCTGGCTGCGGGCGTCGAAATCCTGAATGACGTTTCGGGATTGCGGACAGACCCGCGCCTTGGCGAGGTCGCGCGCCGCGCGCGTGCTCCGCTGATCCTCATGCACATGCGCGGAACGCCGCAGACGATGCAGCGAGGCCCCTTCGCGCGCGACGTCGTTCGCGATGTCATGGCCGGCTTGCGCGGCGCGGTCGCGCGCGCCAAACGCGCTGGCCTCCCCAAAACACAACTCTTGCTCGATCCGGGAATCGGATTTGGAAAAAAGCACGAACAAAATTTCGAAATCCTCGCGCGGCTTCCCGAGTTCGTCCGCCTCGGCTGCCCCATAGTGGTCGGCACATCGCGAAAAGCGTTTCTCGGCAAGGCCATTGCGGGACCGGGCGGTCCGAGTGCTCCTCCCGAGGAACGCCTGTTCGGCACCGCCGCTACCGTAACCGCAGCGATTCTGGGTGGCGCGCACATCGTCCGCGTCCACGATGTGGCCGAAATGGTCCGGGTTACGCGCGTCGCGGATGCAATTGTTAAAATGCAATCGTAGAGATTGCATTCCTTTTTCGATAAGATCGGCACGATTGACAGTGGCCGCTTTCTGCCAACTCTGGACCGTTGCAAGGCATGGAGTGCAATTGATGTCTGAAGAAGATGATGAAATACAGTCGATCATTCGGGAGGAGAAAAGCCGGGGAGTTCGCAGAAGGCGGGTGGACACGGAAGAACGTAAGAAGACTCAAAAAACGAAAACAGACCTGGCAAGGGTGCTCGCCTCCGGAGACGAGCGAGCTTTTATGAAGATCCTGCGTGAGAGCGGATTGAAAGACGACTCGCCCGAGTTCTCGAAGGCTTTAAAGGCTTTCCGCGACCACGTTGGCCGGCGCTAGCGGCGATTTGGTGGATTTTCTCCCTTTTTGCAACAGCCACGTCCGGCGGCAGTTTCGATAGTTGACTTTCGACAACATCGGAAATTATCTTGATAGTTTTCTGAAAGCCGGCTTTTCTCGTTTTGGTCATGGCTCGCCACTCCTGCGTATTCAAATTATCAGCAAGCAGCGAACAAAACAACATTCCAGCGGAGGTTCATCACCTGTCGGTTAATCCTAGCTCTGACCGATAGGCTATACTGTTGAGCGACGCAATGAAAGCCCGCCTGGGAGAAATTGCATGAGTTTGGTCGGATTCCGCCCGAGTCTGTTTGTTGCTTTGTTCCTCGCTGGGACTCTTCCGGCAGTGGCGCAATTGTCTCCCGCGGAACCCGATCCGCTAGCGCGCATCCGCGACGCGGCGAAATCAAATGTCCAGGCATGCTCCGCAACGGGCGAATCCCTGTGCGAACAGGTCGCGCCAAAAATCATTGCCAACGCCCAAGGCGATTCACCCCTTGCGGAGAATCTTCGCCGCCTGAGAGAAGAACTTGGCGGCACCAGCGGATCGATCGCACTGGCTCGAACTGTTGCCTGGGGCGTTGCGTCATTTCAGGATGCGGGCGTCGATGTCCAGATTGAGAAATACGCAAACCAGATTGGGGGTCCCGCAGAGCTTGAAAATGTGGTCGCTGAAATTCGTGGTCGAGAGAAGCCGGATGAATGGGTACTCGTCGGCGCTCATCTTGACACCTGGGCAAACGGACCGGGATTATTCGACTACAACTGCGACGCCGCGATGGTGATTGAGGCCGCACGCGATATCTTGCGCACCGGAATCCGCCCGCGCCGTTCGATTCGCTTCGTTTTATTCACTGGCGCCGAGCAGGGCATGCTCACCTCGTGGGCGTACTCGCGAGTTCACCGCGTGGAACTCGATCACGCTCGCGCTGAGATCATTTTCCGGTCCGGATGCAGCCGGATGACAGGATACTACCTGAACGGTAGACATGACATCGAACCCGGTTTGCGGGAAGCCATGAAACCTATCGAATCAATGGGCGCCGATCACTTTCTTTTTTCCACGCGGCTGGGAACGGACAATTTCGATTTCCTCGTGGAAGGTATTCCAACGCTCACCGCGAGTCAGACGCCAACCGGCGTCGCGCTCGATTCTCTTCCCACTGGTATTTCGCCCGACAAGATCGACATCGGAGACCTCAAGCGCAATACGGCCATTGTTGCCGTCACGGCGTTTGGCGTTGCTGAACGCGCTGAGCCGATTGGCGCTCGCCAATCCCGCCGTGAGATCGAATCGTTATTAAAAGCCTCAGGCCTGGAACAGCAAATGAAAACGGCGGGTCTATGGCCGCTCTGGGAGTCGGGCGAGCGCGGACGCATGCTTGGCCAGTAGGACGGGCTTCAGCCTGTCGGTTTTCGTGGCTACGAGGATATTCAAAAGCGACAGACTGAAGCCTGTCCTACCGGGGCTTCCTTTCGAGTTATAATGGGGACGTGGCGATTCCCCTGCGCGCTTCGTCCTTGACGGCAGTTCCCGCCGCTACGGGTGTGATTCTGGCGATCGATTACGGGAAAAAAAGGCTGGGCCTGGCCCTCTCCGACGAATTTTGCGTCACTTCCCGCCCCTATGCGACCTGGACCCGGATCAACCGCCGCCGCGATCTCGCCCGCCTGCGAGAACTGGTCCGCGAGCAGGGAGTTCGCCGCGTGGTCGTGGGACTTCCTTTGCATCTGGACGGCGCGCCGAGCGAGATGTCGCAGGAGGCAAAAAGTTTTGCGGCGCGCGTCGAGAAAGCCCTGGGCCTTCCGGTGGAAATGATGGACGAGCGGCTTACTTCCTGGGAAGCGCGCCAGACGATTTCCAACATAGGTTCCGGAAAGCGCGCGCGCCGCGGTTCTTCGGGCCGCAGCGGCGCCAATAAAAAAACGCCGCTCGACGACATCGCCGCCGCCATCATGCTGCGCGATTATCTGGATCGGACCCGGGCGCGGACCGGATCGCGAGACTGATATGCGCCGGGCCTTCCTCTTTCTCCTGATTCTAGTGATCCTGGCGGTTGGATATCTCTATCTCGCTTTGTACCAGCCCTATCAGGGATTCGCCAGCGACGGCGTTTACGTGGACGTCCCGCGCGGGGCTTCGCAACGAACGATCGCGCGCCTGCTTGCTGAAAACGGCGTGGTGCGCAGCCGCATCGCATTTGAAATTTTGTGCCGGCAAAAAGGGCGCAGCACCTTGCAGGCGGGCGAGTATTTCTTCGACCGCCCGGTGACCGCCTTCGCAGTCTACGACGCGATTGTCAACGGCCGCGTGTTCGTCAAAGAATTCGTAATTCCCGAGGGATTTACGATGTTCGATATCGCGGACCTCGCCGCGCAGGAAGGATTCCTCTCCCGCGACGAATTTCTCGTTGCAGCGCGCGACCCTTCTCCGATCCGCGACATCGCTCCCGGCGCGCCCAGCCTCGAAGGATTTCTTTTCCCCGCAACCTATGAGTTCCCGCGCCGTATGACCGGGAAGGATATGACCGCGGCAATGGTGAAGAAATTCAGGCAAGAGTGGCTGGCGATGCCGGACAGCGGCCCTCCTCCGCACCAAAGCGTTCAGGAGGTCGTGACGCTGGCTTCGCTCGTTGAACGCGAAACTCCGCGCCCGGAAGAGCGGCCCCACGTTGCCGGAGTGTTTGAGAACCGGCTGCGCATCGGCCAGCCGCTGCAGTGCGATCCCACGGTCGCTTACGCGCTGACCCTGGTGGGAGCCTACACGGGCAAGCTCGACGGCGGCGATCTACACTTCGCTTCTCCCTACAACACCTATCGAAACAGGGGCCTGCCCCCGGGCCCAATCGCCAATCCTGGCGAAGCCGCTCTCCGCGCGGCCCTCGATCCACCGCCCACCGACGATCTCTATTTCGTGGCCAATACCGAAGGCGGGCACTTCTTCAGCAAGACCCTTGAGGAGCATAATCGTAATGTCGCGCGTTACCGGCACTTGCTCGAAGAGTCGCGGAATCCATCCCCCGGCGGCCCGCCCCCAGCCCCTGCCCCGGAGATGCACAAATCCAGGCCTGTGAGGACGTCGCCATGAGCCATGCGGACCATCCGACCAAGAAGGAACTGATCCTGGAGATTGCGCGCGAGCTTTCCGTGCCGCGGTTCACTCCCGCCGAAGTCGAGCAGATCCGGCGGCAGCTCGTGGCGCGTCTCGGAGCGGGAGGAAAAACTTCCGCCGATTACATCGCGGGCGTGTTGGAAACCGCGGGTATGCGCATCGTGTGGTCCACCAAGGCGGATACGGAAGGCCAGTACGAAGAGGAATTCCAGGACTTGCTGCACTTTGCGAATCTCGAGGACGCGGAGATGTGCATCATGCGCCTGGACGAGCTGTACCGGAAATTTAAGGAAGAAGACGAAAACGCCGCCGTGGAACGTGTGCTGGAAGTCGCGCGCATGGGCCGCCGCCGCGCGGAAATGATCGCTCGGAATCACAAAGTGGAACCGGAAAAGCGCGCCGAGAAGGAAGAAATCATGATGTGGTTCAAGGTGTGGCTGGATACGCCCGACGCTTTTTTCGACTGGCTCGAGGCGCGCAAAGCCTCGCCGGATTTCCAGAGGCGCTTCGCCAAGAGCGCTTCCGCGGACGCGTGAGCGCGACATGGCGGACCTGCAATACGTATTGGAAGTCGAACCGCTCGATCTCGGGGCGGACGTCAAGGCGGTCGGCCTCGACTTAGTGGAAATCGAGAGTCGCGAACCGGCGCACGGGACGGACGCGGCGCGCCTGTGGGCCGCTACCCTCGGCGCGCTGCCGGGAAGCGAACCGTGGGCGCTCGATTTTTTCTCCCACCTCGACCGCGTGCGAGAATATTGCCGCCTGCACGCGGTGCCGTTTGAAGAAAAAGCTTCCGGCCATTCGCTGGTCATCCCCGCGCCGCCGGGCGATGCGCTCGTGGGGCTCGTGGAACGATTTGCGGGAGAAACTTTTGGCGCTCGCGCGGGGACGCTCCTGGCCGCGGGCGATCCCGCCGTCGAAGGCGAATTGGCCGAGCGCGGTGTGGACGCTTATCACGCTGCATTTCGGAATTATCTGTTTTGCGCCGTCTGCGATTTCGAGAACGGTTTCCTCACTCTACTGACGGAAAAATTGTGGACCAGCGAAGTCCTGCGGCGAATCAAGCCCGCCACGGCAACTTTGCCCGTGGAAGTCGCCCGGCCGCAGTGACCAATCGCGGAGCGATTCCAGTAGCGCACGCTTCAGCTTGCGGGGGTTTATCCTTGCGAGGACCAAAACCCACAGGCTGAAGCCTGCGCTACTAAGAACAATGCCGCTGCGCAATCCAGCCCAGCAGGGGCAAATGCTGATCACATATGGATTCGGGATTGAAGGACTAAGGCAAGTAGAAACGGGGGACGCGCTTTCCAAGTGCACAGAGCAGATCGGCGCTGGCGGTACTGGCAATTTTCGCGACGTCGGGCACGGACTGCGTCGTGCCGCCATCGGTACCGTAGATCGTGGCGATGTCGCCCACGCGCGCGGAAGCGATTCCTGTAACGTCGGCGGTGGTGAGGTCCATCGAAACCGTGCCGACGATGGGAGCGATCTCGCCGCGAACGATGACGCGGCCTTTGTTGGAAAGCACACGCACCAGGCCGTCCGCGTATCCCGCGGCGAGCACGGCAACACGAGAAGGTTTCGCCGCCGTCCACCGCGCGTTGTACCCGACGCGCGAGCCCGGCGGCAGATCCTTGATCGAAACAATCCGCGCGCGAAACGAGAGCACCGGACGCACCGGAAGTTTCGCTTCCATTTCCGGATTCAGTTCGGAGGGCTCGAAAAACTGGTGATAGCCGTAGAGAATCGCGCCGGGGCGGACCATGTCCCGCCAGGTGGACGGGCGGCTGACGATGGCGGCGCTGTTGGCCATGTGCACGATGCCGGGATCGATTCCCAGCGAGCGCATGCAGGCC
The DNA here is from genome assembly GCA_035483715.1 of Candidatus Acidiferrum sp. Classification (GTDB taxonomy): domain Bacteria; phylum Acidobacteriota; class Terriglobia; order Acidiferrales; family UBA7541; genus Palsa-360. Next base: position 17,657 of record DATHPN010000136.1, read on the forward strand.
AGCGCCGCGTCAAATGTTTTTTCCTGCTCGATTGTTTGTTCAGTAGTAAATACTTCCGATGATGCTATATGAGTAAACGTGCCCGCCAGGCGCAGGTGCCGGCAATCCCCGAGCGCCCGTGCGAACGCCGGAATCTGCGACGGCGGGATGCCCAGGCGGTTCATCCCGCTGTCGATTTTGAGATGAAAATCAAAGGGCCGCTTGCGCGGCTTGCGCTGCTGCGCGGCCGCCTTTTCCAGGAGCCGCAACTGGTCGGCGCTCATGATCGCCGGCGTCAGGTGGTTGTCGAGAATCCTCTTTTCCTCGCCCGCCCAGAAGCCGGTGAGAATCAGGACCGGTTCGCGGATGCCGCTCTCGCGCAGTTCCGCGCCCTCCGCGGAGCAGGTTACGCCGAACCAGTCGGCGCGCGCCTTCGATAGGGCGCGCGCGACGGGAACGATCCCGTGGCCGTAGGCGTTGCTCTTGATTACCGCGAGGACTCTCCGGCGCGTCCCGCGCGTGCCCGCAGGATTGACGTGCGCGCGGATCGCCCGCAGATTGTGCGTCAGCGCTCCCAGGCTTACTTCCGCCCAGATTGGTCGTCCATCAAATTTTACTGTTCGCGACATTGGGATCTTCAAGATTAACCGATCTCGGAGCGGAAAAAAAATTGCTCCTGACCTTTCACGAACGGCTTAGTTACCCCCTCCTTGGGTGTTGAACCTCTCCATCCCGAGGGGGAACTTCCTCTTAAGGGTTAAGGGCACAGCGGATGCCACACCGCGCGCGTTGACAGCACGGGGGTTATCAAACCCCGTCCGCACTTAAGCCCCATAATATTTGGACACTCCTATGGGCGTATTGACACACAGTTGGCAGTCGCATTGGTCAAATCCTGCGCTCCTCGACGCGAAAGACGATTCGCAGGGTAAAAAGAGACCACCCCCTGCTGTGGTCGAAGAATTTCATGGCGCATCGTGCTAAGGGCATAACGGAAATATTACGATTCCACCGCTTCCGCGGCTAGTTTCGAAGGCAGGCAGCGCAGTGAGAGGCACCGGCTTTCCCACAAATTTTTCGGATGTAACGCAGCCGTAGGCTACTAAAAAATCGCGCGCGACGGCAAATTGGATACGGCAGACATCATAAAAGAACAGAAGACTGCCCCTAGCTTCTAATAATTTATGGTTGACAATCATTACTGAAAGGCGTACACCTCACCCCAAGTGGTGGGGTACGCGAGTGGACTTACTACCCTGCCAGAATCATATTATCGCCAACATTGCGATCGGCCCTGCCTTGGTCGGGGGTGCAGGTGCACCCTTTGTTTAACTTAATAGCGCCCCGTCCTAATTCGTAAAATTGGCGCCAAGCTTGGACAGGCCTGGCCCGAGATAGTTGCCGTTACTTACTTGGGAATCATCCGGCTAGTACGGGGGGTTCAAATCGGCAAGGCGGAAGCTTGCTTTGGAAGCTTTCTCGACTTTGCGGCAATTGGATAGAAACAACGGGTGAGGCTGGGGGTCAAATTCCAGATTCAGTATTTTTGGATCGGAGGTCCAAAAATGAGTTCCTTACTTTCCGCAGGCAAGAGACCTTGGAGAGTACGTTTCCCGAAAGCCCTGCCATTGGTGGTTGGCACGATGGGAGCGCTGCTGCTCTGTCTGCCGCTGTTTTCGCAGGGCAATTTCGGACGTATCCTCGGAGCCGTTACGGATCAAAGCGGCGGCGTTATATCCGGTGCCACCGTAACCGTCCTAGACACAGAGAGAGGCGTGGCGCGCACGCTGACCACCGATGACGCCGGGGAGTATAACGCTCCCACGCTCATTCCCGGCGCCTATACAGTCCGCGCCGAGGCCAAAGGGTTCAAGAGAGTTGAACGCCAAAACGTTGTGCTGGAAGTTGGTCATGAAGTCAGAATTGACCTGACCCTTCAGCCGGGTGCGCAGGAGCAGACCATCACCATCACCGAAGCGGTGCCGCTGGTGGAGACTACCAACGCCACCTTGGGCGGCACGCTTGAGAACACGGAAATCAACGATATGCCCCTCAATGGCCGGAATTACCAGAATCTGATGTCTCTGCGCCCGGGCATCATGGTTCAGCCGGGAGGCTCCCCCTGGTCGCAGAGCACCAACAACATGCGCCCCGATGAAACCGTCTGGATGATGGACGGGGTGATCAATGTCAGTTTCTATGACGCCCGCCAGGTAGGCAATGCGCCGAGTGCGTTTACCGATGCGGCGACCATCGTGCCCATCGATGCCATTCAGGAATTCAACACTCTGGAGAATCCCAAAGCGGAGTACGGATGGAAGCCCGGCGCCACGGTGAACGTGGGCATCCGATCGGGAACCAACTCTCTACACGGCTCGGCTTACGCGTTTGGCCGCTATGTCGGTTGGGACGCCCGCAATACTTTCAACCCGGCGCTGGCTCCGGATGGAACCTGCACCCGGGGTCTTCCCTCTCAGTGCGACAAGCTGCCGGCCGAGCTCAAGCAGTTCGGCGCCGTCGTCGGCGGACCGATCAAGAAAGACAAACTCTTTTTCTTCGCCGGTTATGAGGGACTGCGTTCCCTAATTGGCAACATATTTGTCGTTCAAGCTCCCGCGACCGGCACGTTAGGGAGCCCGGCGAATAGCATGGTGGATGCAATCGGAGCGCTGCAGGCTGCGGGTTTTAACCAACTATGTTCGAGTACGGTTACCACTAAATGTCTAAGTTCACCGAGCCTGGATTTGCTGGGGTGCAGCGGCACGCCGGCAACTGCGGGTTCGTACGCCTGCACGGGCGGGCTCTACGCGAACGCACCCTCGAATAATAACAACTACCCCTCTACTTTCCCCAACCAGAATGTCACCGACAATGGGATTGCGAAAATCGACTACACGATCAACAGCAAGCACCGGATCAGCGGCATGTTCTGGACCGGGGATTACAGAGCCACGGGGCAGGATCACCCCATTGTGAATAACTTGTTCAATACTGGAATTTCGGTGGTATCGCGGACGGCCGTCGGGAATTGGATTTGGACCCCCAGTTCCACACTGGTGAACGAACTCCGGTTCGGCTACGACAGCGTTAGCCAGGGCTTTACCATCGGCGACCAAAACATCGTCCCCGATGGGTCGGGAGGTCTGTGCACCGCTACCGGCTGTGGCGGCAAGGGCTATCCCCTCAACTCGGGCGTAACGGTTGGGGGCGGGTTGCCGTTTATTCAAATTGCGGGTTTCACCGGCGGCGGCGGCGCCGGCCTGGGCAATCCGAATGGCACCCGTCCCGGTCTTACCGGCCCCAGCCCGTATTTCGATTTTCAAGACAGCATCTCGTATTTGCGGGGCAAGCACGCCTTCAAATTCGGGGGGGAAGTCACGCACATCGAAGCCGATCAAGTCACGCAAGACTTCAGAGGTGCTCTCGTTCTCTTTGCCGGCGGACAGACCCCAGGGCTTATCGATTGTACAGATCCAAACAACAAACCAATATCGTGCCCTCTCGAGGACTTCTTCTCGGGAAATCCGCAAAAAGGAATTGTCAACATTGGCAACGGGAACCGCACGATGAAATGGATGCATTACGCCGGGTTCGTCCAGGATGACTGGCACATCAAGCCGAGAGTGATGCTGAATCTAGGACTGCGCTACGAATACGCGACGCCGATCAGAGAGGTCAACAATCTTTTCGGTAACTTCGATCCGAACCTTGGAATTGTTCAGCAGGGCCAGGCAAGCGTAGGCCCAACTCTCTGGAAGCCCAATCGCCACAACTTCTCGCCCCGCGTGGGTTTTGCCTGGGATGTCATGGGCAATGGGACCACTGTGGTCCGCGCTGCGTCCAGTGTTATCTATGCGACGATCTATGCGAGGCCGTTCATGGACAACGGACCTCCAAACGGCTCGGCGGGCAACATCGCTCAAGACCCGTCAGGCGCCTGTAATGTCACCATAACCCCCGGACAAACTTGCGCGCAGGCCGGAGGGCAAACCTTCGGCGGCACGATCGATCTCGGCCAGCCTAACTACATCGGGTCCATCAATAACGGAGGACAGCTCGACTGGAACGGCGTTCTCTTTCCGCAGGGGGGGCTCTCTTGCACGGCCAGCTCAACGTGCAGCCTCTATGCGATCGATCCGCACCTGCAAACCCCGTACGTCGTCAATTACAACGTCAATATCCAGCACAGCTTCTCCAGCAATCTTTCGCTGGAGGTTGGCTACGTCGGCAATCAGGGCCGTAACCTGCAGGCTGTGCGCGACATCAATCAGTGTGCTCCGAATCCGGACCCCACCCAGTGCGCCAACGGCACTTCGCGTCCCTTCGCCAAATTTCCGTACCTGGGGATTATAAACTTCGTAGATAACGAATCTCATTCTAATTACAACAGTCTTCAGGCGACGCTGACCAAGCGGCTGTCTCACGGGCTGGAATTCACGGCCGGTTACACGTACGGTCATGGTCTCGACACCGGTTCCGAGAATTTTCAAGGACTGACTCCACAGGACAGTACGCATTTGGAAAGGGAGTACGCCAGCAGCGATTTCGACGTCCGGCACCGCTTAACCGTCACGGCCAGTTACGAGCTTCCCGGGAAAAAAGGCTACGGCCAGTTGCTGGAAGGCTGGAAGCTCAACACCATCGTGACCGTTCAGACCTCCCAGCCGTGGCTAATGTTTGACACCCACGACGATTTCAGCACGGGCGGAAGCGGGCAAGGAGACTTCAACGATCGCTGGGATTTCTTCGGCAACCCCAACGACTTCAAGTCCGGCCCCAGTTCCATTCCGTGGTGCAGTGGCTTCACTGTCAAAACTGACGGGACCGCTAACTCCAGTGGTGCGAGTTGTACGTCCACATCTGGGATTACCGGCATCGTAACCCCGATAAACGTGGATCCGGGCGCATGTGTTAAGGTCGCCCCCGACCCCAACACGCTTGCTTCTGCGGGTTGCTTCATAAAGGGCAACTCGGTGATGACTCCTCCCAAGAATGGAACTTTTGGCACCATGGGCCGGAACCTCTTTCGGGACTCGGCCTTCAAGAACGTGGATTTCTCTGTGTTCAAGAGCTTCAAGTTCAAGGAGCGGATTGGCGCCGAATTTCGGGTCGAATTCTTTAATGTGTTCAATCACCCGATTTACGCCAATCCGTACGGCTCAACGAATACGAGCTTCTTAGGCGCTGACCCGAGCAACCCCGGCGCGCTCGGCTGCGGGTGCTCCACACCGGACGTCGCGGCTGGCAATCCGCTGGTCGGTTCAGGAAGCAGCCGCGTGATGCAACTCGGCTTGAAGCTCACGTACTAAATCCATCCGGCCGGTGCGAGGTCCGAACGTGCGCTCGCACCGGCCATCCAACGTAGCATTCGGAGATGTGTGGGTCACGAAACCGTCGTGTGTTTTGCAGGGCGATTTCTTTCAGGCGCGTCACTCGCACGCCCTCGATGCAATCGCGTTGTTCCCCTCTGCGGACTCCATCCATTTTTTAGACCCTCTAATTTGCAATAATTATGCTTGACAATTGTTCTCGATAGGCGTAGACCTCAGCGCAAGTGAGGAAATTCCGGGTGGGGTACTTGAGTGGACTTATAACCCCGCCAACCTTGTTACATCGCCAACATTGCGATCGGCCCTACCTTGGTCGGAGTGCATACGCACTCCTTAGGCCTCTCGATACTTAGTTATTGTAATTAATAAAATCGGCGCCAGGCCTGCGAAGGCGTGGCCCGAAATGTCTGCTTTTGCTCAATTGGGAATCGTCCCGCGGATGAGGGGTTCGCATTCGCAAGGCGGAAGCTTGCCTTCACGGCTTCCTCGATCTTTAGGCAGTTGGGAACAGACCATGGGTGAGGCTCGGGGCCACATTCTAGACTAACTATTCTAAACAGGAGGTCCGGAAATGAGTTCCTATCGTTCAATGAGCAACGCATCTTGGGGTGTTCGCTGGTGGAAATCTCTGCCGTTGCTGGTGGGGACAATAGGGGTTCTTCTTCTCTGTCTGCCGATGTTTTCACAAGGTAACTTCGGCCGCATTATGGGAACGGTTACTGATCAAAGCGGAGGCGTTATCGCGAACGCTACGGTAAGCGTCGTGGACACGGACAGAAACGTCTCACGAACTTTAAGCACGGATGACGCGGGCGAATATAACGCCCCCAACCTGGTTCCCAGCACGTATACGGTTCGTGCCGAGGCCAAGGGCTTCAAGAAGATCGAGCGGGTGGGCGTGGAGTTGGGCGTTGGCAAGGAAATTCGAGTTGATCTGGTCGTCCAGCCTGGCCAGCAGGAACAAACCGTCACGGTCACCGAATCCATCCCGCTGGTTGAGACCACCAACGCCACGCTGGGCGGCACGCTCAACAACGCCGACATACAGGATATGCCCTTGAATGGCCGCAATTACCAGAACCTGTTGTCCCTGCGCCCAGGCGTGACGACCTATGCGGGTGGCTCGCCATGGACTCAGAGCACCAACAACAGCCGGCCTGATGAAAGCGTTTGGATGCTCGATGGAGTTCTGAACGTCAATCTCTATGACTATCGCCCCATCTCCGGTATGCCGAGTCCTTTTACCGATGGGGCCACCATTCTGCCCGTTGATGCCATCCAGGAATTCAACCTCATGGAGAATCCCAAGGCGGAGTATGGCTGGAGGCCCGGCGCCGTCGTGAACGTGGGAATCAAATCGGGGACCAACACGCTTCATGGATCGGCTTACGGGTTTTACCGCAGCGCCGCGTGGGACGCACGCAACTTTTACAACACCGATGAAGTCGGTGGAACCTGCCTGCAGAACCCGCTTCCAGTCGTTTGCAATAAGCTGCCAACGTATTTGAAGCAGTTTGGCGGCGTAGTTGGCGGGCCAATCAAGAAGGACAAACTGTTCTTCTTCGGCGGCTATGAGGGCCTGCGTTCTTTTGTGGGTAACGCTTTTCCTGCAACCGTCCCTGCCACAGGTGCGGGCCTCGGCGTGAAGAGTAGCATGGTTGACGCTCTCAATGGTTTGCAAGCGGCGCACCTATTGAACCCGGGCACGGTACCGGCGATAAGTCCCGTCAGCATGGACATATTCGGTTGCAGCCCTTCAGGCGCAACCTTCACCTGCACGGGCGGCCTCATTCAGAACGCCCCTTCGACCACTACCGGCTATAACAGCGGTTTCCCGAACATCAACAAGAGCAACAACGGAATCGGGAAAATGGACTACCGCCTCAACGACAAGCACACGATCAATGGCATGGTGCTGGTCGGCGACTACTTGGGCGATGGAGAAGATCACCCCGTCGTGAACAACAGCTTTAAGAACGGAGATCCAATCCGCACGTACACGGTTAGTGCCGACTGGGTTTGGACCCCGAATTCCCGCCTGGTGAACGATGCCCGGTTTGGCTTTGACAAAGTTAGCTTCAGCCTAGTCTCCGACGACCAAAACGTTTTCGCCGATGGCACAGGCGGTCTATGCACCGCTTCCGGTTGTGGGGGCAAGGGCTACCCTCTCAACACGGGCATCACGAGTGTTGGTGGCTTCCCGACTATCACAATTGCTAAGTTTGCTCCCTTGGGCGCCTGGCGCGGTCGTCCCGTGCAGTTCGTCAACCCGTATTACGATTTTCAGGACAGCGTATCGTATTTGGCGGGCAAGCACAGCTTCAAGTTCGGCGTCGAATACACGCACATCGAGGCCTTTATCAACCTCCACGACACGCGGGGCCGGTTCGACTTCTTAAAGGCGGGAGGGCAGGCCTTTAACCTTCCGATTCCTTGCCCTGCAGGGAAGAATCCCCCTTGTTTCAATACGTCCAGCGCTTTAGAAGACTTTTTCGCCGGAACGCCGACGGACGCAACTCAGCTCGTAGGCACCACGGCTCGAGATCTAAACTGGAAGAATATTGCGGGGTTCGTTCAAGACGACTGGCGAATAACCCCGAAATTGATCGTCAACCTGGGCCTGCGCTACTCCTACGTATCGCCGATTAAAGATGCCAGCGGCCTCCTGGGTACCTTCAACCCGTCACTTGGAATGGTCCAGCAGGGTCAACCGTCAGTTGGCGACACACTCTGGAAGTCCGATTACAAGGACTTCTCGCCCCGCGCGGGCTTTGCGTGGGATCTCTCCGGCAGAGGCACGACTGTGGTCCGCGGCGGAGTCAGCAGAATTTACTCGATTTTCACCCCGGCCCAGTTCATGCAGTCGCCGTTCCAGAACTTCAAAAATGGCACTTTCGCTGCCGTCCCGACAGGTGGCTGCACTGTGGCCTTTGTCCCGCCACAGACTTGCGCAGGTCAAGGGGGGACAACCTTTGGCGGCTCAATTGCACTCGGCACGGCCTTTCTGCCTGGCACTGCTGTCAACTGGAACGGCGTTGCATTGCCGCTTGGCGCCGGAGTCAGTTGCACTGGCACCTCAACCTGTGACCTGACCACGGTGAACCAGAATCTCCGCACCCCTAACATGACGAATTGGAGCCTCGGTATCACGCATGCAATCACTAACAATCTGTCGTTGGAGGTTAGCTATGTCGGCAACCACGGCTCCAATATGACAGGATTTGTTGACCTGAATCAGGCGCCGCTGGGCGCGGGGTATTGCTTGAATGCGCTGACGCCACAGCAGTTGGCTGACGCTTGCAACCCCGCCAAGCCTAATTTTATGAAAGCTGGTCCGGCCGAGCAGGAAGCCAGACCGTTCATTAACGCTTTCCCCTATCTCAGGTATGTCAACATGACAGTGAACGATGCCCGTTCCAATTACCATAGCCTACAGAGTACCCTGACAGAGCGGGTGACTCACGGGTTGTCTTTCACTGCCGGTTACACGTTCGGTCATGGCCTCGACAACGGTTCCCTGAACCGTTTCGGAAACCTGCCGCAGGACAGCTCCAACCCAGGGCTGGAGTATGGCAACAGCGACTTCGACATCCGGCACCGCTTTACGATCACGGCCACGTATGATCTTCCTGGGATCAAAGGCTTTGCCCAGTTGCTGGAAGGGTGGAAGCTCAACACGATCATAAGCCTGCAAGGCGGCCTGCCGTGGCTTGTGAACGACCAGGGTAACGATATCAGCGGGACTGGAGATTTCGGAGATCGCTGGAATTTCTTCGGGAATCCCGGCGACTTTAGGTCCGGCCCGGACTCCTTCATGTTCTGCACAGGGCCCGGCGCAGGCGGTTGCGCTCAATACAGCGGCCCCTATGCTCAAGCTGTTGCCTTTTGCGGGAACGTACCAGGCCCGTGTTCCGCCAGCACTTCCGCAGCCCTGTGGAAGGAGTGCACCAACGTGGACAACCCCGCCAACCCCAACAGTACCCTCAATTCCAGCAACGGCTGCTTCGTGTCCGGCAGTTCGGTCATTACCCCTCCCAATCTCGGAACCTTCGGCAACATGGGCCGGAACATCTTCCGCGACTCGGGCTTCAAGAACGTGGATTTTTCTGTCTTCAAGATCTTCACGTTCAAGGAGCGGTACAGCGCCCAGTTCCGGGCCGAGGTCTTTAACTTGTTCAATCATCCCATCATTTCCAATCCGTACGGCGCAGCGAATGGCGGCCTTACCGGCAACGATCCTTCGAGCGGCATTACGTTTGGCTGCGGGTGCGGGACACCCGACGTTGTAGCCGGCAATCCCCTGGTTGGTTCGGGAAGCAGCCGCGTGTTGCAAGTCGGCTTGAAGCTACAATTCTAGTTGGCACGGCCGGTGCGAGGGAGAATCGGCCCTCGCACCGGCCACCCCGCGTAGAATTCCGGGACACGTTTAGCACGAAACCCCGCCGGGATTTGCAGGCGTGATTTCCTGCAGGGGCGTGAATTGAACTTTTCCGATGAGATTGCGAAATTAGTTCGGCGGGCTGCAGCAATATTTATTAGCCCCTCGAATCCTTGACCGCCTTCAAACCCTCGACTACACTAAATGTTTTGAATCGGTCCAATTGTTGGCACCGAGGGGGAGAGTTCTTTGCCAAAACGCACGTTTCAACCGAAAGTGCGCCGTCGCCACAAAACACACGGTTTTCGCACGCGCATGAAGACTGCGGGGGGCCGCAAAGTTTTGGCCGCCCGACGCAAAAAGGGACGCCATCGTCTTACGCCAATCTAGAGAATCGGAACCGTCCGCCGCAGCGGACGAGCCGCGGCAGGGTTTTCCCCGTGCCATGCGCTTGCTGAAGCGCGTGGAATACGAAGCCGTATACGGCGCCGGTCAGCGCCGTTCGAGCCCTCAGTTTTCCGTTTTTTTCCGAGCGCAGACGGCGCTTCTGAAAGAGGCTAGCGGGCGGGAGCTTCCGCGCGAAAGTTCCTCCGCCAGTGCGATCGAGGCCAGACGCGCCAGCCGCTTCGGAATCAGCATCAAAAAAGCGCTGGGCGGCGCGGTGGTGCGGAACCGCATTCGACGCCGCGTCCGCGAAATTCTGCGGCGCAACAGGACGGAGATTCCTGCAGGATGGGACATCGTCATACATCCGAAGAGCACCGTGGCCAAGGGGGCGTTCGCGCCCCTGGAGACGGAGTTGCTGCGCCTCTTGCGCGGCATCCGCAGCACGGGCGTGAAAATATGAGCCCTGCGGCGCGCGCCCTGCTTTTTGCCGTGCGCGTGTATCAGGCTTTTTTTTCGGCGCTGATGCCGAGTGCCTGCAAGTTTTATCCTTCCTGCTCGCACTACGCCGCCGAGGCTGTGCGAATCCACGGCGCGCGGCGCGGTTCGTGGCTCGCGCTGCGCCGCCTTTCGCGCTGCCATCCTTTCACGCCGGGCGGCGTGGATCTTGTGCCCGATGCCGGCGAGTTTTCGCGCGCAGCAAACAGTAGCGCAGGCTTTAGCCTATGGGGGTTGGGCCGCGGAAAAAACCAAAATCCACAGGCTGAAGCCTGCGCTACTAAAGAGGTCCGTTCGTGAGCGAGCGCAAGGAAATGTCGACGGAAATGCGCTCGCTTCTGGCGGCTGTGCTTTGCCTGTTCGTGATCGCGGGATGGGCGCTCATCAATAAGCCGCAGCAGCCGCTGCCGGCCAACCCTGCCGCCGTAGCCACAAATCCTGCTTCGCCGCCCGCCCAGGGAACCGCTGTCACTTCAGCTCCGGCAGAGAAAAAACCTGCGGCTCCTGCGGCACCTGTCGCAGCTGTGGCCATGCGCGCCGCGAGCGCGGAAAGTTCCATCGTGATTGAAAGTGACCTGTATCGCGTGCAGATTTCCAATCTCGGCGGCGTGGTGCGAAGTTGGCAGCTCAAGAAATTTACCGATGACAGTAAACCTCCGCGCACGCTCGATCTGGTCCATCCCGGCGCCGCGCAGCAGTCCGGCAGCTGGCCGTTTTCTCTGGCGCTGGACGATCCGCAACAGGAAGTGACCGCAAACAAGGCGCTGTTTGAAATTACTTCCGCGGGCAAAACGGTTGAACCCGGCGCCGTCCTGCACGCTCCGGCGGAAGTCACTCTGGCCTGGAGCGACGGCCATCTCGAAGTTACCAAGCAGCTGAAATTCAACGAATCCTACAT